>JBGSLV010000017.1:0-40084 GCA_041740515.1 Bdellovibrionales bacterium | reverse complement strand
TATAACAACCTCGCAAAGCTCTTGCAGAAAAGGGCTTTTGGATTTAGAAGCTTTTTTAACTACAGGCTTCGACTCTTAAGTCTTTGAACTGTTTGGGATTTTTTTAATGTTCCACCATCGAGTGAGTAGAACCGTAGAACCCTATATTAAAGTAGATAAAATAAATTGGATGGGATGCCTGGACTCGAACCAGGGAATGATAGAATCAAAATCTATTGCCTTACCAACTTGGCTACACCCCAATGGAATTGTTATCTATAGATAATTAACTAAAAAATCGGAATTAGGCTAGGGTTAAATCATTAAAAAAAAATATATCGAGAACAAATATTACTGGGTTCTTTTAAAGTGAGATTAATTTTTGGATAGTTAAAGTTCTTAGGTTTTAAGAATGCAACTATTTGTTGCAAAAAATAGATTTTAAGAACCTGTTTTAATATCGCTTAACGAGGACTCAAGCTCTTTAACTTCCTTCTCATAGGCGACGAATACTGCATTTTCAATCATTTCTCGAGTCTCTTGATTTAAGGGATGTGCTATATCTTTAAATTGACCGTCTTTTCTACGTTTTGAGGGCATAGCTACAAATAAACCATCATGTCCTTTAATAATCTTTAGATCGCGAATTATAAAGACATCATCAATAGTTATTGTGGCGTATGCTTTTAAGCGCTCTTCATTAACAGTGAAGATTTTAACTTCGGTGATTTTCATTGCTGCTCCTCTAAATGAAACCATCAACCAAAATTACGAATGTCTTAATCCGATTGATACTTTAACTAACGGAGAAAAATCGAGCCTACTTAAGGGCATAATAGGCAAATTTAAGATATTGAAGCTAAATCTGTATCAAATGTTTCATAATGAAACGCATTTTAGTCCCAATAATTTTAAAATTTTGGAAATTCTATAGGATTATATGGGGCTAGTACTCTTGAGCAGAGACTAGAGTTACGACAGTTTAAATTTTTCATCCTGTATTGCGCCTTCAAGGTATTACAATACGACCTCAGGCTTATGCTGGTGAAAAATTTAAATTGTCGCAATATTAGCTCCTAAACTTGCCGATTTTACGCAGTGTAACCTGACCAAGGAACCTGGCACCTAAGTCTGACTGCGGAAAACCTGGCACCTAAGACGCGGTGTGACCTGAGCGCGGAACCTGGCACCTGAGTTAGATCATGAGCAGGATGATGCGGTCGCCCCTTTGGATACGAAAGATGTTTTTAGGTTGCAGAAGCTTTTTAACCTCAGACGGAGAGCTGACGATGGATCTATTCACTTCAAGTATAACATCGCCAGCTTTTAGGCCCGAATTGAAGGCTGGAGAATAGGGTTTAACCTCTTCAATGAGGACGCCGCTGCTGCCAAATCTAAAATTTAGAGAGCCACCATTCGAATTTTTCCCAAGTTTTAATCCCAGCTTTTCTAAGTCGATACTGCCAAGATTTGAATCTGGAGCAGTATCATCGTTTTTTGAAATTTCTAAAGTTTTTTGTTTTGATCCTATCGTTGCTGACAATTTTGATTTTTTGCCATTTCGATAAATTTCAATATCTTTCACTTCCCCAACAGGCGTGGAAGCCACAGCTTTAAATAGGTCGGAGGGATCAACAACTTTCTTATCTCCAATTCGAACCACAACATCATAAGGCTTAAGTCCCGCTTTATCCGCCGAAGATCCAGGCAACACATTCACGATCAATGCGCCTTCACTGACAGGCACCCCAATGGATTGAGCCGTCTGTTCATCTAAACCCTGCATCTCAACGCCTAAGAATCCACGTTGAACTTCACCAGTTTTTTCAAGTTCGGCTAAAATTAATTTGACGTTATCAATTGGAATTGCAAACCCAATCCCTTGAGCTCGGGCATCAATAGCGGTGTTCATTCCAATGACTTCACCTTTCACATTTACAAGGGGACCCCCTGAGTTGCCGGGATTAATGCTGGCGTCAGTTTGAATGAATGGAAATAAATTTAAATTACCAGAGTCCCGTCCTAATGCGGAAACAATTCCTTTCGTTACAGAATTGCTATGACCATAAGGATTTCCAAAAGCAGCCACCCATTCGCCCACCTGCAAGGTTTTGCTGGTTCCTAATTTAGCCGCTAGCAGTTTTTTCTTGGCATTAATTTTTAGCAAAGCAACGTCAGACTGAGCATCAGCACCTATAACTTTAGCTTGATACTCTTGCTCGCCGCCAGCAAGGATAACTTTAATCACATCGGCCCCATTAACAACGTGAGCATTAGTTAAAATCAAACCATCGCTCCGAATAATAAAGCCCGTTCCTAAGGACTGTGCTGGTTGAGGTTTAGGTGGGTAACCACGATTAGGTCCACCAGGAGGCATACCTTGACCACCAAAAAACTGTTCAAAAAACATTTGAAAACCATCGGGCATACCTTCTGAAAAATTCATTTTTGGTTTAGTTTCAGTATAAATATTAACTACAGATGGCGAAACGTTTTTGGCAAGCTGTATAAAAAGATCAGAGGGCAAAGGTTCACCAGCTTTAACTTCTGGAACTTTCACATCAGAGTGAATGTTTTGGGCATGACAGGCTGTTGATGCAAAGCTTATAAGCCCACAAAATAAAATATATTTTGTAAATGTTGTCATCATTGTCTGACTCCTTAGTCGAATTCGTTTTCAATTTTAATCGTTTATTATAAATTTTAAAAATATTATTTATAAACTGTTATAAAATGGAACTATAAATGAATCTGGGTTTATAAAATTATGTCGCTCTGACAAATTGCAACTGTAAATCAGCTAAGATGTTTTTTAAAAAATCGGCTTCATCCTTAGTTAAATTACCAAGGGTTTTAGTTTCTAAAATCTTAAGTAAATCGATGTTGAATTCCGCCATTTTTAAATCTTTCTCGATTTGCCCAGAAGCTGGATTAGCCGTTAAACCTAGTCCTATAAGCGCCGAAGAACCTAATGACATTATCAGAGTTGAAAAATCAGCTTTCACTTACAACCTCCGTTAAAGAGTAAAATAACAGCTTTAGTATATAATTTGTCAGCTTTAAATGGTCAAACTTTGAAGCATTAAATTGCGGTCTTTTTGAAAACCGCTAAGTCTTGTTTCAATGTCAGGTTGAATTTCTAAGTATTTATGCCAATTTACATATCTAGGAAAGTTACAAAAATTAAAAGGTCCCAACAAAGGATTTACGGACTTTTTTTCTAAAGGAGAATAGATTAAAGTTTTATTCAAAGCCAATGCCAGATGGGGGTTGCTATGATAGACGCTTTCATCAAAACGATAAAAAACTTTTTGATTCATATACAAAAAATTTATCGTACGGATGGCTAATACACTTAACCTTGCGAAAATAACATAATGTTGATTTGGGGTGTTTTTATTTCGTTTCAAACCAATAATAAAAGCAATTACCAGATCCATTTTGGAACCAACAAAAAGTAATAAGGAATTAAGATGAGTTACAAATTCTAAATTTCGACTAAATTCAGTTTCAATTTTCATAAAAGCAATTTCAAGTAAAGCTTCTTTTTCAGATAAGCTCAGTTTGTTAAAAAATGGTTCACTATAAGCAATAATACTATCTTCTTTGTGACCTAATCCTAAAACTAAAGGGGAAGGTGTTTTGGTTTTAAAAATTTTAGGTTTTCGTATTTCATATTTTTTGGCTAAGCGATCTAAAACTGGTGATAAATGAACATCATCAACTTCTTTAAGCACAGGACCTAGATCTAGTTTTTTAAGCAGCCAATACGTAGATCTATAGTGCATAGCAACTGACATAAAAAATAAGCCCAAAAGTCCAAGCCAAGTGTAGCCCCAACTTACATAGCTTAGGCCGAACAAAAATACACCAGAGCCTAAAAGTTTTAATAGAAAATCACGTTTTTTACCTAGGCCAAACATTTATTTATCCTTCGAAGAGATCTATATATTGAACTTCTCTTCGTAAAATATAAAATGATAAAACATAAGAGTACAGTTTTTTTCAGGAGACAAGTTATGGAAATGTCCGTTCTTAATGCCGCTATCCAAAAACAATCCGAAATTTTTAGCCAAGTGAAGCACGAATTTCATAAAGTAATTGTTGGCCAAGACGCTTTGATTGAGTCTGTGTTAATTGGCTTGCTCAGTGGGGGACATATTTTAATTGAAGGTTTGCCAGGGTTAGCAAAAAGCTTAACGATTTCAACACTAGCAAATATTGTAGATCTAGGGTTCAACAGAATTCAATTTACCCCTGACTTACTGCCTTCGGATTTAATTGGAACCATGATTTTTAATCCAAAAACAGGTGAATTTAGCCCTAAAAAAGGTCCAGTTTTTTCGCATATTATTCTTGCTGATGAAATTAATCGTGCACCCGCTAAAGTACAAAGTGCGTTATTAGAATGTATGGCTGAAAGACAAGTTACAATTGGGGACACAACTTATAAACTAGAAGAACCATTTTTAGTTCTAGCCACCCAAAATCCTATTGAGCAAGAAGGAACTTATCCTTTGCCTGAAGCTCAGATGGATCGATTCTTGTTTAAAATTATCGTGGGTTACCCCAATAAAGACGAGGAATTAGCAATTCTAAATCGAATGTCTTCAGGCGATGTCTTGTCGGTTAATAAAGTTCTAAATCGTGACAGTCTGCTTGAAAGCAAAAATTATGTTAATAAAATTTATTTAGACGAAAAGCTAGCTAAGTACATCGTCGAAATTATTTTAGCGACGCGTACACCTGGTGAGTATGGCTTAGAGAACTTACAAAATTTAATTTCTGTAGGGTCTTCGCCCCGAGCTACGATAGGTATTGCAAGAGCCAGTAAAGCCAAAGCCTTTTTAGATGGTCGTGCTTTTGTAACTGCTGAAGACATTAAAGCTGTGGCTATACCTGTGCTTCGTCATCGTTTGATACTTAGCTTTGAAGCCGAAGCTGAAAGTGTTTCGCCGGATGAAATTATAACGGAACTGATGACAAAAGTTGAGGTTTCGTGAGCAAAGAAGATTTAGTTTTAAAAAAAATTAAATCTGTAGAACTTAAGACTAAAAAGCTTGTCTCAGCCTTAAATCTTGGGGACTACAAATCAGTTATAAAAGGTCAAGGTATGACTTTTTCTGACTTTCGAGAGTATGTGCCTGGGGATGATGTCCGAAATATCAGTTGGTCACTTATTGCAAAGACCGGTAAGCCCTATGTTAAACAATTTGAAGAAGAGCGTGAGCTAAATTTATATTTTTTAATGGATATGTCTTATTCGATGTTCACGGGCGTCGGTCAAATGTTAAAAATTGAAATGGCTATGTACGTGATGGCCTCATTGGCTCTGTCGGCGCAGAAAAATAATGATCGTTCAGGTTTGATTCTTTTTTCTAAAAATATGGATTTATTCGTTAAGCCCAAAAAAGGTCAAAGCCATGTTAGACGTCTAATAACTGAAGTTATAAATTTTCAGCCTCATTCTGAAAGTTCCAATGGCTTAAATGAAGCTTTTAATCTTTTACTTCAACACCAAAAAAAGAAGTCAGTGGTTTTTATTTTTAGCGACTTTTTGAACTTAGCAAGTCAAAAAAAAGTATTCCAAAGTTTAGCTAAAAAACATCACTTAGTCGCCTGTGTGATGCAAGATCCAGAAACTGCAGTTCAGACCTATGCAAATCTTGGTAATTTTGGTTTATCAAATCCTTTGGATGATTTGACTTTAAATATTGGTTGGTCCCAGGTTAAAAATCTATGGAATAATTTTTTTAAAAATTTACATAACGAAAGAGATCTTTTTTTAAAAAGCTCAGCTCTAGATAAAATTGAATTCAACACCGATAGTGATTATTATAAGCCCTTACTTATGTACTTTAAGAGAAAAGCTAGATCCTCATGAAACAGCTCAAAGATTGGTCTTGTGACTTCAAACTAGAATCAAGCACAGATCTGACCGTAGGGCAGAAGTTTGCGATACTTTGTATAGGCGATACACCCTTAGATGCAAATATAAATCCTAAAATCAATTTTTTATCTGAAGATGATGCTTATAAGTTGGTTATTTTAAGACATAAGCTTAAAAGCCCTAATGAATTATTTGTGTCGCTGACGTCTTGGCAGACGGGAACGCATAATTTCAGAGACCTGCCAATGGAACTTAATTCTGATTTTATTTTACTTCAGCCACCCACCTTAAAAGTGGTTTCAATTCTAAAAAATAAAGAACAGATGAATTTACCTCCTGGACCATTATTAAGAAATCCTCCAGAGTTCATTTGGTATGCGTTAATTTTGATGCTTTTTGGCTTAGGAATTTACTTTTTAAGAATGTACAAAAAGTCTAGAGTTATTGACCGAGGCCTTTTACGGCTAAATACTTTTAAAACTTCTTTAACGCCTTTTTATGAATTTCAAAAACAGATACGTAGCACCAAGAAGATATTGGAAAAGCCATTATCTGAAAATGATCTGAAGCAACTTTGTACTGAGTTTTATAAAAACACAGTAATTTTCATGAGCTTACAATTGCAAGCTCCACTTTTTGTTTTAAATGAAAAAGACATCGCTAAAATTTTACAGAAAAAAATTCAATCACCTAAATTGATTCAAGAGTATTTTTATCTGACTAGGGAACTAAAAAAAACAGCCTTAGATATTAAGCCGGAATCGGACCTTAAAAGACTTCAAGCTGACTTTGAAAATTTAGCCAATGAGGCCAACAGTGTATCGCAAAAAATTAATAAGTATTTTATAGGGATGGCTAGGATATGAGTCTTTGGGCCTCATTTAAAAATCCAGAATTTTTTTATGTCGCCATTTTATGTTTGGTTACAGTCTTAAGTTATTTAAAATATACCAATAAGGGTAAAAATCCAAAAGGCCTTATGGATGCTTACGATCTTGTTGGTCCATTAAAGGCCCAAAAAGTAGGTATTGTACTAGGCTTAATGCAACAAATTAATAAAATAATTTTTATTTTAGGAATAATTTTTGTCATCATTGCTCTTGCCAGACCTCAAAGCAAAAACGAACTTACTAGCCAAAGCAGTGAAGGCATTCATATTATGATGGTGTTAGATATTTCTGACAGTATGTTGATTGAAGACATGAAACCGATCAATCGCCTTGAATCAGCTAAATTAAGAATTAAAGAGTTTATTGAAAAAAGATATAATGATTATATCGGTTTAGTGGTTTTTTCTGGACAATCTTATACAAGAATCCCATTAACTCTTGATTATAAACTGCTTCTTGAAAGTTTAGCATTGGTTGAGACCTCTGAGCGGTTACGAAAAGGGACTGCTATAGGTATGGCCCTAGCAAATGCCGTGACTAGGCTTGAAAAAGTTAAGGGGGAATCAAAAGTTGTTGTGCTACTGACTGATGGTGAAAATAATGTAGGTGCTATTGATCCAAACACGGCTCTAGAAATTGCCAAACAAAAAGACATTCGTATTTACACTGTTGGCATCGGCAAAGATGGCATGGCTCAATTGCCAATCTATCGAAAATTTCCAAACGGCATGACACAGAAATTTTATCGGCCCATGCATAGCACTGTTAATGAACCACTGTTAAAAAAAATGGCTGACGATACCGGGGGAAAATATTTTCGCGCCACACAGTCTGGAAAGCTCAGTCAAGTTTTTGCTGAAATTGATAGACTAGAAAAAGTCGACGTTGAAATTAAAAAGATCACTCAAGTCCATGAACATTATCAGTTTTGGGCTTTCTATGGACTCGTATTGCTTTTTCTTTCGCAATTTATAAACTTTATTTTTATTTGGAGAAGTTTATAATGTTTCGATTTGCGGACTTACATTCCTATTACTATGCTCTTTTTATTCTAGTTGTTTTAACTATTTATTATATTTTGAAATACCGCTCATCGAAAGAACTGGTTGAGATTTCATATTCAGCTCGTCTGATAAAATATTATTTTGGGCGCTTAAATATCCAATCCTATGGCCTGATACATTTTAGCTGTTTGTTGTTAGGCTTACTATTTATACTTATTGGACTGTTTCGTCCTCAATATGGCTCTCAAAAAATGGAACTCAATGCCGAAGGCGTCGAACTTGTGTTTGCCGTGGATGTCTCGCAGTCAATGGCCGCTGAAGATGTCAAACCTCAAAGATTAAAACTTGCACAAATTCAATTGAAAAATTTAACTAAAATATTAGAGGGCAATCGCATGGGTCTGGTCGCTTTTGCTGGCCAAGTTGGTGTGATATCTCCTTTAACTCAAGACATCGGTGCTATAAATTTATTTATAGAATCTTTAGATTTTGACATCTTCACCGAGCAAGGCACCAATATTGGTTTTGCACTTCAAGAGGCTAAAGCTTTACTCGAAAGGGGACAACGTGAAATTAAGCAAGGACGAACTAAAGTTGTAGTTTTAATCACTGACGGTGAGGATCACTCGGGCGAAGCTTTGACAGCAGTCAAAGAGCTTAAAAAAAATGACATAAGAACTTTCGTTATAGGTGTAGGTACCACTCAAGGTGGTAAGATTCCCATCAAAGACACTTATGGACAGATTACAGGATACTTGAATACGCAGAGTGGAAAAACGGTAATCACAACACCAAATTTTACATTTTTAAAGGAACTTTCTAAAGCCGGTGGTGGTGGCTTTTATAAATTAGATTTTGGCAGCGTCGCTAACAATGCGATCGCCAAAGACTTCAATAGTTTACAAAAATCAAAATTTGAAAGCCAAAGTTTTGAAGTGAAAGGGGAGTACTTTCAAATATTTTTAAGTTTAGGATTACTTTTATTATTCACGTCCATGTTCTGGCCCCAATCTTCAATTGGGCAAAAGATAAAACCTTTGGTCGAGCTTGAGGACTTATAAATGATGCTAAATTCAAAAGCTTTTTTTTTAAAGTTTATAAGTACTTTTTTGCTAGTAACCATTGCTACTATTTACTTAACTCATTGTAGTTTTATAGATTCCAGAACTTTAAAAATGGCACTTGAAAAAAAAAGCTGTGAAGAGGCCAAAGTTTTACTGCTAGAAGAATTAAAAACCAACATTAACAGTCTTAAACCCCAGTACAACTTGATTCATGCTTTTATGTGTTCAGGGGATTTAGTCTCAGCACAAAAACAAATTGATACACTATTAAAAACTGAGTCGCCTTTGATTTTTGAACTGTTTTTTTTAAAAGGTTATATTTTGGGTGAGATCGGCGAAATAGATGAAGCCTTACTTGCGTACCAAAATGCTTTAGAAGTTAGATCAGATCCTCGTATTAAAGAAAATATGGAGCTACTTCTTAAAGCCAGCAAGTCTGGTAAATCTGGAAAAAAGAAGAAAGGAAAAGGTAAAAAACAAGAAGAGTCTGAATCAGACAAAAATTCAGAAGGGGACGAGGAAGATCCTGATAAAAAAAATGACAACCCTGACCTAAATAAACCTAGCAATAAAAAACCCAAAGATAATCAGTCAAAAAAAATGAGTCAAAAACAAACTGAACAGATCATGAAAGAGATTGATGGCGAAGAGAAAAAAGTGAGATCGCAAGGGCTTAAGATTAAATCGGAAAAAGGGAGCTCTAATAATGATAAAAATTGGTAGCCGCTTTTTTATTTTACTTTTTGGCTTTTGGGCCTTCTCGTTAAATGTTTTGGCGGCTGGTATTCAAACGCGCATCAGTCAAAGTGTTGTCGGTGTGGGAGAAGTTTTTACGGTTTCAGTAGACATAAGTTTTAAGGATGGTGCTGATCCAATATTAGAAATTTACGAAGTGCCACAACATCCAAAAATTTCTTTTTTGCAACAGTCCCAAAGTACTTCCTTTGAGACAACCGTATATAATGGCGTTACCGAGTCCAAAAAAACGGTGACCTTAAATATGGTATTTTATGCTAAGGCTATTGGTCAGGTTGATTTAGCTTCGATTAAACTAAAAATTAATAATAAAGTTTTTAAAGCTAAAGGTTTTAAGATCCAGGTTGTAAGTAAGTCCTCTTCCAGACCAAACTCAAGAGGAAGCCGCTCGCAAAATCCGATGGACATTCTGTTGAAAGATTTTTTTGGTTCAGAAGCCCCTGATTTTTTTGGCAAAAATAATCCCACAAATGCCAATTTAGATTTTTTTGTCGACGTTGAAACCAGCACTATGAATCCCTATTACTCAGAAATGTTCACTGCAAATTGGTATCTATACACCAATGGTAGGGTTACTGATATTGACACATTAAAATATCCATCTTTGGAAGGGTTTTGGAAGGACGAAATTTCTTTGGCGACCTCCTTAGTCCCAGAAACAGTAGAGCGCAGTGGACGAGTCTTCACTCGCTACTTGCTTGCCAGTTATGCCTTAACACCAATAATAGCTGATGCTGCTTTTATTGACCCTTACGAAGTGAAATGCCAGCTCGTAGGTGGCATTTTTAGCTTTGGTGCTAAAGAATTGGTCCGAAAAAGTGATGAAGCTCTTATTAAAATTAAATCACTTCCGGCTCTCAAACCAGATAATTTTACAGGTGCTGTCGGCGATTTTCAGGTTGCAGCTTATGCCCAAGATCAAGCTTTTAAAGTAGGTCAACCTTTTCGCTATCAAATTCGAGTCGTTGGTAAAGGGCAACTAAAATTTATGGAACTTCCTCCTTTAGGGTTAAGTGAAGATTTGTTTGTTATTTATGACACCAGTGAAGAGAGCCAGTTTATACCACCAAGTAAATCTATACAGACCTATAATCTTTTGGTTGTGCCCAAAAAAGCAGGGACACAAACATTGCCCCCCATTGAATTTTCATTTTTTGATCCTGTTAAAGGTCATTTTTATGAAATGAAGACACGGCCAATTAACATTAATGTTGATCAAGCCGATGCTATCATCGACGATATTGTGGGTGTTCAAGAAAAATCTAAAGCCAAAGTATTTCAACCTAAACTTTATACGACTTTGACATCTTCGCCATCCTATAACATGCACATATCTGGATTATATATTTACCTTATTTGCTTGTTAGCATTTTTGCTTAGTTTAAGTTATGTGCTTTTTAACTTTTTCAAATTACAAATCACCTATGATTTTGATAAAGACTTAAAACAAAGATTTGACGCTCTTGAAACCTTAATCGAGCAAAGTCAGTGGCGTGAAGCCTCGACCTTAGCCGTTAATATTGTGTATTTTTATGTCAACGCGAAATCTAAAAATAGACCCAAAAGCCAAAAGCTTGAAGACATATTAAATGTTTTGCCAGCTGGTTTACGACGGTCCATCGAAGTGACTCTTCGTGAATTAAATTCCGACCTACAAAAGTATAGTTTTGCACCTGATGATTTATTAAAAAACTCTGATGTAAATGCTAAAGTTTTAGAAAAGAGTCTTGCCTTGAAAGAGCTTCTTGAGCGATCATCTAAAGATGAATCTTAGGTCTGTCTTCTTATTGCAATTGTGGCCAATAGTATTTGGATTGGTTTGGACTAATGTATCTCAAGCGCAAACCCAAACCCAAACCCTAACATCCCAAACCGAGTCCACCGATGATTTTTTCAAAACCAAAATCGCAGAAATAAAATCTCTTAACAAAGCGGATGAAGGCGCCTCTAAATCCTATGAGACTGCAAACCTATTTAGTAAAAAAAATTATAAGGTTTGTGCAGAAAAAGCTGTCAAAGATATGAACGAGATGACACCAACGTCAGCCTTTTTTACCTTTGAATTTATCTACGGTGTAAAATGTGTCGACGAACTTTTTGAGGCCAACAAGTTACCTAAGGCTACAATTCAGGAATGGTCTAAGTTTTACTTCAAATTTGATAATCTTGAAAATACAAAATATTTTCATGGTGCAGAAATGAGTTTGCATGTTGATTTTGTTTTAAAATTAAGTGAAGTCCTTTTCTTGAGATTAAATGATTTGGACCTATCTGCGGCGCAAATTTTAAAGCTCGCGAGCAACTTAGAGCGATCAAAAAGTCTTAAAATAAAAAAAGAATTGTTTTTGTATTTTATAAACAAAAACGATCAAATTTCGGCGCGCAATTTTTTAGCTCACACTGACCCTGAACTTATGGACTTAGATACGCTTCAGATTTTGAGTGAATACTATAAAGACGAAGTCTACTCTAGTCGTATTCAGCAGATAAAAAAATCCAAAGAAGAATCGCAAGAGCTCAAACGACTTTACAATAAAAAAAAATATTTTGATTTTTTAGAACAAAGTGCCAAGTCTCATTTAATGACTGAAAAAGAGCTTGATTTGGTGGCAAGACAATTAGGTTGGCTTTATGTTCGTGGCAAACAAGACTTCAGAGATAAAGTTATCGAAAGTTTTGACGCATTAAATTTCAACCCCCATCAATTCTTTTGGGTCTTATCAAATCAAGGATTTTTTAAAGATATAATTATAACTTTTAATAAACTTAATGCTAAAAAACAAGAAATGCACTTATCTATGGCTATAAAAGCCTATTTATATTCTGGTCAATATGAAAAAGGTTATGAATTTCTAAAGCTTCAAAATATTTTGACTGAGCCAGCCAACCAAAGACCTGCAATTTTATATTACTCCTCTTTAGTATTACTTCGTTACAACAAAGATAAAGAAGCCCTTTTGCTTCTTGAGCCACTAATTACCAAAGATTCTGAATATAAGCTTCAAGCTATGTATATGAAATACAATATTTTTAAAGATTCTAAACGTAAAGAGTTCAAGGCTATAGCTAAAGATCTGGTAAATTTTTATCCATTAACATTTTATGGTTTGTTGGTGGCTCATGATGAAAAAATGACTACATACTTACCGTTCATCCAAAGTTCTAATCTTATAAAAGTAAATTTTAAATTTGATTTAGAAGATGAAAGTCGAAAATTAAAACACTTAACTTTTTTATTCGAGAAAGGATTGGATCATAAATTTAGAAAATTTATTGAAACAACCATTAACTCGCTTTCTTTTGAATCGCAAATTTTATGGGCGTATAAACATAAAATGGAAAATCAGCCGCTTAGTGCTATAAAATTAATGAATCAGGTGTGGACGTCGCGGCGAGATCTAATTCATCCAGACATTATTCCTATCGCTTATCCTAAGGATTATTTGCCTGCCGTAAAACAACATTCTGTTTCAGGTATAGATCCATTTTTGGTGTTAGGTTTAATTCGTCAAGAGAGTGCTTTTCAAAAAGATGCCATGAGTGCTTCAAGTGCACGAGGGTTAATGCAATTGTTAACGGGCACAGCTAAAGAGATGGCAAGATCCATGCGTATGTCCCGCGTTTCTTTACCATGGGGTTTATACACGCCAGAGATTAATATTAAACTAGGTAGTTTTTATTTACGAAAAAGAATCGAGGCTTACAAAGGTCATGTGCCTTTAGCTTTAGCTTCATACAATGTGGGTCCAGGTCGTTTGCAAAAATGGTCGGTCGATAGAAATACGATCGCAGAAGCCCAAGATAATATGCAAAGTAATTCGTGGAAAGCTCAAGACCTTTGGGTGGAAGAGATGCCTTGGGAAGAGACTCGATTCTATGTCAAAGCTGTTTTAAGAAATTATTTATTATATAAAATGTTTGAAGACTATAAACCTTTAGCTGAATGTTTTCGTGTTTGGAATTGTAGTCTAGAACCCAAAACATAATTTTTTTAATCACTCAGATTCTTGAAAGCCAAGCTCTTAGCCCCGTCTAGAAAGTTGTCATCTGTCATATAAATAGATAGCAGTTAATTGCATCTCAAGCCTAGTATAGATTTCATTGCAAAAGCTCATCTTTTAAACATTGTTTCCGATTATATTCTAGAGTATTCTGTATATAAGTTTGGAGGCTTAAATGAATTTATTTAGACTAATCGCTGCCTTATTATTTATTTCTGGGTGTGTCCATTCCCCAGAATTTCAAAGTCGCAGTTCTAAATCAGGAACATCTTTAAAGCCAACGTCTCAAAATGATACATCAAACGGGTTAGTTGAAGTTCTTCCGAACGAATTAACCTTGATGCAAAAACAAATGCCCGTAGATGGTTTAGATGTCACCGAAGGGGATGCCGCCGAGATCGAACAGTTACCTAAACCACTTCCTCTTGCGATCAATGATTTGCTAACTGTGCCACCTGAAGGTCAGGCTTTAGTCCAAAAATGGGTGAATTACTTTCAAGGTCGAGGACGACCTCATATGGAACGCTATCTGGCTAGACTCGGTCGTTATGAAGAGTTCATGACAAATATTTTAGTTGAAGAAGGTGTACCCAAAGAATTAATTTATGTGGCACTTATTGAATCTGGATTTAACAAACATGCTCATTCTCATGCGAGTGCTGTTGGTTACTGGCAGTTTATCCGTGGCACTGGACGAGGGTATGGATTAACCATTAACTCATTGGTCGACGAGAGAAAAAATCCTGAACTCGCAACCCATGCAGCCGCTCAGTACTATAAGGCCTTATATAAAGTTTTTGGTTCGTGGCCTTTAGCTTTATCGTCCTATAACGCGGGTGAAAATCGAGTGATGCGGGCAATTATGCGTAACTACACAAGAGATTTTTGGAAACTAGCTCTGCGTCGTCAATTACCAAAGGAAACTATTAACTATTTTCCAAAATTTGTAGCTGCTTCTTTAATTTGTAAAGATCCAAAAGCTTATGGTTTTGATCATATCGAGCGCCAACCAAAAATTGAATTTGAAACGATTGATATTAAACATGGAATAAGTATAACAAAATTAGCAGAAAATTTAAAAATTGATAAAGAAGAATTGCGAGACTTAAATCCTTCTTTTAATACTGATTTCGTTCCCATCTATAAGGGCAGTTCAACTTCTTTTCGTGTCCCAAAAGGACTCTCCGATCAGGCCTTAGCCGCATTAGAGGCCAGTGCCTCGAAAAGTAAATACTATGCCTATGAAGGCGAATCTGTGCACCGCGTTCGTCGCGGTGACAGTCTTTATCGTATAGCTCGAAGGTATGGAACATCAATCAATGCTATTATGGCTGAAAATAGCCTTTCCAAAAGATCTACCATTTACCCTGGAATGAAAATTCGAATTCCAAGTTCACAACGTGTAGCCGCAAATGCTTATAGAGATTACAACTCTATATCTTCAGGATCTAAAGTACATAAAGTCCGACGTGGAGACACTTTGTCTGGTATTGCAGGAAAATACCGTATTGGTCTTTCCAAACTAGCAAGTCTAAATGGAATGACTGTTCGAACTAGAGTTAAAATTGGTCAAACGCTTAAAATTCCTTAAACCCCTAAGTTAAGGTTTTGTCTATTTTATTTTTTTGGTCTGTATGAGCCTGTAGTCGTATTTTAATACATCTACACCAAAGTAATATAATGTTTTGAAAAATTAAATTGTGGCGACACTAGATAATGTTTGCTCTCTATAAACGTATTTGCTACCACATTAATTGAAGCTTGTCCTCATTCGCTGACCCTAATTAGGATAAGTGGACATGTGTAGTTATGTGGGGATACATGTATCATTTTTTATTTCTAATATTTATTATATCTTTGTTATTTTCTTCAGCCTCTGCGGCCAAACTTGAAAAATTGCCAACAGTTTTAGTAGGCAAAGCTTACTCTTGGTCAGAGGCCAGAAATTTATGTCATGATTATGGCTCTGATTGGGATTTGCCAAGCCTTAACGATATTCAGCGACAAAAAATCGATTTTCCTAATTTAAATAAAATATTTTTTAGAAATTTACACTTAGAAGATTTCAGTTTTTATCATTTAATTTGGACAAAATCTAATCAAGATGAGCTTAATCAGCAGTTTATAGATGTATCACAGGCTTTAAAGTATGATCCTGAAACTAGAGAAATAGATGCTTACCTCATGTCGAGCCTACATACCTTGCAACTTGCAGATTTCTTTTCTATGTTGGTTTTTAACCAGTCTGAAATGACAAGAGCTGAAATCGATCATGAATATTTATTAGCTTTTCTTGAGCATTATCACACTACGGAACTGGGTGTTAGATATCCAATTGATCAAGATGTCCCCTTATCAGAACAACCAGAATATTTAAATATCCTACCAAAGACTATTTTGCCTCTACAGATAATTCAAATTTTATCTAAACCTAGCGCTCGTTACGTAGAGGTAACAATGTTCAATGTGGAAAATGAACTTAAGACTATAATGGAAGGTCTTGAAGTTTTATGTGTGCAAAATACCTTTAACTGACTTGTTTTAAAACTTCAGATTTTTTTAAACAGTAACCTGTTCCTCGGATTGTTTCTAAAGATAAGTTAAAGGACTTAAGTTTTTTTCTAAGTTTATTAATATGAACATCAAGGCTTCGACTGTTTTCAGATTGAAGTAAAGTATCTCTTGCAACAAAGCTTTCGAAATTATGATATAGCTTTTCAAAAATTTTAAATTCAATGACAGTTAAGTAAACAGATAGTTCGTTGGAGCGAACGAGCCGTTGCGAAGGGTCTAAGTACAAATCATCATTAGGTTTGTTAAAAAGTTTTGCTATTTTTAGAGCCAAAACTTCAGGATGAAAAGGTTTTGAAATAAAATCATCAGCACCTAAGCGTAAAGCCTCAATTATATTTTCTTGGGCGTTGGAACCAGAAATCATTAAAATGGGAATTTTTGTATCTAATTTTCGAATAGATTCTATAAGAACATTTCCATTAGAACCGGGTAAGTTTCTGTCAGTAATTATTAAATCAGGATTTATCGTTGGAAATTTAAAAATAAAATCTTCGAAAGTTCTAAACTCAAAACTGCTATGTTTTAAGTCTCGGCACATTAAACCTAACATATTTAGAAGTTCAATTTCATCTTCGATGATGGCTATAGTGTGCTTTTTCATATCTTTAAATTATATCCTAAAACTTAAAGATTTTAAAAATTATTCTTGTTAATTTTCATGATCTTTAATGTTCCCCAGACTTAAGATAAGGGTACTTGTAACACACAGTGTTTTTTGCTTGCGACCAATGTCTTGAAAAAAGGTTTTTTTATAATCTAAAGATAACTAAATATTTTATAAAAAATATTTTAAGTTATTATAAATTGATTATGATCAAAGCCTGTCTACACCCTAACGAAAATGAGCGATTAATTGCTTTACGGAAATTAGAAATCTTAGATACTGAAGCAGAGAAAGAATTTGATGATATCAGCCAAATCGCCAAAAATTTTTTTAAAGTAGATATGGTTTTTATTTCCTTTGTTGACGAGTATAGACAATGGTTTAAATCAAAAATTGGTATAGATGTTCAAGGCACTGATCGTGATTCTTCATTTTGCGGGCATACAATTTTAAAAAATGATTTTTTGATTATTCCTGATGCTTTAAAAGATGAAAGATTTTTTGATAATCCAAATGTAACTTCAGGTTTAAAGATTAGATTTTATGCCGGTTATCCTATCTGTGATCCAGAAACGCTTCTGCCTATTGCTACATTATGTTTGGTCGATCCTAAGCCAAATAACTTAGATCACATAGGTCGTCAAACTTTACAGGCTTTGGCTTTACAGGTTCAAAAACTTATTGAGCTCAAACAAAAAGTGAAAAGTATTGTTGAGATGATGAAAAAAACGGTATTTCAAAGAGTTGCTTTTGAGACAATGTTTGAAGGGATTGTTATTCACGATCAACAAGGGCAGATCATTGATTTTAATAAAAGTGCATTAAAAGTTCTTGAGGTCACTGAAGATCAACTTAAAGGAAGCACTGTTAGTCGATGGGTGACTGTAAAGGAAAATGGCGAACCTTACCCCGTTGATGAGCATCCAGCATCTAAAAGCCTTAGTTCGGGGGAATCTTATTTAAATTGCATTATGGGTCTTAAATTTGAATCTAATCCTAATCTTAATTTTGAGGCTCAAAATACCAAATGGATTAGTATTAATGCGAGTCCCGTTTTTTTGGAATCTAAAACTTCACCAAGTCATGTTGTAGCCACATTTAGAGACATAACAGAAAACCGATTAAATCAACAAAAACTAATTAGATCTGAAAAGATGAATGCTTTGGGTGAGCTTACTTCTGAAATTGCCCACGAAATTAATACCCCGCTGGCGATAATTAACTTGGCCACCTATCAAATGATTAACAGCTTAAATAAAGAAAAACCGAATAAAAAATTAATCACTCAAAAGCTAAAACTTGTTGAATCTACGGTCCAAAGAATTTCGCTTATAATTGAGGGTCTTAAAAACTTCGTCAGATCTTCAGAGAAATCTCCTATGATTGAAGACGTTCTATTACAAAAGATTATTGAAGACTGTTTAATTCTTGCAGAAGACAAATTTAAAAAAGCCAAAATTAAGCTCAGTTATTCGGGAAAAAAAAAGTACTTCATTAAATGTGTTCCTTCACTTTTATCGCAAGTGCTTATAAATCTTTTGAACAACAGTTATGATGCTGTTTCTAAATTACCTAAACCATGGGTTAAGATCACTGTTGTTGAATCTGAGGCTTCAATTAAAATCTCTGTTATTGATTCAGGTCGTGGAATTGCTAAAGAGATTGTAACTAAAATTATGGAGCCTTTTTTCACGACTAAACCAGAAGGTCAAGGAACAGGACTTGGCTTAAGCATAAGCCAAGATGTCATTGAGTCCATGAATGGGAAACTATACTACCAGCTTATTGGCAAGAATACGGCGTTTACGATTGAACTTCCTTTCCAAAATTCAAAGCTAAGCCAAAGCCCAGATGAGTATTATCTGTAAAATAAAATAGGGCTTTTTGTTCTAGTTTTTGGATAATTTAAGTTTTTAATCTTTTATGGCTCCTTCAATTGATTACAAATAGACTTCAGATTTATATAAGCGAAAAATTTAAATTGGCTCGACACTAGTTAATACATAAAAGTGGAAGGGTATTTCATCTAGAATTTATTGGATCTGTTGTCAGATTTTCTAGTGTGGATCTAAACACTGGTTTTTCAGTTAATATGTCCGAGTTTCGATCTTTTAAACTACCCTGATTAAGTACGTTTAAATACTGTTCTTTAGGATTTTTCAAAGAGGCTAAAATTTCTTTTCTTAAGTTTTTTTGCTCTTTATCTCTAACTTTACTAATTCTTTTTAGTCCATGTTTCGACCAGTGTTGATACTTTTGATATAACAAAATGGGATCAATCATTACAACCCCACCTGGCAATAACATAACGGGTGGATAAAAATCGTGAAAGAAGTCCTCTATGGCTTGAATAATTTCAGGTTTAACGAACCTAGTAGTGATAAATTTAAAGGTATTACCGGCATATGAGCCATTTTGGTCTTTGTAAAGCACCTCTTCCGTAGCCGTGTAAACAAACTTAAAATCAAAATCAAAGACAACGGGAATTTGTTTATCTTTGACCCAATGACTAGGATGAAGTGGTTTGGCTAAAGCCACACTAAGAATGGCCATTGAATAGAGCTCTAATAAAGGATTTTCAGATGAGACACTCGTAAAATCACCAATAAGTTCGCCTTTATGATTGATCAGTGCATGAATACGTACTTGTCCTTGAAGATAAAAATTAATGAAATCTTTTGGGAAGCCTGTCCATAGTCTGACACGTTTCCAGATCTCTTCATAAAATTTGGTATTTTCAAGAATTTTATGAATTCCCCCATTCTCTAAGTAGCCATAAGTTCCAGAGGCCCCATAAGCCTCGTAATTGTTTTCGGTGGGTCGATATAAATTATCTTTAAAATAAGGTTCTATTTGATTCGTTGGGGCAGGATCTGAAGCGTTTGCAGGTTCTAAATTATTGGATAAAACTACCTGTTGCTTAAGCTTATATTCAAAAATTTCCGCAGAGGTTTTACCAGAAAAATTAATTTTGGTAGATTTTTTTGGCTTCGGACTTTTTTGGGGCGTTTTAAGGTTTGAGTTCAAAGTCGGCAGATCCTCATTAATAACAGTCACTTCAATGAGGGGTGTTGATGACTTTAAAGAACTACGAGTTTCTGGCCATTTTTGAATCAGTATAAAAAGCAAACCATGTAAGATCAAAGAGCAAACAATTAAGATTTTAAACCTGTGCCTTAAAATTTTTGTGATTGCTAAATGTAAATGCGCTTTAAAACTCATGTGTAAAATGGTAGCACAGAGTTCACTTGTTTCAGAAGTTATTTATAGTTTAGCGATCATTTCGGCAATTTCGTTAAATGTAAGAGCTACGGAATGACTTGAGTTCATTTGATTTAAGGGCAGGCCCATTTCACAAGCCAGCGCCAATTCAGTTTCAAAAGGAATCTCAAATCTTCTTAAGTCTGTTTTGGTTTTAAGGAAAACATCGGTCTGACCTTTCGGAAATAATTGTATTTTTTGATCCGTTCCTGGAACCATGAGGTAAGACATGTTTTCGATAAAACCGACCACAGGGATGCGGATCTGTTCAAACATATCAAAAGCTTTCCGAGCATCAACTAAGGATAAGTTCTGAGGTGTAGAGACAACTAAAGCGCCTTGAACTGGAACTTTCTGCGCTACACTAAGTGCGATATCCCCTGTACCAGGGGGTAAATCAATAAGCAGATAATCTAGTTCACCCCAATCTACGTCTCTGAAAAACTGATCTAAAGCTTTAAAAAGCATAGGACCACGCCAAACAACGGCTTGGCCTTCTTCGATTAAAAATCCCATGCTCATTAACTTGATTCCATATTTATCAATAGTTTTTATTTTCTGAGTAACATCATCGATAGCTGGTTTTTGATTCAAACAACCAAATAGTCTAGGAATACTTGGGCCATAAATATCTGTATCTAAAATCCCGACCGTAAATCCCATTTGTTTTAAAGCTACGGCTAAATGAGCAGTGACAGAACTTTTACCAACACCGCCTTTGCCAGATCCAACAGTGATAATATTTTTTATTCCAGGAACTGGACGCTGCTGAGAGTAGGGATTGGTTGCTATGGATTCTGAAGACATAATTTTACCTCTTTGGTCGTGACCACAGTTCTATTCCAAAATAAACTGAAAGCAAGTCTATGGATATTTCTAATATTGTTTTTTATTTAAGTTTAGGCATGGGGCTTTTAGTTCTATATATGCTAAAACCTGCTAAACCAAAGCACCCAACTCCACTTAAGATGAAAGATTTTAGTCCTAAAAAGAAATTTCGATTCAAACAGCTGCACGGGGCAAAACCTGTGCAAGCCCAAATAATGCAAGATGATGAAATTACAGCTGTGACAGAAGTCACCAATGTTCAAGGAACTAAATGGGCCGCACCCACAGTCTTCGAAAATGGCAAAGCCAAAGATGCCTATGCGGTGTTGAAACTTTCGCCGGGTACACCCCTAGCTCAAGTGCGAGCGCAAGTGGCGCATTTGTTAAGGCAAAAAAACACGGCTTCTAAAATTGATTTAATCAAGAGAGCATACCAGGCGATTGTTGACGCTGAAAACACCTAATGCTAGCTCTAACCTTTAGAGCAAAATACGAGGTTCACATGCAATCTTCTGACAATTCATCAAACAACTCTTCATCTGAAACTTCTAGTGCCACAATGACTAAATCTGATGCACAAAATGTTACTTCTAGCACAGCACTACAGACTGAATCCAAGCCAGTGGCCCAAAAAGTAAGTTTTTTAAAGGATTTAGCAACTTTAGTATCTTTGTCGAAACGTCGAGGCTTTGTGTTTCAAAGCAGTGAAATCTATGGGGGATTAAATTCGTGTTGGGATTACGGTCCTTTGGGTTCACAGCTGAAAAAAAATATCAAAGATTTTTGGTGGAACCAAATGACATCTAGACTTGATGTCGTAGGTTTAGATGCGGCTATTCTTATGCATCCTAGGGTTTGGAAAGCTTCAGGACATGTTGATGCTTTTACTGACCCTTTAGTGGACTGCAAGAAATGTAAAACACGTTTTCGTGAAGATAAAGCGCCTAAAAATGATCAGGGCCAAGTAATTTGTCCTAATTGTGAATCCAAAGATATTACTGAAGCTAGAAACTTTAATTTAATGTTTAAAACACATATGGGCCCAGTCGATGATGAAGGCGCTATTGTTTATATGCGACCCGAAACCGCTCAAGGGATTTTTGTTAATTTTGAAAATGTTAAAGAATCTATGCGTCGAAAAATTCCTTTCGGAATTGCCCAGATTGGAAAGTCATTTCGTAATGAAATTTCACCGGGAAATTTTACTTTTCGCATGCGTGAGTTCGAACAGATGGAAATGCAATATTTTGTGAAACCGGGAAGTGATGAACAGTGGTTTGAATACTGGCGCGAAGAACGCCGAAAGTTTTACACCGATCTAGGGCTTAAAAAAGAAAATATTGATTGGCATCAGCATGGACCCAAAGAACTTGCACACTATGCCAAAGCGGCTTTCGATGTGTATTATAAATTCCCATTTGGCTGGGAAGAACTTGAAGGCGTACATAACAGATCTGATTATGATTTACGTCAGCACCAAGAATTTAGTTCAAAAAACTTACAATATTTTGATGAAGCGGCAAAAGAAAAATATTTACCCTTCGTGATTGAAACAGCTGTGGGTGCAGATCGCCTGGCCTTGGCTGTCATGTGTGATGCTTATCGTGAAGAACTTTTGGATGAATCCAAAAATGATGTTCGGGTTGTTATGGGTTTTCATCCGATGATTGCACCAATTCAAGCATGTATTTTGCCTTTATCTAAAAAAGAGCCTTTAGCTGAATTAAGCATGAAGATTTTTAACGCGCTTAACTCTAAATTTAAAATTCAATACGATGATGCCGGAAGCATTGGTAAACGATATCGTCGCCAAGATGAGATCGGAACTCCATTCTGCATTACTGTTGATTTTGACTCATTAGAAGACGGACAAGTGACTTTAAGGCATCGAGATAAAATGACGCAGAAACGTGTCAGCATAGATTCTATAGCATCAAGTTTAGAATGTTTTTTACTAGATTTTGAGAATTTCTAAATATTAATTATTTGCAATTTTTCAAACTTAACAACGATAATTTAAATATTCTTTTTTAATCGCTATCAATTTTAAAATCGAGGATTCAAATGGTTCATGAAACTTCTAAAGTCAGCAATAAAGAAAAACCAACATCTTTAATTAAGGAGAATCTTTTGGATTCAAATAAAAAGTATTTGTACTTTTTCTCGGAAAAAGAAACTGATGGCAATGCCGCAATGAAAGATGTGTTGGGTGGTAAAGGGGCGAATTTAGCGGAAATGACTTCGATGGGAATTCCTGTGCCTCCGGGTTTTACTTTATGCACAGAACTTTGCGAAATTTATAATTCCAATGGGCAAAAATTGCCGGAATCCATTCAGTCCCAAATCTCTGCAAGTATTTTAAAAGTGGGTAAACTTTTGGGTAAAGAGTTTGGCAGTGCCTCAAACCCCTTACTGGTTAGTGTAAGATCTGGTGCTCGAGCTTCCATGCCTGGGATGATGGATACTATTTTGAATTTGGGACTCAATGATAAAACCGTGATTGGACTTTCGGAGCAGTCTAGAAACCCTAGATTTGCTAAAGACTCGTATCGGCGATTTATTCAAATGTATTCCAATGTAGTTTTAGGTATGAATCCGTCATTACTTGAAGTTTGTTTTGAAGATTTTAAAGCAGAACGTAATTACCATCTAGATACCGAGATGCAAGAGTCCGATTTAGACGAGTTGTTAAAAATGTATAAAAGCCAAGTGGCAGAGTACACTGGTCAAACTTTTCCTGACGACCCCTGGGAACAGCTTTGGGGTGCTATTGGAGCGGTTTTTAAAAGTTGGAACAATTCAAGAGCGGTTACCTATCGTGAGTTGAATGGCATTCCCGCTGAATGGGGTACGGGTGTAAATATTCAGTCTATGGTATTTGGTAATATGGGCGATGACTGCGCAACGGGTGTGGCTTTCACACGCGATCCATCGACTGGCGAAAAGATATTTTTTGGTGAATTTTTAGTTAATGCCCAAGGTGAAGATGTGGTCGCTGGAATTCGAACACCCCAAGGGATTAGTAAGTCTTCAACTTCTAAAGGCACATCACTTGAGGAGTTGATGCCTGAAGCTTACGAAAAATTAGTTCAAGTCTATAAACGTCTAGAGACTCATTATAAAGACATGCAAGATTTAGAATTTACTATTGAAAAAGGCCAGCTTTGGATGTTGCAGACCCGAAATGGCAAAAGAACTACCAAAGCCGCTTTGAACATAGCTTTAGATATGGTGAAAGACGGCTTGATTTCTAAAGAAGAAGCCATCATGCGTATTAAACCTTCTAGTTTAGATCAGTTGCTACATCCAACCTTAGATCCTGAAGCGGAAAAAACCTTGTTAGCACGTGGCTTACCGGCAAGTCCCGGTGGGGCTTGTGGGCAAGTTGTGTTTTCAAGTGAAGAGGCTAAATTGCAAAAAGCAAGCGGTGTTAAAACCATTTTGGTTCGGATCGAAACTTCACCGGAAGACATTGAAGGTATGATTGCAGCTGAAGGTATTCTTACTACTCGAGGAGGTATGACTTCTCATGCTGCGGTTGTGGCTCGAGGGATGGGAAAATGCTGCGTCTCAGGTTGTGAAAGTGTCGTTGTGGATTATCACACCCAAGAGATGAAAGTCAGTGGTTACGTTATTAAAAAAGGTGATTTGATCACTTTAGACGGTGGCTCGGGTGAAATCTTTTTGGGTGAAGTGGCCACAAAAGAGCCAGATGTCGACGGAGCTTTTAAAGAGCTTATGATTCTTGCCGATGAATTCAGAACTATGGATGTAAGAGCCAATGCGGACACCCCTCATGATGCCGCTGTGGCACGAAAGTTTGGTGCGGAAGGTATTGGCCTTTGTCGAACTGAGCATATGTTTTTTGGTGTTGATAGGATCGATGCTATTCGTGAGATGATCGTAAGTGAAAAATCCGAAGACCGTAAAGTAGCTCTTGATAAACTTTTACCATATCAGAAACAAGATTTTTTTGATCTTTTTTCCGAGATGCGTGGACTGCCTGTGACGATTCGACTTTTAGATCCGCCACTGCATGAGTTTTTGCCGAACAACGATAAAGACATTGAAGAGCTTGCAAAGAAAATTGAAGTTAATCCGAAGAAATTAAAACAAAGGGTAGAAGCCTTACATGAGGTCAATCCAATGTTAGGTCACCGTGGCTGTCGTTTGGCTATTACTTATCCTGAGATTTATGAAATGCAAGCCAAAGCGATAGCTTGGGCTGCTTGTGAATTTAAAAAACTAAACAACCAAGAAGTTGTTCCTGAAATTATGATTCCATTAGTTGGGGTTTTTGGTGAGCTTAAATTTCTAAGATCTTTAGTTGAAAAAACGGTTTTAACGGTGCAAGAGCAACAGAAGATTAAATTTGAATACAAAATAGGCACCATGATTGAACTGCCGCGTGCCGCCATCACCGCCGATGAGATTGCGACGTACGCCGATTTTTTCAGCTTCGGCACCAATGATTTAACGCAAACGACTTTAGGTTTATCACGAGATGATGCGGGTCGTTTTTTAAGCACCTATGTCTCTGAAGGCCTATTAGAAAAAGACCCCTTTGTGTCCATTGATCGAAAAGGTGTTGGCAAACTGGTCTCTCTTGGGGTTCAATTAGGACGTAAGGCTAAGCCCGATCTAAAAATTGGTGTATGCGGGGAACATGGTGGCGATCCTTCAAGTATTGAGTTTTTTCAAAACGAAGGCTTGGATTATGTCAGCTGTTCTCCATATCGTGTCCCAATTGCAAGACTTGCGGCGGCCCAGTCGGCTTTGAATAAAAAAAAGCTGATGGATAAACCTGTTTATGACAAAGAGATTAAACCCACTAAACACTAAGGGCTAAGCTTGTAAACATTGTTGTCCACGTTAATTAAAGGAGCTCTTCATTGAGAATTAAAAAGTTAGAGATCTGCGGCTTTAAATCTTTTAAAGATAGAACTGTCATTCATTTCGATGCCGGAATTACAGGTATTGTTGGACCTAATGGGTGCGGCAAATCTAACATCGTTGATGCTCTGGTTTGGGTTATGGGTGAGATGTCCGCAAAGCACCTGCGGGGATCTTCCATGGAAGATGTGATCTTTGCGGGCTCTCAAGATTACGCTCCAATGGGTTTAGCTGAAGTTTCATTGACACTAGAAAACGATGGTGGACCATTTCCGGTTCAGTATTTAAATCATAGCGAAGTTATGGTGACTCGTCGGTTACACCGTGCGGGCGACTCTGAATATTTGGTTAATAAAGAACCGGCACGTCTTCGTGATATCCAAGAGATTTTTATGGATACAGGAGCTGGCTCTCGGGGTTTCAGTATCATCGAACAAGGTCAGATCGGCAAAATCATCACTTCTAAACCTAGCGAGCGTAGAGTTCTAATTGAAGAAGCGGCTGGGATTACCAAATTTAAAGTTCGAAAAAAAGAATCCGAAAGGAAATTAAAGGCCACTGAACAAAATTTAGTTCGTTTGGCTGATATAGTGACTGAACTTAAAAGACAGTTAGACAGTTTGCAAAGACAGGCCGAAAAGGCCGAACGCTATAAAAAGATAAAAGATGAAGTCACTGATAAAGAGATGTGGCTGTTTTCAACTCAGTTTAAAGATTTAAAACTTAAACTTGAAATTGTAATTGCAGAGTTTGTGGAAGCTCAAGACAAAGAGTCAGGTTTTGAAGGCCATTATCAAAAGCTACAATCAAATTGGGAAGAGTTAAAAACTCAAGTCTCTGAAAAACAAACACAGATTGAAGATCATCAGATTGAATTTAAAAAGACCAATCAATTAGTCGTTGAATTAGAAAAATCCATTCGTGAAGCCCAATTTGAAATTGAACAAGCAAAACGAAGTAAACAAATGACTGGGGATTTTTTAGGCCAATATCAAGCTAGGCAACAGGCTTTAGCTTCAGAGATTGAAGTCGTGGAACGAAATTATTTAAAGGCTGTGGAAGCGGCTGAAAGTTCCGAATACATTTTTCAAGAGAGTCAAAAATCATTCGATGAAGCCATGATAAAAATCAAAGCTTCTGAAATGGAACTGTCAGAAAAAAGAAAACGTCTAATTTTATTGGAGCAAAGCCAAGTTGGCGTCAAAACCAGAAAAGAATCGCTAAAAGACAAAGAGCAGGATCTTAAAGAAGAAAAGGCTCGAGTTGAAACGGCTCAAAAAGATGTCTTAGAACAGAAAAAAGACTTCGAAAAGCGTCGCAATGACATTCATAAAAAATTAGAATCAGAAAGACAGTTACAGTTGGACATGAGTAAAGACCTTGAGACTTTGAAAGAAAATATCAAAATTCAAGAGTCCAATCGAATGAATCAGCAACAAGCTTTTGATAAAGCCAAAGAAGAGCTTTCAAAAGTCAGTTCGCTTCTTTTTAGTCTTGAGAACTTACAAAAAAATATGGAAGGCTATGGTGAAGGAGTCAAAGAACTTCTTAAAGCTAACCAAGATTTGGGTTTAAAAACTATAGCTGATGTCGTTGATGTCCCAGAAGATGTAGAAGCTTTGTTTTCAAGTGCGGTCGGCGTAAGAATTCAATCTTTAGTCTCGCCAAATTTATCAGAAGATAAGGTGTTAACATTAATTCAAGATATAATTGCTAAAGATAAAGGGAAAGTTTCCTTTCTTTCAAACAACACCTATGTCGCCCATAAAAATTTCAATTCATTGTCAGATCTAACAGCCGATTTAGCAAAAGATCCTGAACTTTCTGAAACCAATGCTTTGATTGGTGTGCCAACACTTTTTGATCTTGTGACAGTTCAAGGTGCTTTTGAAAAAGCTTTAAAGCCTTTTTTATCTCAGATTTTTGTTGTGCAAAGTGAAATCCAAGCCAAAGCAATTCTTGAATCTAGAAAAGAAGCCTTGTGTGTCACAGCCACTGGAGCCGTTTATGATTCACTAGGTTTTATATCAGGTGGTTCGGTATCAGGAACGGAAGCCGCTCTTATGCAGCGAAAGCGAGAAATCAAAGATCTGGCCGAGAAAAAAGAGAAACTAGAAGTCAGTGTTAAAAATTTAAAAAAGGAAGTTGAGTCATCACAGGCCAGTATCGTAGCTCTGCAAGCAGAGTTGGATTCGGCAAAAGAAATGACAACGACTAAAGAGATTTCCCTTGCTGGTCTAAAAAAAGATTTTGAGCAGGCTGAGTATGAATTAAAAAATGTAGAAAGGGCTTTAGATAAGCAAAATATACTATTGCTTGAAATAACCCAGCGTTGGGAAAAATTACTCCAAGAAGTGACTAATCTTGAACAAAAACAACAATTAGAGCAAAGCGAGATCAATACGCTAAATGCAGCCATCAGTGAATTGGATGAAGAGTATCGATTGGTCACTGAAGGCATAGAGGAATTGCGAGAAAAATCTTTAGACTCTAAAATTTTATACACTTCTAGCAACGAGCAAAAAGAATCAATTAAAACTGCTTTAGATAAACTTGAGGCTTCTTTGGCTGAAGTAGAAAGTGAAATAGAGTTGATGGTTTCAAAAGCTGAAGCTTCTACATCCATCATGTCTGAAAATGAGCTTTTAGTTGAAAAGCAAAAAATAGATCTGGAAAAAAAGATTTTAGCTACTGAAACGTTAACACAAAAAATTGCCGTATTAAAAAATGAATACGAAGCCGTTTATCTTCTGGAAAAAGAAGCTTCAGAGAAAGTTTTGAAAATCAACTTAGAGAAAAATCAGCTACTTTCAAAAATCAAAGAATGTTCCATGCAACAAGAACAGATTGAAACTAAAATTGATTATTTGAAACAACAATCTGAAGAAAAGTATTTGCAAAATCTTGAAGAAGTTTTTGGTAAGTATGTAGATTTATTTGTATCTGAAGATCATGCAAAAATTGATTTGGAAGTGAAAGAACTAAGGTCAAAGTTAAGTAAAATTGGTGAAGTTAATCTTTCCGCCATTCGAGAGTTTGAAGACATCTCTGGTCGATATACTTTTTTAAGTGAACAGCAAGAAGATCTTTTGAATGCTAAAGATCAACTAAGAAAAGTGATTGATCGTATCAATCGAATCTGCACACGACGTTTCCGAGATACTTTTGAAGCCGTGAATGAAAGATTCACCAAAGTTTTTCCGGTTCTGTTTGGTGGTGGTGAAGCCAGCCTTGTTTTGGTTGAAACCGAAGATGACAACGAGCCAGGCATAGATATTATTTCTAAACCTCCTGGAAAAAAAATGCAGAACGTATCTTTGCTTTCGGGCGGGGAAAAAGCGCTCACAGCCGTGTCACTTATTTTTTCGATATTCCTTGTTAAACCATCGCCTTTTTGTTTGTTGGATGAGGTCGATGCTCCTCTGGATGATGCTAACGTTTTCAGATTTAATGATCTTGTCAAAGAGATGGCCAAACGCAGTCAAATCATTTTAGTCACCCATAATAAAAATACTATGGCTGTGAATAATAAACTCTATGGTGTAACGATGCAGGAGAAAGGGGTTTCTAAAATGGTATCTGTCGATTTAGATGGGCAAGTTAAGTTGAACGAAGCCAACGTTTAAAAACCTATATCTTCCATAGAATATAAAACTTAAATTTTATGTGTTCACAATTTTATTTGTGAACACATAAAATTAATGTGATCTAGTGTTTTCCTTATCCTCTTCGCTTGTATTCAAGTATAAATTAAATTAATTCGTTAACAGATAATCACACTCTGGGTATGTTCCTAATTTAACCACGTCTTGAACGTCATATTCAGTTATTAGTCTTAAAGTTTCATTAAAATAGGACTCAAAATAGCAATTTGTTTTAGTAGTCTCGTCATTGGTGAACTTTGAATCACAAGCCTCTTTTTTTTGATCCAAACGGGCATAAAAATCAGCATAGAAGTCTTCCATTGCTTTTTCACGAACTTTGATTGAAGAAGACATGTGATTTCTCAGAACAGTTTTAGCAGCTTCGCCACCCATCCACTGATAACAAGTCCTAGCATTAGCCATTTTTTCATCTGTTAATGTATTTCCGAATGATGTAGAAACGAAAAACAAATTGCAAACAAATAAAATCTTAACTGATGTGAATTTCATATTTACCCCTTTTGTTTAGATATTCGTGTCATTAATTAACAAAATATTATTTGTTTTGCATTAAATTAAATTGCTGCTTACTGCTAGCCACCTTGGAAATCAATTAGACAAGTCATTGTGTGGGCATCTCTTTATACCTTGGAAAGTGATTTTATCGCCAAGTTAAATGCTGGATGTTTATAATATCGTGCTTTAGATTAAAAGAGGATCAAAAATGAAAGGTTTCGTTATTCTTACAACATTAATGGCTCTATTGCCGTTAGGTTTCGCCAATACTAACTATAACAAAGTCCCTAATGATGCGAATGATATGGCAGTTCATGTGATCGCTAGTTGTAGAAGTTCTGGAACGTCTCCTCTGCACTATGTTTTAAATCTAATGCCGGAGCAAAATGACCTGGGACAAATCTACAATCTTGGACAACATGTGGCTTCAAATACTCGCGGTTATGTAATTTATGAAGAAAGTTTAATTTCAAGTATAATAACAGTTTCAGATGAAGGCCAAGTCGTCATTAAGCTGAAAGGGACTGAAACTTTAAATGAAAAATACTTGATTACGCTACAAATGAATTCAATTAGAACCAAGCAGATCACTTTGCCTTGGGTCTCTGAAGATGTTGCCGCAGAGCTTTTTGTGCCTGAATACAATCCAACTTCCCATTGGAAAAAATTTTACGATATGAGTTGTCAAATTTCGCTAAGAATTCTGTAAAAATTCGTGAACTCGTATTCAAACAAAGCCTATTTTCATAGCGGAAATATCAGTTACAATGAGTTGCCCATAGCTACCAAATTTTGAAAGATATAGACCAGTTCCTATAAAAATCTAAATTGAAGCGAGTCCAGTTTTTAGGTTTAAGTTGTAGGGTAAAAATAAGGCTTGTTTTTAAACTTATTAGATCGAGGCTTGGTTTTTACATTTTCCCTTTGGAACTACATTTTATATTTACATTATATATATTAATAGTTCACTTAACTTTTTAAGTAAGTTTTTATTTAAAAACTAAACTTAACCCCAACAATGAAACTGAAATAACGGTTTCAAAATTGTCGGTATTTGACAGGGGAATAGATAATCCAATGGAAGGTGTGTAGTTTATTGTGTATTCAGGGTTTTTAAAAATAGGAAATCGTTTACCAATAACCCCTGACATATAAAAAACGGATTCGCTGTCACCTGAAACTTCAAAATTGTTATATGTTAGCTGCGGTTTAATATAATATTTTTCGTTGTGATCAAGTGCCCCAAAGTTATAAACGCCGCCGACAGTAAGTCCGCCTCGGGTTACAAAGTCGCCAAGCTTCTCATAATTAGCTCCAAATAAAATTTGCCATTTGTTATTCAAAAAAAGTAGATAATTGCCTTCAAGATTAATGCTGTTCTCTTCACTAAATCTAAGAAAAGCCTGTGTGCTGTGCAGTTCAACTTCATGAAAGGAGGCAAAGCTTGGCACAGTGAAGAGCAAATTTATAAGCACAAAACATTTGCAAAAAATAATTAGGATAAATTTCATTTTATGATCCTTTCAGTCAATTGGTTTGTAGGCCTTAAGCTTGAAGCCGAACAAGTTCTAATTATCTCTTTGAGTTTGCAAGATATAAAGGCTAAAAGGTGACAACTAGACAAAAGGTAGGATGACTCATGAATCAAATGACTGGCGATATGAATCAGGACTTAACCCTTTGGTTTATTTTTATGGCGATAGGGGTTTTCTTACTCTTTTGCACAGGTTTATATTTTATTTTACGAACTTATAGTTCTGATAAAACCTTTTCTGGACCAGTCAAAGATCATAAAAAGCTTGAAACAGATCTAGAAGACGAAAACCAGAAGTTTAAAGATTCAAAGCAAAAACTTAAATCAAAGTCTGCGCTGAAAGAGGATAGTGGTGCGAAGACACCGATTTTAAGTTTAGTGTCTGATGTTGATAAAGTTTCACTCAAAGAGGCCCTTTCTAAATCTAGAAAGAATTTTTGGGCCCATTTAAAGTTCTCTAACACGGATGATTTGGATCAGATCCTTGAGCAGATTGAAGAGGCGCTTTATCTGGGGGATGTGGGACCCCAAACGGTGTCTCATCTTGTCGGGCGAGCGCAAACACATTTCGCCAACGAAAAAATAACTGAAATGAGCCTAAAGCTTTTTTTAAAATCAGAGATGAGCTCCATCTTAGGCACCAGTGAAATGAACCCAAGTGTTTTTGGTCAGTTGCAAGAAAATGCCAAAACGCAGATGGATGGTTCCTTAGAGCCCCAGATCTTGATGGTGGTTGGGGTAAATGGTGTTGGCAAAACTACAACAATAGGGAAATTGGCTCAAAACCTTGCTCAAGAGGGAAAGAAAGTTTTAATTGCCGCAGGGGATACTTTTAGGGCGGCAGCAGGTGAGCAATTAAAAGTTTGGACGGATCGGGCGCAAGCCGAAATTTTTTTTCCCGAAGGGGTAAAAGATCCATCGGCGGTAGCTTTTGATGCTGTAGCCAAAGCCTTGGCTCAAAAATTTGATGTTTGCATTATTGACACCGCTGGTCGATTGCATACCCAGGACAACTTAATGGCTGAACTTGAAAAGGTGAAACGCGTTCTAAATAAACTTTTGCCCGGAGCTCCACAGCATCGATGGATCGTATTGGATGCAAATTCAGGGCAAAATGCCTTGTTTCAAGCTAAATCATTTCATCAGATCTTGGATTTGAATGGTGTTGTTTTAACCAAACTGGATGGCACGGCTAAAGGCGGCATGGCTTTAGCCGTTGCCAATGAGCTCAAAGTCCCGATTCGATTTATAGGTGTTGGCGAAAAAGCCCAAGACCTTCGTCCTTTTACCCAATCCGACTTCGTCGACTCCCTCATCTAACCCTTGGGTGCCTTAAGGTGCCAGGTTCTTTTTTCCCTTTCGGTCTTTTATTAAGCTCGGATCAATCCAAAATCATTCTAGAAAACATCATCTAAGTATTTATTTTTATTCATATTTACTACTTAATAAATGTTCTCAAAATAAAACTAGATCACTCCATTCAGTTTATTATTAAGAGGGAATATTAATGATTTATTAAAATTAATAGGTGCCTTTTTGCACTCTTACGTGGGCACTAATTACGTTTTACCAATGTAAGTACTTAATATATCTTTTGTACCTCTTGTGCTCTAGGTATTTTTAGGAAAAAAAGAACCTGGCACCCAAGGGTGGAAGCTTTTGGCCGTAGGGCCTATTTATGTTTTGGTGAAATGTGCTATGATATTAAAAATAGTGAGATAAATTCACTGTTTATATGATATGTGTAAAAATGTAGTTTAAAGCTGTTGGAACAGCGAAATTTAAAATTGTTATTTAAAAATTTAGTAGTACAGGAATTTAGGCAAAAAAAATGAGCAGCAACCCCAATATATCTCATATATATGAAATAAAAATTGCCGGCGAGCAGTTGCGACTCAGATCTGACGAGCCTGAAGAAAGAGTTCAAAAATTAGCAACTTTTGTGGAAAGTAGAGTTGCTAATTATCATAAAGCTTCTTTAAATTTATCCGTAAAACAGTCTTTAATATTGGTATGTTTAGACCTAGCAGGTCATATTCATGATTTAAAAAACCAGTCTTTAGATTATATCCAGGATCTTGAAAAAGAAGCGTTAGAACTTAAAAAAGAATTCCAGTCCTCATTAAATTTATAAGTATCAAAAACTAAAATTTAAGAGTTGTAGTTATGACTGTGGATACATTAAGTTTAGTGGATAAAATAAGTTTAAGATCTTGGGCTAAAGCTCAACCTATTGAGTATACTAGTTTTAATCCTAAATATTTAAACAAGTTTATCTCTGAATTTCTGAATGCCGGTGATGTTTGGGCCGGCTATCAACCTATCCAAAATGAACCCTCTATAAATTGGACAGAGCTCTCAGCTCTTGGGATTGATCTTTGTTTTCCAAAAATAAATGGACAGGATTTGCAATTCTTTAGAAGCACAACTTTCACAACGGGTGTCCATGGTTTATCCGAACCCGAAAGTAATGAGGAAGTGAGCAAGGATTCAATCAAAGGTTTGTTTATTCCAGGCCTTGCTTTTGACAGTCGTGGACAGCGACTAGGTCGAGGCAAAGCTTTTTATGATCGGTATTTAAATGACTTTAAAGGCCTTAAAGTAGGCTTAACTTTTAGTCAGTTTTTTATTCATGGATCTATACCCAACGACAGTTGGGATGTGGCCATGGACTTTGTAGTGACAGAAAAATTTATATTTCAACCCCTAATTTCGAAACGGTAGCGAGGACAAAAAGATGGAAACGGGAATAGTTATATTGTTAGCCACATCATGCTTTTTAATAGGCATAGTGGTCACAATTATTATTAAAGGTTTTATTGATAATAAATTAAAACGAAATGCAGAACTTGAAGCTTCAAGAATTACACAGAAAGCGGCCAGTGAAGCGGCACGAATCGAGCGTGAGTCAAAAGTCAGAGCCAAAGATTTTGAAAAACGAATGCGTCGTAATGCCGAAGAAGAGATATTAAAAGAAAAAAATAAAATGACCCAAATTGAAGAAAGTTTTAAAAATAAACAAAAAGAATTAGAAAAAGAAAAACAAAGATTAATACAAAGCTATGAAGCTAAAGACCGCGCCGTTAAGAGTCGTGAAGAGATTGTTAAAGTCGCTGAACAAAAACTTGAAGGGGCTGAAGTTAGATTAGAATCTAAGATTGCTGAAGTGACAGATAAACTTTCCAATATAGCTTCCATGTCAAAAGACGATGCTAAAAATGTACTTATTGAAAATATGCGGGAAGAAGCTAAACAAGAATTCGCAAAAGAGTTTGCGGCTCTTGAAGGTGAAACCCGTGAAAAAGCAGAAAGACAATCCAAAAAAATTATTGGTCTTGCCATTGCTAGATACGCCGGTGAGTATTCAGCTGAAAAAACCACAACCGTCATTCCTTTGCCGAATGAAGAGATGAAGGGAAAAGTTATTGGTAAAGAAGGTCGAAACATTCGTGCTTTTGAATCACTCTGTGGTGTTGATTTACTGCTGGATGAAGTCCCAGACTCGGTCGTGATTTCTGGATTTGACCCTGTTCGCCGAGAAGTCGCCAAACGAACTCTTTTATCCTTGTTTGACGATGGACGAGTGCATCCTTCAAGTATTGAACAGGCTTTAAATAAATCGAAGAAAGATATGTTTAGAACTATTCGTGAAGATGGGGAAAAAGCCTGTGACGAATTAGGGGTCACTGGAGTTAATCCTAAAATTTTAGATTTAATTGGAAGTTTAAAATATCGAACTTCGTATACCCAAAATAACTATACTCATGCGATTGAAGTGGGTTGGATATGTGGTTTGTTAGCTGAACAAATGAACGAGAATGTTATGGACGCGCGACGAGCGGGACTGCTACATGATATCGGTAAAGCTTTGGATCATAGTGTAGAAGGTAGTCACGCTGTAATAGGTGCAGATTTTGCCAAAAAACATGGTGAAAAAGAAGCTATCTGTCATGCCATTAGATCTCATCATGATGATGAAAAACCAATGACAGTGCTCTCACATTTAGTCACTGCTGCAGATGCAATTAGTGGCGCAAGACCTGGAGCCAGAAAAGCGACCCAAGATGCTTATATTAAACGACTGGAAGATTTAGAATCTATTGCCAATAGTTTTGATGGCGTCACGAGAACTTTTGCCTTACAAGCCGGTCGTGAAGTACGGGTATTGGTCGATGGTGGTAAAGTGACCGACGAACAAGCTTTAATGCTGTCTAAGGACATTGCTCGAAAAATTGAAAAAGAGATGAACTATCCTGGACAAATAAAAGTTACAGTTATGAGAGAAGTTCGTGCGATTGAACACGCAAGATAGTTTTATAAGTTTTAAAAAAAACACTTACTTGGATTTAAGATGATTACAGCAACGCCCAAAGAACAACTGGATTTGATTAGATTTGGAACAGTAGATCTAGTCTCTGAAGTTGAGCTATTAAAAAAACTTGAGAAAAGCTATAAAGAAAAAAAACCATTAAAAATCAAAGCGGGTTTTGATCCTTCAAGACCCGATTTACATTTAGGTCATACTGTCTTGATGAACAAAATGAAACAGTTTCAAGATTTTGGTCATGATGTGGTATTTTTAATTGGTGACTTTACGGCTCTTATTGGCGATCCGACGGGAAAGAATCAAACTCGTCCCCCATTAACTTCAGATGAAATCAAAGAGAATTCTAAAACTTATGCCTCCCAAGTTTTTAAAATTTTAAATGAAGCTAAGACTGAAGTTGCTTATAACAACACTTGGTTTGCTAACTTTACGGCGGCCGATTTTATTCGTTTATCAAGTAAATACACCGTAGCTCGGATGTTAGAACGGGATGATTTTGAAAAAAGATATGCCTCTAATCAACCTATCAGTGTTCATGAGTTTTTATACCCTTTAGTTCAAGGCTATGACTCTGTTGCTCTAAAATCAGATGTTGAGCTTGGTGGGACAGATCAAAAATTTAATTTGCTTGTTGGCAGAGATATGCAAAAGGCCTATGGCCAGGAACCCCAATGCATCCTTACAGTACCGATCTTAGAGGGAACAGATGGGGTGCAAAAAATGTCGAAAAGTTTAAACAACTATATTGGTGTCGAAGATACACCAAAAGATATTTTTGGCAAAATTATGAGTATCTCTGATTTGATGATGATAAGATATTGGCAGTTGCTAACTGACATTAAACCCAAAGAGCTTGAACAGAAACAAATTGATATAGCTTCTGGTGTTTTGCATCCTAAGAAATTTAAAGAAGAGCTGGCTTTATTTATCGTAAAGCGATTTTACGGTGATACTGTCGCCCAGCAATCTTATGAAGAGTTTCAAAGAGTTTTTGCCCACGGTGGACTGCCTGACAAGATTCAAGAAAAATCGTATCCAAAGGGCGAGATATGGGTTTGTAAGTTTTTGTCGGATCTTGAAATAGTCACATCAAGCAGTGAAGCTCGTCGAATGATCCAAGGCCGCGCGGTAGAAATTGATGGCGCTAAAATTGAAGATGAAAAGTTAAAGCTGAATTTAAAATCAGGGACTGAATTTTTAGTTAAAGTAGGCAAAAAAAAGTTTTTAAACATTAGAGTCACTTAATAAATTGAAATAAACTTTTAATTACAAACATAATTTAAAAATCTTAGGATATTTTTTAAACACTAAGCAAAAAAGAATCAAGACTATGAAAATTAAATTTATACCTCAAAATATTGAACTTGAAATAAATCCTGGTCAGACGGTCTTAGATTTAGCCCAGCAGAATGACATTCACATACAGTCTGTTTGTAAAGGTATACCATCGTGTGCTGAGTGCAGGATTTATATCAAAGAAGGCGATCACAATGTTATGCCGCCTCAGCCTAAAGAGCTTGAGTTAATTGGTACAGCTTATTTTGTGGATCAAAGACGTCTATCCTGTCAGTTAAGATGTTTTGGGGATGTCGTTATTGATTTAACGGAACAGAATGAAAAACAAAATAAATCGACCAAAAACCCACAAGGTCGCTATGTTAAAGAACGTGAAGATTCCCACGCTCGTATGGGTAACCTACTTGAAGAATTAACAGAAGAGGAAAAGCAATACGAAAAAGAGCTTGAGGACGAAAAAAAGAAAAATCCACAGATGGCTAGAAACCAACCTGGTGTAAAATCAAAGTTAGACAATCGTTCCTTTTATAATCTTGATAGCGTAGCTACCGATGAGCCTAAGAATACACAATCTAATAAACCGAATACTAATCAAAATAGTAATCAAAATAGACAACAGACCAAGCCTGTGGATGGTGATGCAAATTCTTCGGCTAAAAGAAATCGTAATCGTCGACGAAACAAGAATAGAAATAAAAACAAATCTAATTCTACACCAAGCGGAACATCTCAGTAAAAAAAATGAATTATTAATGTCTTTGTAAAATATTTTGTTCCTCGTTAATTACGAGAAGTGTCAGATTAAGTTGTGACTAGTTCAAGTAATGTCATTACTGAGAGAAAATGTCGGTCTAATTATCAAGCGACTATGAAGTTATCGGTGGCTTATAAAAAAACTCTTGAACGGAGCAAAATTTTATGCGGACTTAAGTAAGTCCTCTTCAGTTTTTTTATTAAGCCGTAATGCCGTACTCTGCATATTGTTTCGAAGCCAAATATTTCGAATGTCCTATTTCAAGGTAAAATGTTTCTCATTCCTATTAAATTTCGCAATATCAATTCATATAAGGTAAAGCCTTAAAAAGCTTTACCTTATAAATATAAGTTAAGCCGCTAAAGGTTCGCTCGGCTGTTCTACTGTGATATTAGATTCACGAATTAGATCTTCAATAAGATAAGGATTTACTGCAAAAACATTACAGATATTATACATTGTATCGATTTCAGTCATAGTTAAAGCATTATCAGCAGTGGCTACAATAAATAAATCTCTAACAATATTTGATCTTTGGATTTCAGAAAGCTCAAAAAGTATTTTTGAACTGGTTGCTTTTATATCCTCGATAATTTGTTTAGGATCTTTTAAGGACAACTCGACAACTTCTAAAGTTACATCTTCTTTGTTCATCAAAGAGGCTATCTGCTTAATCTCTTTATCATCCATTTTGCCATCGGCAGATGCGATCATATAAGCACTATAAAACATGAATTCACGAATGGTTTCAGCGGATTTAGATTCATCATCTAAATAATTAGGTTCCATAATATCCATAAAAGATTTTATTAATAATTCGGACTCGTCAGTTTTAAGAGTAACATTGGTTTGATCATTGATAAATTGCCCATAAGCTTCTGAATTTTTGAAGATCTCTAAGGCTTTTAGTCGAATTGGATTTAAGGGGTGAGAAGAATAAACTTCGTTCACATTTTGTGATTTGTTATTTTTTAAGTAATGTTCAAGGTCAGAGAACTGCACCATGTAATCATTGACATTAAACTTAAAATTATTGGAAGTGATACCTGACGAGAGCTTAAAAAAGGCAGTGCATGCAGCGCTATAATCTTGAGAACATAATAGTCCTGCTCGATCTGCTGAAAGCTCCGCGGCTCGTTGCCAGCTTTTTAGTTTAATAATATCTCGACCTGATAAAAGATGAAAATAATAAGCTAAACTATTAATTGGGATGTTTACGTGACCAAACATAATATGACCCATTTCGTGACCAAGAACAAAAGCCAATTCCTCTTCGCTGAATTTTTCTAAAAGTGAAGATGTGAAATAAATTAAAACTCGGTCATCAGTCATCGGCATCGCTGCTGCATTAAAATGACTATCCTGAACGACAAATATTTCAATTGGAGCTTTGAATTTTAAAGTTTCTCGACATCTATCAACAATTTTAAAAAAAGGCTTTGAAACATTTTCCGACATTCTCATAGCCGTAGATAGCAGTGATCGTCTAGAATTAAACTGACTGTTGTCTTTGTTGGCTTGTTCAATCGCATTTAAATAATCTGTTTTCTGAGGTAATTGTCGAAAAAAATCCAGATCTGACTTATAGGCTATAGCATCTAAATCTAAATCACTTAAATTATTATTTAAAACCTTAGGAAGGATAATTTCTTTTGGCGATGACTCATTTAACTCTAAGATCATAGCATTTAATGAGGTCATTTCATTTTGCATCTCTTGCACAATTCGTGCGATGTCTTCGGATTTACCCGAGCTTATAGAGTGTTCAATCTGCTCTTGATATTTGCTTTGAATGTCTTTAATTTTATCTTGAATTTGCTGGCTATTCATGTTTTTGACCTCGACGTAAGTGTTTAAAAATTATCGGCTCGGTTATTTTAAAACTAAATCAATTGCTATTAATTTAAAAAAAATTCCATAAAATATGTAATTTCTTATTTAATTGGATCAGAGATATGTCTTTTAAAAAATATATCGACAATTTTGCTGGCTTTAAGTTTCTTTTTGGAACACTCAAGTTTAAGTTCAGTAGAGATCCATTTTAATGCCCAGGTTCCACCCCATGAATTCGTAGAACTGCACTTGGCTTTTGATCATGGTTATAAAATTCAATTTGGATTGGGGGCTTTTGGCCTCTTTCTTTTTTTTGTGGGGATGGGGGTTTAATTGGATTTGAGTTCATACATCCATTTAAGCGCAAAACAGCTGTTTAAGTAGCCCACTTTCTGCATGATTTTAAGCTTAAAATACTCCATGTTTTTGTATCCAT
>JBGSLV010000016.1:0-40341 GCA_041740515.1 Bdellovibrionales bacterium | reverse complement strand
ACATAGATCAAATTTTTATCAATTTAAATGCTTATCATCATAACTCACAGATTATCTCATCCACACTATTTGAGATAGCACAATCATTAGGGAGGGAGCCGTTCGATTGAGCTTATAAAGTGGATTGATGCCATAGAGGGCGATCAGATAATACCTAATTTGAAACCCAAATCCGTTACTTCAATAGATAATTTTGTTCCAAAGCCGAACGAAGAGTATATTGATGATAAAAACCTTAACCTTGTTAAAATTGCCATTACAGATCATCTTACAAGAATTGGGAATCTTTTTAGACAATGGATCAACCAAAGCACTTTAGAAGTTAAAGATCGTGAGACTCTTTTTTCAATTCTCCAACGACACTGTCGAATTTCCTGATGTTGTGCCAGTCAATTTCCTTGAATGTGTGCCACTCGTAAAAACCTGAGCAGCAGTTATTGTTTTGCAATTTCCACTGGCACACTATGGTTGTCAAGTTTGTCTTTTTTTGCACGTTTTTTTCTGTAACTTTCACCTGTAATTATGATCTGATGGCTACCATGTTGAAGCTTGTCTACGATTGTATCCAAAGCAAGCTCATCTTCAATAATTTCATTCCAGTTTTTTAAAGGAAGCTGCGTTGTAAACAAAGTGCATTTATCTTGGCGTTCTTCCAAGATGTCATGCAGATCTTGCACTATTTGTGGATGAAGTTTTTTTAGTCCGATGTCATCAATTATTAAAAAATCTGTTTTAATAAATTTATCTCTTAATTTTAGATAACTACCGTCAGTTCTGGCCATCAGTAATTTTTCAATAAATACACTCACACCCATAAATATAGTCGTGTATCCGTGACGACAAGCTTGATGTCCCAAAGCAGTTGCTAAAAAAGTTTTTCCAATTCCGGTAGGACCTGTGATGATAATGTTTCTGGGACAAGATTTTATAAAACTCAAATGCATAAGTTCTTTTATATCTGGCTTTTTCAAACTTCGGCTAGCCGTGAAGTCAAAAGATTCAAAATTTGCCTGTGATCTAAAATTTGCAGACTTAAGACGTCTATTAATTTTATTTATTTCACGATAATTTTTTTCATCTGTTATAAGCGCTGATAATAAATCCGTACCGCTCCATCCTTGAGATAAAGACTCTTGTATTCTTAGATCTACGGTTTTTAGCATTCCAAATAATTTCATTTCTGATATTTGATTCTTTGTTTGTTCTAACATTTTGTAATTTTCCTTTCTAGATTTAATGAATATTGTTTAACCCGCGTAAATGTGGATTATAGTTTTTTCTATTTACATTTTCGTCATTAATTCGTTTCACCCCCGATTTGGTTTTTATCACCCGTTCTAAGTATTGAAGGTTATGATTGTTAAATAGATTTGCTTCCTTACAGGCTGCTTCAAGTAAGACTGCGCTATACTTCCATGATAAGGCGACTATGCCCTGACACCGACGCAGGTGTTTTAGTGGTAGCTCGCTCTCTAGCAAACCTTTTACTAAGCTTAAGCACTCGCTTCCCACAGAGGCCGCTTTACTGATGATTTTTTGAATGTCTTCCTCTGCAAACGCTTGATGCGATGGTGGATAGTGATTTGAATTCGTCGTAAACTTTCTAACGGTCTTACTTCGTACATGAATCGCTATGCGATCGCCTTGGATAAAAAGCTCTACAGTCTTCGCTGTGGCCCAAATGTCTATTTCTCTTCCGCGATGCTGGTATGGCGCTGAGTAATAATTTTGGTCAAACATCAAATGACAATCACGGCTTAAAGTTGCTTTATGATAGACAGCAACTTGGTATGTTTCTAATGGTAAACTTCTGAGTGATTTCAATTCCTCTAAATACATTTCTTTTCTAGTGCGTTTAAATATACGATGAACTTTATTATTAAAAATCTCTAAGTGTTCACGTAAACACTGATTCAGTTCTAACAAAGACGTAAATGTTCGAAGTCTATTTTTCATGAAAAAGTATTTTTGAAAAATCTGAATTGTTCGCTCTACAATGGCTTTGTGTGTTGGGCTTTTAACTTGCGCTGGTAGCACTGCAACCTCATAGTGTGCTGCTAACCGAGTGTAGGCTTGATTAATGACAGGGTCGTACCTATGAGCTTTTGTAACCGCGCTTTTTAAATTGTCGGGTGATAAAATTTGTGGGACACCACCAAAAAATTCGAACATATTGACGTGGCTTTGTAAAAAATCAGAGCTTGATTGGGTTAAACTAAATTCCGCAAACGCATACCGTGAGTGGCAAAGGACACCTACAAACAAATGTGTTCGTTTTACTTCACCAGTTGCAGGATCTAAAATGTCAATCCCATCACAGTAATCAATCTCAGCTCGCTCACCAGGTTTATGGATCTTAACCATTGTTGCGATAGATAAATTTATGTGTTTATTAGCTTGCTTCCAAAAACCTGAATATTGAACGGTCAACTTTTTAGATTCAAAAAGTTCTTCATAAATAATATTTAGTGGAACTCCGGATAAGTATTCACTTCGAACTTTTTCCCAGTCTATTTCAAAACTCCAATGATTTACTAATGAATTTTTTTTGTTTATATCTTGATCTCTTTCATTAGTTTTAATTTTTTCAACGTATTTGTTGATCGTATTGCGGTGGATTTTTAATGCTCTTGCAATTTGACGGTTCGTTAAACCTAAATTTAAGAGTCGTTTGATTTCGTTAAGTTCTTTCACGTTGAGCCCTTTTTTTGCCATCTTGCTTTCCCCTTGATGTTAGATCTTGATGATCAAACACGCGGAAATAGATGGCGATTAAGACTGCTCAGTTTTTAACAATGACGTGGCACAACATAGAGGAAACTGGCTGGCACACATTCAAGGAAATTGAGTGGCACAGTATCTAGGAAATCACGTGGCACAAGATGGTGGAAATTCGACACTAGCAAATAAAAGCTTACAATTTTTTTTAAAAACACCAAATTAATTGCCAACTTTGTAGCATTAGACGGTCTCAGAAATAAATACATTTGAGTTAAAGAAATCCCAGTTTTTTGCCTTTTTTAGGATGAAACATGATAATAAATGAACAACTCTTGTTTGGAGGGAGCCATGTTTTTTAAAAAGAAAGATTACCTAAAAGATATCCAAAAATTTGCAGCTGAGAGAGATTTCGTTAATCTGGAGCAGACCCTAGATTTGTTCTTTGATGAATATAAAGAAAATTTAGCGGCCTTATCTCATATCGGCTTTATTTTGTTTATTAACGGGATAAACTCTAGGTATTTTTCCAAAGTTGTTGAGCTATATCCATCTAATATTTTACCGACCTCCATTTTTTTAACCAACATCTGGGCCTCGCAAAATATGTTTGATGAGGCTGCGGTTTTGGCTCGTAAGTATTTACGGGATACTTTAGGTTTTACCGATTATTTACAAAAAATTCATCCAGACTTACTCGTTCATAAAAAGCTACTTCAATTAGGTGTAGCTTTAGGGTTAATTCATGTAAGTTCAATCTATACGGACTTAGGCTCTTTAAGCCATTCGCTAAGGCTTATTAATTATGGTTTAGAGTTGGATTTAGATCAGGACTCGAGGAGTTATTTATTAAGAGAAAAAGATCTTCTTTTAAAAGACTTAAATCAAGAAGCTGTGAAGAATTCAGACACCATCTGGGAAGATTTCTGGATTGGTTTTTGTAAAGGTGACCTAACTAAGAAGTACGCCTTAGACTATGTTGAAAGCAAAACCAGAGAAAAGAAGTATTTTAATATAAATCAGAGAATAGGGCTTATTGAATCCAGAGTCAGGTATGCACAATTTTTTAATGATCCAAAAGATGAATTCTTCTTACAAATTAAACAAGTGAATGAGAATACATTAACCTTAATTTAATCTCTAATCCGCTTGTTTATATTAATCAAAAAAGCTATTCCTTGCCCGAAGCTGGTTAAGTTTTAACTAGCTCACGTAATTTTATAGCGAAAGGATGATATTTGGCGCTCAAAAAGGCCGGTCGTAGGGATAATGGGAGCAAGCCTTAATCAAGTCACTGGAAAGGGCCATTCGCGAGTAATTCGTGCGCTGTTGACGATCTATTTAAATACCAGGTCTTGAGTGGCTTATCGGATCTTTTATAGCGTTTTATCTGGTGTCTATTTCTAATCTTTACCCAATATCTGAGGTTAAAAGATCCTTTGATTTACCTGTCTCAGAGTGAAACACTATTGACATATACTATTAGATAGTAGTATATTAAATAGTATAGGCGGCCGGATGATCAGAATTTTTATAGAAACTGAATTCTTTCAGGATATGATTAAGGAAGAAAAAGATAAGTGGCTAGAAGCTAGAGTCAAAACTGAAATTTTGAAAGATCCTTCAAAAGGAGACTTAATTCCCGGCGCTGGTGGTTTTAGAAAGATAAGAATTGCAAAATCTGGTACGGGAAAAAGCGGTGGCTATAGAGTGATTTACTATGATCATGAAAAAGAAGCTAAAGTTTATTTAACTTTGATTTATTCTAAGTCTGTTAAAGAAAACATCGATCAAGAAGTAATTGAATTTTTATATAATATGGCGAAAAGGATCAAAAATGGGAAAAAAAGTAACAAGTAAAAATTTTAAAGAATTACTGATGAAAAGCGCAAAACAGGCGGCTGAGCACGCAGAGGGGAAAATCACCCTTAAAGAGAGCATTGTTATTAAAGAAGCTCCTAACTTTACAGCCAAAGATATAAAGGAGCTGAGAGCAAAAATTAACTTCAGCCAAGCAATGTTCGCTAAACTTATTAACGTGAATCATAAAACGGTACAGGCGTGGGAAGGCGGCAATAATTTACCTAATAAGACTGCAAGCAGATTATTGCAATTATTTGCTGAAGATCCCAAAGAGTTTATAGATAGGATTTGTTCATAGCTCAAAGTTTACAGCTTGATAAATCCTTTATATCAGTAAAAAATATTTTATAAGGCTGATGCTTACGATTGATCGCTATATAACTGATGAAAATTGTTCTTAGTAAAGTCTATGATTTAGTCATTTGAAAGAAACATGACGAATGTCTTGGAAATAATTATACCTCTATTGAATTCCAAAATAATGTAACATAATTGAACTTAAATGATCGTGTTTTTTACTATTCTTATTCTAATATTTCATAATGTTATTTTCATTTTGTTATTCCTACAAAAACTGTCAATTTCTTCGGAAGCCTTCGATGATAACGAAAGCGAAAAGCCAAATGATTATAAAAAAATGTATATTGGTATTTATCTCTTAATAATCGTGTTGGTCTTTGACCTATGCTTTGCCTTATCTAACGACTACAAAAAATTTAGTAGCACAGATGAAGTCACGAAAAGAGGGTTGCAAAATGTGAACTATAAGATGAAACATTCTAATGAAAGGATGTTTGTCGGAGGCATCGGATACGATTCTAAAGTAACTGCAATCGATTTTTTAAACGAAAAAAATTATATTATCTCTTATAACCTTAAAAATATAAATGAGGAAAAAATAAAGGAACTCTCTAATATTATCAAAGAAAGATTTTTAAAAACTCATAATTTAAAACTAGAATCGAGTGCAGACAAACTGAGTCAAATGGATCGAACCTTATTAAGATCTGAAAACCAAATACAGGAAGAAAAAGGATACGTTGTCGTTATTTATTATTGCAAAAACCAAGCATGGGTAATTGAAAACCACAGCAATTTATCGGAACATACATCAGAATCGGAATACTATACTAGAAAATTAATATCGAATTTAAGTGTAGACTTAATGATAAATACAATTAAATTCTGTGGCAGAGGCTCACAACAGCTTAAATCCAAATTGTTTGGTACTTATGAATAATTTTTTAAGAATTTTTATAATCTATCTTTTTACTTTCTGTATTTTGATTCTTTCGTTTTTCTTTATTTCAAAATTATGCAATTTGGATTACGCTCTGATAGAAAAACCCTTTATATCTATTTTCGTGATTTTAAAAGACAACTTCCCTGAATTAAATAATTGGCTCACATCAACAAAGAATCCGACCCTCGGTATGAGAATTCTAAGTTCAATTTCAAGAAATTTTACGCCTTTTTCATTGTTATTAGCTGCATTGCTATTTTTTGCGCCGGTCATAGTGCTCATTGAGCGTTTTTTTACTAATTTTGTTGATAAAACTAAGGGCTTAGATAAGAAAGATAACACCGTGGCAGATGAGATTGTTGGTGACCTAACACATAATAATACAGATTTAGATGAATACGTAAAAAACAAACTACCACCCCAAATTCCATTATTCGAAAATATTAGTGATAATGAATTTTATGCTGAAGACACTGTGAATGGACTGGTATTATTTCGTTTAGAACGCGCGGATACAACACCACCCACTCTAGTTTTACTTGTGGGTCCAGCAACTAGTATTGGTAAACAGTGGAGCTTGGAGGGTGACCTTCTTGTGATTGGAAGATCCCCAAGCAGCAAAATTTATGTGGATGACCGAAGTATCAGTAAAAGCCATGCAAAAATAATTGTGAAAGGGGATGAAGCCCATATTATGGATTTAGAATCTACCAACAAAACCATGGTGAACAATAAACCGGTCTCGCCTTTAACAACAGCGCCACTCAAAAATAATGATCAGATCAAAGTGGGCAATGTGATTTTTAAATTTCTTGAGAAAGGCAATATTGAAGCCGTCTCCAACCAAAAAACTTTTGATCGAACACAGATTGATGCCTTGACAGGTGCTTACAATAAAGAGGCCCTGCTTGCCTATGCTCCTGAAGCCATTAAAAGATCAGACCTAGTGGATATGCCGGTGAGTCTTATAATTTTTGATATCGACGATTTTAGAAAAGTGAACGACACTTACGGGCATGCTGCTGGCGATTACATCCTCAAATCCTTAGCGTCTTTGATTAAAGATAAGATGACCCGTGGTGAAGACTTTTTTGCCCGCTTTGGGGGGGAAGAGTTTGTGTTAGCTCTGTCAGGCGCACCTTTGCACGTTGCCACCGAAGTAGCGGAACGTATTCGCGCTAATGTTGAAGCTTTTAAATTTGAATTTGAAAAGGTCAAAATGCCGATCACGATCTCACTAGGAGTTTCAAGTCGCGATGCGGGTGGGGACACTTGGGACTTACTATTCGAAAAGGCCGATCAAGCTTTGTACAAATCTAAAAAACGAGGCAGAAATCAGGTTTCTTTGGGTTAGAGTACGCAGAAATCTACTTTGTATTCCGCTAGATCATTATAGGTTTTACTTAATAGAGATTGAAAAAATAATTCTTTAGTTTGACATTACATTTTACTATTTTAAAAAGGTTCCTGACTTAATAATTACGGATGCTATAAAGACATCAATCTGGCGCTTCAGAAAGTGACTGGCCTATTGAAAAATCTTAGTAAATATTCAAGAAGCCTTAAGATATTTTTTTAAAACAAATAATGCCTACGTTTGTCTTTAAACACTTCTTAAACATTAATATTATTCAACACTAACTAAAGTCTGTACCCTTAATTTTTTAATTATATACACTCAAGGAATGTACAAAGTTACCTATTAAGGAGCACGAATTGAAGTTATTATTCCAAATGTTCTTTTCGCTGCTAAGTGTTTTAATTTTTTCTAAATATAGTTTTTCGATCGAAACAGAAATAATTCCAGATTATGGTGTTCAATTTATCATACCGAAAGAATTAAGTGAAAAAGCTGATGTTGAAGGAGCTCATAGCGCCCGTTTTGATTCAAAAAAAACCGTCCAATTTTTTACTCAGTTAATTCCACAATCGTCTGATATTATTAACGCATCTATTGAGGAGTTAAAAAATACGAGTGCATCTAGATCTTTCTTAGATTCGTATGGGACCAAACAAGTAGCTTTAATTAAGCAAGCTTCTAATTATGAGTGTAGTTTCGATGGTCTTCCTATCGACACGGCAGGGAAGGGTTCAGTAATCAGATATAAGGTTAAAATAAATTGTCCCGGCCCAGAGGAATTCGAAATTGAGCAGCGCTTGATAAGAATTCAAACGACTAAAGGTATAGTTTTCTTAAGGTTAGACTTCAATGAATCCTCGAAATTTTTAGGTGAGAAGCTATTTGATGAGATATTCAACTCTATTAATATAAACATAGGTAATCAGGTCAATGCAGACACTAAGATTGATCCGAATAAAACTACGTCTGGTGGCAATAAATTTAGATTTGTTGATTATAGCAGGATTAAAACCTCATATTTAGTCGGTAGTTATATCGGAACTATATTTGGATATGCTCTTTTTGGATATTTTATTACATTATTATTGTTGAAACTTAAGTTGAGTTTCCTGTTATCATTGATAATTTCTCAAGTAATCACTGGCCTAATCTATTTAACGTCTGCCTTGCTCGAAGGGAACTATGAGGCTGACCCACTAAAACATGGTTTATCTATAGTTCTAGCTGTCTTCATAATAAACAGTGAAATTAGAAGGCGAAAGACAAAGCAAGAATCTAGCAACATCTTAAATAATGACAATATTATCAAGCATAAACCAGAAAGAAGATATAAGTTTCTATTCGTTATGCTTTGTTTAATTATATTTGGAGGTTCAATATATCTGGTTAAGAATATTAATTTTGGTAAAAATAAACACAAAAATTATTTATATTTAAATCTTAGCTCAGGAATGACCAAATTAGAGGTAAGACGAATTCTAGAAATAGATTTTATTACTTTCGATGAAATGAAAGAATTTTATGACAAGAAAGATTATAATCGAAAAAACGACTTTAATAATGACTTTGATATAGATGATTTCACGGGCCGTGTAGGAGAATTAATATTAACACCAGGTTTGCAAAAAAAGCGATCAATCGAATTCGCTGTTTTACCCGTATTAGATGAACTTGGGTTTACAGAATTTTACTTTTATGAAGACAGATTATATCGAATTGTGATAAGTTTGTTTTTCTACGCCAAAGAAGACGCCACTCAAAAGGGAAATGAAATTTTTAATAAGCTAAAATTAGAATACAAAAATATTGAAAAAGAAGCTGTGGGCGAAGAAATCTTGCCCGGAGCTTTTGCATTAAGCCAAAAGCGAGACACTGTTGATGTAAGATTTTTTGTGAATAGCAACGGTAAGGAAATAATAATCTCTTACGAGGATTATTCTGTTTTATATGACGCAATAAGTAGTCAGAAGAAACTATCAAAAACTAAACTTTAATAGCCTTAGTACAAAATAACACACAACAATCGTATGCAACATTGTAAAGTCTTTAGTTTTACATTGGTATAACATAATATATAAACCAAGAAGAGATTAGAATTAGATGTTTTGGATAAGTTGTTTTTTTATGAAGTTATAATACATCTAAGTCGTTGAGGACTTAGGTGTAACCAAGATTAATTAACTTTTTTAAATCTCTAGCTTCATAGTTTTTACTATCTTTTTCTTAAATATAAAACTTATATTTATTAGACATATAAAAGCACTTAGAAATCCATTCCATAACATATGACTCATCAAATTTTCAGGCAACTGTTGTTCATATGCAGAGTAAGTTTCTACAACGGTTGGATATTTTATAGTCACGATAATAACGGCAACAACAATGCTTGCAACTAACGTATCTATCTTAATCGCTAAATAAGAAACCATTAAAATACATACCCAAGTTAAGGGGTCTAAAAGTGTACCAAAAACCGAACCCATTAAAGCCACTAATGCATAAGAATCTGTCAAACCATAAAACATAATTATAAGGACAAAGAAAATGATGTAAAATAAATCTCTTTTATATTTTGAAACCATCAAAAATCCTCGTTAATTTAGGTATTATAGGCTTTATTGCCTTTCACTTATCTATAGGGAAAGATTTTATATAATTAGTATCGGTTACAATTGAATCATGATCCAGAGCTGATTGGATTACACCATAATATTCCCTGATCGTCAGGACTTTAGTCAAATGGAAAATCAAAATAACGGAAGGGTCATACTAATTATATTGTTATCGAAAGATATTATTTTAAATTAAATCTAGTTACTGATAATTTTTGTTATGTTTCAATTAATAAAACTTAGTTAATATATTATGTTCTTATATTTAAATCTCGAAATCTGGCCAATAGTATAGTCAATTACTGTTACTTAGTTACCGAAATATACTTATGTCTACCAACAAATCCATTTCTATATTAAGAGCTAAAGATTTAACTGAAAATCTTCAATATTCAAGCTGTGAGATCATATCTATGAAGCAACACCCAAGCTTCAACGAGAATTGGCTACATGAGAGAATTAAGGAAAACCCTTCAATTATTGGATTGGGAGATTTAGATTTAAGAGATCATGAACGAAGACAACAAAGAGCTGGAAGACTTGATTTGCTGCTCGAAGATGTTGAGCAGATGAATCGTTATGAAGTAGAAATTCAGCTTGGCGCGACAGATGAATCACACATTATTAGATGTATTGAATACTGGGATAATGAAAAAAAGAGGTTCCCACAATACGATCATTACGCTGTAATAATTGCCGAGGATGTTACTACAAGGTTTCTTAATGTTATTAACCTTTTAAACGGGCAAATTCCCCTTATCGCAATCCAAGTTAAAGCGATAAAAATAGAAAATAAAGTGAGCCTTTTTTTTACAAAAATAATTGATGAAATTCAATTTTCACCCGTCGAAGAGGGTAATATTGAATATATAGAAAAAGATCGAGCTTATTGGGAACACAAGGCAAGCACCGATACGCTTATATTAGTAGATGAGATTTACAAGGACATTTTATCTATCTCTAACGAATTTAATTTGAAATACAACAAACACTATATCGGTTTGTTTAGAAACAACAAGGCTAATAACTTTTTACTTTTTAGACCCAACAAAAGTAATCTTAATCTTGCTTTAAAATGCCAGTTACCTGAGACAATGATTTTAGACCTTGAAAAACAAGGTATAAATGTATTTAAATTTGATGTTAATTGGAAAGAACAGAAGCTTGGATTAACAAGAGAAATTATCGAAAGCAAAAGAGCTGCAATTGTTGAGGTTATAAAATATGCATATAGCGCATATTATGATTAGAACTTATATTTTTTGGTGTCTGAACGACTTCGAAAAGCGTGAAGAATAACACTTTAAATTCTAATGTTACATCTTGTTATTGCGGCCGATTAAGTCGCGCAACAGCTGAAACCAAGTTTTATTGAAACTTTAAGTAAGCCTAAATAATTTTTAGTTCTCTTAATTTACCAAAGTCCCAAATTTCTGAGTTCGGATACTGCTCTGAAAACCATGCCCATTTTTTTATAGCATCTGCTCGGAAATAGCCCTTAATCTCTACCCATTTTTTTTCCTTAACTAAAAACAGATCGGGACGAAAAGTCGTCGTGCTACCTTTTGGTGTGGTTAAGACACTTTTCGGCACTTGAAATACCTGCGGTTGCCACAAGTAGTCAATTTTCTCTCGGTTAAGATAATCAACAACTGCTAACTCCCAACCTCCTTGACATGCAGTGAGCTTCCTAGATTTCCAATGCCTTCTGTTAATAATTTTATTCTGATTTTTTGCAGCCTTTAGCGCGAATTTAGCAACTTGGGCAACATATTCAACGCCATATTTCTCCAGGTTACTATTTCTCATCGATACAATCTTATTTTTGTTACCACGAAGGGGGTGATTACTTCCGGCTAGTACGTTCGATGCTACTGCTGTCCACTCTCCATATTCTAAGTCAATGAAGGTAGCTTTTTTTGAGCCCGATGCAAAGGTTCCCGACTTGATTTTTATATAACCGGGCAGGCGTTTATTAATCTCATCTTCTGTTAACTTTCTGTTTTCCAATGCCGCATTTGTTCTATTGCGTCCATCCTGTGGGTGACTACTACCACGATATACATTGATGGGTTTTGCTTTCCACTCGCCATGAATAAAATGAGTGAACAGTACCTCCTTATGAACATTAGTAAATGATGCTTTATGCATAATGATCGTACCTGCGCCATGCACCCGATCTATTCTTCTTTGTACTTCAGCAGCAGACTGTTGCCTTGTCTTCGCACTAATCTTTTGAACTTTTCTCATTCTTTTGGAAGACAATTCCTTCAAAAGACAGCCACAAGACTTAAGTTTCCCTGAGCTTAACTTATATGTTGTGGTTCTAACTGAATTTCCACATTCGCATAAACAGTTCCATAATCGCTTTCCATCTGCGTTAGTATCAATGCTATCGCTTATCACAGTTAGTCTGTGAAACCTTAACCCGGTTAAATTTACGCGTGGAAAAGTCCAAATAAAACCAATATTGTTAAGTAAAGCCACTTTCTGCTGCGCAAGCCTTACTTTTGATTTCAACTGTCGTTGTCTAACACACCAAGCACCTATTTTAATGCCTTCAAAAATCTCTGTTGCGATCGGCCAGCGCCTTCTATGTATTTTTCTGAATTTTAAAAGCAAATTATAATGCTTGTCCCATTCATTCCGATTGGGATTCCAAATAAATCCGATCTTTGCAAATTTTTGCTTATGGCTTTGCAACATTAATCCTTGATTATGCAGCAGCCTTTGTCTAGCGCACCATGCTCCTAATGCTACTCCTGAAAAAAATTCTATTTGTTTGGGCCACCTATTATTTAATTCATAAAAAGCTTTTAATTTCGCAAAATATTGAATCCAGTTTTCTTCAAAAGGAAATCCAAGTGCATCCAATAGGATTTTGTATTCACTTCTTAGAACACCTTTGTTTTTTTTCGCACGTTGTTTACTTAGCCAGCGCCCCAACTCTTTATGAGTGCTAGATTTTGATTGGTCAGGCCACTTTGAAGGATGTTTTCTCCGAAAGGCTTTCAATTCTTTAATTCGAAGTAAAAACGGGTCTATTCTATTCCATTGGAACTTTATCGATTTCAGTAACCTAATTTGCTCTTTTGATAGGGTATGTTTTCTGTTTCGTAGGTTTGAGCACCATATACCGAGCTTTGCACCTTTATATATCGTTGTCTGCTTAGGCCATTCTTTTTTATCTTTCAGATATTCTAACAAAAGTAAGAATTTGCTTTTCCATCTTATATTTGGAGTGGCCATAATTAGAATTTATAATTCTATCCAAAAATTGGCAAGCTTGGATAGTGCTACTCGTGTAACACTAAAGGGAGGCGTATTACAGTGAACGCATAATATTTTGTTACGGATTCAGCTTAAACTTTCTACGGGTATTCAAAATAAGGATAAGCCAAAAAAATGAACTTAAAAGTAATTGCAACATTTGGAATAGAATTACAACGAAATTCACACTTGAAAAATTGACTTCTGTTTTTATCAGATATCGAAAAGGCCCAACCATGTTTGTCGTATTAAAAATAAATAATTGCCAGTAGCGAGTAAGGTTCTCAAATTTTACCCCGCTTAGATAGGTAACGCTGGACACAGGTTTACTGAGCTCAAAAAGGTTATAAAAGTCAAAAATGTGATAAAAGCAATGTGAAGCGATCAGAAGAATACCCAGGCAGACCACAGGACGCACTATCGACTGCCCGTAACCTGATGTTACTTTCATAATGCAATCGAATGATTTTTCGATTCTATTTCGTTTCGAATTTGCAAGACGGAGTGCTCTTTCTAAATTAAAAAATCGAAGTTCTTCCGATTCTTTACCCAACTCTTTAGCAATTCGTTTAAGTTTTTGGAAATTATCCTGATCATCCCTTGTTTGACCAAGAAATTCTGAATCAACAAAATCAATATTTTTTTCAATCGACAAATTATCCAAATCGGGAACAGCTAAAAATCTACAAGACTGAAAACTTAAATATGTGACAACAGTTTTTGTTTTAACAATGATTTTGCCGAAAGATGAATTGGTCGCCTCAATCCCTTTAAGTTTTATGCTCCCAGAATATGACGTTAATTTATCTAAAATTAGCTCGCTGAATTTACATCTATCAAATTTTAATGTGCATTGAAGATAATCAAACTTAACTTCTATTGTGTAGATCGCTATTTTGATAAATTCAGTCAAATAGTTGCGGTCTAATTGCAAAATTGTCGCTGCGTTTTGTGCTTTGGCAAACTTTACCTTTCTAAGACTAAAAATAAACTTGTTATTTGATGTGTCCATGACTGCTCTCTCGCAATCAACATCGGTTACCTTGCTTGCAAAGTTCAAAAATGTAGCTACTTTGCCAGAATCGCTTGAAACACTTTTAAAAGTAAATGCACTAAACTCACAATCAATCTCAGAACCAAGTTTGCAATTATCTATGGTAATTTTATCTAATCTTAGGCCACTATTATTATTTTTAACATTATTAATTCTAGTGCTAGTTCCTATGAATTTTTCGATAGAAACAGCTGAATTCACCACCATAGTAAATTCAGCTTCTGGACAATCTCCGGTAACTTCGAGCGCTTCTAATAAGTCATAATTATTTTGCCCATTATGTGGTTGCGAAGCTGAGAACGCTATTTCCGTTTTAGCTTTAAAGCCTAGGCTCACAGAATACTTTTGAGGGTTTAGCTGCTGATATACAGCGACCTTTTTCCAACGAGCAGGAAAATTATCCGCGAAAAATCGTACGATTCTTCTTAGTATTGGCACTCGGCCGGCATTTTGTGGTTTTGCATTCCCATCTACTTCCGCCAAATCACGTGTAATACACAAAACGTACCCAGGTTGTAAAATAAAGTTGAGTTTTTTCTGAATAGTCTGCTGGTTTATTATTGTGACTTCTGAGAAGCAGTTCGAAATCCTTAAGCTCAGATTAGTCACATTAATTAAGGTTAAAGTCCTTTTTCCTGGTTCACCGTTAATTTCACCCGTGACACGATGTTTGCCATTCGAATTATCGGTTATAATGCAACTTTCTAATTCATTCACATCTGTCACCAAAAAATGTACGCTGGAACTCAACGTGATGTTAGGATCTAGGATTGTAACCTTGTTTGTTTGTATCTCAGTCATTTAATTGCCTTCATAGATCAATTTTTTCCCCACTACTTTTACCTGGATAAACATTCGCATACTTTGTCGTTGTTACAATTGAGTCATGTCCAAGTGTATGCTGAATGATTCTTATATCTTCACCCATCTCTAAGGCTTTAGTTGCATGACTGTGTCTTGTCCAGTGAGGCGATACTTTGGGATCAAGTCCTGCATTTTTTGCCATAGTCTTTATGATGGTCCAAACAGATTTAGTTGTTAATGGTGAATTTAATTTTATAGACCTAAAGATGTAATCATCAACGCCGTGGTTTTCTTCATTTTTTAATTTATTTAAATCAATATACGTTTTTTCGTCCATCCCGATGGTTCTAGTTTTACTGCCCTTGCCAACCACGATTAGAAAGTATTTGCCGTCTCTCTTTTTTAAAGATGAAAACCTTAGGCTTACCAATTCACCCACTCTTAAGCCTGTTTTATATAGAGTCCTTAAAATAGTTCTATTTCGATCGTTTTTCTCTAGATTAATCATCTTTAAGATCTCTTCGTGTGACAGGACCCTAAACTGCGTTTGATCAGGCACTTTTATAGGATCAAGTAAGTCACACGGGTTTTTATCTAAATACCCTTTTTTAACTAAGTGTTTAAATAAAGATGAAATCGCAGACTTTTTTCTAGATAAAGATGATTTTTTTAAATGTTTATTTTGTTTTAAGAATAAAGACACATGGGTGTCTGTTACATTTTTTAAACCTAGACTTAAATCGATATAGAATTCAAAGAACTGCTTGATGTCAGTTTGGTAAGATATGCGGGTAGATTCAGGTTTAGAGAAAAGCCAGTTTTGAATAAGCCTTGATTCGTTGGCTACAAGTTCAGCTGATTTGTTGTCTGAATCTATTTTTTTTAGGCGTGAATCTGAATTTTCTAAATCAATTGATGACTGGCTTATAAGTTCATTCATGCTTACGCTTCCCTCATTTTTAAACTTTAGGGTTTCTTAATCCAAGTCACACCAGAGGACATATCCCAAGATTGGATTGATTGCCCCAAAAGTTTGCGAAACTCTTGCAGAATTTTGTGCTTACTTTCTTTCGTACCATCGAAACTTAATATTAATTGGACCCCGTACCTGTCAGGACCCATCTTCCTAACCATAAGGCTTTGTAAACCATCTATTTTAGTAAGGTTTTTTGCGCTTTCGATAGCTTGTTCGTAGTTTAAGTTCTTTGTAAATTCAATTTTCCCGGCAAAAAGCCTTTCGTCTTCCGAAAATTCTTTTGCAAAACAAATATTTGTAATTAAGAGTGATACAACAAGTAGAATTTTTTTAGTAAGGACCAAGCTTTTCCTCCTATGAAAAAACCACTCGCGAGTTCGTCCGATATATCATCGAAAAACCCTGCTTTTTGATCAATATTTACTAAATTGTGAATTTCAAAAATGATTAAGTCAAATAGGTAATATAACTATATTTATATTACCTATTATTAACCCAGACCAACCGCACATAAACCTACTTTTTCATCATTTACGTGCGAGATTTTGCGAGATTTTTTTGACATCTCAAATCGCTCGGCTGACAATTATAGAGAATCATTAAGTATTATTAAAATATAATCATCACTTAAAAAAGAGAAACTGATGGAATTTTTAGACCCTAACCTAGACTACTCTTTTTTTAACTACCCTGTTTTTTATCAACAACAAAATGGCTATCTTGTTTTTATATGTCACGATCTAAATCTCTCTCTTGTTACGGATCTACCTTTCAAAAATAGATTTAATAGCAAATATGCGGTCAAGCTTGCTGCTGCGATGGTCAAAATGGAGATGAAAATAAAAGATAGAATTTCTTTTTTGAAGAATAACAACAAAAAGATTCCCAAGGTCTCACGTATAAAAGAAGTTACTGACTCAAAGAAAGTAAAAAAATTGACTGCACCTCAAGTGGCAGATCTTATGGGAATATCAAAGGACAAAGTAAGACGAAGAGCTGACGCTGGCGAACTCCCCTGTTTTAGATCAAAAGGTGGCACTAGATATTTTCTAGAGAAAGATATATTAGACTTTATTTAATCAATTATCTTCCCATACTTAAAGATATAATTTTTTTTAGAATACAAAATTATCCATGGGTACGAATGAGACCTAAGGATAATTTTGTTCCTTAGGATAATTTCCTAAAACTTCGAAAAACCCAGACCATAAAAGTCTGTCGATTATTCGAGATATCAAGTTTTTGACGTTTTAATTTAATTTATTCGCTTTATAGAAATTCTTTCTTTAGTTCAAAATTAATGCTTGCTAATTTTTTATTGTTGGCGAAAACTTTAATCAAGTAAGAAGAAAAACCTTTCGGAGAAAAATATGCAAATAGATAGCATGGTTACAAATTCTGCAAAAAAACCTGTTGTAATGCCTTATCTTAGAGAACCCTTCACAATAAAAGCAACAGATCTTAGAAAAGCTCTCAATATAGCAGCATCTACAATGTCTGAGTTACTGAAGAAAATTGAAATAGGTTCTGTTACTAAAAAAGGCTCCTCACTAAGTTTAGAGCCCAATGTTACTCGTACGATTCTTGAGATGAAGGGATTTAAATACCCTAAAACAGCACAGGTTATATCTATGATGATGTGTAAAGGAGGAGTTGGTAAAACAACCACTACGTTATTTTTAGGGCAACGTCTTGCCGCCTATGGTGCGAGAGTTCTACTGATTGATTCCGATATGCAAGGTAATCTAACTAGCGCCTTCTCACTTGATGATTTCAATTATGATTTTGATGAAGATAGTGCAGTTCTTGTTGATCTTTTTGAAGATAAAGACTTAAAAATTGATGACGCTATCATAAGATTTGCGCCTAATTTACATCTTCTTCCATCTAGCCCTATTAACGCACGGTTAGAAAACGTTATTCGTAATTATGCTAAGAATCCATCGAAACCAATGGCAAACATTATTGAAAGCATTAAAAATAATTATGACTATATACTTATTGATTGCGCTCCTGCTCTTAATATTACTAATACTGCCTCAATTTGCGCTTCAGATTTAGTAATCATACCTGTTGCACCGGACAAATTCAGTAAAACTGGTGTTGAGAATACCCTGAATGAAATTAAATCATTAGAAAGAGACTTCGGAATTAATGTTAAAAAGAGCATTATGTTTACCAGATATGATGCCCGAGAGTTCACTTCGATATCATATTTAAATGAAATCGTCTCTGAGTTCAAAGAACTTCTCTTCAAATCATTAATTAGAACATGCGCTGACTGTAAGAACGCAATTACAAAAAAAGAGGATTTATTTTCTTATAAAAATAGTAACGCGAAAGAAGACTACGATTCCTTAGCAAGAGAGCTAATGGGTTTAACCGAAATGTTTAACAAATCTAAATCTAAGGACTAAACATAGTGGCAGATGTTTTTGATACTCTAAAAAAACACTCGGACAGAGTTAGCAATTCAGCTTCTAAGTCTAAAAAAGTAAAACGTGATAAAACTCGTCCATGGCACGACTTTACTATCAATGTTGAAGAGGCGTCTTTAGACGAACAGATTGACACTTCTAAGACTCTTCCTTCAAGTGCACCCAAGAGTATTCGCAAGGCATCAAAAACCTCTGAGAATTCACTTAATGAGTCGCCCCTAGAGCGGAAACAAATCGGCAACAATACGGAATCAATTGATTACGTAAACAAATCTGATTACGTAATCAATTCGGAATTAAAAAATTCTAGTGGTCTTGATTTTATTGAAGAATCAATAAATTACGGCAACAATACGGAATCAATTGATTACGTAAACAAATCTGATTACGTAATCATTTCGGAATCAAAAACTAGACTCAATCCCTCGGATAATTCTACAGATTCATTAGCAAATAGAAAAAACCCAGAGAATACGGAAACAATTGTTTACGTAAACAAATCTGATTACGTAAACAATACGTTAACAAACTTTTCACATGATTTACAAATAAATTCAAATAATACAGAATCAATTGATTACGTAAACAATACGGCTACAAAGCGAGATCAGAGCGGTAACAATACAGATACAGTGCTGAATCAAAGCAATATCAAAACGCAATCATTAAGTAAACATTACGTAAACGATAAGACATCAAATACGAAAACAAATACGGAAACAATACTGTTACAAAAGTCTGCTGCTGACTTAGTGTTTTCTTTGTCACGATCTGAAGAGAAAATCCTGCAGTTTATTGTAGAGCTATGTTTAAATTCAGCATCTTTAACAACTCCAAAAATAACATATCGTTTAATATCAAACGCAACGAATATTACAGCTAAAACATGCAAGACATTGATTGGCAGATTAAAAACTAAAAAGATTTTGATGTTAGAATCCTACACAAAAGGACCTGGTTCATATTCAATTTTCTCAGTTCCACAAGAGGTTTATAATAAGTTTTTATATATTTCTGGCAAATCTGTTATGTTTGATTTACGTAAACAGAACGTAATCAATACGGAAGCCCATACACCCTTAAATACAGAAACAAACCCTACTAGTAAGTTAGTTAGTAATTTAAATAATACTAACAATACTAAACCTTATGATTTTTCAACCGATGATCTAATTATCGAAGATTTACGAATGCTCGGAATTCCAAGTAAATCAGTAGGGGATTCAATTAGAAATCTAAATAAGTATTTAGAAAATAATAAAGAACAAGTACCTATGACAAAAGAAGACTTTCAAGACTTCATTAATAAATTTGTAGAATACGCTAACAGTGAGCATGGAAAAACAATGAAATCTAAATCAGCAATTTTTATTGGTGAGGTACAAAAGTACCAAAAAGAAGGCACATGCTCTACGCTAGACTGGCATAATGATAAAGAATATGAAATTTATGAAAAATTTGTAAAAGAGCAAGAGTTGAAATTAAAGAGAAGAAGCGAAATGTTAGAAAAGGCTGTTGAGTTTAAATTTCACGAATGGAAAGCTTCTCGAAGCAGAGAAGAGCTACTAGAATTAGTTCCAGAAGGACAGTTTTCAAAATTTGGACATCCGGGTTATGAATTAGAATTAAAAAAATATTTTAGGGATAATTTGTGGGATATCAAAAAAAATGAGCTAGGCTAATCTAGAATGAGTTTAAAATGCTATAAATATTCAAAGGTAAACGAATATCATCTTTTTGTTAAATTCTTAATATCTCTAAAAACAAGATATATAATAAAATATTTAATATTCCTCAAACATAGCAAAATAGGTTAAAAACCGAGAGATGGTTTGAATTCGCTATTAACTACCTCTAAAAGATTTATTGGTTTAATAATTTTATTTTATGTGTTAAATTTACTTTTTGGAAGATATTACTTTTCTTATTTAAACTAATATCTTCAGGCCATTTAAAAGAGTCATTAGGCGATGATTGAGATGCTACTTTTCGACCAGTAGCTCTGGCATGAGCCCTTACTTGCGCCTCTTTAGAAGGAGCGTATTTGCTAGGATCGAATTTGCGATCTGAATTTAGCCTCTCTGAGTTTGTGTTATTGTTACTGGTATTTGACCTCACACTCTTAAGTTTTGATGAATCACTTTTGTAACCAGTACCATTTGATGAATTTTCATTTTTACCAAATAATGTTTTGTCTTTCTTTTTACCAAAGAGGCGACTTAATAAACTTGGTTTTTTGTTAGTGCTTCCTACATTTGCGCTATTGCTTTGCGCACCGTTTAGGCCCTGACCTTGAGGTCCAACATTTTGATTATTGTTATTCAAATTATTGCCAGAGCTTGGATTAAAAGCTCTAGTTTTTGGAAGTGCTGCTGAATTATTATTTTCATTTGAATTGTTTGAATAGTCTATTACTTGATCGTTCAGATTAAATCTAGCATTGCTGTTTCTTCTTTCTGAGTTATTTGAGTATCTAGCGTTACTTGAGTTTGTATAACCTTCGCTACCGAAGCCTCCGCCAGTTTTACCAAAGACACCACTCAACGATCCAAGGGCGCCACTTAAACCACCTTGACCACCAGATCCATTAACGCCGCCAGCTGGTCCATATGAATTGGAATTGGCTTCGGCTATCAGATCTGCACTCGTAACACCACTATCGGAGTTTGGCGGATTATCCACAACAGGAGGTGTTGGCACTGGTCTAGGGCGCGGTCTTGGACCTGGCTCTGGAGTAGGGTCGGGCGGAATTGGTCCGGGTGTTGGACAGCCTTCACACACTACTAGCGACTGAAGGGCTCTAATTGTATCTTCAATTTGCACAGCTCCAGTATCTGCAACGTTAAGTGTTCTGTTACTAACATCAGCCACTTCACGATACAGAACTGTTGTTTGTCTTTGAGTTCGTCCTACTAGATCTGTACCAAGATAATCCGTCTCACCAACCTTTAAAGTCATGTCTTGAGTCAATTGAGCAGCTGCTATCGCATTACCTTCGGTTTTCTCGGCAGGTACCAAATCTTCGACTTCTACAATCGGGCGAACACAATACTCATTTGAAGCATTTCTTTTCTGTTCACAGATTGTTTTTAAATCTTCCAACTGGTTTGTTTTTTCAGTTAAATTTAAACTTATTTTTTTTAATCTTTCTATAATCTGATTAATTAAGTTATTTGTAGATTCTGATTTAGAATCATTAGATGAAATATAAGTTTGGTTCTTTCTTTGCTCTTCAGCTGCAAAAGAGTTTAAGATTTCATTAATTTCTTTTTCTCTTTGATTAAAGTCTTCAACATTGCAGGCTTTCTCAACTTCATCCATGCTTATGCTACATAGTTTGGTAACCTCGATTACCTTTTGATCCTCGAATGCTTTAAAGTTTTCTTTAAATTCTAAAAGGGCTTTTGTTTTGGCAATATCCTCAGCTTCCGCACAATCATAATTATCAAAATGACTTCGACATTCTGAAGATGTTTTGATTGAAGGCTCATTTGCATTTGTGAGAATTGGAAAAGCAACAAGAGTTATTAACAAATACTTGGTCATGAATACTTATCGGAAATAAGTTTTACTAAATAATTTTAATGTGTTTATAAATGTCTTATTTTGAGAATTACTAAGACAAAAACAAGAATGTTTCGACTTAGTTCCCTTTTATAAATTTGTAGAAAATATCGCTTGAAACACCTTTATTCCAGGTGAGTGAACTCTCAGGCGTAGGCGTATCATAAGTTTCAAACACCGACGAATTAACGGCTTGTAAAGTCATCTCACCATTTTCTATAGTTCCCAACAATGAGCCACTTCCGCCGGGTGATGAATCACAATTATGGCTAAAATATCCAAGCCTTCTTGTATTCTGTTCATATCTACATTCGTGAAAACTCATCTGACGGCCAATCTGTTCTTCAATTTTACTGTCATAGCCAATATTATATGCAGTCCCTTTTCTTTCTCTAACAGTAGAGATCGGGACAAAGCCTCTTCGTTCGCCGGCCATAGATAAGCCCGTAGGTAAAACTTCATCTGATATATTTTCTGACAAATAATAGATTAAAAAATCTTGAGTTCCATCTGATTTAAATTCTGCATGATTTTCAAAGTTTAAAGGATTAGGCTCAAGTTTGATTTTTTTTGCAGTAATTGAGTCCGGAGTCTGCCCGTCGCCAGTGTAGCTGGCATTAGGGTAGTAATAAGCGTCTTCGGTAGCGGAGCACTTTAAGGCACCTGATTTTAAATCAATCGCAAGATGTCCAGGGGCCACAATAGCGTCACGGCCGTTGATATTGATCAGCACAGCATTGCTTCCACGTTTACAGCCGGGCAGATGAATGAAACCAATTCGATTTGAAGCTTCTAGGATAGCTTTCTCTTCCATAGTTAAAGCGTTTGGATCTTTAGCTCTAAGAACTGCTAGAGCTTGTCTATCGCCATTGTCAGTGTAGTAGGCGATAGTTTGAATCTGCTCTGTGAGAGAAGAAAAACTAAGTGGCTTTTTTGAAAGGGAAGAGATAGTTCTGCAGTTCGTGCAGCTGCCAGCTTCAGTAAACTTAGGCATACGAACAGATGCAAAACTAATGTTTGAAAAGATCAATAAGAATAAAGCCAAAAGGTATTGCATAAGAGAATGGATACAATATCTATGCCTAAAATAGCAATCTTTAAGCCTTTAAAAAGACTAAGGAAAGTAAAGATTATATCAAAAATATACGTCAAATTTTTTAACTTATGGATATTAATATCTACGTATCAAATCAGTACGAACCTTGTACTTACCAAGCGATTCTGTCCTTAGCTTCAAATGCGTAGAATAGAAAGCAGACTTATCTGAGTAGCTTTAAAATAAGAAATAAGCCTCGTTGTGGTCAACAATGCTCATTAGAACTAAAAAATTTTTGATCGATGACAAGGTCTTTTAATGTAAACACGTTTTTTTTAAGTCTTCAAATCTATTTCGGTATGCATTAATTGATTTGAATGTATATATCAACGCCGATTCTTTCAATAAACATGAAGGATGAAGAATGTCTTTGATCTGATCTGACCTCAGCCCCACTTGACCCAATATAACATCATTAACAGAAATAAAATCACTTTGGTCTTTCATTAAATTAGGCTCACCTGGTGTGACTCTGCAATCAAATCTATTTGCTTCATCAGAGTTATAAAATGCTTGAGCGAGAGTTAAAAGTTGTGGATGTATTGTGTAAGTCCCATACTTATTTACATATTCATCATGCAAACCAAGGAGATGGAAAAGCTCATGAGCAATGTCGCCACAATTCATATCTAATGCATAATTTTGGTAATCTATCCGATCAAGGTTAGATTTATACAACAATATTTCATTCCATGGGTAGTCCTTACTGTCATAATTTAAGATAGTAGTTAAATTAAAATATTTTTTAAATTCACCTTTTACTAGACTGGTAGTAAACATGATTTCCGGCTTTAGTTGAATAGCGATATTACCGTCAGTTAATATAGGACTAACTTTTTGCACACAAACTTTTATCTTTTCTTTAAAAATGGATTGTTCGTCTATTGTTATAGGATCTTGAGTTGAAGTTTTAAAAAATATAGGTAGCACTATCTCGAAAATATTATTTTGACTGGATTTAAAAATTTGATAATTACGACCAACTGAATATATTTTTTCAGTTATGCTATCTTCGAAAGACTCATGTATGAAGCATGGCCTTCCGTCACTATTTTTCGCATTAAATATTGATTGGTATTCTTCAATTTCTTTAGAAGACATTAGACTGGTATAAGTAGGACATTCATCTTTTTGTGGTGGTGGTGAACAATACAAAGTCGAATGATATTTTTGAAATAAATAATTAGACGATTCATCAGATACTTCAAGATCGATACTATTTGGGTTTCTTTGTTTAAATTGAATTTTTTGATTAAAATATATGAAACTTGTAAAGAGAAATACTGCAGATATACAAAATACTTTTTTCATTACCAAATTATATTATGCTTCTAATAAATCAAGCATAGACCAAAGGCTAATTGGCTTAATCGTTAAATATGAAAGAACTGTCTGAAAAGAAGGGCGCAGTTAAAAACCAATGCTAAGAATGAACATATTCACAGATAAACACATTCAAACTGACTAAACATTTGTTCTTACGGCCGCAAAATGTCACTCGGAAAACCTAGCTTTTTAACAAGGCTTATTGATTGTACAAAAAAATATGGTTAATCCGCCGATCTACTGTCGGAATCGCATAGTACAAGCTAGGTCCGTTTACCCTGGGAAAGACAATCAGTACGAACCCAATGACGAGTTAAAGTGTTGAGATACTTACTGAAAATTAAAATCCAGTAAGTAATTCATCAATTTTAAATTTTTCGTAGTTGATAATATCTGGTGTTGATACCATTTGCGCGGCAGTATCATAACCAACACCATTTAATTCACCAATCAAAGAAGAAGCAACACCCATTTTAATTAGTGATGTTCTTAGTTCAGCATCTGATAGAGTTTCGACAACCTGAGCGTCTACTATAAACTCAACCGAAGGTTGGTTAGTAATTGTAGCGCTATAATCAATTGCACCTAGAGGAGCTTTATCCGTTAAACTTACAATTGCACTTTTTATTTCAATACTCGTTGGATCTTTTACCACGACTGAGTATGCGTCAGAATTTAATGATTTATAAGAAATACCTGCGGCGGCAGTATCGTAAACTAAAGAGCCCGTGTTGGGATTCATAGCTGCTTGAGATGAAGAGAAGTTGAAAATCTTAGTATTGGCTCCATCGACACCGCCAACGGATGAGCCACCAGCTAGCGCTTGGCTTGAAATCAATAAAAAAGATATTATTGAAAAGATTTTCATTGAAAAACTCCTTTTATTTTATTCAGTATAACACCGCTTACAGAAGTGACAATAACATTTTTGCTTTTGATTTCGGCAGATTTTTCTAACAATTGATCGTTTAGTTTTTGTAGCTCGGATGCATACCACATGAATGTTTCTTTATTTGTTGCAACTACAGCCGAAATATCTGCTTGATTATCAGCTGTAATCAATTCATTTGAAACTTGAAGAAGTAATTCTCTATGGATATTCCTTCTTTCTACAATGCTTTCAGAAGATATTGTGTGTTTGTATTCATCAGGTCCTGTAGGCAAATAGCCTTTTTCTGAATTTTTTATGAATCTTAATGAAGTTAAAACATCAATTGAATTCACAGCCTCATCAATAGTGCAACCTACGAGTTCAGCGATATTCTTTGGAGAATTTTGCGGGTATAGCGAGGTCAAAAGCGCATGTATTCGTCTAGTCACTAAGTTTTCTCTAAAATCTTTTTCAAGGTCATTTAGAGGCGCTTTCGAGACCGAGTTGGGTAGTTGTGTATCCATAGTTAGCCCTATCTATATCAAGTTATGGTTATAGTTTTTCAGAGTATTGTAGATTTGCTGATTTTTTATTCCAGCGTGTTCATACTCTTTTGCTAAATTTGTAATTGATTTGATAACATTCTTTTTCTTTAATTTGTTGCTTACAGACATAAAAAGTTCATCAAGCAAATCTCCAGGTGTTCCCACGTTGGACCGGCTTAATGCTAAATCAAGATTTCTATCAATTATGTGCGAAAAATCTATATCAAGTGCCGATAGAATTTTAATTAAGTTGTTTGATGAAATATCAGATTTTCCACTAAAAAACGTAGAAACAGTAGCCTTACTAATTCCAGTGTTATTAGCGATCTCTTGCTGGGTGATATTCTTAGTTTTGGCTATGGTTTGAAGTTTGATCCCCAAAGTATTCATATAAAGCCCCTCGACACCTTCTTTTTCACCAAATTTTATTGAAATCGTCAAATTAAATTAAGTTTAACCGCATTATATTCAGTTTCTTATAAATTATTCAGAATACTGAACAAATTAAGCAATCCCAAACTGCCCGTTAATTTGATTAAACATACGGACATTTTTGAATAATTCTTCGTTCATGCGTATTTAAGCGATTTTGAAGGCTTGCATTACGTTTTGGGAATTGAAGGAGATCTATATGTTTAATGCAGAAGAATACAGAAATGTTTTGATAGAGATAAACGAAAAGTGGGGCACCAAGGCTGAGCGGTTTATATTACTCACGATTGGTTTTGTATGTTCTTGGTCAATTTTCATTCCACTAATAGTAATTCACACTAAGATTGCTGGGCTCAAAAAAGAAGATTCAGATCTTATTTCATTTTATTTACCCTTATTTTCTCTTTCAGCAGTGATAAATTTAGCCTCATATCCGTTGATGGAAACAAATTTTTTCATGTCAGCTTTGTATTTGAATATTGCACTCGATTATTTCATCAAAATATTCATTCTGTTTGATGGCTACAAAGCGCTTTCAGGTGAAGCCTCTCCAACAATAAAAATAATTAGCTTTTCAGAAAAAAGTTTAACTAGAAAGAGTGTGAAGGGATATACGATCCCTGAGGTTTCCACATGAGAACATGGATTATATTAATTCTTTTCTTAGTGGGATGCGAGTTTAATAAGAACGATGAAGTAAAAGCTTCTTCATTTCAGTATGAGTTCTACAACTTTCCAGGTGTTATAGAATTAAATACTGACATGATCATTAATGCTAAGGACGTAATTTTTGAAAAGGGTTCAAAAATTAGACTTAACAATCATGATTTATACTTAGTTGCAGATACAATCGACTTTAGTGACAGCGAAGTTTTTTCGTTTGAAGAATTTGACTATAACGGATGTGAAAATAATGGTCGTGATGGCGGCAGTATTTACATTGATGCAAAAAAAATAGTTGGTAATCCGATTTTACAATTAAAAGGCGAGAATGCAGGTAAAAATGGGTCTGGGTACCGTATCGATGCAAATAATGATCAGATTTATCATCCAGATGATTTAAAAATCTCTAAAACACACTATCACATTAAAAATGAATGCGAACCAAGTAGGGATTTTTCCAGAAAAACAGTAGAAAGCTATTGGGTAAATACAATTTATCATGGTGGAAACTCTGGAAACGTATATTTAAATCCAGAGACAGATATCAGCTTCTTTTATCCTGAACTTCAAAAAAAATATGGCAGAGGTGACTTTGTATTTACTGCCATGTGGAAGAGTGGAGATTTTACTCACTATCCTAGCCTTAAAACTGGAAACAACGGAACAATTGCAAACATTTGCTTAGATGAAGCTGGTTTTGAAAAGTGTTTCGAAGAAATTTCATTATTAAAAAACTATTTTAACCAAAGGGAGATATAAAAAATGAAAGACAATAATGTAGTGATTAGAGGGAATGTTGGATCTGATGCAAAAGTTATAATTACGGAGAAAGACGTCAAAATGACAATTCTATCTGTAGCTATTTCTAATAATTATAAGAATAGCGAAAACGAATATGTGAAGAAAGATCCAACCTGGGTTGATGTGATTTGTTTTAATAATAATGCAAATAAAGCCTCAGTTATTCAAAAGGGTGAAAGAGTTTCTATTGAGGGAAAACTCTCAACTGTTGTTAAGAAAAACGAGAAAGGTGAAAATATTAAAGAGTTAACAATTATTGCAACTGACCTTGAGCGAGTTTCAATTCTTAGAAATACGAGCATGGACGGCCTTGATGACCAGTTTGTTGAAAACCTTGCAGAACAGGAAGGCTTTTAATGAAAACGTTAATACTCTTATTTCTTTTAACACTTTCGGCTTGCACTACTGGCTCAAGCCCAAGCTCTGTTGTTTACGATCAAACGTCTGTTGATGCTTGTGCAAATCTCGATGCTGGAGTTTTTAGGTCCAAGACTTTATCTGCCATCTCTGAAGCTTTTGGAGGCGCTGGCGTAACTCTTTGTAAGAACAGAACTATCGTTGACGAACCAGTAGTTATTCAAAATAAGAATCCAAATAAAAAGATGAGCAGATAAAATGATGCATGTAAAAAGGGGGATATTTTTATTAATGCTAGTTTTGTCTGCCGGTTGCTCCACATTAAATAATCCAACTGTTCTAAGTGGACTTGTTGGGTTTGCAGGATGCTCCGTTATTGGCGCTGCGACTGCACCGAGTGATGAAAAACCAGAAATGCACGGGCTTTTATGGGGTACAAGTTGTTCAACATTAGGAATGTTAGCGACAGAGCTCTTAACGTCAGAAAATAATAAAAATTCAAAAAAATTGAGTCTTCAAAAAATGAGATCAGAAGACTCTTTAGAAGAGCTCAAAATTAAAAACTCTATATTAAATTCTAAAGGGTATGAAGATTTAGATTTTGTTACAAAGGAAAAATTAAAAGGAGATTGGACGATTTATAAAATCGACAATTGGATTTTAGACAGGGGGAAAATTAAACATGAAGACATGGAAATTGAATTCCAATAATTTGTTAAAAATTACACTTATAGTTACAATTTTTTACATAGCGCTTGGCGGAGGTAACGATCCTGCTTTAGCCAACCTTGCCACTAAAATGAATACCATCAAAAGCAACTTTCTAGCTATTGGTCAGGCATCATCAGGAATTGGAATTATAATTGGCTTAGTGCTAATGGAAGTCGGCGCCTCCCAGATTGGAGGCATAATCGCTAAAGGATCTGCTGTAGGTCTTGTAATACTTTATATGTTTGATCCAATTGTTGGGTTTCTTAAGGGAATGAGTGGAGCGTAAGCTATGATCATAAAACCACTAAAGAACCTTACAAAAGATGATTTTTATTTTGGTCTCAACACTGACGACCTAATAGGTACAATTTTTTCAATATTTGTTCTTCGTCACTTTGTTTTATCAAGTGATTATACGATTGTTCTATTAGTCTTAGCTGGTTCAGCCTTAATCTTTGTTTCATATTTGCGGCTAAATTATAGAAGAAAAACTATCAGGGACTTTTTTAGGTTTTCTTTAATTTATGCAATCAATTCCAAAGTAAAGGTTTGAATTAATATGGATAAACAAATCTTTAAAATTTTTGAGAATGCAGAGATTAGTATTTTCCAAAAGGATCTCAAATTATTTGCGCCTTTTAAGCTCAATACCATTGATTCTGAGAACTTTAATTCAGAAGAATTTAACAAAGATATATCAAAGCTCTTAGAGTCCTTAGACTCAAGAATAAAGGTTAGATTTATATACTTAGAAAAAGGGGGGACAGAGTTTGATGGTATATGTTCAAGACCATTTATTATTAATAACCCCAATCTAATAATAAAGAATCTTATTCTTATCTTAGAAGAAGATGGCGTGGGTTTATTGGATGTCTTTAAAAAGAAAGAATCAAAATCAAGATATCAATCTTTCTTACAAAAAATACCCTTTCAAGAAATTCAATCAATCTTTAATAATGCTAAGAAAATTGATTATCAAGAAATTGATGAGTCCATGTATAAAAGTGAAAGCTTTAATCTTGATAAGAATTACCTTTATTCATTGGGTGAAAAAATTGGCGTTCTTAAACTCAATGAACTTTCTGACTATAGCCTAAGTCTTGATATATTTTCTAAGATAAAACAAAAAATTAACATAGATTTTTATGCAGTAACCTGTCTTCAGGTTAGATCTAAATCATCAACCGAACTCTTCTTAAGGCACAAAAAAAGAAAGCTAGAAAATCAAAGCTCATTTGCTGGACTTATTAAAAGAAAAGACAATGAAGAGACTCTAGCAGGCGTAGAGCTAAATAATGAAAGGTTGGTTGATTTTGAATCCTACATTATTATAAGAAACTGTTTTTCAGAAAGTGATTTTTTAAAAAAATTAAGAGAAATTAGAACTGTTATTAAAGATATTGGTAAATTTGAACAAGAAACCTTTGGATTGATACCATGTTTAAAGTCTACCAAGATTTGCGGTCCATTTCATTTGCCACTAAAAGAAATAACATCAAATATCGCTCCATATCTTCCAATCTATTCTTTGGGTGATGGTCAAAATTTAAAATCAACAAGCTCAACAGGAAGTTTAGTTCTTCAAAGAAAAGACCAGTCTCTGTCTGAAATTGATCTATTTAATCCGAACTATTCCAGCTACAGTTTTTTAATTATTGGCCAGACAGGCAGTGGGAAGAGTGTGCTAACTGGACTTGTATTAGAAGCTCTAACTAAAAATCCTAATTTCGAGATTCTTATTGTTGACGTTGGTGGTAGTCATACGAATACAGTCAATCAGCTAGGTGGATCTACTAAAAAACTTAGTTTAAGCGATCCATCGGGCATAAATCCATTCGAATTCGTATCAGATAAAAGTATTTCAGATGAGCATAAAATTTCAATATTATCTGGATTTATTGAAAATTTAGTTCTTGAAGATGATGAAAAAAAATTAAGCCACGAAGAAAAAGCAAAAGTAGAAGAGTCGATCAGACTCTATATAGAACTTAACCCAAGTAAACCAACGTTTGGAGATTATTTAAATAAAATAACAAATGCACCCAGAAAAAAGACCCTAGAGCGTTTTGGCGAAAAAGGGATATTCAAAAATGCCTTTATGCCTACATATAGTAAAGGTGATAATGCTAGCCTTATTTATTATAACTTTGATCAAATATTTCAAGCTAATGACAAGTCCTTTTCAAAGGCCGGTCTGACAGCAGTTATGACCTATTTTTCACTTAGTCTCATTAAAAATCCTGACAAAAAAAAGCTTCTCATAATAGATGAATGTCCATTTTTTATCGACGAATCCTATAATTTTTTTAGATTAATGGCCTCAAACGTAAGAAAATTTGGAGGAGCTATTTGTCTTATAGCTCAGTGCTTATCTCACCTTACGCCCAAAGGAGATGACCAACTTGTATCTCAATTTCAAAATAAATTTTTATTCAGTGTAGATGGTGAAAAAGAAGACTTTATCAGAAATGCTTCGATAACAGAGACTGAATATTATAATATTAAGAATCTATATAGGAAAAAGCGAGTTCTATCAGAAGTATTCTTTAAAGATCAATTTAACTCAAAGACTTTTGTTATTGAATTAACATCAGATGAATACTGGAGATTTACAACAGATCATCAAGACAAGGTTCGTATAAACGAGCTTTGCACACTTTTACCCAACTTTACTAAAAACGAGAGTCTAAAACTAATTTCATATTTAGAGAACAGTAATCTTAATGGAGCTGATTTATGAATATTATAAATTTAATTTTATTTTTATCATTAAATTCTCACGGGTTTATAGGTTTTGATGCTGGGGCAAAAGAGGGATTAGATTTAGCCAAGGGGTCTACTATAACCGCCATGATGCTAGAAGAGATTGCTAATGTTGAAGAAAACGAAGGAATCTCATTAGTTGATATGGAGAGAGCTTTAGCACGTCATGATTCTGATGCAAATAATGTGATAGGCACTGGAAGAAACATAGAATCTGAATATCTCAATCTTACGTCAACTCAGTATTTAAAAAACTCGAAAAGAAAAGCAGCCGATAACTTAAGAAAAACATCAAGACTAATTAAGGCTCTATGTGCTCTTGGCCCTGATAGCTGTACCGCTGCTAATGCTTACTTAATGCTTTCAGAACAAAGACAAACTAACGAGCTACTGATGGAACAGCAAAAGCTAGATAAACTTAAAACGATTAGGCAGGAAAATGAAAAAATAAAAAAAGCAGAATCTATAAATTCGTCCTTGCAGACCATTATTAGTGCCCCAGGTAGCTTTATTGAAAAGATCAATAAGGGGTTTAACTGATGGATCTTCTTTTACTTAACAATACTGTTTTAAAAATTACTAACTTTTCATCAAACGGAATCTTCTTCTTTGCTCCGCTGCTTTTACTGATTCGACTTCTTTTTTCAACTTATAATATGGAGTCAACCCAATCCATATTTGAATCTTTGAAAGGACTTGTTTCCGTAATTTTTTTTGTATTTATATTTAAATATTTTTTCCCTGAACTTGTAGAAATATCTTTTTCACTTATAAAGCTTCCAACTCTTAATTTTGAAATACGCTCAATCTACGAAATGCTTGGAAGTATTTATGTGATTTTTTTGATGTATTTAACAGCTATTCTTCAATCTATAAATTATTTACTAATCTTTAGCTGTCTGTTTATGTTTTCAATTTCCTTTCCTGTGAGCTACATGCTCGATAGACTATATAATTATTCTTATTTTTGGACACTCAATAAAATTATTATATCTGCTGTATTTTCATGGCTTATAGTTATGTATTTTATTGGTTTTACACTTACAGATGACTACAATAGCACTTTAATTGATGCTATTACTGTATCATCTGGTTTTACAAAAAATCTCCTTGCGCTAGCAGCTTTTTGTGGCTCAATTTTTTTAAATGTTACAAAATCTGAAACTGGAAATTCTTTAGATAGTCTTGCAAATCAACTTTTGGCTCAACATTCTCCAGATCTTTTTGATAAAAAGGTCATGAGTGGTTTATCATCAGGTAAATACAGGATTGATGAATCTGGTCGAGCAACTGATAGATTCAGCCTTGATATTGCTAATAAAAACTCTGCCAAAAGCTTTAGAGACAAAGCACTATCTGACTTTATTGAAAAGAACTCCTTAAAGAGTGTCTCAGAGGCCGAACAGAGACTAAATAGTCCTGAGAGTTTTAGTGCAATAGATAAAAACCTTGAGTCTCATAAAAACAAAATGGCTGAAATAGTAAAATCAAATGGCCTCACAAATTTAGGAGATGCTGAGTTACTTGTAAGCAATAATGCTGCTTTTAGTTCAATTCAGACAAACAAGACAAAAGAAAGACTTATGCTAGATGAGCAGATGAGCAAGAGTATTACTGAAGGGAAGGCTAGTTCGATATCAGAGGCTAAAAATCTTATTCAGTTTGAAAAATCAAGTAGTGCTATTTCAGACTTAAACTCAAAAAGATCATCGGCAATTCATTCTGCACTTGAAAACAAGGGTTTCGAGTCTTTAGGTGAAGCAAATTTGTATATTGAAGACAGAAAGTCCTTTGATTTACTAAAAGCTAATAAAAATAATGCTTCTATATTAAATGATTCGCAAATTAACGATCTTATTGAATCTGGAGCTGTTAACTCAATTCCAGAAGCAAAACAGGCTATTCTTTACCCGGCATCTTTTGGATCACAACAAAACAGTCAGAAAAATTTAAAAGTTAATTTAGATAATACCTTAGCTGGAGTCATATCTAAGAACCCAGTTTATTCAATTGGAGAAGCTAGGGATTTTGTTGAGATGCCAAACAGTTGGTCTGCCGTAAAGCTCAAGAGTAATCAGGTGAGAACAAGAATTTAAAAGAGGTTAAAGTATGTTGAAATACTGGATTTTACAGAATAAAGAACTCGTATTTATGACAATTGTCTCGTTCATGTTTTTTGTTCTTCTTCTTTCCGAAAAAAAACCTGAAGTTGTCGTTATAGCGGTAGACAAGTATGGAACCAGAATATTAGGGAACAAAAAAGCCGATCAGGATCTTAGAGATATTGAAATTACTCAGTTTATTGATGAGTTTGTTGGGTACTACTTTAATTTTGATGAAACAAACTATAAAGACAGAATTTCATTCGGAATTGGTTACCTCTCTCAGGACTTATGGGAGAATCAAGAGGTATCACAATTTGAAGCCTTAGATAAAGAAATTATGACAAATCCATTTAAAGAAAAATCACGAATATCAAAAATTGAGTACTTAGAAGAATCAGATAAATTCAAAATAGATATTATATCAGAGCTTACTTCTAATAAAATTACTAAAAACAAAACAGTCAAACTCAACATAGGTGTTAAATCTATTGAAAGATCTAAGAAGAATCCATGGGGGCTAGAAATCAATGCTTTACAACGTATTTATTAGATTATTATTTTTAATACTTATTACATCAGAACTCAAAGCCAGCGTTCCAAGAATTGAGAATTTTGATCTTAATCGGAAATCTGTATCTAAGATCTATATTTCTTTTTCTAAAGCTTTAATTATTAGATTTCCTGAAGCCATTGAAGAAATAAGACTTGGTCTGCCCAATTTCTATGAAGCAGAAATTTCAAAAATTTATAAAAAAGAAATCACACTTCATTTAATCGAGAATATAAAAATCCCGTCGAATCTAATTGTTAGAACAGCATCATCCAATGTCTACGTTTTTGATTTGGTTCCTTCTGCAATTAATCATCAGGATGTGGTTTTCATTGATGATTCTTTTTATCCTCAAAAAATTTATAAAAATGAGTCTCAAGAAAGAAAGTTAATCTCAGAAGGTCAAAAAACCTTCATATTCACAAACGAGCTATAAGATGAAATTTATCCTTATACCAACCTTAATTTTGTCATACTCAGCCGAAGCTAGAGTCCTCTTTGAATCGAAAGCGGAAGAAGAGAAAAAGCCCGTTATTAGCATTGAGGAGAAAATTGAAACTGAAAAACCAAAGACTAGAGCGTCAAGCGGTAATTTACCAGGTTATGCCCTCATAAATATGAAGCCCAATTATAGGATAGAAAAGGTATCAGAATCAGAGCCTGAAGGAACGTATATGGCTCATTCTCTAAAAGTGGGTTCAGAATATAGAGTATACTTAAATAGTATTATTTATGGGATCGAAGGATCTCAAATTAAAATCTCAGGGGTTTTACTTAATGGCCCTGCCATAGGTGGATCTGTTAGTGGATACACTGAACTTGAACCATTTTCAAAAAAGATCATAGTAAAATTTAACAGACTGATACTCAAAACCGGGGAAGCATTTGAGCTAGACTCAAGCCTAGGCACCCAAACAGATTATTTTATTCAACCAGACAAATATATATCAAAGAAATCTAGGTTCCTTACGGGTTATGTTTTATCAGCGTTTGCATCTAGTTACTTGCAATCTAAAGTTCAATTCAATCAAGGCGTATTTTTTAATCAACCCAATAATAACACACGAAATGCAGGATATATGGGAGCCTCAAGGGGAGTTGAGACAATATCAAATGATTTTGAAAGTGCTCTAAAAAATTCAAAAGATGTAGCCTATGTAACTTCAAAGTTAAATTACTCTTTATCAATTTTATCACAACCTAAACTTATTAAATAAAAGGAGAAATTATGGATAACGAACTAATGAATGAGTATAAAAAAGCAAAAGATGTTATTAAAGCAAGATCAGATAAAGATTCTAAAATTTTGTTAACTAAAGATGCTTTTTTAAACTATCTGTATCAAAAAATGGATAAAAATGTTTTTGATGATTTAATTAAAGAATTCACACCAAAAGAGTATTTTATTAAAGAAGCCATTAAAAACGACCCCAATTTAAAAGATAAGTTCTTTAATTTATTAAAAGATGAAAAATAGTTCTAAAAAAAATATTATATTACAATATAGAGACTTTAAGATGCTCCAGTTCATATATGAGATGGAGTATTGTAGTTTAAAATCATTATGGGTTTATGCATTTGATAAAAAAGGTGAATTAAACACTGTTTTGGTAAGGTTATCAAAGCTTCAAAGAGCCGGGTATATTGGTGCCTTTAAAACTCCAAATTATTATGTTTATTACTTAAAATCAAAATCTCTCCAGGATCTTAAATATAAATATCCAGATAACATATACTCAAATAAAGCAAGACAACTATCGATTGCAAATATTGACCATACTACAATGATTGCAGAGATTCGATCAATCTTAGAATATTCAGGAAACATATCAAAATTTATATCAGAAAAATCCCTTAGACTCTCAGAGGACAACAAGAAGAAATATATCCCAGATGGGATAATTTATACAGATAATGAAATCCAAATATTTGAATTAGAAAGAACTCTAAAATCTGATTCAAGAATTGAGAAAAGAATTGACGAGCTTCGAGATTTGTTCTCAGAACTAAAAGACTCAACAAACAAAAAAATCAGTGCATTTATTGTTTGCCAAACTCCCACCATAAAAAAGAAATACGATCAAAGCCTCTACTCAGTTGTCTTTAATACAAGGCTTATTGAAGAATTCAACATTAACTAGGGTGATTTATGAACGAAAGCAAGAACATAGATCCAATATGGGTTGCGGCCGCAATTATAGCTTTTGTATCCCTTTTATTGGCAAATATTATTTCTAAACCTTACAATGTTAGTTTCCTAGTATCAGGGTATATGGCTGCCGAGTTTGGTTCTTATATATTTATTAAAAAAAATGAATTTTATAAAACATACTTAAAAGACCTTTCTTTATTTTTAACCTCAATTTTAATAGTATTTTTCCTTAACTATTGCTTTTTACAATTTTTAGATCATGAGTATGATAGAACATCACTGGCTTATAAGGTTTTCATTAATGCTAAAAAAAGTTTTTCAATCTCTTTTCTGCAATACTATGTATCTTATTTTGTGTTGGGAATTTCATTAAATTCCGTGAAAAATGCTTTATTAAAGTTTAATGGCTCAGAAGTTAAAAATAGATTCTTAACTCAAAACAAATCGCGCAGTTTACTAACTAACGAAAATAGCCTTTACCTGGGGCACACAAAAGAAAATAAACCCTTTTATTTAACTGAAAATAATCTCGACCATCACACTCAAATTATCGGTGGATCTGGTAGTGGGAAAACTAACTTAATTAAAAACATAATTGAAGACAGGATTAAGAGAAACAAGGCTGTAATTTTCTTAGATTTTAAAGCTGAACTTGATCTCGAAATCTGGCTTAAAAATTGTCTAGCAAAACACAATAGATCATCGGACTTTATGCTCTTTTCTTTATCTAAACCTCAAGAGTCTTTTTTTTATAATCCTATTCAAACTGGTGACGTACCTCAGATACAATCAAAAATCATGGAAAGCCTCAACTGGAGTGAAGTATTTTATCAAAAGTACAGTCAAATGAGCCTAAATATAATTTTGGATTATCTAATGGCTTTAAAAACAAAACATAACAGAGATTTTTCAATTCATGACATCAGAAACTTACTTAGTTCTAAGAAAGAATTCTATAAACTTGAATCTGAATTTGCATACTTTTTATCAGACAAAGAAGGGCAAAATACCCTAGAAAACACATTATACTCAGAGCAATCTAAAAAGAACCTTGTTGGCCTTCAATCTGATCTAGAAAATATTTGCAGATGTAGCTTAGGTGCCAATCTAGCCGTGTCAAAAAACAGCTCTTTATTAGACATGATAATGCAAAATAAATTCATATATTTTCAGATGAATTCAATGCTAGACACTCAGTCATCAAGAATCATTGGAAAACTACTACTAAAAGACTTAATTTTTCAAGTTGGTGTAGAGTTTTTAAAAACAAACCCAAGCCTTAATTGCACACTCATTGTTGATGAATTTGCAGAGTTTGCAACCGACTCTTTTTCACAACTAATTAATAGATGTCGTGGTGCTAAACTTCAGATAATTCTAGCACATCAAAGTAGTGGTGATTTAGATAAAATCTCAACATATTTTTCAAATCAAATCGAAGCAAATACTGGAAACAAAATCATCTTTGGTACTGCCCTGCATGAAGACGCCGAAAAATTCTCAAAATATTTAGGAACAAAGACCAGTCAAAAAACCACACAGCAAACAAACAGAAATATTTTGTTTGGTAATATTGAATCAGATAGAGGATCTATTAGAGACGTTGAAGAATTTGTTGTTCATCCCAACGAACTTAAAAAGTTAAAGCGTGGACAAGCCGTTGTGATTAAAAGACTTATTGATGAGGGCCATGGTGTAGTTTCTTTTCCACTCTCGTCTAAGTTTTAAAAGGGATTGCTAGAATTAAGGCTGAGGCTACCTAAAAAGGTATTTGGTCTGGTTCCCATAAATCGCATGACTTGGAAATAGTTATCTGAAATCATTCTATATATATGATTGGTACTGAATGGAAAGTTGCTGTATTTAGGCGTAAACTGTATTCGAAATGGTATTGGAGACTCCTTTTTTATATCCTTCAAAATGGAATTTTAGCTTTTTACATTAATTTATATGCTTCTTATAGCTCTCCAATAATACCAACTAATGCAATAGAGCTTTCCACTGCATTGTCTACCCCTGGTTTTTTTGGAATGTGGATTTCCTTTATTTTTATAGGTTTTTTAATTTCTTATCTCCCTCTTGATGCAGACTTAGTTGATATAGCTTTAGAAGAAGGAGCCGCTAATTATGTAAAAAAAGTTATTAGCAATGCGAGTTCGACTAAAGACTGGAGAGAAATAAATAAAGCCTTAAAAATTATAAAAAAAGGTAAAAATTCATGAAAGTAGTTCTGCATGATTCTGTAGTTAATATTATTAGTAACTTTTCAGAACTAGATTTAGAAAAATTGTCTCTACTTTTTTCAGAAATGGAATCTGAAAAATTCCCAAAAATAAATACATTTTTGCGCTCCGACATTCCTTCAGAAAAGGGAACCTTTATTAGAAAGTTCAAAGATTTTAGAATTGTCTATCAATTTGATGAAATTGATTCGATACCTCGTATTGTAGTTCTATCTATCTATAAAAAAGAGTAATTTAGCTTTCATTTGGCATTTCATTTTAATGAAGGGTGGAATGAAGGGTGAATTGCTTTAACATACTATAATCATTAACATATTAGATCCCGTCCGAATACTGACCACCCCCACCCAACGTAAACTTGTGGTTGAAGGTGGTCAGTATTTGGACGGGATCTGGTGTGTGTATTGTTTATTTTAATTAGGGTTGTAGGTGAGAGGTTTTAAGAAACAGGGTATAGATTGATTATGGTATGATGATTTTTAGATAGCATAAATTGCCAATTGGTTTGGAAAAATTATTTTAGTCAGGATCTTAATAATTATATAACCGGTAATTATCTGATTTTTGATTGGTGTTTTTCTTATAAACCTTTCTTTTTTTCTTTGGTTTTACCTTCTCGATTCCGAAGTATTTATAGTTACTTTTATAGAAATTTTTTATATAATTTTTTTTAGAAAACGAAACCCAAAAATCTATTTCCTTTCTCCTAGCATCTTCTGATAAATCTTCGAGATTCCATCTAAAAAACTGCAAAGCTTCACCATGGGAAAATGTGGCCGGATATGAAAATGTTTGAAAGTATATTTCCAGATTCATGTATGGGTTATTTTTGTATTCAACTTTCAGATTTTTAGTTTTAAATACTCGACCCCTAAATTCCATCAGATCTTTAGTTTTGAAACGGTTATTTTTATTTAGGATTTTGTTTAAGAGCAAATACCCAAACAATAGAGGTAAATAAAGAAGAGTAGATATCACCACAATGCTATTCAATAAAAATAAACTTGAGAAAAATATACTAAGAAATAAAGTGAAGCACAAATAAGGTTCGAACTTACGAAAATTAACCTTTGAAACCCATCTATTTTTGAATAAATTAGTGATCTTCAATGTATTTCTTTGGTGTATAGAATTTAAATCGCCTGGATCAGTCAATGAACAATAATGAAAAAAACTAGCAATATAAAATATGCTAAAGCATGTGATTAAAACTACATAATTAGAGTGATTGGTAATATTCCAAATCATGTTAAAAAAACTTAGATTTATAAACAAAAATTTAAATCGATGGATATAAAGATAATATTGGATTTTTCTAATCAAAGTATTTGAGATTCCAAACTTTTGGACTATTTTTTTTATTTTCTTTGAGTATAGAGATACTGAAATAAGAGTGTAAGTTGTTAAAATATAGAAAATGTAGATATGATTTCTGAAGGGCTCAATTACACTCAGAAAAATCATTAATATTAGTGGCAAAACTTTCTTTGCATTTAAGATATTTTTAGGCTGTTTTAATCGAGCTAAACTGATAGAGGCAAGCTGAATAGGATACTGTATTGGTTTTAGCATGCTCTAGATCTGCAATATCTATGACACTCAATTAATTCAATGTGCGAAAAGGCTATGAAAATAGTATCCAGCTGTCATGTATTTATACAATTTTTATAGTTAATTATTAGCTTCAATACCTCTTAAATTCTAGCTGTCGAATTTCCTGATGTTGTGCCAGTCAATTTCCTTGAATGTGTGCCACTCGTAAAAACCTGAGCAGCAGTTATTGTTTTGCAATTTCCACTGGCACACTATGGTTGTCAAGTTTGT
>JBGSLV010000015.1:0-139342 GCA_041740515.1 Bdellovibrionales bacterium | reverse complement strand
AATAAGGACAAGGATGAAAAGGACTTATAAACGGGAACTCAAGGGACCTGCATCTCCATATCCTCGCAATAACACGGTCTGGAACGTAACTTAATGAGACACTTTTTAAAACTGAGTCCTTAAGTTAACGGCATTAAGGCACTTCAGTGTCTAAGTTTTGATGAGTTGTTTAAAGACACTGCAAATACTTTTGACGAAATGCCCTTCTAGGGCCTCTCTATTCGTTTTTAGGTGGCACAAGTGCTGCAATAGTGTGGCTAGGATAGGACTTAAAAATCCTAGAGGGGAAGTAAAGGTTATGAACTCTTTGATAAGAAACTCTATTTTGTTTTTATCAGGATTTATTGTCGCAGTTGTTATGTACAATAGTCCTATTAATACTAAAAACAAAAATTACTTAACAGATGAAGCTTCAAACTTTTATAATGACTCCTATGAAACCAAAAGCGATCTAAATCAAAATTTACATCCAAACAAAAAAACTACTATAACTTCTAATTTAACAGCCGATATATCAAAAAAATCTTTTCGATCTAAACCATCCGCAAGAAGAACATATAATGACTTTGCATTTGCATCTGGTCGACAATCCTTAGACGCTGTACCTGATATGCCTATTGGTTCAGAGGGTCAAGTCCCTTCAGAGCCTCCAACGGGAAGACCTACTCCTGAGGACCAAGCTCAAGAGGATGAAAAAGCTGAAGATACAACTTCAGATCAAGTTCAAACTGCACTAAATAATCAGGATAAAGGTTTAGATGATTATAATAGAAATTCAAAGGGTTCATCTGATTCAGAAAAATCTTTAAGCTCAAACATGCCTCAAGTTGCCTTTATCGGTTCAAACACAAATTCAACTTCTGTCGAAGAGACTAGTTCCAAAAGCTCCTCTGGGGGGGGCGGATTTGGTGGAGGACGTGGGCGACGACAATCCAACAACGATGATAATGCTGCGCTTGAGACTTTACCATCTGACTTCACTTCATCGGGACTTCAAATCGCTCGGCGTTTGTATACAAATGGTGAAATGACTGAGAGTGAGTATTTAGATTATATAAGTATGGGCTTAAGTTCATCAGATCTAGCTCTTCAAACTTTAGCTATCAATGAGCTTGTTGGTCTTAAAACTAAATCAGCTTTTGCTTTGCAAACTGAGTTTGCAAACTCTTCAACCACAAATTCCGCAGTTCTAAATCAAGCCATCGCAGGCTCTTATAGAACTGCCGCCGATTTAAGATTCTTAGGTCAAATTATTGCCGACAATTCCTCCGTTGAAACTCAAGAGTGGGCGATTTACAGCTTAGATATTGTTATAAGCAGTTCAAATATGGATTTTGCTAACCCCCAAATTCGCGAAATACTGGTTCAGAACATTTCAACGAGCTTGGTTAAATTGGATTCTAATCACCCCGCCTTTGAAGAGGCACAAGATATCTCAAGAGACATTAACAACCGTCTGACCTAATGATTTTAGTTCAAATCTTGTTAAATCTAATGCAAGATGTTTTTTAGATGTTTGATAAATCAATAAATTTATATTTTTTTAGTTTAATTTTTGGATCTTTTGTTTTGCAAATCTTAACTATAAGGGCTCATGCCGAAGTCATTCCTACGCAATTGACTCGTTCGGAAAGAAAAAATCTTGCCCCCTATTTCTCAACAGCTTATCCACAGCTAGTAACTACACGGCCTTATTTTATTGGCAACTATCCTGGTTTAGAAATTGGGGCTTCAATAAGCTACAAAAGTTTGTCGGATCTGCAAGCCGATTTTCCAGCAGAACTTCTAAGAAATGAACTTGTACTAACGCAATTATTTATAAAAAAGTCATTGGTCCATCGTTTTGAAATCACTTTCTCTTCAACTTTAAGTTCCTTTGGAACTACCCAAGTATCTGGTTTTGGCGGCATGCTATCTTGGCACCCTTTGACCCTAAATGATTCTAGATATTTGCCCTCCATGGCCATGTTTACCAATTATATGAACTTTGAAGATAGTTTAACTTATCAAGAGTCAGGAATATTGCTGAGCCTTGGACAAAATTTTAAAAAGTTTTCTTTAAATACTGGAATAAGCCTTAGTCAAATGAATGCTCGATTTTCGGGGTTAAGTTCTGGTCGTCAAATCACGGTTTCTGGAAATTCCGAAACAGAGGATATCTATTTGCAAACTGTGTTTGTCTCGTTAGTTACCAATTATAATAATTATTTTATAACTTTGGTTCAAAATTATAATTTGGGATCTGGTTTTGAGCCAGGTGTGATTGTTTCATATCAATTTTAATAAAAAATATTAAATGTATTTAAATCTCTTCACCATGAAGCTCTAAGCCAGAAAGATAAAATAAAAAATCTTTCTTTAATAGATAAGAAAGAATTGGAAATATTATAAATCCAGAAGCGAAAACAATAAAAGTTCTAAGAAATACTTTTAGTGGATAGGAAGATTTTTCCTGATCATCAGTCGAACCTAATTGTAAGTGGTACATCCATTCGCCAATAGTTCTACCAAAAAAACATCGGGAAACAATTAAGTACATAAAACCAATTGATAAAGTAAGAGCGAAAAATTGGTTTTTTAAAGCAGCATTGTAAGGTAGCTCTAAAATGACTTCGGATAAACTTTGCCCCGTAGACGCAAAATATAATGTCGAAAAAATCATGCATAAAGAGATCAAAGTTAGAACATCCATGATTATGGCCAAGAAAGATGTGGTCACAGGTTTAGTTTTTACTTTTCTCAACCCATCATGACCTGAAAATTTTAACGTCACAACTTCAACGGGTGAATAGGCTTTTTTAGGAACGTAAAACGGATTATCTATAACCATAGGCTGCGAGAAAGTATCGCGATCGACCATTCCGTCTTCTCTTGGAGCTAGGCCCAAATCGATATCCCCACCCCAAGAATTTTGCGTCTTTGATGGCGATTTTGACCACACCGGAGTTAGTGATTCGTTGATCTGATTTAATTCTGATGATGTTTCAAAATTAACTTCGGATTTGGATTCAGTTGTTGGTGCTGCGAAGTCCAGATTCTCTACTTGAAATTTTAGCTCTTTTTTTTGATGAAAGCCGAGGCCCTTTGATAAAGGTTTAAAATCTAATTCATCTACAAAATCTTGATCCAACTGGCTTTCCTTTTTTAACTAGCACATACTTTTTAAAATTATCTTAATCAATAAATGTTATTTTGACATGAACTAACTATTATTTTGCTAAATTAGTTCATATTTATACTTTAAAACGGAGACAATAGACACGCAAGCAGTTTCAACCCGCAAAACTTGCTCGCCCAGCGATAATGAAGGTATTTTAAAATCTTTAAATTTTGCTATTTCAGCCATAGAAAATCCGCCTTCAGAACCAATAAAAACCCATATATCACTAACATTGTGTTCAAACATGGGTCCATTTTCACTACCTGACCAATAGTCCCGCAAACTTTGGGCCTTACCTTCATAAAATGCGAAAGCTGCACACTTGTTATTTTTTTGACTTTCAGCGTAGGTTTGTAATACCTGATCCAAAGACTGTAAGTTGTTAATAATAAGCTCTTCCGCTCTGGCACTTTGTTGACAAGCCGAAGTCACAATTTTCCTTAGTCTTTGGGCTTTTTCGTCGATTCGGTCTTTGGACTTAAAAAAGCTATAATCAGAATAAAATGGACTTAAACTATAAACCCCTAATTCAACAATCTTTTCAACAACATCCTCAAGCGTTTTTATTTTAGGTAGGGAAAGTGCCAAATGAATATGTGGTTTTGCTAGCAAAGGAATTGGTCTTTTTTCAATAACATCCACGACCATGGTATGGCGAAAAATATCTTTTACTTTCACTTTATACAAAAAAGCATGTTCATGAATGTTTTCAGAACTTATATGTTGGTTAAGATTTGAAATAGGTTTTACTGAGGGTAATAATTCAAACTCGTCACCGATATTTTGCCTACAGACAATATGTATATGTTTAAACAGCTCGCCGGCTATGGCAAATGGAATCCCCACTTGTAAGGTATCATCAATCCAATATCTTCTCATACTTAACTATTCGCTTTTAAAACATACCCCCACCAAATATCTTTTTGGTGAGAGCTTTGAATTTTAAGATTCATTTTGACGATAAATTCATTTTTAAAAAACTCATTTCGTTCTTCTAAAATTCCAGACACAATTAAAGTCTTAGCAAAACTCTGTGCAATACTTTCGCGCAAGTTGATCAAAACTCCGTCGATAATATTAGCTACGACAAGTGAATATCTATGCTTTAAATCTAGAAGAAATTTTTCATCTTTTACGGATATTGATTTTATTTGATTTAAATCTAAATTCTCTACACATTTTTCCCGTGCCATCTCATCAATTTCCGTAGCAACACCTTGAGTAATACCTTTTAAGTACATCAATATGCTTAATATGCCGGTACCTGCCCCTAAATCTAAAAAATCACTATGAGTTTCATTCTGCAAAACCTGATGAATCATTTCCGCCATCATTTGAGTCGTAGGATGAGTTCCTGTTCCAAAGGCCAGACCCGGGCTAATTCGAATTTGCTTGTCTTTAGTCACTTTGTTGAATTCTATCCATTCCGGAACAACCCAGTATCCTGGGACAATCTCTAAAGGATGATAGTGGGATTTCCACTCTGCGATCCAATCCTTTTGCAACTCTTCTTTAAGCTCATAACGAGTGCAAAGATTTTTTAATACAATAAAACTTTCAAGTGTGATTGGAGTATCAAAATAAGCCAATAAATCTGTTTCGGCTTTATTTAAGATTCGAGGGTCAAAGTTTTCTGCGGTTTGAATAAAATCTAACTTTTGACTAACGCCACTGGCCCCTAGATCAAAAAGCAAAGAGGACACTAGGTCCTCTTCAGTCTCTTTAACACCATAAATATAAAGCTCATAATAATTCGACATCGTCTCCAACCCTGTTTTTTAAAACTTCAAAGACAGGATATTGAACTTGCAGCTTTTGATTGGACATAATGAACTGGTAGCCAACTCTATCTTTTTGATTGATGACTATAGGGGCTTTTAGGTTAGCCGTCATGCCCTGAATTTCAGTGGTGACACGAACAATACAATAAAAATCGGCAATATCAGTGGGTTCTAAGGCCAACTTCTGTCGATCGGCGGTTGTTAATTCTAAGTTTTCAACATCGGTGATAAACCCAGCTTCAATTACAGGAAAGGCGACTTCTTTTTTGTCGCAACTTTGCAACCAAACAAAGACATCGTCATTCGGATCATTGACGAATATGAATTTTTTGAAATGTGAAAATCCCAGTAATCCCTCTGGAAAAATTACGACTTCATCCAACGGTACACTTACGAGTCCTACAACTGTATTGATATCAAGCATGGAATTCCCCCCTCCATCGTTGATCAAGAACTTTTTTTAAATGCCAAAGATGTAAAATCTTTTTGCACTTTTTATATTCCTTAAAATATCTTAAAAATCCCCTTAAAAATATCCCATCATAAAAGCCTAAAATACGCCATATTTGATACAGATATGCGTCATGTATTAACCCATAACTCATCGACTTTAGCCTTGGTTAAGTCAAATTTTGCTTAATTTAAGATCATATTTTGTGCTTAATCTTGAGGCTTGGGAACCTTAAGCTGTTGTGAAGCTTTACGGATCTGTTCAATATCTGTTTGTGATGATTTTATGTTCTCATCTTGAATTGACGAATATATTTCTTCTCTGTGAATTTTTGTCTCTTTAGGCGCTTCAATACCTAGTCTGACTTGCTTACCTTTTAACTGAACCACTGTGATTTTTATATTATCATCAATAGTTATAGATTCTCCAACTTTCCTTGTCAGAACTAGCATTAGACCTCCGGTGCTGTTTAGGTCTAATCCTGGGTTAAAAAAATGTCAATCTAACAACAAAACCCGCAAAGCAGACTATTTTTTTATTTAAGAATTTTTAAAGTTTTTTTGACTTTCTGTTCATCTTTAGATTCAACATTTTCATAGGAGAATGTATTAAATTCAACATTGGATTTATGTAAATAAGCTTTAGCTATATTTGATGACGAAACTTTATACTTTCCAGAATCTATCATTTTTTGAAGTTCATTTAATTTTTTAGATTTTTTGGAGTCCATATTTGGCTTAGATTTTAAGGGCCGGACTTTGGTCTTTGAATCTTCGGTCTTTGCCATAATCACAATTATAACATTGGATATTCAAGTTGTGAATTTTTAAAGTCTTTGTGTTTTCGTTTTTTTTTCATAAACTAAGAGTGTGATGTATTTAAAATTATTTTTTACAGCTGCGATGATTATGACGTCTTTGCATAGCTACGCTTCTGTGGCTAAACCTGATAGCGATAAAATTCTTAGATTTGATATTCCTATTACCTACAATGCTAAGGTTTCTAAATGGGTGAAGTACTTTCAAACTAGAGGCAAAAAATGGTTTCAGGTTTGGTTAGATCGATCAGAAAAATATATGCCGCATATTCATCGACTGCTTGATCAACAAGGTTTACCCAGGGACTTAAGTTACTTAGCTATGATTGAAAGCGGCTATTCCTCTCAGGCAGTAAGCACGGCAGACGCCGTAGGATACTGGCAATTTATCTTGCCAACCGCAAAACGCTATGGACTTCAACATAGTTGGTGGATAGACGAGCGTCGAGATATAATTAAAAGCACTTGGGCGGCATCAAGATACTTAAGCGATTTAAAAAAATTATTCGGCTCATGGTATTTGGCTGCATCAGGTTATAATATGGGTGAAACTCGTTTAAAAAAGTTAATTCTAAAACATAATACTAAAGACTTCTGGATATTATCGCAAAAAAAAGACTTTCCCAAAGAGACTAGTGATTACATCCCAAAACTTATCGCTGCTACTATGATTGCTAAAGCACCTAAATTATATGGTTTCAGAACCTCAAATGGTTCAGCCTTATCATATAACTACTTCTACGTTCCAGGAGGCACAGATCTTTTCCGACTGGCCGAACACCTTAACATGCAAAGAGAAGAGATCACGGCCTTAAATCCTGAGCTTATCCATGGCATCATACCCAAACATATCACTTCTCATCGTATTCGAATTCCACAGGGCTCTGCGAAAAAAGTAGCGACTTACATTAGAACCACTAACCCAAAACTCTAAAAATAAAGTATCATCTACACAAATTCAAAATGAGCTTTTAATTAAGCTTAAAACAATGGTTATGAAATATGGTTGTAAAAAAATATGGTGGCAGCGCTTTAGCAACACCAGAGCTCATAGACCAAGTGGCTTTGCATATAAAGTCTCACTTAGAACTAACTCCAGAACCCATGATTCTTGTTGTTAGCGCCATGGGTGACACCACCGATCGATTATTACAAATGGGTCGAACTATGTATGAAGACGCCTCAGCCCGAGAGTTAGACATGCTTATTTCTGCCGGCGAAAGAATCAGTATGGCAATGATGACTATCGCATTACAAAAGCTAAACATACCAGCCATCAGCTTTACAGGCAGTCAAGCAGGAATCATGACTTCAAATAGACACGGCTATGCTTCCATCACCGAGATTAAACCTATTAGAGTTGATGAAGAGTTAAAAAAAAATAAAGTAGTAGTTATTGCCGGATTTCAAGGAGTTGACCCACATACAAAAGAGATCACAACTTTAGGACGAGGGGGAACAGATACCACAGCTGTAGCTATTGCCGCTCATTACAAAGCCAGACAGTGTGAACTTTTTAAAGATGTTGATGGTATTTTGAATGCACCACCCGCCAAATTTAAAACGGCTCAACTTATGCCTAAGCTGGATTACGACACACTTTTAAGTCTATGCTACTGGGGCAGCAAAGTTGTACATCATCGAGCTGTAGAATTGGCTGCAAAATACAATGTCGTTTTGGCGGTAGGCTCCTGGAAAACCCACAAAATTGGAACTTATATCTCCAAGTCATCCTAAATTATAAAACGAAATTTAACTATGGAAAAATACAAATGGAAAAACTAGAACAACTGTGCCTTAGCTATATAGAACCAATCATGACGGTTAGCACTGAACTTAGTCTTGTAGAATCTATAAATAAAATCAATGAAGTTGCGCGCTTTATGGATTTACCCTACCCGCAAATTATTGCTTCCACTGAATTTGAGCCAAACAAATCACGTATCATGTTCACTGGTCACAAAGATTGGATTTTAACTTTTACTAAAAAGCTGGAGTCCATGAACTTAAGGACGCTAACTGATAATCAACATGGACTTTTTATCTCTGGTTATGGCATCTCGTCCACCAACTTTGATGCTGATATATTTTTTAAACTCGCAGCGGCTCAAGTCCCTATTGCAAAATTTATTCGAGACTCAAAAGGGCTTTTACTCGTGTTTTCCGAAAGTCAAAAAAATAAAGTTACCCAGTTTGCTTCGGAGCTTATCCTGCTCTAAGATTATCAAAATATAAATATAAATATAAATATAAATAGTTAATACTTTTGATACTATTTTTTTTCAAGCCCAAAAATGATCAATATTTTATTACTATGTCTTTATTGGGACAGCCCCTGTAACAAAGATAAAAAATATTCTTTCTTATATTTAAAATCCCCCGTAATTATTTCCAGTGCAACTCAATTAATAACAAGCTGAGTTGAAGGTAGTCACCTGGCGGACAATTTCCGACTCAGTTTTTTTCAATACTTTCTAATCTTTTTAAAATTCTTTTGTTTTGTTTTGATAAAAGATCCATTTTTAGTTTGTTGCTTTCATTTATAATACTTATTTCATTTTTTAAACTCATATTATTTTTTCTTAAAGCTTTGTTCTCATTTTGTATGTCCAAAACTATCTGTTTTAATTTAGCAATTTCAGCAGAAGTACTGTTTTCAAGACTTTGAAGTTTATTATATTGTTCGGAAAAGCCTTGAAGTAAATAAAATGGTAAATGATGAAATTTAATTTTATAAAAATCATCTGAAGCTAGTGGATTAATATTTTGATCATTGCTTGTACTATTTTTAGCCAAAGCCCTTTTATCCTCATTAAACTCAATTAACTCAGGAAAAATATCAATTAGATCTTGAGCAATTAATCCAAGCTGTTCGTCATGACCAAAACTTTTTTCTGGAAACTCATCACTTCGCCAAAAATAAAATTTAGGTTTTAGTTGCGATAATTTTTTTGAAACCTCGCCCAAAGGTCTGATATTTTTTTTAAGCCTTGCATCTGATGAGCAGGTCCCTGCAATAGCTCCACCACTCGCATTTTGCACACAACCATTTGTGCCTCCCGTCCCAAAGCGACCATCTCCAAAAACATGTAGTTTAGTACTTGGATTTATAAGACCAATGCCAATATTACCATTAGGTTGAACACGCATTCGCTCAATGCCATGGTTTTCTCCTACATTAGCGGTTGAAAAAATAATTGATGTTGGTGTTGACGTATTAGTGAATGCTCCCTCGGCAAGAAAAGTTATATATACTGACGGAGCAATTCCACCCGAAGCATCGAACCCTGCTCCACTATAACCAAATCCCCCGATACCACCAATTTTATCTTGATTTTGAAGCGCAAGGGGTGCTGCTCTAGTACCGCGAGCTCTTTCAAAATTAAATATTGGTGAAGTGTTATTATTACTATATCCTCGACCAATAAAACCAGGCCACTTAGGATTTGCCAGAGTTGAACTGTCAGTATTAACAACTACATTGGGCCATGAGTTTCCGTTATCCTGTAGTTCTAAAATTCCCCAAGGATTATCAATGCCGATTCCCACGTTACCACCAGTTAATGGGGCTAGTGGTGATGCAAAAAAGATATTATTTGTATTCGCTACACTTCTTTGCCAAATACCGTCGGACATCTTAGATAAGGCTATACAAGTGGTAAGAGCATTAGTGGCTGGGTTTTTAGTGACGCTCAAATTGATTGATCTAACAAGCTGTTGGGGACCGCTTGCATTTTTAGCGGTTGCAAACACGGATGTTAAAGTCATTGTGGCCAAATTGGCCGTAGGACCTGCAACATAATTGGTTAAATTCATGGATGTTAAAATCAACGATCGATCGCCATATGTTAAGCCTTGGGTGTAACGGGCAATCCCTGGTGCTGCAGATCCATCAAATAAATTGGTGATCGCAATATTTGAAGCTGGGACCACGGTTTGTCCTGCAAATGAATTTTCGCACGCACGAGGGGAACTTAATAAAGCCCTCATCTCTTCGTTGATAGTGTTGGCATCAGCATTAAACTTCAAATAATTCTGTGACTTAGACATATCAAAAATTAATGTCGAAATACCTAGCCCAACCACCATCATTACCGATGAGGCAACAATAACTGAAATTAAAGAAAATCCTTTTTGATTCATTAGCCCCTCTTTTTTATATAATTTATGGTAGCAATCATTTCTAATTGCACCAATATTATAATTTTAGAAAAGCAGGACTAGAGTCAGAATAAGATTCTAGAAGTAAACTTTGTTTATGGGTCGACACAATATCGTCTGTTACAGTTGAATCAAGGTATTAGCTACCAGCAAAGTTCAATAATAATTCGCGTTTGCTATTAATTGATGCTGACTTATCATGAATTTATACACAACCGGCTTATGCGGCAACCTATCCATAGAATTCTAAATCTATGGTTTTAACGAAAGTTTTCAAGCTCAAGCTTGGTACAAGGATTCAAAGTCTGAGTGGTTGTAGATGCAAAAAGTTTTATAATAATATCAGTTTCTAGTGTCGTATTTTGAATTTTGAACTTAATAAGTTCGCCATTACAATCTAGAGTATCAGTCTGAGTTTGAGTTTGATTTCGAGTGCATCGAACCGAATACAGATTATTAATATAATTATATCCTTCAGCGATAGTAGCTACTCTTAAAGTTCCAGTAAAATCATAATTTACTTTAAATAAAGTTTTTAATCTTGGACTGCCAATAGCTTCGCCGTAATACATCAGATCGTAGCCACACCAATTGTTGTTTAAAGCTTGTTGCTCTTGTCCATCTGGCAAGTTTTGATCTTGATTTGTGTTTTTTGCGGCATCACAGGCCGTTAATATAGAAAAAACTATCAATCCTAAACTCAAAAATTTTAATTTTAATTTTAATTTTGAATTTGAATTTGACTTCATTACTTAATTGTTAAAATTAAGCTTACAAATGGCAAGCAAAAAAAATAGCCTGGTTGGCACCAGACTATTTTTGACATTTTTTGAATTTGTTTTCGTATGCCGATTTTATATTTACTTAGACTTGTAAATAAATTTAAATTTGCACATTTGTATCAAAAGAATCATTAATTTTTCTTAGCTTTTTTACTGGCTTCTTTTTCTAAGGCCTCTTTCATCTCTTCAGCTTTAGGAGCTTCTTTGGCGATATCAGTTTTGATAATATTGGCTTTAACCAAAACCTTGTGTTTGATCTCATCCATTATTTTAGGATTTTCTTTCAAAAACACCTTCGCATTTTCACGTCCTTGCCCCAATCTTTCACCTTGATAACTAAACCATGCCCCCGCTTTTTCTACGATTTCATAATTTGAAGCCAAATCTAGAACATCACCCTCAACTGAAATTCCTTGATTGTACATCAAGTCAAATTCAACTTTAGCAAAGGGTGGGGCCATTTTATTTTTCACAACTTTAACCGCCGTTCTATTACCTACAATATCTTCACCATTTTTAATGGAACCAATTCGGCGCACATCTAAACGCACAGACGAATAAAATTTCAATGCATTACCACCTGTTGTGGTTTCAGGATTTCCAAACATAACACCAATTTTCATACGAATCTGATTGATAAAAATGACCATAGTGTTGCTGCGACTAATAATTCCCGTAAGTTTTCGTAAAGCCTGGGACATCAAACGCGCCTGTAAACCCATATGACTATCACCCATATCACCTTCGATCTCTGCTCTAGGAGTTAAAGCAGCTACCGAGTCAACGACAATAACGTCAATGGCGCCAGAACGGACAAGGGTTTCAGTGATTTCTAAAGCTTGTTCACCTGTGTCTGGTTGAGATACCAACATGTCTTGAATTCTAACACCAAGTTTTTCGGCGTAGTTAATATCTAAAGCGTGCTCGGCATCAACAAAAGCTACTGTGCCACCCGTTTTTTGCGCTTGGGCAATCACAGACAAAGCTAAAGTTGTTTTACCCGAACTCTCTGGCCCATAAATTTCAATAATACGTCCCTTTGGTAACCCACCTGTGCCCAGTCCAATATCTAAACTTAAAGCTCCAGTACTTACAAAAGAGATCCCGTCGGAAAGGCTGGACCCATCCCCCAAACGCATAATTGAACCTTTGCCAAACTGTTTTTCAATAGCAGAAAGTGCAAGATCTAAAGCTTTGGATTTATCGGCATTTTGTTTTGGCATTTCTTTCATATGTGTTATTTCCTTTGTTATCATTATTTTTTGTTTACATTTAGTATTCGTTAATTTTTTCGTGTTTATTAATTTTTATGAAAATCATGTATTTTAAATTGTATTTAAAAACCCGCTTAGCAGCTCCCATGCTTTTTTTGAGGATTCTAACTGGATCTCATGACGGCTAAGTTGTGTATCATTAGATCCTGTAAAAAGATGTCTTTCAACCTTTTCAAAGTCTGGACCAACCACAGCAATGTAGACAAGGCCTACAGGTTTAAGTTCAGATCCGCCACCTGGACCAGCTACGCCCGTAACACTTAGCGCCACATTAGTTTTTAGCACTGACTTTGCACCCTTTGCCATTTTTATGGCCACAACTGAACTCACTGCGCCATGATCTTGCAAATCCTTTTCGGGCACACCTAAAACTTCGGCTTTGGCCTGATTAGAATAGGAAATCACACTGCCTTTATAAATTTTAGACACACCTGGAAGCTCGGTCAGCTGACTTGATATCAAACCTCCCGTGCAACTTTCAGCAAAACTGACGGTCCACTCTTTGGCTGTTAACATTTGCACAACTTCATGTCGTAAATTCAATAGAGACTCCCCGCTTTAGAATTGGTTTTATTTGAGCACTAAAAATTAAAGTACAATTGGATTCTATCCATCAAGCCAAGAGGTAAAATCATAAAGTGAAACATTGAATTTACTATAAGCCCAGCCACAATATCATCAGCCATTACCCCAGTTGAGCCAGGGACTTTTTTATCAAAATATGAAATTGGAAAAGGTTTTAAAATGTCAAAAATTCTAAAAAAAATAAAACCAAAAATCAAAGTCATGGATGTGATAGGTACAAGAAAAAACGTAATCAAAACTCCCATCACTTCATCACAAACAACTTCTTTGGGATCTTTAGAACCTGTATATTCAAGATATAATCCCGTAGCCCACAAACTAAACGCACAATAAAGTAACGAAAATGCAAAAAAAATGGGCCAAGAAAAATAATTAAGCACAAACACTAAGGCCAACCCTAGTAAGCTGCCAAAGGTCCCTGGGGCTTTTGGTATTAAGCCTAGACCAAAACCAGTGACAAAATATTTAATATATTTAAAGACGGACGTATCTATAGAATTTATTTTGTACCCCCACTGTAATAAGCCTATGCTAACAGAACAAGTTTATTTCAATTCACCCAATGGATTTTATGGATATAAATCCTATACTTTATGAATTTTTCTACTTTCTTATTCCAAGAAACATTATTATATCTTAAGCATGTCGACCAAGGAATCAATTCTTACTAAAATAGCAGATTATTTAGCAAGGCGAGATCATTCGATCCTTGAGATTCAAGAAAAGCTTGCACAAAAAAAAATCTATGATCCAGAAGATGTAGATGCTGCCTTACAAAATGCTATTGCTCAGAAATGGTTTTTACCAGAAGGGGAATTGGCCGAAAAAGTGGCCAGAGCGCTGAACAGTAAAAATAAAAGCCATTTTTTTATCTTAAATTATTTGCAGGCCAAAGGATTACCCCCCGTTCCATTTATAGAAGAGCACGAGCTTAAAGCCATGGAGAGATGTTTGCAAAAAAAATTCAAAAACTTTACCAATTTGAATATCACAGACAAACAAAAAGCTTTACGTATGCTTGCAAGCCGTGGCTTTAAACCAGAGTTATGTTATAAGATAGTAGATCAAACTTTTGAAGACTTCTAACCTAGGTGTTACCCAACCAAAGAATTAGACGAGTCTTTGATTTTTTTTCCAAGAATTAAATCGAAACATATAAATTCTTTAAAGAAGAGACTTATGAAAAGCTATGAAGTTCGAAAAAATTTTTTAGATCATTTTGAAAAGTACGACCACCAATTGGTTAAAAGCTCGTCGTTAATTCCTTTGGATGATCCCACTTTGCTGTTTAATAATGCTGGAATGAATCAGTTCAAAGGTGTTTTTACTGGCGAGCAGCCTGGACCAAAGTCCAATAAAGCTACGAGCAGTCAAAAATGTGTCAGGGCTGGTGGCAAACATAATGATTTAGACAATGTGGGGTTCACCGCTAGACACCATACCTTTTTTGAAATGTTGGGTAATTTTTCTTTTGGTGATTATTTTAAAGTTGGAGCCATTGAAATGGCTTGGGAACTTTTAACTAAACAATATAATTTAGATCCAAAAAAACTTTATGTTTCTGTGTATCAAGATGACGACGAAGCGGCTGATATATGGAAGAAGCATATTGGCATTTCCAGCGATAAAATCTATCGATTTGGTCAAAAAGATAATTTTTGGCGTATGGGTGACACAGGACCTTGTGGTCCTTGTTCAGAAATATTTTACGATCAAGGAGAAAATGTAGGTGGCGACCCTCGACAGAATGTCATGGGTGGCGACGGGGATCGCTTCATTGAAATTTGGAACTTAGTCTTTATGCAATTTTATGAAGATGAGTCGGGTCGACTAAATCCTTTGCCTAAACCTTCGATCGACACGGGGATGGGACTAGAGCGACTGACTTCTGTTCTGCAAGGACAAACTAATAATTATAATACAGATCTTTTCATGCCTCTCATCAACGTCGCCAGTCGAATTTCAAAAACCATTTATAGCTTAGACATGCCGACCTTTGATAAAAAGGCGGCGGCATTAAGAGTCATTGCGGATCACTCTCGAGCTGTCACTTTTTTACTAGCCGACGGGGTGATTCCATCTAATGAAGGTCGTGGTTATGTGCTTCGACGAATTTTACGACGTGCCGTTAGATACGCTCGCACTTTAACAGAGGCCTCTGTTTTCCCAGATGTATGTAAACAAGTTATCATAACCATGAATGACTTTTATCCTGAACTCAATCAATCTAAAGATTTTATTTTACAAACTGTTAAAGACGAACAGGATAGGTTTTTAGAAACCTTAGATAAAGGCACAGAACTCTTAAGTAATGAAATTAAAAAAGTTCAAAACAAGAATACCAAAGTCATTGATGGAGATTTTGTTTTTAAGCTCTATGACACTTTTGGCTTTCCCTCGGACTTAACCCAACTTATGGCTCAAGAGCAAGGTCTCAAAATTGATCTTCAAGGATTTGAAAACAATCTAAATCAAGCTAAGGCTAAATCAAAAGCTGTAAAAAATATTAAATCATACACTGTAAATAATTCTGATATCATTACTAAAACCCATGACTTAGCCAAAACTAGTTTTTTAGGTTACGAGCAATTAAACTGTAAAGCTGAAATAAAAAAAATCTTCACTTTAAAAGATGACGCTTTAATAGAAGCGGCACAATTGGTAGAAGGGCAAACAGGATTTGTTATTTTTAATCAAACGCCTTTTTACGCCGAAAGCGGAGGCCAAACCTGTGACATTGGTAAAGGTTATAAACTTCAAGACAATTTAAAAACTTCTATAACAAATATGTCCCCTGCTATTTCTAATGATCTATTTTTTAAGGTTATTGATGTACAAAAATACAACCAAGTTTATGTACACACGATTGAAGTGATAAAAGGTAATTATAAAATCAATGATCAAGTTGAACTTTTTGTGGATGTTTTAACAAGGTCTTTAACGGCATCCAATCATTCAGCAACTCATTTACTTCACTTTGCTCTTAGGGATTTAGTTGGACCACATATTAAACAAGCCGGATCGTTGGTGAATTCTGACAAACTAAGATTTGATTTTACCAATAAAGGTCCATTATCAGATGAACAGATTTTTTCTATTGAGCACACTGTAAATGAAATGATTCAAAAAGCAATTCCAGTTACAAAAGAAACTAAATCCTACACCCAAGCTGTAACTGATGGGGCCTTAGCTTTATTCGGCGAAAAGTATGACGATGAAGTACGAGTAATCAGTATGACACCTCAAACTTTTAATCTTAGCTCTTCATCATTCAGTGCCACTGTTGCACCAAATCCCTTTAATACAAAAGGTTCAATTGAGTTATGTGGTGGGACTCATGTCAACAACACTTCTGACATTAAATTTTTTAAAATAATCTCAGAATCTGGGGTTAGCTCTGGGGTTCGCCGTATTGAGGCCATTACTGACCTCACAGCCATTAATTTTCTTAATCAACAATTCGAAGATTATAGAATAGTTAAAAATCAACTTCAGCTACCTTACCAAGCTGGTCGAGAAGTGGTTATTCAAGGCCTTCAAAAATTAAAAACTGAACTTGCAGACTTAAAAAAAGTACTTAAAAAAAATTCTGAAAGTTCATTTGCAGTTGATGATGTTTTCAAAAATCGAGTTGTTTTGAATTCTGAAATTTCCTATTTAGTCTGTGCGTCTGATATTAATGATAGCAGTTTGCTAAGAGAAAGCGCTGATAAGCTAAAAGACAAATTACAAAATGGTGTTCTAGTTATTTTAGGTTCACCTTCCGATAAAACCGCTGTGTTGGTTGCTGTAACAAAAAGTTTAAGTTCAAAAGTTCATGCCGGACAATTACTAAAACTAATTACAACTAAATATGGCGGCAGCGGAGGCGGCCGACCAGATATGGCTCAAGGTGCCGTTTTGAGTCAGCATGATTTTATTCCAGAAGTTAACAACTTAGTGAAGCAGTATCTGGAACAAACTTTATGAAAGTGGATCTAGGAATCGTGCACGCTCCGATTTGGGAAGGACAAGCCAAGACCGGTGTTGCTTTTGGTCCCAACGAATTAGAAAAACGCGGGTTATATCAGGTATTTTTTGATAATGGCTTTAGCTATAAAGTATTTAAACCTAAAGAAGAGATGAAAACTGTTTTAACTTTAAAAGAAAGTCGATTTGAAGAAAAACCTGTGCACACGGCTCAAGATTATGATGAATATCTTGAAGCTAAATATAAAAATGTTCATGATTTAATGCTGGATGCTTTTGATGAGTCAAAACTTCCAATTCTTCTTGGCGGGGATCATAGCTGTGCGATCTCTTCCATTTCAGCCTTATTAAAAAAGTATCCTAAAGCTGGTATAATTTGGATAGATGCTCATGCTGATATAAATACTTTTGAGACTTCTCCTACTGGTAATATTCATGGTATGCCTGTTGCTGCACTCACCGGAATGATTACTAAACAGGATTTATTTTCAGGAAATTGGACTTGTGACTTTTTAAATCCTAAACAAATTGTGTATCTTGGCATCAGAGATCTTGATCCCGGTGAACAGGCTGTTTTAAAGGAAAAAAATATTCTAGCCTACACGGCTGAAGATTTAAAAAAACTGCCGCTTAAAAAGATCTTTGATACGATTGAAACTCACTTTGAAACATACGGTTTTGACCAAGGAGTTCATGTAAGCTTTGATATCGACGGTCTAAGTTCAGAACTGGTTCCTTCGACAGGAACACCTGTTGGCGATGGTATTCAGATTGCTACTTTAGAAAATATAATGAAAGAATTAACTCACTATTTTGATCTGACATCTATTGATTGTGTAGAATTCAACCCTAATAAAACAATATACGAATCTGATATCTTAAGAACTTATCAATCGATTGAGGTCTTCTTTCGTAACTTGCTCCTTAATCCAAGTTTTATGGTGGACCGTCATGTCTTTAAAAAAATCCAATAGCCCCCAATGTTTGCGCATCAAATGCGAGTACTTGACGGAATCGTCCGTGTGAAAAAGTCGCGAAATATTAAAAATTCTGTGCGGCCGACTAAGCAGCCATGACCACGTTCCAATCTCTAAAGTAAAAGGGATAAATTTAGAATCTTTATCTAAAGCTTTGAACTTATCATACATATAGTCCCACATATCCCCGTGGATCATATAACTGTCGGATTGTTTTTCAAAAATATATTTATGAAAAGGATGGGACACCTTAAAATATCTTGCAAGTTTTCGTGCAATGGCTTCATCAGGCATAGGGTTTAAGGTTTTCCCGTAAGGATACCAGAGGCGATCTTTCAGACCAAAACCTGAATGTATATCAAGAGCAATTGCAAACGGAGACTTAAACATATTAGACTTTACAAACTGCTCTAGAACTTTATTTTCAATTTCCATATTTTGTGGATCACCACGAAACCAGGGAACTTTAGCACTGAATGTTTGACCCGAGGGCCAAAAAAGCTTTCCTTTTTCAGCATCAACGGGTGCGTTTCGCATCAGATCGACACCATTTGGATTAGACCTTCGATTTGCTAACATACCTCCGGGATTAACAATTGGGATTGAGACCACACGCAAATTTTCTAAATTTTTAGTTAATGCAATATTCCAAGCTATTTTATTAGATAACGAATTTAAATAGTTAACGATCACATGGGTGCCTATTTTCTCAAGACCATGCACCCCTCCAAATAGACCTAAAACGGGAAGACTTTCATCTTTAGGTCCAATCTGAAGGCCATAAATCGGTAAGGTTTTATTTTTGAATTTTATCTCTGCTAATGTTTCATATTGAAACAAAGAATCTAAGCGCTTAAGCTTTTTAATTACTTTTTCAACATAGGATTGTTCTAAAAACGAATTTTTCACAGCTTTGATTGTATCGGCATTTACCTAAACCCCATTAAGGTAAATTAAGATTTAACTAAATTAATGCGAATTGACTTTCATTTGGTTGTTTATAAGAGACAGGTTAAGAATTTTAAATTAAGTTTTCAATATGAAAATTTTTGCTAAATTCACAGCCGCTGAAGCTTTATTAGTATTTTTACTCGCTTGTATCCAATTCACACATATTGTTGATTTTATGATTCTAATGCCCCTTGGCCCACAGATCACTCGACTCTTAGATATTTCGCAACAGCAGTTTAGCTATTTAGTTTCAAGTTATACATTAGCGGCTGGTCTGAGCGGTTTATTATCCTCATTTTTTGTTGATTTTTTTGACCGAAAAAGGATTTTAATATTATTTTTTATAGGTTTTACAGTTGGCACTATCGCATGTGGCCTAGTCGGCAGCTATTATGCATTCTTAACTGTGAGATGCTTAACCGGAGTATTTGGTGGTGTTTTAAGTTCTATTGTTCTTTCTATAGTATCAGATAATTTTGATTATCAGAGGCGCGGCTTAGCTGTTGGTACTGTCATGGGAGCATTTGCCTTAGCTTCGGTATTTGGTGTGCCTTTCGGTTTATACTTAGCAAATCTATTTCAATGGCAAGCTCCATTTTTGATACTTGGAGGAATATGTGTATTTTTATTAATTTTTATTTCCATTTTTATTCCCAAGCAAAATCAACATTTAATGAAGGGGCAAGTCCGTGACCCATTACAAACTTTTAAAATGATTGCTAAAAGTTTAAATCAAAGACTTGCTTTGGTTTTGATTTTCTTTTTGGTTATGGGACAATTTAGCGTTATTCCTTTCATCAGCATGAGTTTTGTTTTTAATGCTCGTTTGCCTGAAGCCAGCCTTCCTTTGATCTACCTATTCGGAGGTTTGTGCTCACTATTTGCGGCACCTATTGTTGGACGCCTCTCCGATATCTTTACGAAAACCAAAGTTTTTTCTATTTCGGTTTTACTTTCAATCATCCCCGTTTATTTAATCACCAATCTTGGGCCAAGTGCTAAGTGGGTTATCTTAAGTATTAGCTGTTCATTTTTTATTGTTATGTCTGGTCGAATGGTGCCCGCAATGGCACTAATAACATCTACGGCTCCTACCGATAGACGTGCTGGATTTTTATCTATAGTAAGTGCTGTCCAGCAATTATCTGCCGCTATAGCCGCTTGGATAGCGGGTCACATTATGTCCCTTTCTACAAGTCAAACTTTAGCTTTAGGGGAGGGTAATGATTTACAAGCATTGTCCGAAAATTTCCAAAATGTAGCTAAGCCCTTAGACACTTATTATTTGGTAGGATATTTAGCTATTGCAGCTTCACTTATAACTTTAGCCTTAGCTCAGAAAGTAAAACCTGAATTCATGGATTGATGTTAAACGCTAAATACGAAATAAAAAACTGCTTTTATATGCATAATTTGTTGAGGAATTATTATTAAATATATAATGTATTTACATGGGCAAAAATTTAATCACAGCCATTTTTATTTGCATAAAATCTGTATTTTTAAATAAAGTAGACTATCCCAACCCTATGAATCAAATTCAATTCAGTTTGGGACAACACTCTTTGCGATTTAAACTTTTTTTATTCTTTAAAATATATTTTATATTTAGTTCTGGATATAGCTTCTTATTAAGTACCGCATATGCACAATCACCCACATTAACTTCTTCTATTAATGAACCTCCACAAATCGCTATAGAAAAAAAATGTGTAATTTTGCTTCATGGACTTGCTCGATCAAAAAACTCTATGGGTTTGTTAGCGGATTATTTTAAGTCAAAAAAATTTTTAGTATTTAATAAATCTTACCCATCAACCCAACAAAATATTGAAACTTTAAGTGCCGTAGTTGGCGATGGAATAAAAGATTGTGAAGAAGCAAATGCTAGCAAAATTTATTTTGTGACCCATTCCATGGGAGGAATTTTAGTTCGACAGTATTTTCAGTCAAAAACCATAAATGCAAAAATCGCAGCTGTTGTTATGATATCATCGCCAAATCATGGAAGTGAAATTGTCGACGCTTTCAAAAACAAATCATGGTTTAAATGGTATAATGGGCCGGCGGGTTTGCAACTAGGGACAGCTCCTTCAAGTTTGCCAAATACTTTAAAGCCTATTAATATCCCAATAGGAATTATCACTGGAAATGTGAGTAGTGATCCGTGGTTTTCATACCTTTTCAAAGGTCCTAATGATGGGAAAGTTAGCGTTGAAAGCGCGAAACTTAAAGAAATGAAAGCCCTTCTCGTTGTCCCTTGGGGCCATACATTTATTATGAATTCTCCTGAAGTACATAATCAAACTTTTTATTTTTTTGAAAATCTTAAATTCCAAAATTTTTGATATTCGTTATTAGGATCATACGTTTTTGCTTGCCAATCAAAATCAAATTTATGTTCGCCCCATCCACCAGCTCCCGAAATATATTGCCAATTGCCGTAGTTACTTGCTGGATCGTAATCGATTAACCGGGACTCAAACCATTTTGCACCCCATAACCATGATAAGCCTAGCTCATGGACTAAATAACTAGCTACATTTTGTCGACCACGATTTGACATAAAGCCAGTACATTTAAGTTCAATTATATTGGCATTAATAAATGAATTTTTCGACTGACCTTTTGTCCACGACATAAAGTTATGAAGACTTTTTTCGTCAATTTCATGTTCAATATAGTTTTCAGTTAAGCCTTCGCTTTTAAAAAATTGGTCACCATAGACTTCAGCCATCCATTTAAAATATTCTCGCCATAACAACTCTAATTTAAGCCAGTAGGTTGAAGCATTAGAACCATTATGGTCCTCAAAATTTGAAATATTATGAAATATTTCGGCAGGAGATAAAACACCTAGCGCCAGCCATGCTGAAAATTTTGAAGAGTCATAAAAATTTAATAGTCCATTTCTAGTTTCTTTGTAGTGTTTTATATGTTTTGTGTTCCAGATATAATCATCTACGTGCTTTAAGGCTGACACTCGGTCCCCTTGTAGATTAAATGCAATTTCAGTATTAGTTAATTTTTCTAACCGCTCACCACACCATACTGTAGCTGTTTTAAAATTTGGTATTACTTTAGTGCTTATTTTTACTACTCCATCTGAAAATTCATTAGTCCTTATAGTGTTGGTATTAGATTTAAAAAAAGATGTCAGATCAATAGGTTTCTCCACAGGCCATTTATATTTTTCAACGACTTTTCTAAATTTTGTAAATGAAGTAAACCCATCATAACCAGAATTTAAATTTTCAGGTTTAATCAAAAGATCCGTTGGTTCAGATATAAGTTTTAAATCTGAAGGTAAAAATTTTTGAAATTCATTTTCATAAGAGAAGGGACTACTAGAAAAGTAAATGCTTTCGATCGACTGCACTTTAACATATTCTGCAAAATCTATATTCGATTCAAAAAAATATAAATCATGTCCAGCCTCTTTAAGGATTTGAGCTAAATGCTGAAGAGCCTCAATAAAAAAATATTTTTTTGGCTCTGACCACAACGGAAATTTTAACTCTGTTTCATTGGTATCAAAATCGATAGGTTTAATAAATGCAAAAATAAGTTCTTTCGAAACTTTTAAGGCTTCACCTAATATAGTATTATTTGTGGCCCTTAAATCTTTTTGAAATAGATAAACACTCTTCATTAAAACTCCAATGATCCTCGAATACGATAGACTTTTAAATATTAACTTCAAATATTGGTTCGTTACTTATAATTTGACAACTGAGGACTATTGTCCGGTACACTTTCAAAGTAAGTAAAAAGGCCACTCTGTTAGAAAAAAACAATCTGCCAAACACCTTGGAATTGCAAAGCGCGATGGGATCTGGGCGCTTGATATTGTAAAGAGAAAAGGAACCTGGCACCCTGAAACGATATGGAAAGAAAAAAAGAACCTGGCACCCTGAATGGCACCCTGAAAGTTTTTGGGATTGATCAGACGGGTGCAAGCGTGGGTTCTGCCAGGGCAAAACCCCTTAAGGCTTGTGAATTGATTCTCAACTTGGATGGAAACATTCATGATCTCAGATTTTTTGCAATCCCACACTTAGGGGAATGGGTTAAAACCTTAAAGCAAAATGAAAAAAATCATATCTTTATAGATTGTGTTTTTGGTCTTCCGATTAGGCTTCACCAAATTAATCCCTCCAAAAGCATCAGAGACTGGATTTATAGTTCAAAGGATTATACTTTTTTAGATAAGCATTTTGGCAGTGCCGTTTCTCAGTCGTTTTTTGCTCAAATTAAATATTTCTATAAAATTCATGAGACTTCAACGCCCAGGCGTGAACAAGAAATTCAACTCAATTCAAATTCCGTGTTCACCATTCACCCTTTTCAAAAAAATATTCAAACAGGAACTTTCAGAATTTGGAAAGAATTGTCTCAAGTCTTGGATGAAATTCTAATATGGCCCATCGATTATTATCTGCAAGAAGAACTAAATGTTATTTTCTACGAGGTCTATCCTTCCTATTTCTATAAAAAGCTATTTAATGTATCTTCAAGATCAGCTGGACCGGTTATTAAGTATCTTAATGATTATCCGCTAAAATTAAATTCTCAAAATAGTTCCCATATCAATAACTCTGACTTTTGTGACGCTCTTGTTGCAGCATTGGGTGGCTATAATTGTTTAAAAACCAATAATTTTTCACAATTTTTTTCTGATGAGGCTTTTTTTGAAGGCCAAATACTTACGATAGATGAAAATTCTAATTCAACAAACCCAAAGGCTTAGTAAGCAAATACCAATATTCAAAACTATGTCGATAAATCATTCTAATAATTTTGCAATAATAGGCTCTAAATCTTCGGGTTTATAATTTGATTTGTACCGTGTAATCACCCCGGATTCTTTAGCAACTAAAAATTTTTCGAAATTCCAACTCACATCTGATTTATCAGAGGAAAGCTTTAGAAGTTCTTGATAAATTGGTTGAATTTTGTCACCTACCACTGAATTTTTGGCCATGATTGGAAAAGTTATTCCATAATTAAGCTTACAGAACTCTTGAATTTCCGAGTTAGTTCCAGGCTCTTGGCCTCCGAAGTCATTGCTTGGAAAGCCAATGATAGCTAAACCTTTATTTTGAAATTTTTTAAATAGTTTCTCAAGGCCTTCATACTGTTTTGTGTATCCACAATTTGAAGCTGTATTTACAAATAAAAAAACTTTAGACTTAGCAAAATCTTTGAGCTTAATGTTTTTATTGTTAGCCGTTAGTAAATTTATACTAAATAATGCGTCCATATTATTAGTTCCTTTTTCATTTAAAGATGGAATCTTCGATGTCAAAGTTTCAGAACCTACATTTTTATTAGTTTTACTATTAGTAATTTTTTTTCCCTCAGTAGTAGTCGCCATAGTTTTAACACCAATCAGGTTAAGAAAAATAGAACAAATGATTACTGATGTTTTTAATGTGCTTAAATTTTGCATCACCGTTTTCCTTACGCAAATGATAATCAGAAAAGTTTTTAAAGCGTTTTAAATTAAACTTAGACTCTAAGTGACTGGGTTTCACTGTTAGATTTTAAGGGTACTTTTTGTTGCAGAATCTTTAGTTTGGTCTCATTTATAATCTCGAAAATTCGATTTAAAACTTTTTCATTCAAACGTAAATGATTTAGTACTAACCTAAAAAATACTCCGTGCTGTTCCGAGGAAGAATAGTTTACAAGAAGGTGTCCTTCTTGTACGAGCTGACGTCGAATTTGCTTCTGAAAATCATTTACATTTTGGAAATCAGAATTCATAAATTTATTTTCGTCGCCAGTGAATGGAATTTGAAAACAAATATTTAAATACTCTGGAGTATGAAGTAATTTATAGTTATATTGTGCAATTAAATTTACTGCATGAGAGCGCAAGGACATAAGATCGTTAACATAAGTTCTATAGCCCTTGTGACCCAAAAATTTCCAAGTCATCCATAAAGACAAAGCATCAACTTTTCGACCACACTGAATAGCTTTGGTTCCTGTATCAAAGAAAGAATCATCGTCTTCATGGAAAATATATTGAGTTCCAGCACACGAATTAGCTTTGGATAAAAGCCCAAGTCTCTTGGTTATAAAAATCGCCTTAGTAAGAGTACCACCTAATAGCTTATGAAAATCAAAAGTTACAGAGTCCACAACACTTAAGGCTTTTTTAACAGCATCATCGCTGAAAACAAGTGGACCACCCCAGGCGCCATCGACATGATGCCAAAGATTGTATTTGGTGCAGATTTTTTGGGTTAACTCTATAGGGTCAATCGCACCAAAAACTGTTGTTCCTAATGTTGAAATCACCAGCGTGGGATTTAAGCCAGCCTGAAGATCTTGCTCTACGGAATTTTGCAAAGCTAAAACATCCATTTTAAAATTTTCATCAGAGACCACAACACGAACTTGATTTTCACCAAATCCTAAAAGATGCGCGGCTTTTTTTACACTATAGTGGGCTTGGTCACTGATATAAACTACGTTTTTAGAATTCTGACCTACAAGTTTGACTTGAGGATCGTTGGCAAACCTTGCTAGATGCAAAGCCATCATATTGGCGTAACTTCCTCCAGGAACCATTAAACCATCATGACTCTGCCACTCCATCAGCTCTGCTAAAGACTGTAAAATTTGCTCTTCAAACATAGTGGCCAGAGGTGCAATTTCGTAAGTGGCCATCGATGTATTCATAAAAGCATTCACCCACTCACTAACTATTGCAATTGGATGAGCCCCCCCATAAAGCTGATTTACAAAGTACGGGCTTTGCGTGTTAACAGCCTGATCCATATAGTTTAAAAGTTTAGTTTTAACTTCCTCAAGGGAACAGGATTCATTAGACAAAGTGAAATCAAAGTGCTCTTTGATTGTCGAGGCCGAGATATAATTCGACACTTTATCATCAGTGATTTTAGCGTTGATCTTTGCTAGTATTAAATCAATCCAACCTGAATCTTCAATTTCAGTCCAAAGATCATGGTAGCTTTTATTGGCCATTACTACTCCAGTTGTCTGTAGATATGAAGACTTACCACTTCATCAGATTGGGCCGACATTCTATGAAATCCCAAACTATCATCTATGTAGTTCCAGGTGCCTTCCGAAATCAAAGAAATTTTTTTAGCATCATTAAGTTGGTTCCATGCTTTATGAGTTTGATACTCAGATTGGAATTCTTCCCAAGATAAAAGGCCTTCCTTGATAGCAAAGTCAATTTTTGTAGGAATCAAAGTCTCTTGTAATTGTCCTTTGATGACATAAATCCAACAGGATTGCATAGGGTGATGATGAAAGCTGGTGATTTGACCTTTCTTCCAGCAGGCTAAGACAATTTCATTCTTTTCACCTGATTTACAAATTACATTTCGATTATAACTCTCGTCTTTGAAAGCCTTTTTAGCCAAACAAAGAGCTTCAATCTCTGACATGTAATTTATAACCTTAGATCTTGGATCTTGATTATCACTTAAGATTTCATTGAATAAAGCGTCCATTTACTGCCTATAAAACTACCTATTTTTATAATAATCAAGCAAAGAGGCTATTGTAGTGAATAAACTTTCTTTTTTGAAACCTTTTTTTTGATTTATTAAAGCTATGTCAGCCATTTTATTCCAATGCCAAAATAAATCCCTATAAGCTTGATCAAGAGAGCACTGAGGATCATAGATGTGTCCAGGCTCAGCACTGATACCATTGACTTCCATGACTTTAAATAGACCCTTTTTCAACTCTTCCAAAGATTTAGCTTTCACATCAAATCGCCCATAATAAAAATCTGGCATAGCGAGTACTAAATTCTTAAAAGTTTGAATAAGCTCGGAATCTATCATTTTATTGGCATTTACAAATTTAGTGCCTCGACAGTGATTGCCTATCGGCTCTAGCAAGACCACTTGGCCTGGTAATAAAATTCGGTCTAAGTAAGCTGGTAAATCTGATTTTTTATAATACTTTGAAGCCCGATCATGAGCGTAAAATAAAGTTTCAAGGGTAGATTTACCGTCACCGGTTAAAGCCAGAAATTCTTTTTGAACTAATGAAGATATAAAAAATTGATCTGGAGTTCTTACAACAAAAACACCAAATTCCATAGGATCTGCAAGATACTCTTGGATTAGATAGGGGGATTTTGAAGATTTATGGTATCTTCTAAATTCACTTAAAGTTTCAATCAATTCAACCCTGTAACCTCGGGCACCTTTGTCGGGCTTAGCAATAAATGGATAAGCTATTTTAGCCTCTAGACACTGCATTTCTATATCTGGAAAATCCAAAAGGTTATCAACGAATATAGTTTTAGGAACATACTTATCAGGAACTTGCTCCAACATCTGTGACTTTGAATACCCGATTAAGCCCCCATTTTGCATTTCAGGGTTGACCCAACAGAAAAAATTCAACGATTGTAATTTTATTGCATTTTTTAAGTACAAAAAAACCACAGGAATATAAAAAATCTGAGATGGCCAATACTCATGGTGTAACAATTTCATATCCTCGGTTGGTTATGTTATAGCATGACTATGTCAGACAACAAGCCGAACGCAAAAAAACTAACCGATTGGTACCAAAGCCAAAAAAGACCTTTACCTTGGCGAAAAAATCGCGACCCCTACCCTATTTGGATCTCTGAGATTATGTTGCAACAGACAACAACAACCGCGGTCATTAATTATTTTACTAACTTTATGTCCAAGTTTCCTGATGTACATGCTTTAGCTAAAGCATCTCTTGAGGATGTTTATGAACAATGGGCCGGACTTGGCTATTACTCTAGGGCCAGAAATCTGCATAAGACTGCACAGATAATTGCGCAAACTAATTTCCCACAAACTTATGTCGACCTGATGAAACTTCCAGGCTTTGGCCCTTACACCGCCAGAGCGGTTTCAAGCCAAGCCTTCGGCGAAAAAGTCGGGGTAGTTGATGGTAATGTTATTCGTGTTTTTACTCGCGTTTTTAATTTTAAAGATCCTTGGTGGTCGACACAAATCCAACGCCGAATTCAATCCTGGGTCGATGAACTTTGCCAAACTGAAAATCCTTCAGACTTTAATCAAGCTTTAATGGAATTAGGAGCCACAGTCTGTACACCCAAGTCACCGATGTGTTTAATTTGCCCTTGGCAGTCTAGCTGTGGGTCTTTTAAAGCTGCAACCCAAGAATCTATTCCTGTGCAAAGACCCAAAAAGGCCAAGGAGATTTGGCTTTGGACTGCAGAAGTATATTTCAATTTAAAAAATGAAATCCTATTGATTCAAAATGATGATGTTCGGTTTTTATCTAAAAAATGGGTTTTTCCAGGAGAAGCTATTCAAGTCCAACACAAACCGGAAAAATATAATTACAAACATGGAATTACTCATCATGAGATCTATGTCTGCGTTAAAAAAACAACAACTAAACCTAAGTTGGGTCCTACTGAAACTCTCTATATCAAACCAGAGCATCTTTCCAAGAAGTCACCCTTTTCATTGATGAAAAAGGCAATTCAGTTTATTTAAAAAAAATTTACAAATGGACTGCCACAGAATGTGCATCTGCGCTATGTTATAAAAGTGAAAAATAAACCATTTAAATTTATCGCATTCTCAACTTCATTTTTTTTGGCCTTATTTATTTTATTCTCTTACATTAATCACACACCTGAACCTATTATCGTAGAGTCCCTTAAGTGCATGTGTGAATCTGGTCCCGACTCTTACGCCAGTCCATTTGTTTTTACATATGGAAAATATAAAGGTCAGTGTGTCGATAATTGTACTTACCGCTCAACGCAACTTTCTTTCAACCCCAAAGATTACAACGAAAAAAGACTTGTGCAAGTTAGCAATATCTTTCACGAAGGTAAATTTTGGAAAGCCTATTTACCAATAACTCAACTTGAGAGCACCGAATTACTATTCGAAAAGTTTGCATGGAACGCCAATCATGTTTCTATTCGTTTTATATTTAAAGATCCCTTGTTGCTTGAATCACAAATTGATTTACCAAAATATGGTCCATCAAAAAAAGTTTGGCTAAATACAAAATCAATTGTTTTCTCTCCAGAAGGGGCACCCCCAAAAAATTTAAAGTACACACTTTATGACAGTTTCATGGGCCGCTATGGACTTATTTACCGCGCTTATTCCTATGAAAAATATCAAGAGATAACAAAAAATTTGAACCATCCTGTAAAAACAATTGCGCTCGAGCTTAATGCCAAAGAGAGCCAAGCTCTTTTAATAACATCCTTTACTAAAGCTAATTCTCGCCCGATCGAGACTTATCAATTGCTATTTAATAATTGCGCCACGGCTAGTATAGATCTTATTTTAAGCTCGAAAAAATTAATCTTAAAGAATAATTGGAACATGTGGAATTTCATGGACCCTTTACGTGGGATACCCACTGACAATTCTATTGGAACATTACGTAGTCTTTATTGGTGGCAACTTATAAAAGAACCAGCTGTTAAAGCACCCACAGATACAGATAAATCTTAGATCGCTATGGACTTATGAGTTTAAACCATTAAACTAAATGTATGTGGATTTTAAAAATTCTATTTTTATGGACCCTAAATGTTGAAGCTTCTATAGCTCCTATTGATCTATCCCAAATTAATGACGAACCAAAATCTATTTATTTTGGCGAACTAGGTTATAAAATTCATGCTGAGAACACAGATTGGTATCAAGTTGCATCTCATTTACTAAAATCCAAAACTGTCCAAGCTGAGTATCGAAGTTTAGACGAAGAAGCCCCTAGTCGACTTACGGTAAGATCCGAGACTTTAAATAAAAACTTAAGTTTACCAGAATACATTCGTCGATCATCTAAGGACTATCGAAGATTTGGTTTTAAAATTTTAAACACACGCCCTATAAATATAGGACCTTACAAAGCTTATGTTCTTGATTTAGATAAATTAGATTCTGACTTCCAGTCCAGACAGATCTTATTTAAAAGAAACTCTGATGTCATAATTTTAACTTGCACTGGAAATAGAATTAAGTTTCAGTCTGACATTAAGTCGTGTAATCAGATCGCTCGAAACTTTACTTGGGTAAAACCAAACTAAAACCTTAAGATAAAAAAATATTACTAATTAATATCTTTTTAAATTTTAGCAAAGCTTGTTTTCCGAGCTTAAAAAAATTTAAGCCATAATCGTCCAATTTAATCTATGAAAAAAAGAAACTTTTGATCTTTTGAAGTAAACTTGGCTTTTCTGTTGTGACTCTTTTTCTGGTTTTAAAATCTTTATATCTCTCAGACTTAAAGTTTTTTGCTTTGTCTGAATCCTTAACACCCTTAACTGAATTGAGGGCTTTAACATCAGTTGATTTAGTTTTATCGACAAAATTAGCTTTATTATTTGACTTAGAATCACCATTTTTAATTGGGTAGAATTTTCTTGGCGCCTCATTAGCCTTAGGAAAATTTTTTCGGTCTTTGCTTTCAGGTCTATCATTTGTCCGCGAACCTGTTTGAGGTTTTGAACCTTTATACGAATTAGGTTTTGCGCCACCCGTTGTTGCGTCTTTTTGCTCAAAACGTTTGTAATTTTTGTCTCGAGTAGAACTTCTTACTTTAGTAAACTCGCCAGTTGGATCATAGCTATAGTCAAAAGGTTTGAATTGCAAAACCAAATCTTCACTTTCCATCCAGCCAATATTTATTTTATTGCCTAAATACTCTTGAATACGATCAAGAGCTGTTACGTCTTTTTCTGATGAAAGACTAAAGGCCTTGCCTTTTGCGCTAGCTCGACCAGTCCGACCAATCCTGTGTACATAATTTTCTGCATCATCAGGAAGTTCATAGTTGATCACCAGATCAACACCTTGAACATCCAGTCCCCGGGCGGCAACATCTGTGGCTACCAAAACCTTAACTTCACCGTCTTTAAATTGCGACATTACCTTTTGCCGCTGATTTTGCGTTAATGAGCTGGAAATACCTAAGGATTTAATTTGATTGTCCCTTAAGAATTTTTCAATTTTAGGCACATTCCTTTTGAAGTTACTAAAAATAATTGCTTGGTCAGGATTCATTTTCTTTAGCAGAGAAAGTAAGAACATTGGCTTTTCATTATTACCTACATGTAATATTTGATCTTCCACATTTTCAGCCCGAGCTTGGTCTTTATCAATATTGATTTCAACAGGCTCTGAGCCAAACTCATAAGCTACATTTAATACGTCAAAATTTAAAGTTGCACTGAACATCAATAACTGACGATCTGTTGGAATTCTTTGCAGTAAATACACCATATCATCTTTAAAACCCATGTCGAACATTCGGTCGGCTTCATCAAAAATACAGGCTTTCACAAAACTTAAATCTACTTTTTTATCTTTATATAAATCAATCAATCGACCAGGTGTAGCTACTATAAAATCCACACCAGATTGGATTTTAGCAATTTGCTCATCGTACTCTTTACCACCAATGATCACAGCAGATGTTAATTTGCCACAATTAAACATAGTTATATTTTCATCAATTTGGTCGGCGAGTTCTCGAGTGGGAACAAGAATTAAACAAAAATTACGTTTACCCCAAGAATCAAAAGAATGTTCTGGATGGGTGCCATTGATACTAGATAACATCCTTTGAATGATCGGAAGCAAAAAAGCAGCGGTTTTACCAGTTCCTGTTTGTGCAAGACCAGCCACATCTTTTTTATTTAAAATAAGAGGGATGGCTTCCATCTGAATAGGAGTCGGCAATTTATAACCCGCCTTATCTAAAGCAGCTTGCAACTCTGGTTCAAATGGAAATTCTTTAAAAGAACTTATAATTTCATGATCATCTTCCAAAGAGGACTGATGGGTTTCCTCATTTTCAGAATGGACTAAGTTTTTAGAATTAATTTCAACGCTACTAGCAGCGGTATTCTCTTTTTCATCACTCATAAGCTAAGCTTTAACTTAATTTGTGCAAAAACTTCAAGACATATTGTGAGAAAACCTCTGGGGCTTGATGATGTATCCAATGCCCAACATTTGGGACGATATATGCTTCAGCCGAAGGAAGAGTGTCACGCATCAATTGCAAAGTCTCTAAGGTTAAATGTTTAGAATTTTCACCTTTTAAAATTAGGGTGGGGACTTGGATACATTTATACTCCGACCATCTGGGTTTGAGTCCATGCTCTAAAGTTTCTAAAATTCCATTGAGGTGAAATCGCCAATTGATTTCGCCATTCGCTTGGCGTGTTAAATTAGCTTTTAAAAAATTGGCCATCACTGCTTTTTGTGTGTCATCCGAAGCGGTTTTGACTTTAAATTCATCAGCAAAAAAACGATCCATTTCGTCCTTGGATTTGAATGGAGTTGGTACACTTAAGATCATCTGCTGTGTTGCTAAAGTCGATGAATTTTCTGGGTTTGGCCCCATATCTTCAATGGTTAAAGATCGAGTTCGACCCGGATATTTTGCTGCAAAGGCTTGAGCTGTTCTAGCTCCCATCGAATGTCCTATTAAATGCACAGACTTTAATCCAAGATCATCTAAAATCTGCAGCAAATCCTCGGCATAGTCTTCTGATGCATAACCAAAATTTGAATGGATGGCACGACCATGCCCCCTTTGGTCATAGGTCACAATATGAAATTCTGACTCAAAGTATTTAAGAACCGGCCCCCAATTCAGACCCCAACCTAAAAGACCATGGATAAAAACCAAAGTTTGAGAATCTTGCTTTTTCAAGCCATACTCTCGTACGAAAAACTTCTCTAGCACCGACATACCAAATAATAGATCGTGTTTGTGGCTATAAAGTCAATTTCGCCTTGTCAAAAAAAACTACGCGTTTTATGTCTTAACACTTAGGGTAATGCAACTTAGATAATGGAGTTCTAGAGCTTGAAGTCAAAATTGAATCCAAAATGGATTGACCACCGTGCTCTAGCCATTGTCAAAAAACTTCAGAAAGAAGGTTTTGAGGCTTATCTTGTCGGTGGATGCGTTCGAGATTTATTTTTGGGTCTAGAGCCAAAAGATTATGATATTGCAACTACCGCTCGCCCCCGACAGGTCAAAAAACTTATTCGTAATACATTTATCATAGGCCGACGCTTTCGCTTAGTTTTAGCCAAAGAGGGTGAAGACCAATTTGAAATCTCCACATTTCGAAGAAATCCAACACCGGAAGAACAAAATGATCCTGAGATCAGTGATGACAACCTTTTTGGAACTAGCTACCAAGATGCTCATCGCAGAGATTTCACAATTAATTCCTTGTTTTACGATCCTGTAGCCGAACAAGTGATTGACCATACAAAAAATGGGGTCGCAGATTTAAAAAATCGAATTATTCGCATGATAGGAGATCCTGATGTGCGTTTGGCTGAGGATCCTATCCGCATCTTACGAGCTGTTCGGTTTGCTCATAAAACCAATTGTGAAATGACCTCAGACTTAAAACAGGCCTTAAGTGCCTTTGCATCAACTCTTAATTCTACGGCTTTACCCCGACGAAGAGAAGAGATCCTAAAATTTTTGCGCTTAAAATCACCAGAAGCTGTTTTCTTTCAACTTTTTGATTTAGGGCTCCTCGAGCATCTTGCCCCTGGGATAACGCCAATTTTTGAAAACTTAACCGCTGGCTCCTACTTTCGCCAAATCTTAACAAAACTTAACTTTGAAGCTCGGCAAATTTGTGAACCTTACGAGCTATTCTCGGCTTTTATTTTACCACTAGTTTTTGCAACCTACGCACCAAAGGATGGCTATTTGTGGTTCGAAAACCCCAAAAATATAGACATCTTAAAAAATGAGCTTGGCTTATTTAATACTGAAATTAGTGTATTAAATCGAGCCTTTAAATCCCTTCCCTATGTCTTTCAGTTTCATGAATATTTAAATTTTAGAGATCGCCAAAAAATTGATTTTTTAAGTCAAAAGAGTTTTGCAGAAGCTTTAAATATTGCTTTTTTATGCGAGCTCATAAGCATGAGTGAAATCAGCCAATGGTCTAGGGAGCTCATTAACTTCCCTCAAGAAAATGCCGAAACGTTACCAAGTCAGCGTAAACGAACACGTAAAAAGAAAAAATTGGAACCCCATAAAAATTAGGGTATGGTTCGTAGCAAATGACAACTTGGAGGATGCACTTATGTTAGGTCACTGGGAAATTTTAGCACTTGGAGTAATCTTTATTCTACTATTTGTTGGCCCTAAAAAATTACCTGGATTGGGTAAATCTTTAGGCGAATCTATAAGGGGCTTTAAAAAAGCCATGAAAGAAGATGACACTTTAGATGTGACAGATTCAGCCAAGCATGAACAGATTGAAGGCGACAAATCACAAAGCCACAAATCATCACACTCAGAATCAGAAAAAAATAAAGTTTAAGCTATTAGTTTTTTAAATTTAATTTTTTTGTTTTATTTCTTCCCTAGCTTGAACTTGAAGTGGTTTGGTATTTTGTCTACGGCCAAATTAAGTACGTAAAAATTTATTTGTTACAACTCAAAAGGGTTTAAATTGAAAACAGTCATTGTTTTATGTTTGCTTAGTTTTAGATGTCTAAATAGCTACGCCTTACCTGAGGTTTCAGAAACTAGTAAGTCAAAAAATGATCCTAACTATTTCCTAGGATTTAGCTTGGATCAAACTGGTGAATGGTGCTCTAAGGATGGTAACTTCGGTGGGGAACCTAAAGTTCGATACTTTGAACGCTGCGCAATCCCCACTTCTTAAATCTTAATTTAACTCAGCAACTTAACAACGGCTTCATATCCCATATTGTGTTTGTTGTATAACTCCTGAGCCAAATAAGCGCTCTGACCAAAATGGGAATCTACACCCAGCACTGTATGTTTAGTAATCAACCCAGGTTTGGCTTCTGAAATTAAGCCCGACAAATAATAGCCAAATCCAGCTGTGATTTGATGATCTTCCATAGTGATTAGATAGCCTTTAGATTTTTCTAAGGATTTAAGAACTGGTAAGATATCGACAATGTTCAAACTAAGTGGATTTAAAATATCAACATCAATTTTATTTAAACTTAACTGATCGGCCGCACAAATGGCTTGCTCCAACATAGAACCAACAGCCACAATCGTCGCTTTGGGCGCTTTTACGTCTTGAACAACCTGAGTCTTTGTTAAATCATAGTTGCATTTAATATCTTCAGAAAGCCACTTTTGAGAATTAGCATTTGAAGTTATTGAATTTAAAAAAGTAGGTTTAAAATTTTCACGCCCCAAAAAGAAAATATACGAATACAAATCGTCACCCTTTTCCATGCGTGTTTTAAAATCCTCGATAGCATGCCCCACAGCTACATAAGCTTCTTCAGAACTGGTTAAAGCAAAAACTTTGTTACCTGGAATCGAAGCCATCATTGAAAAATAACTTAAAGCCTGATGTGAGGCCCCATCGGCGGCATCTTGAAACCCAGTGTGAGAAAAAATAGCAATGACAGGTGCCATTGACAAATTACCCATCGTGATAGGAAGCGCCCCTTTAGTTACGCCAAATTGCGCGAATGTATCTACGATAGGAATAAGGCCATTTTTTGCTAAACCAGAGGCCAAACTAATCATATTAGACTCAGCGACTCCGACATCTAAACATGAATCAGGAAATTTTTTTCTAAAACCATCGACCCCAGTAGAACCAGGCAAGTCCGATGTTACAGAAACTATGGGATAACCTAGTTCTTTATATTCTATTAAAGCTTTGGCCACACCCACTTGAATCTTTTCAGCTTTATAATCATTAAGCCAAGACCAATTTTGTGATTTATAAACATAATTTGTATCTATGGGTTTATAAAGTTTAAGTTCTTTCATCCACTCCAAATAGACATCGGGAATTTTTTCGGACTGAAAGATCTCAGCTAAAAACTGCTCTAATTCATCGGCTTTTTTTAGTGGAAATCCGTGACCACCGCTAGCAGATTCAACCGAGGCTTTATGACCAAACCCTTTGATTGTTTTAAAGTGTAAAGCCCATGGCTGATCCGCTGCCACATTCTCAAGTGCAGTTTTGATATGCTGCAAACATAAGGCTAAGTTATGACCATCGTCGATTGTTACAACTTTCCAACCTAAAGCTTTTAAACTTTCAAAAGTTGGATTCATTGAAAAAGCATCTTTATCAATTCGACCCGAAAGTTTTGTATTATTATCACTTATAATCATAACAAATGGATTTTGTTTACCTTGTTTTGCTAAACCAGGAATGGAAGCAAAAGCTTCTTTGGCTTCGCCTTCCATACAAGCGCCGTCTGATATCGTAAGTATCGTAATGCGATCATTTTTTAAAAGTTTATCCGCAACAGCTAAACCTTGAGCTTGAGCCACGGCCGATCCTAATGGACCATTTGAAAGTAAAACACCTTCAGGAAACATGTGAAGCTCACCGTGACCGGTTAATTTAGAGTCCATAGATCTAAACGATTTCAAAGCTTGGATATTTAAATCGGCAAAACCATATAAAGCTTTAAGTGCATAGATACCGTTTTCACAATGACCAGCATCATTAACAAGATTGTATCGGTCCAACCAACTTTCATTAAGCTTAGAGTTTAAAGCTTTCTTAAAATGCTTTTGCGAAAATACGTACGCAAACAAGGCTGAGTTGATCTCGGTGAAAGCTGAAGGCCCCCCAAAATGACTTGCCGCACCACCGAGCACAGCTTGCATATCCATGAGCGCAATAAGGCCTCGTACATGAGGAGGACTCGCAAGTTCAAAGCTTTCGCCCTGCACATCAATTTTCACTGGATACAAAGGCGACTTAAAAGGACCTCGATCTAGTTTGGAAGGATATTTAATAGGATTTTGAATGGAAGACATGATTTCTCCTTTGATTATGGGATAAGAAATGCCATAAAGAATTTTGATTTGAAACCCTTAGCTCATTTCTTAATTTAACTTTCAAGTGCAAAACACTATCACGCCGGAGGCTTTTTTTGAATTTATCTTCAAACTCAAAAACTAAAATTTCTGACCATGTACTTCTCACTCTGCCTAAGGTCGAACTACACCGACATCTAGAACTTTCCTTAAGAAAATCCACCATCCTTGAGATAGCTCCTCAGTTTGGATTTAGTTTAGATAAACCCGGCGCTTACGAACATCATTTTGTTATCCAAGAACCTATGAAAGATTTAGGCAGTGTTTTACATAAATTTTTAGACACCCAAAAACTGCTGGCTTCCACCGAAATTTTAGAGCGTATTGCTTATGAAGCCTGTGAAGACGCCCACAATGAAGGCATTAAAATTCTTGAACTTAGATATGCTCCAACATTTGTACAGCTTGATCATGATTTAAGTTTCGACGATATTCATCAGGCTTTTGTGCGCGGCTGCCAAAGAGCTGAAAAAGATTTTAATATGGCCGTTGGATTGATCTGCATTTTACAACGAATTTTAGGTTTAAAAGTTGCTAACTCAGTCACCGATTTTGCTATAGCCAATAAAGACACTTTTATAGGTTTAGATTTAGCTGACAACGAAGTTGGATTTGAAGCGAAACCGTATGCGACCTGCTTTCAAAGAGCCAAACTTGCTGGGTTAAATATAACCGTTCATGCCGGTGAAGCCTTAGAGCCAAATTCTGAAGACAATGTTTTGGTTGCTATCCAAGAACTTGGTGCAACACGAATAGGCCATGGAATTCAAGTGATTCGAAATGACAAAATTCTTAAATATGTTGTCGACCACGGCATTGTTTTAGAAGTTTGCCCGAAAAGCAATTGGCTCACTTCAGCTGTTGATTCTTTGGCAAATCATCCTATCAACCCCTTAAAAGAAAAAGGGGTTAAAGTGACTGTAAACAGTGATGATCCAGGGATTTTTGAATCTAGTTTATTAGTTGAATATCGAATACTTGAACAATATCTGGGATGGATAAAATCCGACTTTCATGAAGCTAACGAAATTGCGGCTCAGGCTAGTTTTATTCCTTTAGCAAAAAAACAAAAAGTCTGGCCAAACCCTATTAACATGTAATAAAAAGGCAACCCTATGCAGCTACAAGATCGAAAACAAACTCATATTGCGCGCAAGATTTGGCATATTGCCGGCGTTGGGATAATCACCTGGCTTTATTACATTTTACCTTACAATGTGGCCTTAGGTTTAATGAGTTTCTTTTCCATATTATTTATCGGACTGGATCTGCTGCGATTCCAATTACCTTGGTTTAAAACAGCAGTGACTCGAATTGTGGGTTTGTTTTTACGACAAGAAGAGTTAGATAAGCCCACAGGTTTAAGCTTTATGTTTCTTGGATTTTGGCTCTTGATCTTACTTTTTGAGCGGGAAGTGGCTTTGTTAACCATGCTTTTCGTGATGTTGGGAGATCCTTTTGCCGCTTATATCGGAATCAAATTTGGTAAAGATAAAATTGGTGACAAAACGGTGCAAGGATTTTTAGCCTGCTTTGCGGTCTGCACAGTAGTGGCTTTTGTGTTCTTAAAACTTAACGAGTTCAATACATCAAGATTAGTTTATGTAAGTCTATTAGCAGCTCTTATTGCCAGTGGCGCGGAACTTATCCAGATCGAAAAAGTTGATGATAATTTATCCATGCCAGTAATCAGTGGTTTTCTTTTAACATTATTATTTTCGTTAACAGCCTAATTTTTTAATGGACAAATTATTAAGTCCAATTGCAAAATTTAAACAATGTTTACGAAACACTAGATAGAATTGGGATAGCTTTATGAATATCGGAATTTTGGGTGCCACAGGTTTAGTGGGTCAGACTTTTTTAAATCTTTTATCAGACAGCCCCATTCCTTTAAATAAACTTTACTTATTTGCCTCCGAAAAAAGCCAAGGACAGAAAGTTACGTTTGTTAGTCAAGACCAAAAGACTCATGATTTAACAATTGAAGTTTTAACCGAAGACCATTTTAAAAACTTAGATTTACTATTTATTGCTACGGGCAATGATCTTAGCCTTTATTGGTCACCAATAGCTGTTAAACACAACTGTTATGTTATCGACAATTCGTCGGCTTTTCGCATGCACCCCGAATGCGCACTTATAGTCCCTGAAGTTAATTTTACAGATCTTAACTTAGATAAACCACAAATTATTGCCAACCCCAACTGCTCTACTATACAGCTGACTTTGCCCCTTAAAGCTTTGGCCAAAGATTATCAGATTCAAAGTGTCAAAGTCGCTTCCTACCAGTCCGTCAGTGGCGCCGGCAAAGAGGCTCAACTTGAGCTTCTAGAGCAATCTCAAAATCCAAATAAAACCTATACCCCTGTGAATTTCACTCATCCTATCGCTTTTAACACCATTCCTCAGATTGGTACTTTTTTAGAGGACGGCTTTAGTTCGGAAGAGGACAAAATAATGCTCGAGACTCGAAAAATTTTAAATCTTCCGGATTTAAACATCAGTGCTTTTACGGTAAGGGTCCCAAGCCTTAATGGCCATGCTGAAGTTCTTTGGGTTGAATTGGATCAAATTGTAACAAAAAAGCAGATTTTAAAATCCTTATCTCAAATGGCAAATATGGTGGTCTCCGAGGACAGCTTTCATGTGGTCCGCGAGGTTTCTGGCCAAAAAGAAGTTTTTATTGGACGCTTACACCAAGATCGTTTCAATCCGAACACTTGGATCATGTGGGTCGTAGCTGATAATTTACTAAAAGGGGCTGCTTGGAATGCCCTACAGATTGCAGAGTTGCTTTTTAAACCCAAGTCTTAGATCATAGATTGATGACGGCTTTCACACATTTCATTCCAAAAATAAATAACAATAATTTTTGCTTCACGGCTATGTTTGGTATTTTAGCATTCTCATTTTCGTCCATTGCGGCGATAGTTCCGAACAGCGTAAATATCACTGAAGCTTCCAACCAAGTTAGAATCACCGACACCCAATGGCGGGTTTATGGCAGCTTTTTAGGTCCAGAACCGGGATCAAGCATCAATACCACTTTTGACAGCTGTGATGAACCTCCTGCAATTGCAAATGCTTTTGTCGGTTGTAATAAAAAAAGAGTGACCGCATCGACCATCCTAAAGATCTCTTTTTCTGACGACACCCAATTTACTGGTCAAAGTCAGGTTCTGGCTTATCTTAAAGATCCAAATAATTTAAACCCAATCCCTATCGATCAAGTAGGGGATATTTCAGTCTTCCAAACTACCAATTATCAAAGCAATATCACTTGGGGCGCACTTTGTGCAGCCGCAGATGGTGTGATGGGTGATTACACTCTAGCATCCACAGTATTAGGTCAACCCGCCGAAGCTTGCCTTGACGGTGTTGGAGGTCAACCGCTGCGAAGGAGCATCCAGATAGCCGTGGGCCTTCAATCTGGAACCAGTAATCTTGCATCCCAAGAGGTCGTGATTGACCTTAGATTTTTTACCACTGAACCCACCATAGGACTGTTTGACCCCGATGCTTATGGAGGCGCTCAAACCGGAACTGATAATTTTGCAAACGTACCACTTTGTGCAGAGTTTAATGGCAGTACAACTGGGACTTCTGATACCAACGGCTCAACGGTTTATAATGGGTTTTGTGACTACAAATTAATTCCTGGGGATGAAAAAATTCTTATCGAAACCAACCCTACGGTTGTGAATAATCTGTTTATTTATCAACCGAATAATTCTGCAACTGGGGACACGTTCAGCGTGCCCTTCTTAGGTTTTGTCATGTATTTATCAAATCTAGATTTTGCCAACACCATGCCTTGGCTGGCCGCCGGTGAAGTTAGAAATGATTTTAATGTGGCCGGCAATATCTCAAGCGGTTTTAGTAAAAGCAATATCACCTCTTCCGTGATTAAAAATGAACAACCCGTTTTCACTCGTTTAGCCAGTTTAGATGAAGCTGGAAATATCACGCATCTATTTAGTGACAACGCCATAGCTCAAAATTGTATTATACCCGAACCGAATAACCCCGCGTTGGCCGGATTTTATCGTTACTATGTGGGTTCCTTTGTGGATACTGATCCTATCCCCTTTACGGGTCGATGCCCTTATGCCACCATTCCTAGTTTAGTGACAGGTCTTTTATCCGAAGACATTAATTGTTTTGTAGCGACAGCTTTGAAAGATTCACCCTATGACTTTCAAGTATTAGCCCTCCGTGAATTTAGAAATCGTTTTTTAAAATCCTTTGCGTGGGGTCAAACCTTTATTAATTTTTATTATGAGCAAGGACCAAAAGCGGCTTTGTGGCTGAATGAAAATCCTAGTTATAAACCAGCATTCCGTATTTTGCTTTGGCCGGTTTATATAATAGCTGCCGTTTTTAATAAGTTTGGTGGTTTTACAGGTCTAGTTTTTTTAGGGGTACTTTTGCTTTTACCTTTCCTTCTTTGGCGCTTTCGTCCAAAATCAGTAAGCCTAAAAAAATTGTAGTGGTGACCTAACTTAAAATTCTTTGAAATAAATTTAAAAAGCACGTTAGACTATGATCAAGGACAAACATGCACAAATGGCTCAATGAATTTTCACCAAACCTCTTACGTCATAAGGCCGTCTATTTAGGCGTAACTTTAAATGTAATATTGATTTTTCATTGCACTTTTGCTTCAACAGCCCTCGCCCAAACGAAAGCAAAAGCATCCTCTAAAAACAAGCTCTTTAACAAGCCAACGTCCGAATCTATTTTAAATGATCCTAGTATTGAAGACCCTTTTGCCGAATTTGGCTCTGTTAGTGATGAAGAGTTAGATATAACTTCAGAGTCCGAATTAGATGAAAATTTAGACTTAGAATTAGACTCAATTTCTGATTCAGAATTAGAATCTACTTTAGACACTAATTTGGATGCAAATTTAAACTCTGACTTAGATTCTAGTTTGGAACCTATTTTAGAACCTGAATCAGATTTAAGTTTAGACTCTGAACTGGAAGTCGAGTCCGATAAAATTTTAACGGACGAACTAAGTCCAACTGATCCAATGACAGCCGATGCTCTTCAGCTAGAAGAAACCAATAATGCCGACAGTTCGCCAATTCTTTCCGAGCAAAGCTTTGACGAAGAGAGCTTAAATGAAGAAAATTTAAGTGAAGAAAGTATTTTAAGTGATGTAAAATCCCTTGGTGGTACCAACAAACCTCAAGACACCAAACGAATCAAATTCATCAGACATCCTGGCCAAAAACAGGGCTTATATAAAATCGCCGCCGACGGCAAATACTACTATAAAGTCGAAGAGAGCAAACAAAAGTATGGTTTAGGTCTCAAAGGTGGAGCAGTGGTTTTAAATCAGCTCGAAAATGTCGAAAACGGTGCAAAATTTAATGACCTCTATGGCAGCAGTGCTAAAGGTGCTTTTTTTATTGAGTACTATTGGGCCTATTTTAAAAATAAAAACGTATCAAATTTTTTGAAAAAAGCACGGGTCAAATTAGGCTCGGGTCTTTTGTTAGCGACAGGTAATGGACAATTCAATAATCCAGCCTATGCCAATGTACAATCTTTAGAGAGCATGACATTTTTAGCCTTTCCAAACCATTTAGGTTTACATTTAAGTTTTGAATTTAAACACAACCAATTGGTTGTCCCTTTTGTTACTGGTGCATTGGAATATTTAATTGGCATAGAAACGCAAAACGACAATCTATCCCGCACAAAACTATTAGGCCAGCTTGGGGCCCATTTCGGTGGAGGCTTAGCTTTAAGTTTAGGTTGGCTGGATGAAGCTGCCAAATTCAATCTTGATTCCGAGTTTGGCATCAATCAAACCTATCTCACGGCTGAGTTTAGACAAAACATAGCTATCCAGTCAGATTTTAATTTTACAGCCACTTTCCTAAATGTTGGCCTTCAACTTGAATTTTAAAATCCTTCTTAATTGAGTTTTAAAATATTGATTCTAAATAACCCAATTCTGCGTTATCCAATTTAGATGCGAATTCGGCTCGATCTGAGTTATAAAGGGACTAATTATTTTGGTTGGCAAAAACAGCCAGATCGGCCCACAATTCAGCAAGAACTGGAAACGGCCCTACACAAACTTTTTAGCCATGCAAAAACTCCATTTAAAACTCAAGGATCTGGTCGTACAGATGCGGGAACTCATGCATATCAACAAGTCGTAGATTTTAAAGTTGATCAGACTCTTGTCCCCTCCCTAGCTCACTTCGATATTATAAGAGGACTAAATCGCCATTTACCCAGGGACATTCGAGTTACCAACGCCTTTGAAGTGCCTGACAGCTTCAACAGTTTAAAATCAGCTACTTCCAAAACTTACCTATATAAAATTAATAATGACGCTTATGCTTGCCCTCTTAAAAACGACCTGGCCCTTTGGGTTCAAAACCCTCTGGATCTGCACTATTTAAATGCTATAACTCAACCCTTAATCGGAGTTCATGATTTTACGTCTTTTCAAACCTCGGGAACCCGCCTTATGACCACGGTACGACAGATTTATTCGGCCCGTTGGTTCCATGGACCTGACGCAGAAATTTGGTTTGAAATCACGGGAAGCGGATTTTTAAAGCAAATGGTTCGAAACATTGTAGGGACATTATTGGATGGCCACTGGAAACAGCAGCATTCTGCTGAAAGCATCCAAAATATTCTTGATTCTAAATCTCGCCCCAAAGCCGGTAGCACGGCCCCCGCCCATGGACTTTATTTATATCAAGTTAAATACCCTTCAGACCTTGACAAGAAATGCCTAAAATCTTAATTGTTTTACTCTTAACTTAAAAAGGATCATTTATGAAAACATGGATTGCTAAAGCTGCCGATAGACAAGAGAAGTGGTGGCTTGTAGATGCCGAAGGTAAAACCCTCGGTCGTATGGCTTCTGAAATCGCTATGATTTTGCGTGGTAAACACAAACCTACCTTCACACCTAACACTGACACAGGTGACTTTGTGGTTGTGATCAATCCTGAAAAAGTATTAGTTAAGGGTCGTAAGTCTGAACAAAAGATCTATTACCGTCACACTGGTTTTTTTGGTGGTTTAAAAGAAACGTCTTTCAAAGAGATGCTTGCTAAAAAACCTGAAGACATTGTCCAGACTGCCGTTCGTGGTATGTTGCCAAAAAACAAAATGACTTCACAAGTTATCAAAAAACTTAAAGTCTACCGTGGAGCTTCACACCCCCATGACGCCCAAAACCCTCAACCTTTAGTTTCTAAATTAAAATAAGGATCATACATGGCAACTAGCGTTTTTTATGCAACCGGACGAAGAAAAACCAGCGCAGCACGTGTGTTTTTAAAACCAGGTACTGGCGTTATCACTGTGAATGGCAAAAAATTAGAAGAGTACATTGTGGATGCGGTTCGCAGACAGCTTGTATTTCAACCTTTCGAAGCCACAAATACTAAAGGTAGCTTTGATTGCAATATCACTGTCAAAGGTGGTGGCTTAACGGGGCAAGCTGGTGCCATTAGACACGGTATATCCAGAGCTTTATGTTCAACCAATGCTGAAGAGATGAGACCAAAACTTAAAGAAGCGGGTTTATTAACTCGTGACTCTAGAATGGTTGAAAGAAAAAAATACGGCTTACACAAAGCCCGAAGAGCTGTTCAGTTCTCCAAACGTTAATTTTAAGCTTTCTCTTACAAGAGGAAAAAAAAGCCCAGTCTTCAGCGATTGGGCTTTTTTTTTAAAAAAATTTTCTAACTTTAAAATCATTTATAAACGTTAACTGGTTTTATACCGTTTATATGACGTGCGTCTTTCCCCTGCCTAAAGAGTAAACTTAAAATGTGAGTATTCTAAAAGGGGAAATTTATGATTAAGTTTATAGGCTTTGTTATCACTCATTTGTTTTGTATTTTAGCTTTCGCTGCACCAGCAAAGATCAATGCTCCTTTTTTTAAAGTCGAGAAAAATGGGCAAGTGGCTTACATGTTAGGGACAATTCACACGGGTCTAGACTTCACATTATTACCAAAAAATATTCAAGATATTGCAGCCACAGCGGATACATTAATTGTTGAGACTGATATTTTATCGGCACAGCCCTTGGTCGCCCAGGCCTTCCCAACTGGAGTTAAAGACTCTTTAAAAAATCAACTGACTAATGAAGAGTGGATTAAGTTTACGGCTGTTGTCGAGCCCATTTTAGGACCTCAGGCTAACTTTGTTATGGACCGCCTTCACCCCGCCATTGCAACGTCAATTTATTCGACCGCTAACTTTCCAAAAACCAAAGAGCCTATTGATCAGTATCTGGTCCAAACATTTATGGCTGCCAATAAACCCGTGCAATTTTTAGAAGATATAGCTGTACAATTGAATGTGTTAGAAGCCACACAAACGATTGAAACTTTAAAATTACAATTGCAAATCACTCAAGCCCAAATGGATCAGCAAGCCCAATTATTACTTTTTATTTATGGTTCAGGAAATTTACAATTGATTGAACAGTTCCTAGTAAATCCTATGCCCAAAGAGCAGTTGGCATTGCTTTTAGATAACAGAAATCTAGCATGGCAAGCAAAATTCGATGCTCTTTTTAATCAATCCGGCGTCGAATTTTTTGCCTTTGGTGCGGCTCATCTTCCAACAAATTTAGGTATGGTAAAACTAGTTCAAGATCTTGGTTATTCTGTAGTACAGATAATGCCATAATATTAAAAATTCCAAGATTTACTAAAGTATTAGCTATTTTTTTTACCTAGATCCAGAGAGTTTTTATGATGTATATAGATAACGTCCTAAGAATAAATTATGTTTATCGTGAAATAAACTAACGTAAAATGAAAAACGTGAAGTGAACTAAAGTAATCGACTTAAGTTTCCGATTATTTTTTATGATTAAAACAATAATTATCCTTATTGCTAGTTTAGCTTTAATCTCATGTGATCATAATTCAAGCGAACAAACTGATATGAGTCTATTGATTTATAAAGTAGATGTTAGTTCTTTTAACGAATGTAATGCTGTGGAACCTTACTGCGATGCTGGAGCCACCTGCTCACAGTTCCCAGATTTTGGGTATAGGTGCTACCCAGAAAACTCTCTTGAAGAAATTGCCGAATGCTCTGAAGGATATGCAATTGGCGAAATGTTATCCAACCCAAGTCAAATTAGATGTTTTGAAGGCCGTGAATAATTTTTAGACCTGGTATTCCGAGCTGACGGGTGCATTTAAAAAAAAAGTCACGCGAGAATTTTATTTGAGTTAGCATCAGTTTGCTAAATAAATTTTACCAATTATGTCTAAATGACATTCTGAATTAAAATAAAATTCATGCTTAATACTCTAAAAAATAAACAAAAGATGAAATAATCACATATTTTAAAATCTATAAAGATAGTTTTTTGTTAAGAAAATTGACGAGCATAGACTTACTATCTTAGCTGACATATTTCTTCTTAAAGATTTTTTCTGCCATGAAAAATTTTGGTCATAACTAGGGGTTATTATGAACAAAAGCACTTTCTCCCATCTTAAATACTTATTGTTTTTATTATCTATCGTGCAGGTTTTAATTTTTCCTGCTCACGCTACAAATATTGGGATATTTGATGTCGATGGCACTTTACTAGATGATGAAGCTGAAGACAGTCTTTGGAAAACCCCTTGGATCTTGGAGCGCATCGATAGCCCAACAAATGCCGCTCAGTTAACAGAAGAACTTTATGCTACACCGCTTTATGTTGAAGTAACACCTGCTGAATATTATTTAAATATCGAACTATTTGCCAGAGGAGATTCTGTACTTGGACAATTTGACCAATTAGTACTTAAGCCTGATCCATTTTTAAATCGACCAGCTATTATTAATCCTGCTTACTATCGAGTAACCAAAAAAAATATTACTTACAGATACTACAAGACTGGAATCTCTGGTGAAAATTATTTACTTCAAAATTATCTTGAGGCCAAACAAAGAGCTGCAATAAATGGGATACCACTAGAGAAAATATTTGGCCGAGCTTTTAAAATTTTTGTCAATTTAGCTTCGAAACCAAAAAGTATAATTTATATAGTTTCAGCAAGGGATCAATCAAAACAAGAGTATCTTGAATTTTTAACGGCTTTGACAGCTGATGGATTGTTTCCTCAACAAGCTTTAGAGAACATAACTTCAGGTGCTGTGATTTTTAATGTTGTTCCTCTGGAAGGATTAGATTCCTTATTTACCGGACCTAATTTAGCAAAAAATAAATTCCGAGCCTTACGAGAGATTGTTTTGTATGAATCTAATTTTACTAGCGGCAAAACTTTAGACTATGCTCCTAATCCAAGAATAGCAGACACATTAGTACGTACTCACACTTTTATAGTGGCTGAAAATGACCCTGTTCATTTGAAATCTATGCTTGATACTTTATCAGCACTTTCTACGAGTTATAGTACTAGACATTCCAAATACATACTTTTCAACGCTGGAAGTTCACAGGTTAGAGCTAAATCTTTACCTGAAATCCGAAGACAATGGAGCGTTCTTTACTCTGGACTACCTAGGGATATTACACCTCCCGAGATTGAGCTCCATATGCCTTCTGAGCCTCCAAAACAAATGACTTCAATTTCAACCCATCAGTGCACTCAATTTTTGTCAGAAGGTCTTTGAATATGAAAAAACTTACTAGGACAAAGTCTATTTTATTTTGCGGTTTATTCTTAATAGGCTTCGCAAATGGAGTTCAAGGATCAGAGTGTCTAAATTATTTAACCGTAAAAAATAAAAATGTATTTGGAGTTTTAAATCCAAGTATTCCTCTTGAAAATTCTTGGTCAGAATCTAACCCTGTTCGCCAAACTTCCAAAAAATCAGTCAATGGTTTGCTGCTTCAGATTGTCTCTGATTACTTTGTTCGAAACAAACATGTACCTAACGAAAAAGAGCTTATTGGTGAATTACTAAAACGATTTCCAGAACCAACCGATTACATAAAAGAAATCGTCGATAATGGACTTGATGCTTATTTTGCTAAACCAGGGACACCAGTCTCAATAGCAAATATATTTCTTAAATCTCTCGAATACCGCCGACAAATTTTTTATCCTTATAAAGTCAGATTAAGAAAAGAAATTATGACGTACTTCGCATTAAATTTCCGAACTCCAACTGTAGCAGAAATAGCCAAAATAATGGCTACAGATGAGTATGTAATTATGGCCATGGTCAGTAATCCTCAAAAATTTATTGCTGAAGCCATACTTGAAAATCCTGAAGTCATAAAAGAAATGCAAGCTGTTTTAGCTAAAACTTATTTAAGAACTATCAATCAAAAAGATACTCCCAAGAATATGCGAACACAGACTGTTTCGCCTAATCTTGCCTCTATTTTTCAAACATTTCCTAATTCGCTTGTAAGAAAGTATGATGCGCTGAAATATCTTATTGAAAATGGGAATTACAGAATTGAGGATTTTTTAACTTTGTTTGCATCCGAACAAAATAGTAGTTCCTTTTTTCCAACAATTCCAATTTTTAATGATTTGAAAAACTTAGAGAACATGGCCAGAAAAATTTCGCCAAATTCCTTTGAAAATTTTATTCCTGCAGAAATTTACAATCCCGAGAATGTTGAAAGATTAAATCAGGCTTTTGAAATAAAAAATGGCTTTTTGGTTGTGTCAGTGACATCTGGAGTTCCATTAGATGAGCTGATGTTTGCCACCATGCTAAAATATGCCGAAGCTAGAGATTTCGACATCATTGTCATTCCTGTTATGAAGATTATGGATGGCTTAGATCCAAGGCTATTAAATCACCCAAGAATACATGTTTTAACACACACCAGAGCCAACCCTTTTCTAAAAATTTCAAATATGGGTATACATGCTCGTCAAATTAAACCAGACACTTCATTAGACTCAAGTGGCATGCATTCACCAGGTCAAACTATTATCTATGGTCATCCGCAACAGGTGCATCGGCACATTCCAACTCGAACGAACAATGAAGCTCCAACTTCAATTTGGACAACAGGTTCTTTAAGTCAAAACATACAATTGACAAGATTGCCCATTCAAGACCGTCCAGCGGCGATTGCCAAAGGCCTACATAGAAATGGTTTTTTAGTTTTAGAAAAAGCTGATGCCAAAGCTGGTTTTGGTGGTCGAGGCGTTGAAAATGCATGGCATCCCCGAGATGTTGAATTTGTTAACGATATGAATATAGAAGGTTTTGAAAGAGCTGGATTTAGCGATAAAGGTGTGGGTTATTATATACATAAAGACGCTGAAAAAATGTCTTACAGTAGTAACGATGTGGTTGTTACAGATAAGCAGATTCGAACCTTAACTTTAGGTGACTTGCACGAATATTTTACCGATCAAAATTTTTTAAAGCACATAGTTCAGCTTTTAAAAGATCAACCCAATCTTGAAGAGATCATTATCCATGACCCTATCGATGGCACTTCGACTAATCGCCATGAAGCCGACAGGATTAAAACCTTGAGAAAAAGATTCAAATCGGGAGAACTTGATTATCACCGAGAGATGATGAGGTTTGTGCAATTCGTGAACGCTATCCACCATCATCGACCGGATCTTAAAATCACCATTGTGGATTCTAACCATTCGTATTGGGCCAGAAACTTAGTGGATAATGGTTATGATAATATTTTGCAGAACGTGATCAATGGTACTTTTTTAAATGAAATAAGATACCAAGGCGCGGAAGTGTATGAAGCTTATGATCCACTGACTTATATTTTAAAGTATCGAAACCTTCACATTGCAAGTCTTCATGAAGGCAAAAGACAAGAAAAAATTGAAAAAGAGCAAATCGTTCTTGTATCAAAGCCTGAACTTATTCAGGTTTTGACAGTGCAGCAGTATTTAACAGGTCCCAAACATCGTGAAGATCATAAAGAAAATCATGGTCATGAAGGGGCAAGCGGAGCCAAAGGTTCGGTGCGAGCTCATGCGGTCGGAACTGAAAGTCAGACAGGTGGGGACAATCACCAAACTATCAAGTCTGGTCGTTATACAAGTGCTGGGACATCGACATATTTAGATTTGGAATATAATTCTAAAGGTTACAAAGCTTGGGCTAATGCTATGGTTGCAGAAAGCTTAGATGGATCTAAACAAATATTAATCTATTATAATAAATTACGAAGCCTTTTTCAAAGACCTGAAAATGGAGTGTTTAGTGCTGAGGATTTTTTTGGTGAGCATCCAATGCAAGTCATTGTTAATGATAACGATCTTGTAAGTTCAGAAGATGGCGAGTTTGGTTTTGTAGATCAATTCTCGGCAGCGCCAAAACCTCAAAATCGTGAACGTTCAAATTAAAACAAGATTATTCTAAAACATAATTTTTAGGATCAACGGGAATGCCGTTAACTCTAACTTCGTAATGCACATGGGGGCCTGAAGAACGGCCCGTATTACCAATAGCTGAAATTTTATCTCGACGTGAAATCTGTTGGCCAACTTTTACAAAGACCTTTGAGTTATGGGCAAAGCGGGTCACGACACCAAAACCATGGTCAATAGAAACAATTTTACCATAACCAGGTTCGTATCCCACATAAGATACAACACCAGCTGCCGGAGCATGTACAGGGGTTCCAATAGGACCGGCTACATCAAGCCCCTTATGAAGGGTTACTTTTCCCGTGAAAGGATCATTTCGATATCCAAAATGTGAAGAGACCCAACCATAGGCGGGGTAAATACTAGGAGTATGATCTAAAAGGTCACGACGTTCAGAAAGGTTATCCCAAAGTTTTGTCATATCAAGTTCAATCTTCTGTGAGGATTTACTGGATTGCATAATCCGAACTTCTAAGTCCGAAAAAAACTTTGTGGATGAAGACTGGATGGTATTAGGTGAACGAGAAAATAGCGGCCATTTAAAAAAGGTCAATTTACTATCAGGATCTTCACCTGCTTCAGAAGGCTCGAGATTATCGTTCGCGAGTTCACGGTTATTTTTTTCAGTGATAATATTTTCACCGGGTCTAGGATCAGAGCTAAAAACTAAATCTAGTTCTCGGTCTTCATCAGTTACATCAGTTATAGATTTGAGTTTTGTACTTAAAGATTTAACTTTTTCTATCTGAAGTTCCAAAGATGAAAGCTTGGCTGCCAAATTGACGTATTGTTTTTCCATCTGTTCATTTTTGACCTTAAGGATTTTATTTTCGTTACTTTGGGCCACTAATTGAAAATAATCTCCGACGATACCAATTAAAATTAAAACGGTGACACCAAGTACAAACACTGAAAAATGAATCCAGCCTCTAGATAGTGTGATCATTCGTAGGGGCGATTTATGATTGCCGGTAATGATAATGTTATATTTTTTATCGGATTTCATTGGACCTCATAGCTCTAAATGATAAATGCAATAAGTATTTAAAACTGACTTTATAAACATATCATTCACTTATAAATAACTTGTTGGGTAAGTGAATAGCTGTAGTTTTAAAGGTCAGGTCTACAGGACAAATTCCTATAGATAGCTCATTATTACGAACAATTGTGTATGGCGTCAAAATTCTGTCAGCTCCCAATAGTTTAATTAAGACTTATGACTAGGCAGCTAATATTATCGGTGCCTCCAGCCTTATTGGCTTCATCAATGCAGATCTGTGCCACTTTTTCTAAAGGGTTTTTTGCCAAAATATTTGCGATTAATGAATTGGAAACCATGCCCGTTAAGCCATCAGAACAGAGTAAAAATATGTCGCCCCTTGTATAAGCTCGAAAAAGCACATCAATTTTAACATTTTGATCGTATCCAACACTCCGAGTAATGACGTTTTTTCCTACTATTTCATTGGCATTATTAGGGTTGATTAAACCGGCCCGAATCTGTTCTTGCACTAAAGAGTGATCTTCTGTGATCTGCCAAATTCGCCCTTCTCGAAATAAGTAAGCTCTTGAGTCTCCAACATTGGATATAAAAATCTTATGTTGCGTTGCATAGCAGGCCACCAAGGTCGTTCCCATACCTTCAAGATCTTTGTTGCTGGCCATATGACTTGATTCATAAATACGATCATTAGCTAACTTATATGCTTTCTCGAGTCGGGTCTCAATCGGTGTGGCTATCTTGGATTCATCAGCCAAAACTTCCTGCAAAGCCTCTACCGCCATTGCGGAGGCGACTTCGCCCCCTTTATGGCCACCCATACCATCTGCCACGGCATAGATATTGTGTCTTGCATTCACAAGAATGGAGTCCTGATTAATGGACCGCTTTCTACCCACGTCAGTTTTACCAAAAGCTTTTATCTTCATACTGATATTGTTTTGCAGACTTGATTAAGAGTCCAGTAAAATTGACATGGTTATAGACTCTATTTTTTAATCTGTTTTTCCGATAAAGTACCTAATGATGGCGTCTGAAAAGCCTGATTCTAGGCGATTTATTTTTTTTATAACACTTTCGGCCTTAGTCCACTTGGGACTTTTTATGTTTTTATATTTTGGTCCAAGGTATGTTTTCCTAGCTGAGTTGGATCGAAGATTAAATCACACTATTGAAAACAAGACTGAAGATCTGATCACACAAATTGAGCTCATTAACGATGAGGACTTAAGTAAACAAGTTGTGGAACAGTCCGATAATTCAGTCAATGAAGAAGAGCCTGAAGAGGCCCAGTTTCTGAGTGCGAAAAACCAAAAGGTAAAACAACAAACTAAAGCTCGTAATAATGGTAAGTTTAATAATAGCAATGCTCCCGGCGTAACTGCTCTTATTCAAGGGCAAAAGGGAGCCAGTAAATCAAAGCCAAGTAATCCGATTAAAAACTTTGGTTTAAATGGTCTTCCTTTGGGTGATTCTGTTGCAATTGAAAACAGTCCGCTTCAAAAATCTTATGCTTCAGTCGGAGACGGTTTAAGTCAAACCGATGATTACCTTAAAGACGTTGAAGAGGGTGATCAGACTTTACTCAATACTAGGGAATTTATTTATTACTCTTATTTTATGCGGGTAAAGGATCAATTACGCAGCCATTGGAACCCTAGAATTCGCAAAAATGTTCAGGTTCTTTATGCTAAGGATCGAAATCTTGCTAATTTAAATGTTAAAGCGACTTCTATACGCGTAACTTTAAATAAAAGCGGATACTTAGAGAAAATCGAACTATTAAAAACTTCGGGCTATGAAGAACTTGATGTGGCTGCGATTCAGGCTTTTCGAGCGGCCGCGCCATTTTTAAATCCACCTCATGGGTTGTTAGAATCAGATAAACGAATTCGAATAGTTTGGGACTTCATTTTAGAAAGCTAAAACCATAAACACTTTATAAATTTAAAGAGGTCGAACCGCACACTTTGTGCATGCAAATCTAGCAAATTATAGTCCCTGTTGCTCCCTTGTCGCTATTTTACTATAACTACATGTTGACTGATATATTTAGGAGTTACTAACTTTATCAAGAACAACAAACTTATTTTATTTCACTGCAAACAAAGGATGTTTCAATGAGTTCTAAGACAAGCACGGTCGCTTCTAAAAAATTAAGCCAAAGTACAACTTCTATTGATCCCACCCAAAAAGCCACTTTGACATCAATCATTAAACGAGCCCACTACTTAGCCAATCAAATGATCTATCAGGCTAATCATCGTCAAGACAAAATGAAAGGTGACCCCAAAATTGGTGGTCATTCTTCAGGAAGTTCCAGCTCTATTCATATACTGGGAGCTTTGCATTTATTGTCAAAAACGGGTTTTGACCATATCGCCAACAAACCCCATGCTTCACCGGCGGATCATGCTTTTAACTATCTTTTGGATCTGCTCATTAAACCAGACTTTTCAAAATTAACATCCGATGAAAGTGACACAGCCATGATGGGGTTACGTGCCTTTTCAAAAAATGGTGAACCCGTTTTTCAATCTTATCATTCGGCTTGGGATCCTGATCAGCACAATTTTTTCCCTTCAGGTACAGTAGGTATTCCACCTGTTAAAGCCGGTTATCTAGCTCTTGCTTATCGATATGCTCGAAAGCACGGTTACAATGTGCCTGAAGCCCACTTTTGGTGTGTGATTGGCGATTCTGAATTTCGCGAAGGTTCACTTTTTGAAGCCGTTCCTGATTTTGCGGAACGTCAGATCGGGAATTTAACATGGATTGTAGATTACAATCGTCAAAGCCTAGACGGACATAGGATTACCAACACCGAAGCTTTAAACGGTACAGATGCCAAACGAATTGAAGGCACTATGGCTGCAAATGGTTGGGAAGTTATTCAAGTTCAACATGGCCGAAAACGCAAAGCTTTGTTTACGAAACCTATGGGAGATAGTTTTAAAACTTGGTTTGAATCCGAACTCACAGACTACGACCTACAAACTTTGCTACTTGTGAAAAATGCCGACGAACTTAAAAAAAATTTATTGGCTATAAAATCTATTGCCAAATTTGTGGCTACCCAAGAGGCAGATGTTCTTATCGAAGGTTTAAGAGATATGGGAGGCCATGATTTAGAAGAACTTTTTGAGGCCTTCGAAAAATCCAAAATTTCGGTAGACCGACCAACTATGATTGTCACCCACACCATTAAAGGTTGGGGTTTAGATATGGCTGCTACAAGTGGTAATCATTCCGCTCTTCCAAGTGAAGAGGAAATGTTAGCTTTAAAAGAAGCTCAAGGGATTAAGGGACAAAAATTATTTGCGCGCTTTGATGCTAAATCTGCTGAAGGTCAATTTTTAAAACTTCGCAGTGACAAATTATACTCCGAAATTTTACAGCAGGAAGAGATTCGAAAAAACAATCAAAATTTATTTAAGAATAAAGTTACGAATTTGCCAGATTCTTTAGAAATTAATTTAAAAATGGCAAGTTATCCTCATACACAATGGATGTTAGGGCAACTAACCGCCAAACTTACTCGAATTGCAAATACATCAGATCTTGGATCTTTAAAACCCTCCGAACAAAATTTAAAAACTGTGGCTGAGCTGATGATCTCGATGGCGCCAGATGTAGGTACTTCTACCAATTTGAATCCTGCCATGGATGGAAAAATTTTTAGCGCTCAGGATGTTGAAGATATCGAAAGTCAGCGCGGTGTGAAAGATGATAAAACCCCAGATTTAGTACCCGGCGAGGATACTTCTGATCGTTTTTTAAGGTTTGAAATTGCCGAAGCTAACGTAATGTCTTGTGCGGGAAGTTTTGGACGCATGCGCGATCTTCTTGGTATTCCAATTTTTCCTTTAATGACCGTATACGACTTTTTTATCAAACGCGCTTTAGATCAGTATTTCTATAATATGTATTGGAAATCTTCTTTTTTCCTTGGAGGAACACCTTCGGGCGTAACACTGTCGCCAGAAGGGGCCCAGCATGGATGGAAATCTGATATTCAAATCCCAAATCAGATAACTTGGGAGCCTTTCTTCTGCCAAGAGTTGGATTGGATTTTTTGTGACGCCCTAAAACGGCATTTTGGCTACAACAACACGGAGAGGAATGGTGTAGTTTTTCGGGGGGTAACTCGAGGAGTTGAACAGAAGGATTTTTTAAAATATTTAAAAATGCAACAACGTTTCAAAACCGATAAAACTAAATTACTGGCCCATAAAGAGTTTGAAGTAACAGGTGCTTTGCAAGAAAGTGTTGTCCCAACGATTGATGAAGCTCAGATCATGGAAACGATTCGTCTTGAGGTTTTAAATGGAGCCTATAAGCTTATTAATTATGAAGGTTATGCCGAGTACACTCCCGGAGATAATGTTGTAAATATTTTTGCAATGGGAGCCCTTGGCACTGAGGCCATAACGGCCTCAAACGAACTTCTTAAAAAAGGTATTTACGCGAATGTATTCATTGTTACTTCCCCTGATTTATTAGCTGGGCACATTGGTTACAAAAACAATTATCAATATTTAAAAAGTGGTTTAGGCGTAAATTCTGATCTTTATTTATTTCCAAATTCTAATATAAAAACTGTAGCCGAAGCCCAGACTTTTTCAGGACGTAGAGTTCCAATTGTAAGCGTTCATGATGGTGAAGCGGGTTTATTAGATAATCTAGGTTCTATTGTAGGTGTTAAGCACGAGGCCTTAGCAACTAGAAAGCATTCTAAATGTGGAACACCCAGAGACATTTATAAATATCATGGCCTTGATGCAGATTCGGTGATGCAAGCTTGCGGAAAAGTTTTAGCCGAAACAGCTTTGGAACAGGTTCAAATTTATATGGCACATGACAATGCAAAAAGTGGCAATACGAAAGCGTTTACGAAGGCCGAACAATTTCAACCTAAATTAAAAGCCAATGAAGTAGATTGGACCCATTTGTGGAATTAAACTTTTTCAAATATTCACTATTGTAATAATTTTAAGCCTCAAAAACTTAATTTTGGATTTGAATAAATAGCTGTTATTTTGAATTTTCTTTATAAGGAAATTTAAAATGAAAAAATTTTTAATATTAACTTTATTATTCATGTCTGCACATTTGGCTTTGGCTGGCATCTCATATAAATTGGTTGATGGTTTAACTTATTATGAACTTTTAGAAGTTAAACCTGATGCAAGTTATGAAGACATAAAAATAAGTTTTAGAAGGCTTGCACGAAAAAATCATCCTGACAAACCCGATGGAAACGAAGAGCTGCAAAAAGAAATTAGTAATGCCTATGATGTTTTAAAAGATGTTAACAAACGTAAAGACTATGATCGTTGGCTTAATGGGACTTCAAAATCTACTAAGACAAATTCCTCCTCTACAAATACGAGACAAAAATCAAACCTAGAAATCAGAATGGATATCTTACATTTCATAGTGCAGGATCTCCAGACAAAAATTCTAAAATATTTACAGCAATACCCCCAAGCTACACTTCAAGATTTATCAGAAGTGGCTTTTGCAAATATTTTATATAATGAAAGATATTTGCCAGATGCACTTATGAATCCGGATGATCTTTGGCACTTATTCAATGACTATGCCCTTAATCCTTATATCTATAAGCAATGGAATCAAGACACTATGATTTCCCTTGCTGCGGCTTCTTATCGTTTTCTAAAAGAAAAACCTCAACATCTTGCTCAACCTATTTTAAACCAAGCTAAGCAAAGAATGTTATATGTTTTAAATTCTTCTGAATTGAGCCATGAAAGAGTTTTATTTGTTGATAAGATATGGCAAGTGCTTTTTGAGCGAAGTTATTTTTACAGACCAAAACCTGAACCCAACCCTAACACTGCAGATAGCTGCACAATATTAATGGCCGAGGGAATTTATACGGATGGCAATGGCACGCAATGGAAGATTCCTATTCAAGTAAAAATTAATATTGGTTTTAAATAAACTAGTTTCTAACTTCAATGTTGTATTGAATTCTTCTTATATGAATACATTTTTCGAATGCATCTATTCTGCATCATGACCTCTTAGGGGCTAATTAAAAATTACTAAAATATACAATTAAAGCTTTTGGGCTACTGTTAGTCCTTCCGTTGTGGGTAGTAAAGTTGCATTGTAATTGGGATGAAGAGCTAAAGTCTGATTAAATTCATTCATTACACTCCAAGCTTTTGTATGGTTTTTAGGGGGAACATCACTAAATACTTTTCCTAATAAAAAGGTATTATCTGCAATGATTAAACCCTTGGATTTTAAATTTTTATCCGCCCATTTGAAGTAGTCCATATAACCAGATTTATTGGCATCAATAAAAATCAAATCAAAGGGCCCATGAATTTCAATGTTTTTAAGTTCATTTAAAGCCTCACCCTGAATAATTTCTAAACTTTCATTTTCGATATGATGTTGAAGATGAAGTTTAGCATAATTATAATGTGTCTCATCTTTTTCAAAGGACCAAACTTTACCATTGGCTGGTAAACTTTCTAGTAGCCAAGATGTGGAATAGCCAAACAAAGTTCCAATCTCAACTATTTTTTGGGCCCTAATCATTTGCGAAAAAAATTTTAAAAGATGACCTTCGTTAGCTGAAATTTCTATCCCACTCTTTGCCTCAAGCCGAAGGTTTTTTAAAATAGTTAACCGCTCTGGAGATTCGCGGGCAAATATTTTTTCTATATAAGACTCTGCGGGGGTCTTTTGTGATCTCATAGCTAACCCTTTAATAATGATTACTTCCCGTGCGATCAATCTCTTTAATAAAAGGTACCAAGGAGACAAAAAACAAAGCTAAGAACATAAGTCCTAAAATTGGAAACAAATAAACTACCCCATTTAAATCAATGAAAATACCCATTATTGGGCCAACGACCATAAACACAAATCTAAACAAAAGACTAAAAACAGAGTTCGCTGTGGCCCTTATTTCTTCCCCTAATCTAATGTTCATCTCTTCTCGGTAAATTACAGATTGAACCCCACGTGCCATATAAATAAATGATACAAAAAACACTGAAGTTGTGAATCCAACGAAAGGCAAAAGCATATAAGCACTAATAATAAAAATGGAAGATATCATCAGGGAGTTTCTTAAGCCCAACAAATGTTCAATTTGGAAGGCAAAGCGACTAAATCCAAAAGAAATAAGACTTAATGAACTCCATAAACAACCTACGTAAAATAATGAAATGTTATGATCAGACCAATACTTTTGAATCAACCAAACCGCTGATAAAGTTGCAATTGACCAAATTAAAAAATTTAAAAGTAGAAGCCTTAAAAGCCTAGAGTTATAAAACATCTCTCGAATAATCATTTTAAAATTCTCTTTATGAGAGGATTTATTCATACGTTTAATTTGAGGTTCTTTTAAAAAGAAAGTTACAAATAAGGGAAACCAACCAGCTATTCCTGTGGCGATTAAATTATAATTCATATTATAAAAAGCCAGTACCCCTCCAATAAAAGCAGATAGAGACTCACCCAGCATAGCCCCCGATTGGAAGCTTGAAGACCAGTACGAAGTTTTTTCATTCAACTGCTGTGAAGTGAGTTTTAGCTTTAAAGTCTGTGGATCTTTAGAGTCCTCAGTTACACTGTCAAACAGAATCGCAAAATCAGTACCAGTGGCCATCGCCATACTAGCGCCAATAATCAATTCATAAATATAAAATTGCCAAATCTCCTTAGCAAAATATAAGTAGGTGAACCCAATTCCAGACAGAATGCTGGCAATGATTAAAGTCATTTTACGACCATACAAATCCGCGAAATAACCTGATGGAATTTCAACAACCACTACGGCTAAACTAAAACAGCTTTGAATTAAAAAGAACTCAGTCATAGTGAAGTTCAATGATGAAAGCAAAGGCACAAAAACCGACACTACAGGTATAAACATCCAAAAAAATCTAAATAAAACTATGAGTCTAGCATTTTTCATAGAAACAACCCCAAGTTCTTAATTGTGCCCCACTTTCACCTACCAATCAAAAGGTGCCAGGTTCTTTTTTCCTACCAGTCAAAAGGTGCCAGCCTTAGGTTCCAGGTTCTTTCTTCCATTCAGAAATCATACAATTTATATTTTTTTAGCCCTTTATAAGCCTTAATAATCCTTTATATTAAAGGCAAAAAAATCTCAGCTTTTAATTTATCCTTTTTAAGAATTGAACTAACCAGAATTCGTGGGTACTAGCCTATTGGAAAAAAAGAACCTGGCACCTAAGGTTGGGAGGGGATGCGCATAAAGTGGGCATTTTTGGCTTTGATGACTATGACATCAAGGGAGTTTTAAGTTATAAAATAAGATTATTTTTATTTGAACTTGGTTGTTAGGGTTTTTTTAGTACTTTGAGAGTTTTGCATTAGATCTTGTGATTTAAAAAAATACCGAAAAGCTTAAGTAAGGGAGTCGCATAATATGTCAAACACACCTTCGAACATCATAGAAGTCAAAAATCTTACAGTTGATTTTAAAACCGACGATGGAATTATTAAAGCGGTCAACAACATCAGCTTTAATATCCCTAGAGGCAAAACTATTGGATTAGTTGGTGAATCAGGATCTGGAAAGAGTGTAAGCTCACTTGCTATTATGCGATTAATTGCTTCACCACCTGGCAAAGTTTCCAGTGGTAAAATCTTATTTCATGGCGAAGATTTACTACAAAAAACTGAAGATCAAATGCGAAAAATTCGTGGCAAAAAAATCTCGATGATTTTTCAAGAGCCAATGACCTCTTTAAATCCTGTGTTCACAGTGGGTGACCAGATATCTGAAAGCTTAATATTACATGAAGGTCTATCAAAAAAACTAGCTTGGGCCAAATCCATAGAATTAATGCATAAGGTTGGTATCCCAAATCCTGCTCAAAGAATTTCAGCCTATCCCCACGAAATGAGTGGTGGCCAACGACAACGAATCATGATTGCCATGGCTATTGCTTGTTCCCCTGAACTCTTAATTGCTGACGAACCTACCACGGCCCTTGATGTTACAATTCAAAAACAAATTTTAGATTTAATTGCTGAACTTCAAGATCAGATGGGCATGAGTGTGTTATTCATTACCCACGATTTGGGAGTCATTGCAGATATCGCTGATGAAGTTGTTGTGATGTACAAAGGGGATATTGTTGAAAATAACTCTTGCGAGAAAATTTTTGAAGACCCCAAACATCCCTACACTAAAGGTTTGTTAGCATGTCGACCTTCTTTAATTTCGAACCCATATCGTTTGCCCATGGTTTCAGATTTTATGACGGCCGAAGGTGTTGAAATTCCAAATAGTTTTGATATTAAAACTGTCGATAAATTTTCACGACCCATCACCGAAGAGGCTAATCCAGTAGTTCTTGAAATTAACAACTTAGAAAAACATTTTCCAATAAAAACCAATTTTTTAGGTCAAACAACAGAATGGTTAAAAGCCGTTAATAAAGTCTCTTTGAAAGTTCGGAAAGGTCGGACTCTTGGGTTAGTTGGTGAATCTGGCTGTGGTAAAACCACTTTGGGTCGCACAATTCTTAGACTGATTGAACCCACATCGGGAGATATCTTATACAAGGGTATAAAACTAAACGCCCTTAATAAAAATGAGATGCGAGCTATGCGCCGAAAGTTACAAATCATTTTTCAAGATCCATACGCCTCCCTAAATCCCAGAATGACGATTGGATCAGCAATTATGGAACCCATGATGATTCACGGTCTTTATAACACCAAAGCTGAGCGCCAAGTTAAAGCCGCAGAACTCATTGAACGTTGCGGTCTATCTTCCAACGTTTTAAATCGTTACCCTCACGAGTTTTCAGGTGGCCAACGTCAACGTATTTGTATTGCTCGAGCTTTAGCTGTTCAACCTGAATTTATAGTTTGTGACGAGTCAGTTTCCGCCTTGGATGTCTCTGTGCAAGCACAGATCTTAAATCTTCTTTTAGACTTACAAGAAGAGATGGGATTGACTTATATTTTTATCTCCCATGACCTTGCCGTCGTAAAATTTATTTCAGACGAAATTGCCGTCATGAACAAAGGTGAAATTGTCGAAATGGCTGATGCAATTGCTATATATGAGAGTCCTAAAGATGAATACACCAAAAAACTTTTATCGGCGATTCCTAAAGGTATACCCAAAACAATGTTGAGTATAAATTAAGTTTATTGTATTAGATTTTTGACAGTAGTTTTAAGTAGATCGACATCAAATGGTTTTCTAATATAAGCCTCAGCCCCTAACTTAAGACCTTGATCCAAATCTTCTTGCGAGCCCAATCCCGATATTAATACGACAGGAATATCTTTTAAGTCTTCGTGATTTTTTAGCACCTTAGTAAGCTCCAAGCCATTCACCCAAGGAAGTCCAATATCTAAAAGGATTAAATCTACGCTATCAGCGCTAAAAACTTTTTCTAGTTGGGTGCCATCGGCAGCACTAATAACAAAGTAACCTTCTGATTCAAGCAGCTTAACTAAAGCTTTTCGCATAGTTTCATCATCTTCAATGACCAGTACATGAAACTGTTGTTGGTTTTTATTTTTTAATTTGCGATATTCATCCAGAGAAACAACAGATTCTTTGGCAATCTTCTCTTTGGTGATCTTTTCAATTTGATCGACTAAACTTTGAATATTAATTTTTTTGTTCATTTGTTAAGGCTAACAAAAATTAAAGCTTCTGGTCATCACGACCAAGGTTCCAATTTAAGTTTTAAGTGCATTTATATATTAAATTTTTTATAAGCCTTTGTCTTCCAACCAACGTTCAGTATCAATTGCGGCCATACACCCTGTGCCTGCGGCCGTAATAGCTTGTCGATAAACATGGTCTTGAACATCCCCACAGGCAAACAAACCCTCGACGCTTGTATAGGTCGAGTTTGGCTTTGTAATAATGTAACCTAACTCATCTAGATGAACTTGATTAGGGTCAAAAATATCTGTATTTGGTTTATGTCCAATAGCAATGAATACCCCTTCCAGCATTAAAGTTCGAACATCTTTCGTTTGGTTATTGTAAATAGTGACACTTTTAACCATTTTTTCATCACCGTTGATCTGCTGCAATTCGGAATTCCAAAGTATTTCTATTTTGGGATGAGCTTTTACTCGATCCGCCATAATTTTCGAAGCCCTAAAATCATCTCGTCGATGGACTAAATAAACTTTACTTGCAAATCGAGTTAAAAACAAAGCTTCTTCCATGGCCGTATCCCCACCACCCACTATGCAAACGGGGACATCTCGAAAAAATGCTCCGTCGCAAGTCGCACAGGCAGAAACACCTCGACCCAGGTATTTTCTTTCAGCTTCAAGCCCTAAGTACTTTGCACTTGCTCCTGTACTGACTATTACTGCTTCCGAGGTCCACTGTTTTTCACCAACCCAAATTTTAAATGGTCGAACTGAAGTGTCTATTTTAGACACATTAGAAGGAATCATTCGAGTGCCAAAGCGATGAGCTTGTTTTTCAAATAATGTCATCATTTCTGGCCCCATAATCCCCTCTGGAAAGCCAGGAAAATTTTCAACATCTGTGGTCGTGGTCAACTGCCCACCGATCTCTTCGCCTTGAAACATTAAAGGTTTAAGATTGGCTCGAGCCGCATAAACGGCCGCTGTGTATCCTGCAGGTCCAGAACCAATAATTATAACTTTTTCATGGGATTGAAAACTCATAGTAAGCTCCTAATTTAGGTAGGACCAAACAATAGAACTTTTATCAATTTTTTCAAGTCATTAAACTTTTTGCCAAAGACCTAATTCTGATAAAAGTTCTTTGGCCAAAAGTGAAGGATCACGAACAAGACCTTCTATTTGCCTTGGTTTTGCCCCTTGGGGCAAAAGATCGGTGTCCATGTATCCAGGACTGAAAATATTAATTTTTAAAGAAGGTTGTTGGTTATTAATTGACCTTATCAACCCCTTCATCGCCCATTTTGCAGCTGTATAGGATGGACCCATAGCATCTCCCGTAGAGGATTCTGCAATCGCCGAACCAACGAATGTGAAAGAGCATGGTTCCAAATTTTGACTCAAATGCCAAAGTAAGTGCGCTGGAAATAAAAAGTTTAGTTTTAGGGCCCATTCATGATCCTTCCAAGCTTTATCTTTGAACAAACCATAGGGCCCGCCGCCAGCGCAGTAAATTATATGGGTGGGTTTGAACTCTTGAAGCACATGCCACAGGTTTTGAAATAGCTCCTGATGCCCATAAACTTTTGTAAAGTCATAGGCGTAAAATTGATATTTTTCATCATGAACAAAATCCCCACTCTCAAACCGAGAAAAGCCTAAAACCTTATCTACCGAATCCAGGGCTAATAGGGATTTAACGCAGTGATAGCCTAAGCCTTTGTGGGATCCAAGAACGACAACTTTATGTTTCATAGCTCACAAATTAGTATGCTCTCGGTGCTTCGACAATTACTATTTTTTTGCGCCTGTAAGAGTTTAAATTGGTATTTGATCACGTCCAAAAACGCTTCTGAACTATAAGAGAGAGAGAGAGAGAGAGAGAAAGTCCAAGGACACTATTTATTTTATATATACCGAAATAAATAAAGTATGAAAAAATTATGTTGTCACTAAGCTAGTTTTAAAACCCATACTTCGTGGTAAGCCAATTTTAAAATTTGTAAAATATTAAATCACTTGTTCTAAAGCCCATAAATTGTCGCAGAGTTAGTTTTTAAAACATCTTAGGGTTTATTAGCGCCGGTCTAATTCAAGGCTTTAATAACAATTTTTTGATCACTTTTGTAAAGATTTTAAGAACCTAGCCCGGACTTTATAGTGTCCGAAAAATGACCTATTTATACATAACTTTAGTTTTATGGCACTTACAGCCCCTTTTGGTCTTTGTACAATAAACTAAAAACTTAAACTTAAACTTAAACTTAAACTTAAACTTAAACTTAAACTTAAACTTAAACAAATAATTGATTCCAAAAGCGAGCTCGTCAATATGACCAACACATATTATTTAAAATTTAGATCCAGAATTTTTAAATTTTCTTTTCTAGAAGTTTTGTATTTAGTAGTTGCTATCTTGTTAGGGGGGTGTGGATCTAAAAGTTCAAACCCTAAAGATTACTGGACACTGAACGAACCACAAATTTATGCTTGGGACACTTCTGAAGACGCAAATTTTCGTGGAACCAATTCGCTATTATCTGAATTTAGCTCGACACAGATAACTAAAGCTTTAGGTTACGATTCTTATCTTTTATTTAAAGATCGTGAAACCGTAGTTAATCTTGAAGTTCAAACCAAGTGTATAAACCAAACCACACAGCAAACTTACACAGCCAAAATGGTTGGAAAAATCCCCAAATCTTTAAAAGTGTATCTTTACAACTATTTGCCCGACCAAGTGACTTTTGATGACTTAGATCAAAATCATTCTTCAGACTATCTCTGTAATTTTGACTTTATCGCCAGCAATACTATCACTTCAAAGCATTCCTTTTCTTTAAATAATTTGGTGATCAATACATCTTTACAAAATGAGTTAGAGATCATAGCCATGCCAAAAGATGGCTCTTTCATTGAGCGCACTATCATGCCTATCGGTCGAACGACTATGGCACAGCGGCCCAGTGTGTATTTTAATGATGGAAAAAACACATTTTTATTTGATAAAAAAATCCACAAAGGACTTTTAACAGGACCCGCAAGTATTAAATGTGCAGGGGAAGGAAATACATTTTCTGTTCAATCAAGGAATGATAATTTACTCAATTCTTTAGCTGAAACTTTTTCAAACTTAATGTTAGACGGCAACACTGCGTTTTTAAAGAAGTGTCGAGTTCTTGCAGAGATTGATTTAGAAGATAGTCCCCTATTTGAAACCTCCAAAGCTGATCGAGAAACCCGAAAAGTTTGGTCCGAATACTTCAATATTATTTTTGATCAACCGAGTCTTCAATTATCGGTAATTAGAAACCCACTGGTGGCCTCAGAGGGTTACCCCTTTAACACTTCAGGTTACTTAGATGGTAGTGTTACTATTTTTCAAATAGAAATTCTTAACTCTTCTAAACAACCTTTAAATATTAATTTTCCATCAAAAAATAAAATCTTAGGCCAAATGATCCCGTTAATTTACAATGCACAAAGAGCAGATTTTAAACCAGTAAACACTTATAATGATTGGGGTGGGCTTCGAATTATTCAGACTCATGAAAGTTTTGAAACTGAGCTTAAGTTTATGTCTGGTGGTCAACGAGTCACCGCCGTTAACATTCCTGTTGGCGAAAAGAAATCTATCGATATCGTTGTCGATAAAACCTTTAACTGCGCATTGCCCTTTCCCGACATAATATCAACAGTACCTCTTGCCGAACGTGGTTTTATATTTAAAGCTATTCCTCTAGGGTCTGAAGAAGATAATTTAGTCATTGATTATTTAAATCAAAATTCTATGGATTCATTCCCTGACTTATTTTCGTTGAACGCTTTACTTGAGAGTTCAGAGGCTAAATTTTTTTCGATCAGAAATTCACAGACAAGACAAAGAGCATTTAAAACCAACGAACTTCAGTTGAATATGAATCGCAGCACTGCAATTGACACTCTGGTTTTACGAACTACTGCTGACCTTAGTGTACCACCCTTAGTAAGATTAGATTCAGGTTATATGGCCTCATCTGAGTACACGGGTGTTTCAATGTCTAGGGCTAGACAGGTCAGAGCCGCGAAAAAGACTAATAGTTATCCTTCATATATTTTTACTTCGACTTCCGAGACTAGCTATTGCAAACAATTGTAATAGCTTAAGGACGTAGAAGTTGGGCATAATAAATAGGTTGCCCTTTACGTAAAAAAATTTTTTCGAAATGAGTTTGAAAGTTATCCGTAGCATACTCTGAGTTATGTAAATCTTTTGTGAATTTTATGATTTTATAACTACTTTCCTCTAGAATTGGTGTGACCCAATCAAAATAACTTAAAGAATCGGTTTTAAAATCCAAGATACCACCACTTTGCTGAATTTTAAAAAGTTTTGCTAAATACTCGGGTTGAAGTAACCTGTGCTTCCATTGTTTTTTTTTAGGCCATGGATCTGGGTGATGAATAAACACATCCCTTAGTTCTCCTTCGGTAAATAAGTCTTCAATACGATAGGCATTGTACCTTAAAATTACCGAATTTTTTGTTTCTGAATTTTTCTGAGCTCTTCGAATAGCTTGAATTAAGGGTTTAAATTTAATCTCAATACCGACCAAGAGTCGATCTGGATATTTTGAAGCGCGATGAGCAAAGTGCAAACCATTGCCTGTGCCTATCTCTAAATCAACTTCGGTATATTTTTTAGGTTCATAAAATTGGCGCCACAGACCTTTATGAGTGGGTGCACGCTCTTCATCCAGGGCGCAGTGTGCAAAGTCTTCTAAAAGCATTTTCACATAAGGGTTGTTATCGGAGTTTAAAGTTTTCGTAGGAGTCAACTGGTCTTTACATGCACTCATGGGTCACAGGTAGCAAAGGCTTTAAAGGTTAGCAACTCATTATTTAATTAACTTTAGTCAGAATTTGATTTATTTTTGAATTTCACTATTTCCAATTCATAGAGGTAAACATTGAAATTATTTATTAAAAAATCCACAGCATTTTTCATCTCTTTTTTATTAGCTTTTACTCCTGCTCTGGCTTGGGCTATGCCTCTCCAAGGACAGACTGTTCTGATCGCTGCCCCTTCACAGATTGCGGCCGAAGCCGGTGAAGATATCTACCGAAAAGGTGGAAACGTTTTTGATGCGGCGGTTGTGGTTGCACTTACACTTGCTGTCACTTCGCCTTATTTTGCTTCGCTCGGTGGTGGCGGCTTTGCCATGCTTAAAAAAAATGGCGAAGAGGTTCAGGCCTTAGATTTTCGTGAAACCGCTCCAGCTGCTACAGATGAGACCTATTTTATGAATCTTAAATCCGGTAACTCTTGGACTGGTGGCCCCGCCATTGGTGTCCCTGGTATTCCAGCCGGACTTTTCGAAATTCACAAAAAATATGGTAAGTTGCCATGGGATAGGCTTTTTAAAACTCCACTTGAACTAGCAAATCGAGGGTTTCAAGTCTCTGGAGAATGGTTCAATTATACTCGTAAAGAAAGTCCAAGATTCAATCTTGCAGGAAAAAAATATTTATTAAAAAAAGACGGTCAATTTTATAAGCCAGGAGACACACTGATTCAGCCCCAGTTAGTGGGCGCTTTAAATTTATTTAAAGATAAAAAACTTAAAGGTTTCTATGAAGGAGTGGTTGCTAAAGATATAGTTAAAAGCACAGTAGCCGCAGGTGGCGTCTTATCAGAGGAGGATTTAAAAAACTACCGTGTGATTTGGCGTCAACCTTTAACTTATAAAATCAAAGATCAAACCCTACACTTAATGCCCCCGCCGTCTAGTGGCGGATTGATCATCAAAACAGCTCTTGAATTGGTGCAAAGAAAAAACGTATCTCAACAAGGCTTTTTACATGCCGATGAGACCCATCTACTGGCTGAAGTATTAGAAAAATCATTTCGCAGCCGATCGGTATTAGGTGATCCAGACTTTTCTAATTTACCAACTCAGAGTCTTTTGTCAGATAAATATTTAAACGAACTTTCTAAATCTATTCGTATTTCATCCTCCAAAAAATTAGAACCCCTCTCTGAAAAAACACTTCCCAAAGAAAGCACGGAAACAACTCACTTTGTTGTTATGGACAGTAAAGGTGAAGCTGTTTCCATGACCATCACATTGAATGGCAATTATGGCTCTGGAGTAGTTAGTGATAAATTTGGGATTGCCTTGAATAATGAAATGGATGATTTCACAACCCAGCCTGACAAAGCCAATAAATATGGTTTAATTCAGGGCCAAGCCAATCTAGTCAAAGCGGGCAAACGGCCTTTAAGTTCCATGTCCCCAACACTTGTAACTGATGTTAACAACAAAGCTGTATTAGCCCTTGGGGCGCCGGGGGGTCCAAGAATTATTAGCGGTGTATTTCAAGCTCTTTACCGCATAATGTTCAATGACTTAGATATCGAGCAAGCAATCATGGCGCCAAGAGTCCACCATCAATTTGCTCCTGATATTTTATATCTTGAAGAGAATCGTTTTTCGCCTAACGTTGTTAAAATTCTTCAGAAGAAAGGACAGCAGATCAAAAATATTCGAAACGTTGCTAAAGTATGCGGTGTTCGAGTGAATAAAGAAGGTTTACTTGAAGCTTATTCTGATTATCGAGGAGAAGCTGGCGTTAGTGGTTATTAACAGGGTGATTAAAAAATAATTATCATCCTCTTGTTAAAGTAAACTTGGATTTTTTAGCGAATTATTTACCGCTATTAAATGAATCAAAAAAATTCAATGCATTGGGTTTACATTTCGAAGAGATCCAATCCATTGATGATATGGTTTCTGATTGGGTGGACTTTGCATTTTTAATGTTGGTCCATTTAGTATGTGAAGTTATAGTGTTTTTATTTGTAATTTTTAATACAACCTTACCTTTAGATTCTTTGCAGTCAAAGGTTCCTTTCATCAGATTTGTGCTCTCATAAACAATCTTCATTTGGCATGGATCTTTTTTGTCTTTATTATCAAATTTTTTCGGTACACAAATTTCCGTTGGATTAAATTTCATTAAGTGGCTTGAGTTCGGCATAAGCTTTGCCATCGATTGCATTTCTGCATATCCCTTTTTCATCTCTTGTAATAAATCAGTTTTTTGCCCATCCATTATCATTGTAAGATTTTTAATTTTATAGCCTCCAGGACGTATTTCAAACTTCGCAAAGACGCTTGAATAAGATAGCAAAACAACAAGAATTAGGAGATTAGTCAATTAAAAAGGTCCTTATAATGTTAAAATCTATATTTAGAGAATTTTAAAAAAGCTAATTTACGGATTAACATATTTACTTTTTTAACACTTCAAACCTTAATCTTATTTTAAAAACAAATATAATCCACAAATCATATTTAAGTTTAGACCAAGGCCGGGGTTGCAATAGAATGATTAGCAAAGCAACTTATGGTTTAAATATTTTAGAACTATTACTAAGCCCCCTGTATATTTGCCAGTGAAAATTTAAAAATCACATAAATACTTTAAACCATGTTAAGGTGACCTATGATCTCAATATTAAACCTTATATTTATCAGTTTGATAGGACTTTGTATGACAAGTTGCTCTTTGTTTGGTTACCGATCTGAAGAAGAGCCTAGTTACAATGTTATAGTTGTGGAAGACAACAAAGAGATAAGGCAGTACAAACCATACTTAGTTGCCAAGACTACAGTGGAAGGAAACTTTAAAGAAGCTCAGGGTAAGGGTTTTAAAATTCTTGCGAATTTTATCTTTGGTGATAACAAATCTAAGTCTGACATTGCAATGACAGCTCCTGTGACTTTAGATAACAATCCAAATTCGATAAATTCCAAGGATGTTACCAATAAAGAGAGTCAAAAAATTGCAATGACGGCTCCTGTAATGATGAATGAAGAGATAAAACAAGATAACTCTAATGTAGAGTCTTGGACTATGACCTTCACTATGCCTTCATCTTTCGCTAAGGACACTTTACCAATACCTAATGACAGTCGCATCGTCATCGAAGAGAGACCCTCTAAATCCATGGCTGTTCTGAAATTTTCAGGCTTTTGGAATAAAGCTAAAGTAAAATCTAAGGGTAATGAATTGTTAGAATGGTTAAGTAAAGAGAACCAATACCAGGCTATTTCAAAACCCATTTTTGCTGGTTACAACCCGCCATGGACTTTACCCTTCCTTCGTCGCAATGAAGTTTGGATTGAAGTCACACCGAAAAATTAAAAAATATAAAATACTCACTATACATTAAGAATTAAGAATTAAGAATTAAGAATTAAGAATTAAGAATTAAGAATTTTTTATGGTGAATATTCAATTAAGCAATCTATGCTTATTGCGCAATAGAACTTTTAAGTTATTGCAACGATCCTAAAACATCAACCAAGGCTTGCTGACGAAAATTTTTTATACTTCTATGGGTGCCTTTAAGTTCGGAGTAACTGCATTTAAGGTTCATGGTATTAAAAAGTTCATGCATTTGGCGAGAACCGTACTGCAAACCATATTCATCTTTATCGCCCGTATAGATATGTATGGAAGTTAGTTTTTTTAATTGTTTTTCTCTCTTGGGTAAAAATTGTAGCGGATCGTGCTCTAACCACTTAGACCAAACATTCGCATCAACAAAACCAAATTGATCTATGGGAAATTGTAACTGTCCCTTGGAGTCTTGGGGTGCGTAACACGTAGTCATTGCCACAAGATTTAAAAGCCCAAATAAAATAGCATCAGGCAATTTAACTTGACCGCTCGTATACGCTTTAGTGAATCCGTTGAGACCAGAAAAATCAACAAGATAGGGTAAATATTTATAAATTTCAGCTAATAAGCTCACAGTAAAAAAACTATCTGGCGCAAGTGCAACAATTCGAGGAAATACTTCAGGGTATTTGGAACCCAAGTTGAGCGCTCCATAACCTCCACTAGATCCCCCCATCACTATCCAATTTTTGGATTGGGCGACTTCTGGACATGCGATTTTAAAAGTTTTAACAAGATCTTTAAGAATATAGTCTTCGTAATGACCGGCACCTAACGAGTTGATAAATTGACTACCACCCCACTTAGTCCAAGCATTCACAAAAATATAAACAGCAGGAGGCACTAAATTTTCGCCAGTCCATTGATCAATCTGCTGCGCTAAATTGTCTTCAAATCCACCAAAGGAAAAGTTTTTCCATGCATCGCTTCCAAAACCAGAAAGCATAAAAACAACGGGCGTATCTGTTTGAATATCTTTTGGATATAAAATGGGATTATTTCGAATTGGGTTGTCATTTAAGGGATTGTTTTTAAGAGTCTCGCTGTGCACAATTAATGTTTTAAAATTAAAATGTTTAAGTTCAAACGGCTCAAGTCCAAGTCGAAGCATTTATAAACCTATGCCCTTTTTTTAAAAGCATCTGCTTTATGTGATACAAATGCAATATCTTGATCAAAATCATCCTCTTTAAGAGATAAATCGTAACTGGATACTTGATTTCGTCCATTAGCTTTCGACTCGTACAAAGCTTTATCTGCCCACTTGACCAGAGATCTAGAGTCTAAGAACTGACTTTTAGGCTTAGAGATGGCAAATCCTATACTTGAAGTTAAATGCATTTTGTTTTCACCATTATTAAATTCAAAATTTTCTATCGAGGACCTTAAGCGTTCACAAAAAATATTTACACCTTCAAGGTTGGTTTCAGTTAAAATTATTATGAATTCATCGCCGCCGTAACGTGCACCAATATCTGTGTCGCGAATCGAGCGCTTAATGATGCCTCCGACTTCTTTAAGAACAAAACTACCAAATAAATGATCGTTAGTATCATTCACATTTTTAAAATGATCCATATCCAACATGACTACAGCCACATACCTTGAAAATCTTTGCGCCCGTTTGATTTCGTATTCAAGTTTAGAATAAATGTTTCGCATATTAAATAAACCCGTCAAATCATCGATTTCCACCAAAGCTTGCAGTTTTTCATTGGCGATTTGTAATTGATCCGTAAGGTCTTTAATTCGAAGCTGTGCTCGCACTCTGGCTAAGAGTTCATTGGGACTGAAGGGCTTGCACATATAATCATCGGCACCGGCATCAAGCCCAATAATCACTTGTTCGGTTTTAGACTCTGCTGTTAAAAAAATAATAGCTGTAAAAAAATCGGTGTTTTTAATTTTTTTTAAGGTCTCAAGTCCATTTAGGACAGGCATATTAATATCTAAGATCACTAAATCAGGCTTCCATGTTTGCAAACATTCAAGTGCGGCATGACCAGAGTCTGCTTGCTTAATCTGATAATCTTGAGTCTGAAGAGTTGCCGTCACAAAATTTAAAAGATCTGGGTCATCGTCTACTACTAGAATTTTTTTATTTTTTAAGTCTGTAGGCAATCTCATGGGTTTTTATCGGAGCAAAGCGTGGGAAATTGGAGAGCGAATTTTATAAAACTAGCCAGAAGCCAAGTTCAAACGCTTTTAACTTAGCAGCGCCTTTAAAAGCGTCTGACCATTTAGCTAAACCATTTAATTTTTTCTTTTTTGTGGCAATAACTACGACGAGTAAGTTTAGGCTTAAATGTCTTGGTCTAAGGTATTGATTCTTGCGCGGGTCTTGATAAAGATGTAATTGAAAGGATTGTAGTCTTATTTAAAGCGGGAGTTAGAATGGCTTATCCACATACGGACCTAGATACCAAATGGCAAAAAAATTGGGACAAGCAACAGGCTTTCAAAGCGGAGTACCCTTCAAAAAAACCCAAATTTTATGCCTTAGATATGTTTCCCTATCCTTCTGGTCATGGACTCCATGTGGGGCATATTGCGTCGTACACTCCCACCGATGTTGTCGCAAGATTCAAAAGAGCTCAAGGTTTTAACGTTTTACATCCCATGGGTTTCGATGCCTTTGGTTTGCCAGCAGAACAGTTTGCCATTCAAACGGGAGTGCATCCCGAGATCACGACCGAGAATGCGATTAAAAATTTTAAACGCCAAATGGAATCTTATGGTTTTAGTTTTGATTGGAGTCGTAGCCTATCCACCGCCGATCCTCAATTTTATAAATGGACACAGTTTATTTTTACTAAACTATTTGAACAGGATTTAGCTTATCAAAAAGAAGTTCCTGTGAATTGGTGTCCAGCTTTAAGGACAGTGCTTGCCAATGAAGAGGTCGTTGATGGCAAAAGTGAAAGGGGTGGTCATCCTGTCATTCGCATGCCCATGAAGCAGTGGATGTTAAAGATTACAGCCTATGCTGAAAAGTTAATTCAAGGTCTAGAAACCGTTGATTTTCCAACTCGTACCAGAGAAGGACAAATTAACTGGATAGGTAAAAGTTATGGGGCAGAAGTTAAATTTTTACTCAAAGGAAAAAAGGAAGCTTTAAAAGTATTTACAACTCGTCCCGATACTTTATTTGGGGTGACTTTTATGGTGGTTGCTCCCGAACATGAACTGTTAATGACTTTAACGACTCCAGAGAAAAAAGCAGAAGTCAGCGCCTACGTTTTAGCCTCTGCTAAAAAAAGCGAAGTGGATCGAAAAGCCAATAAAGAAAAAACGGGATTGTTTACTGGTGCCTTTGCCATACACCCCATTACGTCCAAAGAGATCCCAGTATGGGTTGCTGACTATGTCTTAGCTGATTACGGCACCGGAGCTATCATGGCTGTGCCTGGGCATGATGAACGTGATTTCGAGTTTGCCCAAAAATTTGGTCTTGATATTCAAAGGGTGATACAAAGTGAAGAGCCCTTACCCTATATGGGTTTGGGTTCCATCATAAATTCAGATTTTTTAAATGGTTTGTCTAAGAGCGAAGGGATCGAAGCCTGTATCTCATGGCTTGAGAACAAAAATCTTGGGGAAAAACAAACTTTATATAAATTAAGAGACTGGTTGTTTTCGCGGCAAAGATATTGGGGAGAACCGATTCCTGTTATAAAAAATAGTAAAGGGGATTTAAAAGTTTTAGGCCTTACAGAGCTGCCCTTAACATTACCAGAAGTGGCTGATTACACCCCTTCTGAAAAAGGCGAAGCTCCACTGGCCAGAAACCAAGATTGGGTTAAGTACTCCGAAGAGTATATGCGGGAAACCGACACTATGCCTGGGTCTGCAGGTTCATCTTGGTATTTTTTAAGGTATTGCGATCCTCATAATGAATCGGAACTAGCAAGCCTTGAAGCCCAAAAATATTGGATGCCAGTTGATTTATACTTGGGTGGTCCTGAACACACAGTAGGACACTTACTTTATTCTAGATTTTGGCAACAATTTTTATTTGATAATAATTTGGCAACTTGTCCAGAGCCTTATTTGAAATTAGCCCATCAAGGTATGATTTTAGGTCCTGATGGCGAAAAAATGTCAAAGTCTAGAGGCAATGTGATTAATCCTGATGATGTCAGAAACAGTTTTGGCTCTGATGCCGTAAGGGCTTATATCTGTTTTCTAGGTCCCTATGACAGAGATAAACCTTGGAACACCGAGGGCATCAATGGCGTTAGAAAGTTTTTAGATAGAGTTTGGCGTTTATGTCTTGATGATGTTGGCGTATTAAAATTAACGAAGGAGCCCATCAAAGATCCATTGATTCTTAAGAGCTTGCACAAAACTATTAAAAAAGTAACTGAGGATATCGAAGGTCTAAATTTTAACACCGCAATTAGTGCCATGATGATTTATGTCAATGACCTTTACAAAGCCTATCCCGATGCAACCAAACCAGCATCGGAATTAGCGCTTAAACCTCTGGTGCAAATCTTAGCTCCGATAGCACCGCACATCTGTGAAGAGCTTTGGGAAAAAATGGGTCAGACAGGCTTTGTAAGCTTGGCTCCTTGGCCTAAGTTTGACCCAGAATTGTGCATCGATGACCAAATGACTATGGCGGTTCAAGTCAATGGTAAAACTCGTGGAACCATAGAAGTTTCTGCTTTAACCTCTGAAGATGAAGCCGTAAGTTTGGCTAAAGCCTTGAACACCGTAGATGCACAGTTAGAAGGAAAACAGATCGTAAAAACCATTTACAAAGCCGGTAAGATTTTAAACATTATCGCGAAATAACATATGAAAACTTGGACGACTGAAGACAGTAAAAATTTGTATGGCTTAGACAAGTGGGGCCAAACTTTTTTTGATATTAACACTAAAGGCAACATTACTGTTAGAACGCCTGAACTAAATTTTCCTGTCGATCTTAAAGAGATCATAGATGATCTTAAAGAGCGTGGGATTCATACGCCAATACTAATGCGGTTTCCTGATGTCCTTGCCTCAAGAGTTAATTTACTGAAGAAATGTTTCGACAACGCGATTGCTCAAATGGATTACAAAGGCAGTTACAAAGGTGTCTTTCCGGTCAAAGTGAATCAACAAAAACATTTAATCGATGATATTGTTGCTGTTGGAAGAAAATCTTCCCTGGGACTTGAATGTGGTAGTAAACCCGAACTTCTAATTGCATTGACAAAATTAAAAGATAAAGAGGCCTTGCTTATTTGTAATGGTTTTAAAGATATTGAATATATTGAAACTGCACTGATCTCTAGAAAACTGGGTCGTAATACAATCATCGTTGTGGACCGCAGTTCAGAGCTGGATCTCATTCTTGAAGCCTCTAAGCGCTTAGGCATTCGGCCAAAAATTGGACTTCGTGCCAAACTAAGTACAAGAAGTTCAGGTCGTTGGGTTGAAAGCACTGGCCACAAATCAAAATTTGGTCTTACTCCCCACGAAATTGTGGAATGTATTCAAAAACTAAAAGAGAAAGAAATGTTAGATTGTGTGGATCTGGTCCATTTTCATATTGGCTCTCAGATTCCGTCAATTTTATCCATCAAAGCCTCTTTGAAAGAGGGTGCAAGATTTTACACCGAACTTCATAAATTAGGTGCAAGTCCCAAATACATCGACGTGGGCGGCGGCCTAGGTGTAGATTACGACGGTTCTGGATTCACAAACTCTTCCACCAACTATTCAGAGCAAGAGTATGCTAATGATGTCATTTATATTTTAAAATCTATTTGTAATGAAAAAGGCGTCCCTCATCCAAGTATCATTACAGAATCAGGCCGAGCCCTTGTTGCACATAGCTCTATATTAGTATTCGATGTTCTTGGATGTAATAGCTTCGAGAATGTAAAGCCTGAATCCTTTGAAACTCAGCCCACTGAGCATCAGATCCTTAGGGATCTGGCAGATATTTCGTCGCATCTATCTGCCGCCACTTTGAACGAAAGTTACAACGACTTAAAACAAATTCAGGATGATATTTTACAGTTGTTCACTTATGGGGTTTTGGATTTATCTCAAAGAGCCATGGCTGAAAAAATGATTTTTAATATTTTAGCTCGAATGAAAAAATTAACCGATGGCAATTCAGATTTTTCCGATGTTGAGTATGAGATAGATTCGTTTCTTTGCGACTCTTATTTTTGTAATTTTTCCGTGTTTCAATCTCTACCTGACTCTTGGGCCGTCGACCAACTCTTCCCCGTTTTACCAATAGTTCGTTTACATGAAAAACCCACTCGTCGTGCGACGATCGCGGATTTAACCTGTGACTCTGATGGTAAAATTAATCGATTTATTGATCCTGAAACCAACGAAGCTAAAAGCTATCTTGAACTTCATGAGCTAAATAAAGACGAACCCTATTATATTGCAGTTTTCTTAACGGGTGCCTATCAAGAAATTTTAGGGGATCTACACAATCTTTTTGGCGATACCAGTGCGGTACATATCCACTTAAAAGAAAATGGCTATATGATCGACCACATTGTTGAAGGTGACAGTGTTAGTGATGTTTTATCTTACGTCGAATATGAAACTAGCGAGTTTAAAACCCAACTTAAACAAGAGTGTATGATGGCCATCGAAGACAAGTCTATCACGCAGAAACAAGCCGATATCTTAATGGATCACTTTGAAAAAACGTTAAGTGGCTTAACTTATTTGGGTTCAAAATCGTCCTTCAATAATGACTTTGAAGAGTAAATAAAGGCCCTCATAAACATATGTGGGGGCAAGTTTTTATGAGTGATAGCAAAAAAGATATCGAATACCAAAAATCCAAAAAAGTTTTTATCGACTTTTTAAAGGTATTCTTAATTCCAATGTGCGTAAATAAATTTTTCTTAGTGTATTTTTGTGTTAATTATTCTAACTACCCTGGTCGCGGCTATGGGTATGGAGCTATCATATCTTTGATCTTGCTTTTTATTACAATTTTCAGCTTTTTATGGAAGTATCGAAATATTGAAGATCCTTAGTTAGTTTGGAAAAAAAATATTTTTTAAAGACTATTGTTAAAATTAGTCAAAGCGCTTCAAAAATTTTGGTTCGGGCAAAATAGCTAAGAAATAACAAACCGCTTGAAAATAACAAAATCACTGCTTAGTTACAGTATAAGGGCGCAAACTTTGAGGCTATAATTAAAAAAAGTGAAGCTTATTATGTTTTGTCAGCGCGTATCCAAAGTTTTACCTTGAACGATCAAAGTAATTGGCTGGAATAAAAAATATCTAAAGTAATTTCGCTAACTTCACTTTTATTATGCGCATTTTTCTTAAAAACATCTTCTGTTTTATTGACAGGTTTTCATCTTTTTTTTCCATGTATTAAAAATGCAATTTCCTTATTACGATAATTTTTTAATAATCATTTCCCCCATGCAGTCCCTCGCTTGATTTAGATTTCAGAACAAAATCATATCAATTTGAGACACAAAGCGGTTATTTTCCCTGAAAAATTAAAGGCGGACAAAAATCGCTGTGTAGTTACAGCTGTGTTTAGCTTATATTCAAATGATCAATCTTCAGTCATTTTTGTAGATTAAGTCATTGAAATTGCTGAATAAAAAGAGGACTTTATTTTGCATTATTATCTTAAGGTGAAACTGATATTTCTTCTTATAGTATTAAACTTTTTAGGACCTTTTGCGTTTGCAAAGTCCTGTTATATTTTTATAAGTCGAAGTCCAATCCACGCAGCCTCAAGGACTGAATTTATAGCAGAATATGCATCTAAAATTTTTCAAAATGTTGCAGGAAACAACAGTTGGATTCAAGCCGCTTTAGTTGAAAAACGAAAGGGCCTATATATTGAGATCACAGTGTCAGAGCTTAAAAAACTAAATGATGAGATCATAAAACATAAAGATTTGGTCACAGCTTTGGTGAATTTAAAAAAAGAATATGATTTAAAATTTTTACGAGCCATCAAGGGTTTTGAATCAGCTGAGATGTATTCCGATTATAAAACCATCCGATTGTTCATACCCTTTGATCAAGATCAAACGCTCGAGGCCATCGAAAGTATTTATCAAAAAGTCCAACAAGCTTTCCACGATGCAGAAACAAGCTTTCGTCAGCATGTTCAAGACCATGACTTAATTCGAAAAGACGATTTAACAACCCAATGGTTTCATTTAGGTTTTGCTGATTCTGCGGACCTAGCCACTTATGCGGCTCGAAGCGCAAAAGCTTTAAATAAGATGGCATTAAATCTATTTGACCCCACCGAATTGGCTCGTCTTGAAAAGGATAGAATAGAATTATTAGTCTTGTTTGATCAACTAAGCTCTAACCATTGGCACGACTATTTGTTTAATGCTGACAAAAGTTCGTTTAGCCTACTCACAATTGAAATCTACCGTAAGAACAAATCCCTGAAAAAATTTGTAGCTGCCGTAAAGGATCAATTTGGCTACGAGATCAGCGAATTCAGTGCTCAAAAGATTATTGCTTTTTTAACAAGGATAGATATTTTTAGTCCAAGCTTAGTAGTTACCGAGCGAACTTCGGTAGCTATTGAAGTTGCGCAGTACGGCGCCTTTTCTTTAGATTTTATAGGTTTGGGGGCAAAAAATTTACTGGCTACGGTCAATGCCGTACTAAAAAGCCATTCGACTGCAGATTTATTTTTAAATGTTCGCTCTAACGAGCTTGAAGTCACAAGGCAGTTCAATGCAGATAAACAAATTGTATTAACTATTGTTCAAAACTTTTTTAATTTTACAGGCGATTTAAATGAATTGATCCGATTTTCTGGGGATGAAGGTATTATTCTGCCAAACCGCCAAATTGAACTCGAGGATTTGATACTTTTGCAAAAGAAATTATTAGATCATTTTGGCATTTCACAACTTAGGGTTACTTTTATGAAAGCCGACTCCAGGGGACGAATCGATACTGAGCTTGTATCTCTGGCTGAAAGCATCGAGAAAGCTTTACGAAAAAATCTAGTCGCAAAACTTGAACCCGCATTATTAAATGCAACCCAATTCAATATTTGGATTTTAGACCCAACCATTAACGGAACCAGATATGTGGTATTAACGCTTTATAGCCGCGTTTCCCACTCAATAAATCAAAGAGCCGCACTAAGATCAGCCTTCAACAACGCTGTCGTCAGTATCAGCAACAGCACCCCCAACACCAACCTTTTGCCATTGCCGGATATATTTGGTGAGCTGCCAAAAAATTGAAAATGAAGCAAATATTATAAATCTTTTTGTGTTCACGTATTTAGTGGCGATTACATCTTCATAGGCTTCTTCACCTACTTTTTGAATGTCCTTAACTTTTGCTGAGTCTATCAATACACGCAAGTAGAATTTTTTTATGTGACAATGTACGGCTTTATAAAATTAGTTTTGGAAAGTTCAAATTTGTCTTTTGACGAAAAGATGCTCGGAAGACATTTAGTTTTTGAGCATGAAGTTTGCTCTTTCTACAATATGTTAGCGAAAATGATTTTCTATTTTGTATTATCAACTTTTTCTTATAGTTCATTTGCCAATAGCCCAAATGGTTTAAGTATCGTTGAGATTCAAGATCAGAATGGAAGGATAGGTAGATTAAATGGTTTCTTGATTGGAGACATTGTTTATACCGTTGCTCACAGTATTATGGATGAAGTTGATTCAACAAAAAGATATCGAATTACCAGAGTTCTAAGTGTTCAAGATGAAAAATTGGTAAACTTAAGCTTTGGCGATCCAATAATCCATGATGAATATGCTCAAGAAACCTTCGGAGTAAGGGTGGGGGCAAGAATGTTTGATATTGCAAAAATTAGGATTTTAAATAAAAATTTGAAAAGCGATTTTATACTTCCTGCTGTAAATAACGTCTCTGAATTTAATAGCCTTTTTAGCTTTTTTGGTTCTAATGAGGTAATACACAACGTGGAATTACTTTCGACAGGTCCAAAAAACCAAACGGCAGCACTGAATGGAGTGTCGTCTTTTTTGCTACCGATTGTATTGCGGGCTTCTGAAGAAGCTGGACCAGGAAGGTTAGAGGCATTGAGGCCCCCTCAAGACGCATCAGCAACAGTTATGTTTAGTGTAGGAAAAGCACAAGTTAAGCCAGGGTGGTCAGGAAGTCCAGTGAGTCTTGTCATGCCAGGAAGTGATAAGTTTTTAGTTATAGGTATGCTTAGAGGACGTTCCTTGGTTACTTTGGGGCAGATGTTTAATTCACTACCAGCAGACTTCAATCCTCATTTGAATGATTTTCCTATTGAAATTGTTTCTGTGATGCAGATAAATAATTGGGCAAACGACTCGACTTCTACATGCCAGAACTTTCTTAAATGAAAAGATAGGATGTTTTGGGAGAAGAAACCCCTTGTTATTAATCCAAACCTTTTTAGTTTTAATAAGCCTTGTTGATCACAACAAAGATTGCTTCGCATTTTAAATTTTCTCAATTAAGCGTGTTTTTTGATGTACACCAATGCGTAGACCTATACTTATGAAGTGCCAAAAATTGGCGATCAAACTGCACTAAAAGCCAAATTTAAATTGGAATATGAGCTCAAAGGCTATTTCTTAAGTGCCAAAGCCAAACTTAATTGGAATGAATAATGCAATTTTCCTCTTGGTCTTTGCAATACTATTGGACGTTGAGTTGGATTTTGCGATTATGAAGTACTTTGGGATTTTGGTATTATTGTTAATCTTAAACTGCGAGGCCGCTTTTGCCCGCACAGAATCAGTATCTTCAAAAGATATTCTTCGGACCAATCTTTTGGATTATTTTACACCTTACTTAAACCTAAATGAAAGTGAAGTATCTGCTATTCAAACAGAACTTCTTAATACTTCGAATGAATCAAATTTATTTTATCCTCCATTTCCAAGAACCTGGATTGAAAGATACAGTTCAGAGACCAAAGAAACTCATACAAAATATGTTTTTGACACTAGCAAAATTGCTTATGCTCTTAGTACTTTTGCCGGAGGCATGATCTCGCCCCTAAATATTATCGTAAATGGCTTGCAGCTTGGATTTAACTATGAGCACTCCATAAAATACACTTACACAAATACGACGACCCTTATGATTATGTCATCATGGCGACAAGCTAAAGGAACAGGTTTTAATTCAGCGAATACCACGGCAAGTCTTAAAGATATATTAGAAAATTCAATCATTGTGCAAAAGCCTGACCTTAGAAATTATCTTAAAGTTTCTAAAGAATATCCGTTAGTGGCCATGTGCAAGTACGAAATGAGCATGGCCATCCAAAAAACTGATACTGGTACATTAGGTTTCGTTGTAGGTTCAAAAGCCGAGGGCAAAAACATTATTGACGGAGCCTCTTACACTGTTTATTCCAATTTTTTTCAAATTGAGGGGCATATTCCACTCCAGGATTATTTACATGTTAGATGTGGTGAGGGTTTTACAGAAGCCGTTTTGTTTCTTGTACAATCTGAATTCAATAAAATGGTTACAGAAGCTTTTGCTCATTATCATCCTAAATCTGAATGCCGTTGGAGTCCTCCATCAGCTCTAACGCCTAAAACGGGCGATCAGGATTGTTTCAACTGGTATAAAAAATTAGACATTATTAGTTTAAATAAAAAAGAAACAGTTCCAAGATGTGTTTTGGGTGAAGAAGGTTATCCCGTTTGCACTATAAGAACGGCAAAAAAAGGAGCCTATTGTCCCATTTATGCAAGTCATGGAAATATCTCAGCCAAAGAACCTTCCGTTTGGGATCGACAATTAAACCCTATGGAGAATTTAGGACTTATAGGTAAAAAAGAACTTTATCCCTGTGATCATGGGCTTTCATGTCGTCTCGAAAATGGCAAACCTATATCATCAATAAACTTAAGTAAAGATCTCAAAGAAAGAAAAAGACATTTACAAAATGCAAATTACATAACAACTTGTCAGCCTGTTGTAAATTATGGCGGAAAGTAAGAGGATAAAATGAAATATTCCAATTTAAAACTCTTAATATACATTGTATCTGGTATTTTCTGCCTATCTCCCACATTTGTCTTAGGTCAAAACACCGCACTTAGTGAACTAAATAAGAACCGATTAGAAGCTAAAAATGCATCCGAACAAATTTCCGAGAGCTTAAAACAAATTACGGCTGAAAAAAAAATATTAATAGACCAGTTATTGGAATTAAACAAAAAACACGATGAAGCTGCTAGAGTACAATCGCAAACAAAGCACAATGTTCTAAAACCTGTAACTATACATGAAACGGAAATCATCAAGTACCTTCAAAATAAAAGAATGGGAAGATGTAAATTTTTACCAGGTGATTATGCTGGTGAGTTAATTCTTCAAAAAGAGAAAATAAAAATTCGATTTGCGTTTTTGCCGAAAGATAGTTTATTCGCACCTTTGATAAGTGTGCTCAAAAATGAATTTAATGAAGAGGTTTTTCAGATTGAGCAGCCGGCCTATGACCCTTTAGCCATACAACATAAAGGTGAAATGCAGGCTATAATTCGATTTAAAATTAGACCCCAAAATAATTCACCCGGCGAGATTATCCATGCATATTTCAAAGGACAACGACTTAATGACCAGTGGTTTGGTAAATCATCTTTGGCTTTAACAGATTTAACTTGTGTTCTTGGAATTGATTAAATTCTGATAGGCAATTGATATGACACCTAAAGTTTTACTTATTCTATCCTTTCACTTTTTATTTAGTTTTGCTTCAGCGGCAGAGCTTTGCCATTCTTACCTTAATCCTAAGCATGAGCAGCACTATTTACATTCAGGCCTTTTAAATCTTTCCCCCGAATTGGTTCCCTTAGATAGCATGTTTTATCAAAAAAACGGGACACCAAAAATATTACAAAAACCATTTGTATGGCAGATCAAAAATCAATCGGGTCAAACTGTCGGAGCCTATATTGGAACTTCGCATAGCTATATTTCACTAGAAATGATGCCACCTCAAGTGGTGGATCTAATAAGACAAGCCGATATGGTTATGACGGAATACTCAAGCCAGCAAAACGGTGAACTTGATGCACAACTAATTCTTCCAGAATCAGATCGTTATGGCGTTCGTATTGTAGATCAGTTAACGAAAGCTGAAGTTGCCAAAGCTTTAAGGGACTGGCTCAATTTTTTGACTATTAAGGAGCAAGCGGTCAGACGACTTGGTCGCGCAATGTTTTTTCCAAGCCATAGTTTTAGTATTAATCAGATTTCGGCTTACGGCTTCTTTACGCAGTTGAGCCTAAACGCTGAAATCGCATCCAGTGAACTTCGTGCCCAGCCGATTCAGTTAGATGACCAAATTGCTAACCTCGCCCAATTTTATGGGGCAAAATGGCAATTCCTTGAAGAGGGACCTGTGTTTTTAGAAAATTTTGCTTTTGGTTACACTTTGGCTCGAGTCAAAGAATTATTAGCACAGCAAGGTAACATCTTTGAAATTGAGTACTTTCGACTCAAACAATTTTTTGAACAATATTTAAATGGAGATCTTGCAGCTTTTGCCCAATATGTTGATGAGTTGAATGATCATGAGCACAAACATTTTTTTGAGCTAAGAAATAAATCATGGATGCCAAGAATTATAAACAATCTACAATACCAAAAATTTACGGTCATTGCCGCAGGAGCTTTTCATTTCGTAGGTCGAGACAATCTCATCCAACTATTAGAAGATGCTGGATACACTGTTGAACGTTTACATCTGGATTAAAAGAAAACTTGGCTTAGATTTAATAATCCCAATATTTAAAAAACAAATACAAAATCATTCACACAATCATTCAAATATTTTTGAAATCTTTTAAATTCAGAACTTTTTAGATCTATAAATGAAGGTCATTCTATCCTCAGGATATATCTTTCGGCCAGATATTATTTTTGTTTATTACCGTGAAGGATTGTAAGCATTTGCATTGATTCCGAGCCCTTAGCTGGCAAAAAATTTTCAATTTTTAATATTTGTAATCCTTCTCTATGAAAAGAATGTTCTAAATCATAAACAGTATGAAAGTAAATAGTATCTTTGGATTTCAAATCCTTAATTTGCATAGTCCCTTCAAGTTTTTTACCAATGATTGAAGCGTCTGGATAAAAATCCTTCCAACAATTAATAGCAAGAGGGTTGGCAGTTACTATTAAAAACTCACCAGCATTCGCCAAGACTCGACTTAATTCTTTGGCCGCTTTATTTATATCTTCTAACAAATGCCAAACCATCAATGAGAATACTACTTCAAAGCTTGCATCCTTGACTGGAAGGCCATAGGCATTGCCTTCTAGAAATTCGCGGTTAAAATTTGAATATAATTCTTTTGCTCGTGCCAGCAAAAAAGGCGATGGTTCTACTCCGGTATAAATTGTTTGATCTAAAGCAATTTGATTTGCGCTCATACCTTGGCCACAACCAATATCTAAAATTTTTCTGGGTTTAAATCTTAAAATTAAATCGTTAATCAATGGATAAATATACTCTTTTCGATAAGTGGATGTAGAGGATTCAATGGTTTCAATCCAAATTTGTGCTGTGGGCTTGTCAAAATTATGATCGTCCATATTTGCTTTCTCTTAAATTAATCTTATCTTCATTTTTTCTTATCTTCTTCAGATTAAATGCTAAGTTAGGCCTTAGCGAAATATTTATGAAGATCTTTGTTACCAAAATATTTGTAACCGTCCCCTTAGCTTTTGGTTTTCAAAGATGGCAACAAAAAGTGCTGTTATTAATATAGTCATCGGTATGACCGCAAAAACTAGATTTTGCACGAATATTCCATCTTCAAAACCCCGCTGAAATGGAATAGTGGCAAGCACTGCACACGCTAAACCCCTTGGCCCCATGGCCGTTACAATCATCAGGTCTAACTTGGGGGTTACTCGATTAAATAAAAGCCTAGTGATAAAAAACCGCGTCACAAAAACTGCGATTGTGACCAGCACCGCTAAAAACACAACATGGAGATCTGTAAATTTAATCAACACACCTAGATAGATAAAGAAAAAAGTTCTAAGCATAAAAACAAGTTCGTTCAACAGCGACATGTCACGGTAAGAGACTGGTACAAGGCTAATTTGCGATTGCAGCACTTTTGGAATTAAATTTAAATTAGCTAAGGTAAAACCTAAAGCTAAAACACCAATGCCCCCATTTAAGCCTAATAACTCAATAATACCATAAGTTAATAAAGCCCAAGCTTCACCAGCAAAAACCATTTTAAAAATTGGATTTAATCTTTTTTTGAAAATACCCCATATCATTGCAAAGGCAAAACCACAGATAATAGCTAAAATTGTGTTAGGTCCAATTTTGATCAATAGCTCCATAGGTGAAAAAATATCTTTTTCCACACCATCAGCAACAACTAAAAAAATTACGATAGCAAGAACATCAGTGAAGGATGACTCTAAGGATAAAATAGTTTTCGTTCGATCAGATATCGACAATGTTTTAACCATAGGAATTACAATGGCGGACGATGTTGAACCTACGCCTAAGCCTGCAAGCATAGCGATTGGTAAACTGTAGCCCCCAAAAATCACACATAAAATTGCCGTGATAATCGCAATGGAAAAAAAACTTAAGATCGATAACAGCGAAGCAGTTCCAAAGCAGGATTTAAGTTGATTGGCCGTAAGGGTCAACCCACCTTGATACAAGATTACGACTAGAGCCACTGTTGATATTAAGCGGCCACTTTGACCAAAAGCTTCAGGTGTTAAATATCCAAAAACAGGACCTAGAAAATAACCTATGATCAAAATAATCAACAGGTCTGGAATTTTGGTTTTTTCAAAAAACCATCCTAAGGCGTGGCCTAAAAAAAATAACACGGCCACACTGATCATACTAATTGCCATAGACTCCTCATTTAATAAGCATTTATTCTAACGTTTTTTTTAACAATCAAACTAGAGTTGCAACAATTTAAATTTTTTCGACATTAAACTTTACAAATGAATTTATTTACGCGGATCAAAAGCATCCCGAATGGCTTCACCAATTAAATTTAAAGAAAAAACTGTGATAAAAATTGCGACCGATGGATAAACTGCAAGCCACCATGCTGTTGTAAAATTACTTTTAGCCTGTTGCAAAAGCTCACCCCAGCTTGGAGTTGGAGGTTTTAAACCAAAACCTAAATAATCCAAAGAGGTTAATGCGGTAATCCCTGCCGCCACTGCAAAAGGAGAAAATGTTATGATTGGCGCGAGAGCATTTGGTAGGATATGTTTAAACATAATTTTATATTTTTTAACACCCAAAGCTTTTGCAGCTTCGACAAACTCTCGTTTACGTAATTTTAAAAATTCAGCCCGCATGTAAGTAGCTATCATCATCCAACCAAACAGAGCTTGAAAAGCCACAAGCAGCATAAAGCTTGGATCAAGAATGGCTATTAAAGTGATTAGAATTGTCAGGGAGGGTAAACTTTCCCAAATTTCAAAAACTCGCATGCCGATGAGATCCACAACCCCACCTGAAAACCCCATAATTGCCCCTAGTAAAATCCCAATTAGGTAAGCGATAATCCAAACCATTACTGCAAAACCTATACTGTATCTAAAACCATAAAGGAGCCGAGTCAGCACATCTCGTCCTCTATCATCTGTGCCAAAAACATTATCTGATGAAGGACTACCTGGATAATTATCAAGACTAGGATTGGATTCAAAAGGATTCCATTCCACCAAAGGCCATAGATCAAATTTGTTTTTTGGATCTTCTTTTAGACTTCGGTAGTCCATATATAAAATATCACTTCGTCCAAACAAAGTCGGATGATAACTTTTATAGACAGGAAATAAAATATGACCATCATAGTTCATGACAATGGGTTTGCTGTTGGCCCAAAGTTCCGCCGTCACGCTTAAAAATACTAAAAATGCAAAAACGAAGACAGCTCCGATAGCTGTTTTTCTTTTTTTAAAACGACGATAACGTTTTAAAGTCGATTCGTCGGTTATCCATTTTTCAATCACTGCGCATCCTAATTTGTAATTTTAATTAAATTTTATTTTTAAATATAAATTTTTGCTATTGGCCAAAATCAATTCTTGGGTCAACAAAAGTGTAAGCAATATCAGTTAAAAGGCGACCCACAAGTAAAAGCACTGATGGAATAAATATCAAAGCCATAAGTACATTATAGTCACCATCAAGCACTGCTTTATAGGTCAGCAGACCAATCCCATCCAGTTGAAATATCTGTTCAATAATGATGGAGCCTTGAAACATTACTAATAAGAAAGAATTAAGTCCTGTTACAATAGGTATTAAAGCATTTCTTAAAGTATGTTTGTACATTACAGTTCTTTCATCTAAACCTTTGGCTCTTGCCGTTCGCACATAGTCTAATTTTATCTGATCTAAGAATGAATTTTTCATCAGTAAAGTTAAAGCTGTAAAACTATGAAGCATGTAACAAATCAATGGTAAAATAAAATGATGAACCCGATCTTTAACTTTATCAAAAAAACTTAAATCAAAATATTCGTCGGAATACAGTTCCCCCACCGGAAATAAATCCAGAAAACTTGAGCCTGCCAAAAAAACAATTAATAAAATGGCCATCATCACAGTAGGAACAGAATAAATGACAAACAGAAAAAACGAGGTGTATTGATCAAAAACCGAACCTTCTTTTACGGCTTTCGCTATGCCGAGCGGAATACAAATTAAATAAATTAACAATAATGAAGTTAAACCAAACTGCAACGAAACGGGAAATCTTTGTAAAATAACTTGAGTGACAGGCTCTTGATACGTAAAGCTTGAGCCAAAATCTAGGGTGACAATATTTTTAAGCCAAATCCCATAGCGAACAAGAATAGGTTTATCAAATCCATATTGTTTTTTTAAAGCTTCAATGACTTCATCTGACACACCCGTCTGAGAGCCTGACGAGCCTTCCCCTGAAAATCGCATCTGCTGAATTGTTCTCTCAATAGGTCCACCTGGAGCCATATTAATGATCACAAAACAAACCAAACTGATCCCCAGCAAAGTGGGAATCATCAGTAAAATTCGTTTTGCGATATACTTTAACATGTCAAGACCAACTTTATTTCAATGATTTAATGGTATGAACTATTCGGCCTGTTTCATGGTCCAAAAGGGAATACCAACAGTAAATCTGTAAGTAGGTTGTTTTATGTCTACCGCTTTGTCCACTACATACATAACTTTAGGAGTAAACATAAAAAGATAAGGGGCATCTTCGGCAATAGTTTTATAAACTTTTTGCAAGATAGGGATCCTTTTTTCGCGGTTAAGCTCTTGCCTAGATTCATCAATTAGTTTGTCAACGACAGGATTGCGGTAGCCGATAAAATTAGATCCACCAAGATTAGCACTCTCCGAGTGCCATACCTGCTTGAAATCAATATCGATTGCGTCTTCCGTGTTGTACCAAGCCAAAGTCACAGAATCAAATTTTCGTTCTGTTAAAGCTTTGATAAAACTGTTCCAGTCTAAGTTTTTAATATTTAACTCAATGCCAACTTTTTTTAAGTCCTCTTTATATACGGTAAAATACTTTTCAAGATCTCGATTTGTACTAAATAAACTAAAAGCGAATTTTGTATCTACACCTTGAATTTTTTTGTTCAATACACCATCTTGGTCACTATCCGACCAGCCCGCTTCCTGTAAAAGCTTTTTGGCTTGATTAACATCGTAGGCAAGGGGCTTTACACTTTTATCAGCATACATACTTTGAGGGTAAATGGGGCCTGCGGCAAGATCACTTTTACCGTATTGAAATTTTTCAATTAAAAGTTGGCGATTCATTAAATGAGCTAAAGCTTGTCGAACTTTTTTATCTTGAAACAATGGATTTTTTAAATTCCAAGCAATAAAGGAATAGCTTTTATAAGCTTCATTATCGACTTCATACTTGTTTAAGTGGGACCAATCTGGGTTTGAAGTATCAATTTTTTTTACAAACTCTTCACCTCTTAAAATCTCTGAGTATGTGAGCTTACCTTTTTTTAAAAGCTCTAATCGAATCGCATCTTCTTTAACGAAGCGAATATAGATTTTATCAAAACGATGCATATCTTTTAAATTAGCTTGATCGACTTTAAAACCCCACCAGTCTTTATTTTTTGTCAAAATTAAACTTTTACTTTTGTTATATTGCAATATTTTGTAAGGACCAGAACCCACCAAGGTTTTAGCTAATTTATTCTCTTGGGATTGCTTTGCATAAATAGCTTCCGGGACAATGTAAAACTCTTTGGCTAAAGTTTCTAAATTCCGAAAGTACTTATTTTTTACTGTAAATTGAATGGTCTCCTCATCAATTATCGTTGGAGAATTTATATTTTCAAAATAGGCGAGCTTATGAGCCGCTTCATACTTAGGATCAAGGACGGCATCAAAACTAAATTTAACATCTTTGGCTTTGATTTCCGAGCCGTCGGTAAACTTAATACCTTTTCGAAGTTTAAAAGTATAAATTTTTCCATCTTCAGAAACCGTCCATGATTCAGCCACGCCGGGCATATATTCATTGGTATTAGGATCTTTAGTTAATAATGTGTCCATAATATACAACTGAACTTTAGTGGCATAATAATCAGAACTGTTGATGGGATTTAAAGTAGTTGGTTCAGACTTAAATGAAATATAAAAAGTATTGTCGCGGTGAGATGATGATTTTGAAGAACAATGTGTAAGTGAAAGAAGACATAGGCCTGTGGCGAATAATTGCAGTAGTGTGCGCACTTAATAAACTCCTAGAGAGAGGGTGAATATGTTTCTTGATAATTATTGTTTTAAAGCAAAGAATTAGCATTGGGCAAGTGTTTGAATTTGCATAAGATTTGCTTGCAAAAGTATTTAAAAAAAATATTACAAATATGATTAGGGAGTATTTGTGAAGTGGCTTAAGGATTTTTATAATTTCTGCAATAAGCTTGCACAGAATAAATGGGCAATGCCTTTTTTAGGGCTTTTTTCTTTTTTTGAATCCATAATTATTCCTGTTCCGGTGGACCCATTGATCATGGCTGTTTGCGCGTCGCGTCCCAAAGCCTCTTTCATAGCCTTACTTTGGACAGTGATTGGAAGTCTACTTGGCGCCTGTGTTGGATATTTATTGGGACTGTATTTTTCCGAAAGTATGCAAAACATTTTAATGCATTATTTTTTAACCGCAGACCAATGGAACTATTTAGTCGAAGGCTATGCCAAAGGCGCTTTTCTTTTTGTTTTTATTGGGGGTTTTACACCTCTGCCTTTTAAAGTTTTTGCGGTTTCTGCTGGATTATTAAATGGGGCCTTTTTACCGTTTATATTAGGAGCAACTGTTGGTCGAACTTTAAGATTTGGTATTATAGCCACACTCTTTTACTTTTATGGTCGTGAGATTAAAGCTTGGATGGATAAAAACTTTGAAAAATTAGTTCTTGTTATTACTTTGGTCATACTTGTTGGGACCGGTTTTTATCTTAGCTTAAAAAACATTTAGGTGACAAATTTTGTAATTCAAATGCATTCTGTTAATTCTAACTAGGCCTGATTAATGCAAACTAAACAGAGGTACAAGCTATAATTCAACATTAACATAGCTAACTTACCAAATTTTTAGGCACTGTTTTTTAAAAAAGAACTTCACATAGGAATGAAAAATATGAAATTTTTTTTCTTTTTATAATATTCGGAATTAACTTTTTTTATATGTGTTTTATAAGCGCCGCTGAGCCCTTAAAAACCCTATATCCTGAAACATATTTAATGCAAAATACCCACACTGCATTTTTAATGGCTGGGGAAAATGATCTAATTTCAGATTGTAGTTTTTTTCGAGACTTTAATATCTGTCGTTTTAGATTTGAAAGTTCTAAGGGTTTTAAGTCTGAAATTTCTGTGCCTTATGAAAGCCTTAAAGTTCTTCACCATGATATCTTAGGTTCATTACAAAATTTAAAAAATCAGTGGGAGGCAGAGTATCCAATTTATGGGATTTACAGATTACATCCAACAAGGTCCCAAGATCATGAAAATTTAAGTTTACTTATTCACGAGCTAGAAGTGGAGAACTTACCCTTAAGAGTGCTTCAGCCTGTTAATGATAATCGCACTCTTGCCGCTGCAATTTATAGTCGTGAGCGTGCTGAGCAGATTTATGCTATATTTTGGCATCATATAAAAAACAGCGGCCAATCCCAATGTCTAAGGGATTGCATCCAACCGCAGATTTAAAATTTTTATTTACTAATGTGCAAAGCAACCTTTTTCATCAGTCTGTTAAATTAATTAAACTGCTGACATAACTAAGCTAAAATTATATTTTCTGATTATGGATTTAAAAGAAGATACCCTTCATGCTGATGAGCCCTTATTTGGCAATTCCTTAACTTTTGAACAGAGCGAGTTGGTGATAATTCCTGCACCTTGGGAGCCCACAACGTCTTACAAAGGTGGCACTTCAAACTCGCCCGATTTAATTCGTCAAGCCAGTCACCAGATGGATTATTTTCATGAAGTTTACTTAAACTCTTACCATAGGGGGATTTACTATAAAGAGCTTAATCCAGAGATTAAACCCCTACATGAACAGGCACTCAGCCTTTGTGATGACATTCAAAAACAACTGATAGCGACCACAGATCCATATACTGATAAGAGCAATGATCTAAGTGAAAAATTACACAAGGCCAACGCTTTAAGTGATAAATTTAACACTATTATCTATCAGGAAAGTCAGCAGATCTTAAAAGCCAAAAAAATTCCAGCCCTATTTGGGGGGGATCACTCCTGTCCGTATGGGTTGATGAAAGCTTTAAGTGAGCACTACCAAGAGTGGAGCTTGCTTCATATCGATGCTCATTTTGATTTAAGAGTAGCTTACCAAGGATTTAAGCACTCCCACGCGTCCATCATTTACAATGCCACGCAATTGATTAATCCACCGACGAAAATAGCCCATGTAGGTATTCGTGATTTTTCTAAAGGGGAATACGAATATGCTAGGGAAAATGAACATGACAGTTGGACAGACAAGGTTCTAAAACGAAGAGCTTTCGAAGGTGAATCATGGTCCAAAACTATGAATGAAATTTTACAACCCTTGCATCATAATCTGTATATAAGTTTTGATATCGACGGCTTAGACCCACAGTACTGTCCTCAGACTGGAACGCCAGTACCAGGAGGCTTATCTTACAATCAAGCAACAGCACTGATAGAAAAAGCTTCTAAGTCATTTAATATTATAGGTTTTGATTTAACTGAAGTGTCCACCCAACCTGGCGATTATGAGAGCTGGGATATCAATGTAGGCACTCGAATGCTGTTTGAATTAAGTTTAGCAGCCTTAAGCTCTCAAAATAAAAAATAAACGCACAATGCGTTTATTTTTGTAAACTTATTATCAGAGACTAATGTAAGCAAAATCCTTTATGTTCGAATATATTGCTTAACTTATTTTTAGAATCTTATCTTGTGTATTTTTAAGTGGCTTATCTGGCGTATCGACGTCCAACGCTTTCTCTGAGTTCAGCACCTTCGATGCTAAGGCGTGTCCATGGAATAGCTTTTAGTCTTTCTGGCTCGATGTCTTCATCAGTCTCTTCACAGATACCGAAAGTGCCATTTTGAATACGAGCTAATGCCGATTCAATTTCGATAAGCTGTCTTCGAATGCGATCAGCCATGTGAAGCATTTCACGTTCAGCTAGAGCGCGAACCGTTTGGTCCCCTTCGTCCCCACCTTTTTCTTCAGTGTATAAGTTCTTTCTTGTATCATTTGCACGGTTTAAAAGCTCTTCCTTGGCTTCTAATAACTTTACCTTGCACTCTTCAATAAGGTTTTTTGAAATCGTCATTGCTAATCCCCCTTCCTTGAAACAGGCCCCTATCAATGGTGCCGTTTTGGAACTGATGTAAAATCTATAGGATGTATGCGGTCATTTGCAAGTCAAGAATGTATTAAACCATGTAAAAAATATAGATGCAAGCTATAAGAAGGTTCTATGGATTTAAGGCCTTGAAATTATTAAGCTTTTTAAATAGGCATTGAGGATTTTAAATTCTACGAATTTTAAAATTTCTTAAATCCAGACCATGGTCTAGGCCATTTAAATCAACATAGAAATTTTGGCCTATCTGGCAAAAAACTTCTGGGGTGTTGCGGCAAATTGACTGGGACTTAAGTCTTTTAATCAATCCAGCAGACCAATCTGCTTAATTTATCACTTTAACTCTTTCGGATTAAGATCAGGATTTAAAGGGGTCACATCACGAACTTGAGGTTTCGCAAATGGATTGGCATTAAAATCTGAGGCCGCGCCATCACCCCGACCATAGCTACTTCCGAAACTTGTGGACGCGTAAACTTTAATTTGGCCTTTTTTGATTTTTTTCTCAATCCAACGGGTAAAAATGATGGCGATCCAAGGACGTGTTACAGGAAATAAACATAAAATACCTAAGATATCGGTGATAAATCCTGGAGCAATCAACAGAATACCAGCCGCTAAGACCAACAGGCCTTCGATGGCTTCTTGTTTCGGAAGATGCCCCTGATTCATGCGTGTTTGAAACTGGGATAGCACAACCAAACCTTGGGATCTTACAAGCCTTGCCCCAAGCCATGCTGTTAGCACAACCAGGCCTAGAACGGGAAAAAACCCAAGAAATTTGCTAACAAAAAACAAAAGATAAATTTCAATGATTGGGAAAATTAAATATATCAAAAACATGATTTTAAAATCCTAAAACAAGCTCTAAGGGGCAATGATCTGAACCTGTTTGTGCATCTAAATGTTTAAAACTTTTTACATGAGGTAACAAGCCTGGAGTCATACACATGTAATCTATTCTCCAGCCTCGATTATGCTCTTTGGCGCGTTCACGGTAAGACCACCAAGTGTATTTATCTTTTAAAGTTGGATAAAAATGTCTGAAAGTGTCTACAAAACCTGCTTCTAAAAAGCTGGTCATCCAATCTCGTTCTTCAGGTAAAAAACCGCTGATCTTTGATAATCGCTTAGGATCATAAACGTCAATTTCTTCATGAGCTACATTGTAGTCTCCGACAACAATGACTTCATATCCTTCATTAATTTTTGCCGCTAAGTGATCCGTAAAATCATATAGAAATCTTTGCTTGAACTCATGGCGTTCATCCCCCATGCCCCCATTAGGAAAATAGACATTATAAAGCAAAAACTGGGGGAACTGAGTGATTACAAATCGCCCTTCACTATCGTATTCTTTCTGTTGAATACCATGAAGTACTTCAATGGGTTTAATTTTTGTGAATGTGGCTGTCCCTGAATAACCGGGCTTAATGGCTTCTGACCAAAACGAATGTGGATACAAATTTTCGTATTTTTCATCACTTAATTGATTGAGTTTACATTTAGTCTCTTGAACACAAAACACATCCGGACTTTGTTGCATTAAAAAATCCGAAAGTCCTTTTTTGTGTAAAGCTCGAATTCCATTTACATTCCATGAGATGATCTTAAGTGACTTAGCCATACATCGGGACTATATTAGTCTTTCTTTTGTTGTGGATATGAACTGCGTCAACTTGGAGAAATTGTTATGTGTTTGATTGGTACACCAGCCCCACCTTTTGTTGCCCCTTGTGTAACCTCTGAAAATGAATTCGGTGAATTCAACTCTGAAGAGTTTAAAGGTAAATGGTTGGTGCTGTTTTTTTACCCTTTGGATTTCACTTTTGTTTGCCCCACAGAAATCACACAATTCCGCGATAACCTGAAACATTTTAAAGCCAAAAAAGCTGCAATTGCAGGTATCAGCATAGATTCCATCTTCGCTCATAAAAAATGGATCGATAGCGATTTAGGACCACTTGGATTTCCCTTAATTTCTGATCTGAAAAAAAATATAGCTCGAGATTATGACTGTTATCTTGAAGATGAAGGTATTGCCACACGGGCGACTTATATTATCGACCCGATGGGAAGAATACAGTACGCCAACATTCATAATACCAAAGTTGGACGTGATGTGAGTGAAATCCTTAGAGTCCTTGATGCTTTACAAACTGGAGAATTGTGCGGTGCCGGTTGGAAAAAAGGTGATAGTACCATTGAAGTTTAAAACTATTCTTTTAAATCCTGGATCAGTTCAAAAGGCATTAATTGAACTATACCCTGATACATCAAACAAAATAAATTTAGACTCTTCTTTCAAATTATTCAGTCCATATCAAATTTTACTTCCCCAAAAATACTTAAAAAAAATCCAAAACTTTAACAAAATTTTGCACAAAATTTATAATCACAATTTAACGAAGCTAAAATCTGGTTCTTTAAAACTGAAAAATCCTTTGTTTGCGCATGTTGAATTTAAAAATTTAAATATCAACCCTAGCATTTTATCCTGTTTAGACTTCCACATTGATTTTGCTACGGATCAAATATCTTTAATCGAAGCCAACACTAATGCTTCTGGATTTTTAATTGGGAGTTTGGTTTATAAGATTCACGACCTAGATTTTTCACCTATGGCCGATAAACTTATGCAAATGTTTAACGAAGCCTTGATCACCCCTCAAGGCCAATTATTTATCATGGACGAGCAGCCAGAACAGCAAAAAATGTACTTAGAATTTTTAATGTATCAGGAATTCTTACAACAGCATGGCAAGGACAGTACTATCATTGATGGAAAGTCCCTTGATGACCAAATTAAGCAAATACATGAAGGATTTAAAAATGTTGGAATTTACAATCGATCCACTGACTTTTATTTAGCTAAGCACCCGAAAATTTTAGATTTGTTTTTAAATCAAAAAATTCTTATAAGTCCACACCCTATCGTCTATGATTTATGGGCCCACAAAGATAATTTACATGAGTGGACTAAATTGATCGAAGATGAAACTTTTATAACTTCGCAAAATATTTCTAAAGACGAAAGTAGACTTTTTTCAAATAGCTTGCTTTTGAGCCAGCCCATGCAAAAGTTATTTAAAGATATCGAGCAGGCTTGGGAGCAAAGAAAAAAATTCTTTTTTAAGCCCTCTGACTCTTATGGGGGTAAAGCTACATACCGCGGGGCCAGTATCTCTAGAAAGTATTTTGATATCGCATGGCGCGACAATTTTCTAGCCCAAGCCTATTCACCAGCTTCAATCCTTAAAGATGATCAAAGCACTGTTTGGAAATTTGATATTCGAGTGTATGTCTATCAAGATGAGATTATTTATTGTTTAGCCAGAATATATCAAGGACAAACTACCAATTTTAATACTCTGGGCGGTGGGTTTGCTCCTATTACTTTTTATTAAAACGAAGTTATCAATTTAAATCAAATTATCAACAGCTGTTGAAAAACTATTTTCAGTTAGATCAAAACCAGATGAAAAATAGTTTTGATGCAAGACGGAGCGATTTAAATCTCACTTTAAGATAGCAGATCAGCCTGTTAATTTGACCTAATATAGTTTAATATATATCAATTCAAACCTTTGGATTCAGGCTTTAATATAAGTCAAATTTTTTAAAAAAATTGGAGTGTTCATGAAAGAAATTGCAGTGACTGACAAAGTCAGTTTTTCTAACGAAAAGTCTTTTGTTTTAATTGGTGGACTGAATGTGCTTGAATCAAAGGATTTGGCTTTTAAAACGGCTGAGATTTTCAAAACTGAAACTGAAAAGCGTGGCATACCTTATGTTTTTAAAGCTTCATTTGATAAAGCCAATCGATCTTCTATCACATCTTACCGTGGACCAGGTCTTGATGAAGGCTTAAAAATATTTGAAGCTTTGAAAAAAGCATTTGATATACCTGTTATCACCGATGTTCACGAAATTGATCAAGCAGCCCCTTGTGCTGAAGTGGTTGATATTTTGCAACTTCCGGCCTTCATATCCCGTCAAACAGATCTTGTTGTCGCCATGGCCAAAACCTTAAAACCAATTCATGTCAAAAAAGCTCAATTTCTCGCCCCTCACCAAATGAAACACATCATCAGTAAATGCGCTGAGGCTGGTAATCATAAAGTTTTGTTGTGTGAACGTGGGACAAGCTTCGGCTATGGCGGTCTTGTTGTGGATATGCTTGGGCTTTGTGAGATGAAAAAATTTGATGTACCTCTAACTTTTGATGTCACTCACTCTTTACAACTTCCTGGAGCTTTATCAAAATCCACTGGTGGCCGACGCGAACATGTTTTTGAACTGGCTCGAAGTGGTATGTCCGTAGGACTTTCAGCTCTTTTTATTGAAGCCCATCCAGATCCTGACAATGCGTTGTGCGATGGACCATCGGCGCTGCCCTTAAAGCATCTTGGGGCTTTCTTAGATCAGATCAAAGCTATTGATGACCTTGTTAAAAATTTCAAGGCTGTGAAGGTGGATTAAATCACAACTTCTATACATTTATCTTTTACAAATTTAAGTCAAAGTTACAATGGCGTTGTTATATTTGAAAATCTAAATCTTGAAATTAATAAAGGCGAAAAGATATTTTTAATTGGCGAAAGTGGGTGTGGGAAAACGACTTTACTTAAAACTCTGTGTCAACTTTTGCATCAAACCAATGGTGCCATTTATTTATCTGGAAAAAATATTAATACTTTCAAGCCTGAAGACTATAAAAAGAAATTTGGGTATGTGATTCAAAAAGCGGGATTGTTGCCTCATTTAACGATTTATGAAAATGTAACTTTACCCGCAAAAATTCATAAGCAGACTAAAGACCTTGAAAATCGCACTATCTTACTTTTTGAGTCCTTAAACTTAGCTTACGATGAACTAAAAAATCGATATCCTCACCAGATCAGTGGCGGCCAAAAACAAAGAGTAAGTATTGCTAGAGCGCTAATCAACGATCCTGAAATTCTTTTTATGGACGAACCCTTTGGAGCTTTAGATCCTTTAACTAAAAAAAGTATCTATTCCGATTTTCTAAACTTTGAAGGTTTAACAGCCAAAACCATTGTGATTGTTTCTCATGATATCCATGAAGCTGCCATTTTGGCAGATCGTATTGTAGTTTTAAAATCAGGCCAATTTGAACAGATTGGTACATATCAAGAGTTAAAAGCTAACCCTAAATCCGACTATATTAAAGATTATATGTCCGATTGGACCGAATCCTAATGTCCCGTTTGCAATTTGCGACCTTCAGATTAGTATGCTTTTTAGCACTTTCGCTAACTTGGCATTATACTTTGGCCCAAAGCCCAAACTCTGATGTGATACGAATTGGTGGTAAAGTCTTCACCGAGCAAAATATCTTAGTTGATCTTATTAAGATTTATTTAGAAGACAAAGGATATAAAACGCAAACACAAAAAAATCTGGGTGGAACTTTTGTTGCTTATGAAGCATTAAAAACTGGTAACTTAGATCTTTATGTCGAGTACTCTGGAACTTCTTACCACACAATATTTAAACAAGAAAAAATCATCTCTGAAAATGATACCTACTTATGGTTGAAAGAAAGATTTAAAAAAGAAAATATTTATTTATTTCAAGATCTAGGTTTTTCAAACTCTTATGCCCTTATCACTGTTCAAAATCAAAACTATCAAACGATGAAAGACTTAGTTAAAGATAGCCCTAATTTAACCATAGGATTTGAGCACGAGTTTTTAAGTCGTCCTGATGGTTTCAGTAATATGCTTAAAGCTTATGACTACAATTTTAAAAATCCGAAAACTATGAATGTTGGGTTAATGTATGAAGCTTTAAAAACCAAACAACTTGATGTAGGGATCGGATACTCTACTGATGGTCGAAATAAAGCTTTTAACTTAAAAATTCTTGAAGATAATTTAGATTTTTTTCCAAAGTATAAAGCTGCCATTTTAGCTAAAACTTCGGTCTTGCAAAACCACAAAAATCTTGAAAGCGAACTTATGGCTTTATCAGGACTCATCACTGCAACCGATATGATCCAAATGAATTATGAAGTGGATGCTTTAAAAAAATCATCGAACTTAGTTGCCAAAAACTTTTTAATTTCAAAAGGGCTTATTGCCTACTCTTCTTTAAAGTTGAGTCATAACTTCTTAGGTTTATCTTATCCTGAGATCATATTGATCAAAAACAAGCTTCTTGAACATATTGAAATCTGTTTTATTGCACTTTGTTTTTCTATACTCATTGGTTTTAGCCTTGGTGTTTTAGCTTTTGAATTTAAACCCCTTAAACCTCTGGTTTTTTCATTTGTTAACTTACTTCAAACACTTCCAAGCTTAGCCCTGTTTGGTTTTTTGATACCATTTATGGGAATCGGCTTTTGGCCCGCTATGATAGCTTTGATTTTATATTCCATTTTACCATTGGTTCATAATGTATATATCGGCTTAAGCGAAATCGATTTAGATATTATTGAGTCTTGCCAAGCTATAGGAATGACTAAGCTGCAGATCTTACTTCAAGTCAGAATTCCAATAGCTATGCCTACTCTAGGTGCAGGTCTTCGAACCTGTACAGCGATTATCATTGGTACCGCTACAGTTGCTGCTTTTATTGGTGCCGGTGGACTTGGTGAATTGATCTTTCAAGGAATTAGTTCTTTAAATCACCGCATGATCTTATTGGGCGCTGTGCCAGCCGCCCTTTTAGCATTACTTGCAGACACACTGGTTCATTTCACAATGAATAGCCTAACTTCAAAAGGTCTTAAAAAGTAAGCGCATTGACTTGAATACCTGTCGTTAAGTTTATAATTTCTTAACTTAAACTAAAGTAAATAGAAACTAAGGCTCTATGAACCAAGAAATTTTGGGGCCTAAACATGAAACTAGGATTGTCAGTGAATGTCGTAAGCAGCATACCTAAACATCTTCATAAATATATCGTGGAGCAAAATTACGAGCGCTACACTTCTGAAGACCAAGAGGTCTGGCGCTTTGTAATGGCGCAGTTACAATCTTACTTAACAATACATGCTCATACAGCATATGCATCAGGTTTGAAACTTACGGGCATCACGATGAATGAAATTCCAAAAATTTCTGTCATGGATGAAAAACTTAAAAACTTTGGCTGGAGAGCTGTGCCTGTAAGTGGCTTTATCCCCCCGGCGGCTTTCATGGAATTTCAAGCCCGGGGAATTTTGCCTATAGCTTGTGACATGCGAACCATTGATCATATCCTTTATACCCCCGCCCCTGATATCGTTCATGAAGCCGCAGGACATGCGCCGATTCTAGTAGATCCCGAATTTTCTCAGTATTTAAAAAATTACGCGGAAGTCGCAAGTAAAGCGATTATTAGCTCTGAAGATTTAAATGTCTACGAGGCTATTCGAAACCTAAGTGATATTAAAGAAGCGCCTGAAAGCCATACCCATGAGATTCTTCAGGCCGAAGAAAATTTAAAGCAAGCCCTCACCAAGATGAGTTTTGTTTCAGAAGCCCAATTGTTAGGTCGAATGAACTGGTGGACTGCAGAGTACGGTCTGATCGGTGACATTCGAGCTCCAAAGATTTTTGGTGCGGGACTACTATCCTCTATCGGCGAGTCCCGCCTAGCTTTAAAAAAACCCAAGCTTTTACCATTAACTTCAGATTGCCTTAGTTATTCTTATGACATTACCGAACAGCAACCCCAATTATTTGTGGCTGATAACTTTATTACATTAAATTTAGTTTTAAAAAATCTAGCAGACTCTTTGGCTTATAAAGTTGGTGGCACGGTTGGTTTACAAAAAGCCGTTCAAGCTCAAACTGTTTGTACAGTTATTCTTGAAGCTAAAAATTTATATGACATCCGATCTTATAGCGGGATTTTAAAAAATTATACTATCCATGAAAATAGCTTAACAAAACTTGAGTTTAAAGGACCTGTCCAAATCTCTATCAATGATCAAAGACAACTTGATGTCTCAGAAACTTTGATCTTGAATTTCAACGTGCAAGATAATTTCAAAGTTAATTCCGTTCATGGTGGGCCTATAGATTCGGCTAGTTTTCCAAGCACTGAGGATTTTATAGCTGCTCGAGTTCCTTTAAAAAAACGCACCTCCTATGATCTAAAGAAATTTGAACTTTACCAACAGCTGAAATTAATCCGAACTAAATTTGATGCCGATATTTTTAAATCCTTAAAAAATCATTTTACTACAGAGTTTAGTTTTGAATGGTTGCTTGGCTTAGGATTAATTGAAATTGCATGCCAGCAAAAAGGTTTTGAGTCTGATATCGCAGAAATTATGAATCATTTTAGTCAATTTGTCTCTACGAACAATGATCACAAACTCTGCATCGATTTAGGCTTAAACCTTTTAAAACAAAAAGGTCTGTTGAAATGAGTTCTTTGCTGCCCTCAATTCATACGGTTCTAGTGGGCACAAAATTTAGCGCAAATATTGGCTCTGCAGCTAGGGCTACTTCAAATATTTCTAGTACTGGTAAACTAATTTTAATTCGACCACAAACACCCATAAACAGTCAGGCCTACAAAATGGCTGCAGGTTCCCAAAAAGCTTTAGAGGAGCACGAAAGCTATTTGGATTGGCATGAGTTTAAACTTAAACATTCTTCTGGGATTAAAATTGCTTTAAGTGCAAGAAAAGGTAAACAACGTAAAAGTTTTAGTTTACCTGAAGCCTACCGCCAAATTAATATGGAAGCTGAAAATCAGTTAATGCCCATTTATTTAGTTTTTGGCTGTGAAGACAGCGGACTTACTTCCGAAGACTTGGATGAATGTCATATGACAAGCTTTCTTCCTGCTCGCGGACCCTTCACCTCGTTAAATTTAGCTCAGGCCGTTTTACTGGCTCATTATATAATGGCTGAAGAGCAAGAAAAATTTATTTTTGGCCACAACTCTTACCAAGCAGGAAGTCTTGAGGCTAGATCCGAAAATAGTCGAAATTTATTTCCCGATGATTTATTTTTATCATGGCTTCAAACCACTGGTTTTAAAATCGATAAAAATAAGGAAAATATTTATAATACTTTACGACGTATGATTTTGCGAAGCGCTCCTACTTCAAAAGAGATTGAAAATTTACATAAAGTTTTACAACAGAGTTTAAGAAAAATGCAGGGACAAAGTCCAGGGAATCTAGAATCAAATGATTAAAAACTATTGTCTTCATTTTTTTAAATCCATTCTTGGCATAAATCGTTTGCTTAATTTTTATAAACAGCATTTAGATGAAATTAAAAAATTTGGCTTTTGGTCCACAGCAGTAAAGCAGATCAATATCCAAATTAATGTGCATGCCGATGAATTAAATAACATTCCTCCAAGTGGCCCGACAGTTATAGTTTCTAACCATCCCTTTGGTGGGATCGATGGTATAGTCCTTGGGTATTTGGTAGAGCAAAAACGTAAAGATTTTAAACTCTTTGTAACCAATATGCTTCCCCAGAATTTTCCTGAAATCAAAGAGCATTTTTTGGATGTTGAATTGTACTCCAAAGCCCACCAAGATCGCACACAAAATAGTGCCTCCTTGCAAGCCGCTATAGATTTTGTCAAAAGTGGAGGCTGCCTTATTATTTTTCCTGCGGGAACACCTTCACAAGCTAAAACTTTTTTTGGAAAAGCTAAAGATTTAGACTGGCGAAGTGGGGCTTCAAGAATTATTCATGCCACTCAAGCTAATGTCGTTCCCGTCTTTTTTGAAGGTCAGAATAGTCACTTTTTTCAAATCACAGGTCTGATTTTTAAAAAAACCAAAACTATTCGAACCTTACTTTTAGGTCGAGAACTTTTAAAGCGATTTAATAAACCAGTGACTGTGAAAGTGGGTTCAAATATTGATTACAAAATTTTACAAGATTTAGATCATGCGGAAACCATGAAGCGTCTTCGCGCCAGAGTATACATGTTACGAAAGCCGGTTGTTAAAGTCCCACAAAAAATTGCGGCCATTCGTAATAGTTTAATCCCGTACAAATTTCGTAAGTCCGCAAAAGTATATCCGATCATTGATCCTATTCCAACGCAGAAGTTAGTCCAATTTTTTCAAGATTACAAAAAAGCCAATCCAGAATCTTTATTGATCGAGTCCAATCGATATTCCGTGATGCTTATCGATGGCAGTAAAGCGAGTGATGATTTTTTACTAGAACTAGGACGTTTGCGTGAAATTACGTTTCGCGCTGTCGGTGAAGGTACAGGTAAACGTTGTGACATTGATGAGCATGATTCAACTTATCATCACTTGATTGTTTGGAATGAAAAGAATCAGTGGATTTCGGGATCTTATCGATTAGGGCTGTCGCCCTTCATTTTACAACAACGAGGTCTTCGAGGTTTTTATACACAGCCTTTTTTTAATTATCAAAAAAACTTTTTAGATCAACTGGGTGATAGTATTGAATTAGGCCGATCATTTGTACGTCAAAACGAACAGAGTCAGTGGATTTTGTTTTTTCTTTGGAAAGGTATAGGTAAATTTATTTACTTAAATAAAAATTATAACTATATGTTTGGATCGGTTAGTATCAGTAAAGATTACAGTGATAGGTCTAGACAACTTATGGCAAAATATTTTATGACCCAACATGGAGATGATTTAGATTTAACCAAGTATATCTCCGCAGATATTCCCTTTGATTATAAATCTGATCTATCAGATCTTGAGCTAGAGGCTATTTTAAAAACAATTCCAGACAGAACCACCCTTTCAAAAGTTGTAGCAGATTTAGAACCTGATTTAAAAGAAGTCCCCGTTTTAGTTTATCGTTATGCGGAACTGGGGGCTAAATATTTAACTTTTACCGTAGATCCCGATTTTGGCTTTACATTAGATGGGTTTATCGTTGTTCCCATAAAAAAGATCCCCAAAGAGCAACTTAAAAAGTATCTCTCTGAGGATGAAGTGAATGACTTTTATAAATTGCAATAACTAAAAAATTTATAAAGTCTTTTGCTTAATTGTACTTAACACCACAGCCATAAGGTTTAGTTGTTGGTTTTTCAACTTTCTTTCCATTCATTGAAGCTTCTAGAGCGGCTACAACGTAATTTTTGGATTTGGCTATAGCTTCTGGGCGGTAAGAGGAATCACTATCGATGGCCCCACTGTAAACTTGATCCCCTTTAGGGCTAATTACAAACATGTGCGGCGTGGTTTTAGCACCATAAAGTTTTCCAACTTCTCCAGTTGGGTCTAATAAAATTGCAGTTGCATTTTGTTTTCTATCCATTTTATTTTGTGCCGCAGCTTTTACATCCATATATCCCTGCTTTCCTTGAGCCGAAGACACAATCGTGAACCACTTGACTCCTTTGTCAGTATATTCTTTTTGCAGCTTTTGCATATTACCAGAATCATAATGTTTTTTTACATACGGGCAATCATTGTTAAACCATTCAAGGACAACGTGCTTACCTTCGACTAATACTTCAGAAAGTTTATAAGTTTTGCCATCATGACCTTGCAGTGAAAAGTCAGGTGTTGACATCGAAGTTGGGGCACCTTTTGTAGCCTCATTCATAGTTTTATCTTTGGCAATTTTTGCAGAATCTTTGGCTGCATAAGCTTGTAATGTAAACATAAACACAACAGCTGAAGCCAACTTAGTTGTAACTTTCATTAATCCTCCTTTAAGGGTTTTTTTAAGCCAAAATCTAACTCTTGGTCTTTTAAGTTTGTGATAAATCCCAGTGGAGTCAACAGTTCAGATAAGATGACAGGTGTTCGTGAACCTTTGGCATAGAATAAATATAAAGGAACACCAATACGACCAAATTCAGCAAGTTTACGAGCGATTTTATCTTCTCTTTTTGTCCAATCCACTTTTAGCATTTGAATTTCATTTTCTTGCACAAATTTCTGTACGCTTTTCTGACTAAAAACTAACTTTTCATTCACTTTACATGTGACACACCAATCCGCCGTAAAATTAATAAATCGTGCTCGATCTAAATCTTGGCTGACTTCAGACCATTGATCCACATCCATTAATTTCCAATTTTCTGAATCTTTGGTTAAAGTCCCTTGATTTAACTGAATAACAATCCAAACCAACCACACCACGGTGGCTAATAAGAAAACTCCCATAGTTTTTTTAAAATAAACCATCCAAATTCCTGGTTTTGGCAGAAATTTAGAAAGTTGTGGGAACATAGCCATTACTAAAAAAGGTAAGGACATACCAAGACCTAATCCTAAAAATACAATCAAGAGAGCAAGTGTTGATTGGGTAATTGCAAAGCCAATCGCGGCTCCCATAAATGGAGCCGTGCAAGGTGAGGCTACAATTACAGCTAACAGTCCTGTCAAAAAAGATGTCCATAAAGAATCTTCGGCATAGTAGCGAGTAGCAAATTTTGGCACCCAATTCCAAGACCAAACATCAAAGAAAGATAAAGCCAATACAAAGAAAACTATGGCTAAACCACTTACAATATAAGGGTTCTGCAATTGAAAACCCCAGCCTAAATAAGCCCCCGACGATCTTAAAGCTGAAAGCAGTAGGCCCAAAATTATAAAACAAAAAACGACACCTAAACTATAAACTAAATTTTGTTTTCTTATAGCAGTTAAAGCTTGCCCAGAAGTTTTGAGCACATGAAAAGCTTTGATCGAAACAATCGGAAATACACATGGCATAAAATTTAGGATCAAACCTCCTAAAAATGCCATCCAGAAGAACCAAAAAATTCGTGGGGATGACTCTTTAAACTCTATGTCTTCACTAAAAATCTTGCCATCAACTTGATAAACAACAAGTGCTGATTTTTTGGGTGCTGAACCCAAAGTGTTAGGATGAGAAAAAAACTTCGTAGTCGAAAGCAAATCAGTTGATTGTTTTTTTATAAAACTAGGTCGTGTTAAGTCTTTCATAGATTCTGAAAACCAAAACAGATCTACAATCTGAGCGTTTTCAGGAAGTTCAAAACTCCACTCGATCTGAGCTAAACCTTGAACATACTTTCCCTGATTTGAACCTGGAAGCTTGTGAAGCTCACTATTTATAAGAAATTTATGGTTTATAAACTTTGCAAAATTTTCATCGAGACCTAGTGGATTTAATGGGGTTTTTGATGAAAATTCTGCCGACCCCGGAATGCACTCCTCTTTGCAAACCAACAAATCAGTTCGCACTAATTCATCTAAAATGGGCTTGTTAAAAAAATATATAAGCTGTTTTGAGTAGCCATAAGTGATCAATGGTCCCACTTCGATACGCTCTGGGTAAGGATAATGGATTTTATGAATAGTTTTTTTATTGTCTGGTAGTACCGTATAGATTTCAGGGGGCGCACCAGAATCGCCTGGATTTTGCCAGTACGTATGCCACTGGGAATCTAATTCGATATGTAAACCAAAATTAATTGGTTCCTTACTTTTGGTTTGTAAATCTTCCCCTTTGGCATCACCTAATTTAAGCCAGCGCACACGACCATGGGGAATTTTAATCCAAGGACTGACTAAAGCACTTATTTCCTGCATGCTTGTTGGGTTTTTGCCATACATCCAAGAGTAACTAAAAGCCGTTGGCAAGTTATGAATAAATACTAATAAAATAATGTTAAAAAATTTTAAAAGCTTAAAGTCACATAATTTTAGGGCTTTCATTGCATAACTCCGAGGCATTTTGTTAATGGAAAGAAATAAATTTGCTATCCAATTTACATTTATTGTTGGTTAACAAAGTAGCTTAGGTCTACGATGTTTAAAATTTTTGAATATTTATTAAAAAATTATCCTCATAAATACGTACTTTTAATGAAAAAATATTTTTAATTATCAAAGGAACCCATAATTTATAAGGCAATCGAATACTATTCTTAGCGAAATTTAACTTCAAGGCATTAAAAATATAAATTTCGTTGAATAAATTCTGCTCTAACAAAGCAGTTAAAGTTTTACGACCACCTTCAATTAAAATAGAATTGATCTTAAATTTCTTTTTTATTAGCTTAAAGGCCTCAACTAAATCTAATCGGCTTAAATCCACTGGATTGAAAGCTACTTTAATAAAGTTAAATCCTTCTGCTTCATATTTTGAAGTGTCAGAAGAGGATTTAGTGATAAATACCATATTTTGGGGTTCATGGAATTTAAAGATTTCAAGCTCAGATTTTTTTGTTAAGACTTCTAAATTCGGATCAAGAACACCAATTTTATTAATTTTTTGTTTCGAGCTGCCAAATCTATTATTTAACTTTGGATCGTCTTGCATTACTGTATTTGAACCCACAAGGATTAAATCATGACAAGCTCTTAGATGATGAACTTGTTTTTGAACTTCTTGATTGGTTATTAACAATCTTGAATCCAATAAACCAACCGCCCCATTTAAAGTTTGTGCCCACTTTAAAGTAATAAATGGAAGCTCTGAATTAATGCCAAATAAAAAATGTCTATTTAAATTTTTTTGTTTTTTGATAAGTCTTTTTAGCATCCATCTATTTTTGTAAATACTTTGTAAGACTTCATTGGGATGATCAAATTTAGGCTTTCGTAAAAGGTCCTCAACGCAGTATGTTTTTACTCCACTGGCTTCTAAAATTTTTTGCCCTTGCCCTGACACCAAAGGGTTTGGGTCTTTTAGTAAATATATGACGCTTTTGACTTTTTTTGCTGCCAGCATTTTTGCACAAGAAGGTGTTTGACCTTGGTGGGCACAAGGTTCAAGTGTGACAAATACGGTCAGTTCTTCAGATTTTGTTTGTAGCTCTGTGGGTAAAGTTTGAAAGGCTTCGACCTCTGCATGATCATGACCATATTTTTTGTGATAACCAAGTCCAACTAGTTCGTCTTTTTCATTCAGAATAACCGAACCTACACAAGGATTTGGGGTAGTCTGCTCTAAACCCAATTCGGACTGTTCATGAGCAAATTGTAAGGCTTGAACTATATTAAGCCTAAGACCAAAGTTTTTCTTCAAAAAAAAATTCATTGATCCTTCAGGGTTTTACCATCCATGATTTCCAATATTCATCCAGTTCAATTTGACTTAAATCTGCATCTCTTTTCAGGGGCCATCTAGAATCAATCATAACGGCATATTCATTGGTGTGAGTTTTGCCATTGATATTCTTTCTGGCTTTAGGGTGGGGTCCATGAGGAAATCCTGCTGGATGATAACTAAGCATACCCGCATGAAGATTATCTCGACTAAAAAAATCTCCATCGTGATAAAATAAAATCTCATCATAATCTATGTTTTGATGATAAAATGGAACTTTAAGGGCATCTTCATCCGTCTCAAGGGGACGGGGTAAAAACGAACACACTACAAAGTCGCGTGCCACAAAAGTTGAATGTGCGCTTGGCGGCAAATGCGCACGGTGACTCATTATGGGCATAATATCATCCATATGTAGAGTGAATGGAAATAGGTCCCCTTTCCACGAAACCACATCAAAAATATTTTCAGCATATTCGTATTCGGTAATTTCATCGGAGTGTTTGATTTGAATTTTTAAGACCTCGTTGCCAGAGTTTTGCATAGCCAGATTCAACTTAGCTAAATCTGGTCGTCCTAATGTCTGCATATCATACAAAGCATTACGACCCGTAATGCCGCGATCTGGTTCTTGATAATGACTAGTTTTATTTTCAATGATTAGAATTTTAGTTTTAGTCGATGGGACAAAATAGTGGGTTAAACATTTTGGAACGACAATATAACTTCCGCGGGTATAACTTAGCAAACCATACTCTGTCCAAAGCTCGCCTTGACCTTCATGACAAAAGTATATCGTATCACCATCAGCATTTCGAAACGCACTATCAAAATATCCAGGTTCTAAATTAACAAAATAAATAGCCATTGAATTATTATAAAACATTCTATGCCAAGATTTATTTTTAGTTAATTTAACAGTGTCATACATTCTTGGTTTTAAAGGACCATTAATATGAGTCCAACGAGTGCTTGGGTTTTTTTTAACTAGATGGGAGACTGGTCCAAAAAATCCAGACAATCCTTGTTCTTCCTCGATATGATCTTCAGGAATGGCTTTATGAGCTTGGCGAAGTGGGTCTTTCCCTTGAGAATAATGGTGCATATTAATCTAAATATCCTCTGGCCCGTTGATCTCGTTCGATGGCATCGAACAGCGCTTGGAAATTCCCTTCACCAAAGCCGTCGTGACCTTTTCTTTGAATGATCTCAATAAAAATGGGACCGCATAAATTCTTAGTAAATATTTGCAGTAAATAGCCTTTATGATCTCCGTCTACAATAATTTTAAGTTTTTTTAAAGCTTCAATATCTTCTGTCACTTGCGGCAATCGGATTTTAAGCATGTCATAGTAGCTATCAGGCACATCCAAAAATTCAATCCCTTGGGCCCTTAGTTGGGTGACTGATGCAATAATGTTATCTGTACCAAGGGCTACGTGCTGGATGCCCGAGCCATGATATTCATCAAGGTACTCTTGAATTTGGGACTTTTGATCCGTAGGTTCGTTAATGGGTATAGCCAGCTTACCACATGGAGAACTCATGACTTTAGAAATTAAGCCTGTGGTTTTTCCTTTAATATTAAAAAAACGGGTTTCTTTAAAATTGAAAATCCGTTCATAAAAATCACACCACTTTTGCATTTCACTGACCGGTACATTATTGGTCATGTGGTCAGTGTATCGTAACCCAAAACCTTTGGGTTTTTCATCAGAAGCCACAAAATTAAAATCATCTTTATAAATTTTATCTGAATCCCGATCGACAAAATAAACCACGGCATTACCAATGCCATATATGGCTGGAAATCGACCTGTATCTCGGCGGTTGATATAGGCCGTGGCACCACGTTGAATAGCTTGCTGAAAAGCATGCTCAGCATTTTCAACTTTTAAGGCTAAAGCGCAGATCGAAGGACCATGGGACGACATAAAGTCATGCGCGAAACTTTCGGGGCTTTCGTTTATAATAAATTGAATCCCGCCTTGACGGTATAAAGTTACAGGTTGTGTTTTATGAACACCCACTTTAGTAAAACCCAACTGAGCCATAAGCTTGTGAAGATTTTTGGCCTCTGGCCCCGCAAATTCTAAAAATTCAGCACCATCAAGACCTAAAGGATTGTCCCAAGTACGTGGGTGCTGCTCTTTAACTTTAAGTTCTGTTTGTTGAGACAAAGACATGGCTCCTCCTGACACTTTGATCAGAATTTTTTGATCATCGCTTTTACTTCGGTAGACACAATTTTTTAAAACTGAATCTAATTTTTAATAATAGATCTAAAGTAATAATGTAAATTAACTACTACTTTTTATACACAATAGCTTATAAAGAACAAGGCCCTGGACACAAATCCATTTTGTAAAACTTAAGCTAAGTAATTATAAACGCTAATATAAACGACTAAATATCTTAAATAAGCTTGATTTTAAAACTAATACTAGTTAACCGTGAATTGAGTTATTAAATTAAATTGTTCAAATCCAAGGAAGAAATTAAAATGTCTAAATTTAAAGTACTTTTTGCCTTATCAGTTCTATGTCTTTTAAACCCCAAAACTGGCTTATCTCAAACCATTGAAGGGGATTGGTTATTAACGGCAAGAAAGTGTGAAAGTGCCAAGAACTGGGAAGCTATTGATAATGTAACAATGTCTATAAACTTAGATACCAAAACTCATAGCCTAAGATGGGTTGAAGCTGGTTGTACAATTTCAAAAATTGGCTTTATTGAACAAATCTTTGCTGACGAAGTTGTATTTTGTAAACCCAAAGCTCATGCTGCAGGTCAATGCTCTAAAAGTTTTGTCGATCATGTCAATAACGTAAATGCTATCGAATCTGAATGCACGGATAACCGCAAAGTTACTTTTTCTAAAGATGGAAACAAGATGACATTTTCAGAAACAATTCAGAACTTAGGATTTGGCTGCCAAATTGGCGAAGACTTAATTTACAATTTTGATCGAGTCCTTTAACGAAAATCGGTGCTCTTCCATTACACTTTTTTTCTTGGTGGGATCTCACATTACTATACCTTCAACCATTCATATAAGTACGATTGCAGATCTTCAATCGTTGTATAAACCATTTTTCTAAACGTGGTTAATTAAAGTTCTTGTAGAGATATTCTATGAAAACGAATCTAGGATTGTTCATAGAAAGTGCCTTTAGGATTGCTTTATGATAACGCCTGATTATTGGATTTAATTTCTTGAATTAATCTAAAAACACAAAAACTTTGAATACAAATCAACTCTTTAGCAGATAATCTTTGGCTGATTTTTTTATCTGGCTGAGTCGCAGATTTAAATTACGAATATATTGTTCTCTTGCAATATAACCTTGGCTTCTTTCAATACGATTGGCGTTAAAGTAACCTTTTAGACCTAATGCTTCGAATTTTGACAAAAGTACACGGGTGTAAACTAAACAGTCCCAGAATTTCCCAAACTTAAATCCTTTTTTAACTTTTGTGATTAAACGAGCTAACAAAGCAGGAAATGTTCTAAGGAAATTCCTAAAATTCACTAAATTTTTTGATTTTACTTTTAAATGTAAATGGTTTCCCATATTAACAAAATCTAAAATTTCAATTTGATATTTTTTAGCTCTTTCGTGTAACAAGTTTTGCACTTGCAATTTAAACTTATAAAAACTTAAATCATTTTTTGCTTTTGAAGATTTGAAAACCACATGGGTAAGTTTATTTGGCAACAAAGGGCGCTTCATTTTTCTTTTTCGAAGCGAGCTATTACCGCCATGTTTAAGATTTGAAAAAGTTTTTAATTCTTTAGATGACAATAGTGTTAATTGCATTGGGGCAATATAATAATATTTGTTTAAATATGCAATAAAAAATTAAATTATTATAATAGAAAAAAATGGAAAATATAAATTTTTAAAATTTATTTTCCGGCTTATATCGATTAATAGCAATTTTATTTTACGATATTAACCCGATAGAAAATTGCGACAAATTTATTAGCGATGTAATAAATTTTAAAATTGAGAAGAGGCAAAGCGAATAGAGAAAAGGAAAGGAAAGGGAAACATAACAGAACAGAACAACAAAATAGAAGTGAAATGCAAAGAAAAGAAATGGATAAAAATTTTGATTGTATTTATTTTTTCTAAAAAAATAGAAAAGTAAATTGAGTGGATTAGAATATAATCGAATGAAGTGGCGTAGGATTTTATTTAGTAGATTAGATTTAAATCTACTCTAATTTAAAGAAAAGAAAGTTGAGTATAAAATAATTTAATAAGACTTGGATCAAAAAAATAAAATCTTAATAAATAGAATTCTTTTTTATAGAATAACTAAATTAAAACCTAAACTGTGTGAACACCTAAACTGACATACAATTTTCATACCTACAAATAGGGCAACTGTCAGATCAAGTCATGGTTTCTAGACTTAATTTAAAGTCTTTGATGGATCAAATTCTAGGACGCAGATGTTACCCCTTTCAAATGAGATTCCTGCTAAGCCAACAATATCACCATTGGAGTTTGCCAAATTATTTAACGTGCAGGGGTCATCTAGTGATTAATATCCAGAAGGTCCAAGGTCAGTAAAGTTTTGTAGTTTTACGACAGTTTCAATGGTTTTGTAGCACGAATCAAATGGGTCTGGTTTTTAATTGTAAGAAAGTGCGAAGGCTTAATAAAAGATGTATTGTTTCCTCTTATTTTAACTTTGGAGATACAACTATCCATAGTATATACTTAGTTCAGGATTATTTTAAAATACAAAAAAAAGTGCTTATACTCTGGAGAATATTTTGTTTTCAAATAAAGTAAGTTTCTTTTTAAGTTATATTGCTTTTTGTAAAATTCTTTCCTACGTTTTGCTTTTTGTTTACATTTCAACCTTTTGCATTTTTAAAATACATGGTGACACTGTAACTTCATCACTAGAAATTAGATGCGGGATATTGAAGCGTAATAAAAGTGAACTCTTTTTTTTAGACAAATGTAACATTTCCTCTGCTAGTATACAGAAAGCTTATCATCTTGATGCGGGCCAAAAACTTTGTATTCTGACCCATGGTAATTTAGAAAAAAATAATTCTAAGCTTAAAAAAAAATTAGGTCGACACATTTGTATTGAAGGTGAATATCAAGGGTTAGGACAATTTAAACTTAATCGATTGCTGCCTGAAAAAAAAATAATATTACTAAATAAGTAAGGCTCAGATCAGTTTAAAAAAAATTGTTAGTTATTTAGGTGCGTTTACAAGCCAATTTAAATACAGCACTAACGACATATACACGCCAAAAAAGAAAGCCAAGGTCACTAAGCTTCGCAGAAGAATATAAGCAGGATTTCGATAGGCAAATTGCAGTTCTAAACACAAAAATAGCATAGCAATCAAACTTATTAGATTTGGAATATAGTTATAATAGTCCTTATGTAGCTTAAAGTAATTAGCGAAGCTTAGGTTTTTACCAAATAGTTTAAAGATTATAAAATGGAAGCCAAAGATAAAAAACACCAATATGACCATTCCAAAATAGGTTCCAGTTATATTAGAGATAAGATTATTATCTTTTTTGAATTGAGTTACAAATTCGCCGGCTAAAAACAACATGACCAAAGGATTTATTGCAAAAATTAGAGCCGCTAACATTACCATCATAAAATTACCCTTTGATTACAACTTTCCATATCCAAAAGAAATGCAGGCCTACCAAAATTAATGATGCAAAAGCTATGAATGGAAAAAAGATAAATCCAGCAATATTTCCCTCTACACCCTGTGGCGAAACAAAAACAAATAAGACCATGGCCATCACAGCGAAACAGCTCACTTGAACATATAAACTTTTGGGCTGCAAAAAAGTATTTAAAGAAATATCTTTTAAAGCTGACAAGAACAGATACGAAAATAGTAAAAACAAACCAGAGATTAAAACTACTGAAAGCAAAACCGGAAGCAATTGGAGCCTAGACATATTGCCATTCATTTGAATGGATGGAGCATATTTTAGTTGTTCCAAAGCTGGTAATATGGCGAAGAGATAAACTATAAAAGAGATTGGGTTAAGTAAAAAGAAACCTACGTAATATAAGATTAAACTAAAGCTCATGAGATAAGCATATAAAAGGAACTAAAAAAACACAACAGGTCACTGGTCCATCCTTAAGATAAAAATGGACCAGTATGATAATTGATAAATAATAATTAATTAATTATTTATTATTTACTATTAAAATTGTTCACTAAGTTTAGAAAGATCTAAACCATATACCATAACTTTGATAGGTGCATTTCCTTGGCCAAAAGCAGGGAGCTCTTTAGCTTCACAGATTTGTTTTGGTGAACGTGGGAACCAAACATCTTTAAACCCATACTGTGTTTTAAGGGTATTGATTTGATCAAAACTTGCTTGTTCAAAGTAAATTTGGTAGCGGCAATTGTTAACGCCAGTGGTTTCATCTAAAACACAGTTTGATTTGCACGAAGCATCAACTGTGATGATTTCAAAAGTAGCAGGTACGTCAACAGTGTTGGCTAGTGCAAACTGCGACAAGAACAATAAACTTAATACTGCGATTTTTTTCATATAAACATCCTTGGTTATGGGTTGAGTAAAAAAGTCTAGTTTGAATTTTACAAAAGCAAACTCGAAGAGCACCGCAGAACCATTAGGATTGGGTCAAAAGTCTGTTAGTCTTTTTGTGATTGCCTAATATAAAGGCTCAAACTTAAATCCTTAAACCCATCTTTTCCCGAAACCATAAACTTATCGAAAATCAATGGGCCCTTTTTATTCAACACGATTGCAAACAAGGAATTTTTCTTATTATTGAATATCCGGGGATTGTTATGTAGTTTAAACGGGTACTTATGAAAAAAACCAAGGATCACATTTTAAATCGAGAGTTGGCTTGGTTATATTTTAACGACCGAGTTCTGCAACAGTCTGAAGATGAAAAAATTCCGTTACTAGAGCGACTAAGATTTTTAACCATTTTTCAAAGTAACCTTGATGAATTTTTTATGAAGCGTTTATCGATTCCAAGGGCAGACGCTTTAAAGAACAATAGCCAAACTAATGACATATTATGGACTGATATCTACACTGAAGTGCAGTCTCTATTTGATAGATCTGCGGATTGTTTTAACAAAAGCCTAAAACCAGCCTTAGCCTCTGAGCATATCCACTTTTTAGAGTGGCAGGATCTTACCCCTCAAGAGATTGAAAATATCACAACCTACTTTCATTCCAATATTTTACCAATTCTAACACCTTTAGCTGTAGATCCAGGTCATCCCTTCCCCCACATCTCGGCCTTATCAACTTCATTAGCCGTTAAACTTGAAAGCCCAAATACTAACAAAATGACTTTTGCTCGTATTAAAATTCCTACCCTTTTTCCTTCTTTCATACCTATCGAAAGAAGTATGGGTCAAAACTGGATTCACATTAATCTAGTTATTAAACAACTGTTACATGTGGTATTTCCAAATTTTAATATTATGGCCTCATTGTTTTTCAGAGTAACTCGAAACATTGAATTTGAAAGGGATGAAGAAGACGCCGAAGATATTCTAGAGATGATTTCGGAAGAACTGCGGGAGCGTAAGTTTGGTCATACCGTAAAATTTGAGTGTGAACCTAATCCTGATCCTTGGTTGTTGGATGTTCTTAAAGATGAATTGCAAATTTATGATCGGGATATTTATCTCTTAAAAATTCCTACTTTGGATTACGGCGAGTTCAGTCAAATTTATAGCGCAGGACGACCTTCTTTGAAGTTTTCACCCTGGAGCCCATATACCCCTGCCAAATTTAAAAATGCTCCAGTGTCTAATGACCTTTTTAAGATGGTTAAGTCTGGCAGCATTCTTCTACATCATCCCTACGAAAGCTATTCGACAACGACCGAAAGGTTCATCGTCGAAGCTTCGCAAGATCCTGATGTTATTGGGATAAAATTGTCTTTATACCGAACCAACAAAGACAGTCGATTAGTTAAAGCTTTAATTAAAGCTATTGAAAACGGCAAAGAGGTTGTTTGTGTTATTGAATTAAAAGCCCGATTTGATGAACAGAATAATATTGCATGGGCTAAAAAATTAGAAGAAGTTGGTGCCCATATTATCTATGGAATTGTTGGGTTAAAAACACATTGTAAAACGGCACTAGTAACTCGCAAAGAGGAAAAAGGCTTACAGTGTTATGCTCACATAGGCACAGGAAATTACAACGCCGACACCGCGAATTTTTATACTGACCTTGGATATTTGACCTGCGAGCCCGCAATTACCGAAGATATAGTACACGTGTTTAATTTTTTAACGGGAAAGTCCTCCCCCGATAAATTAAATAAACTTTTAGTCGCACCTTTTAATTTACGTGACAAGATACTTCACTTGATCACAAACGAAATTACCAATCATAAAAAAGGTAAACCTTCAGGAATAATTTTAAAACTAAATAACTTAGAAGATCGTCAAGTCTGTGATCTGTTATTTGACGCTGCCAAACAGGGTGTTCCCATACATTTAGCAGTTCGAAGCATTTGTGTACTGAAAAGCATGGGCTTACCCAACTTAAGAATTACTTCCTTAGTGGATCAGTTCTTAGAGCATTCAAGAATTTATCACTTCCGAAATGGCCAAGAAGATGCCATTGATGGATTATATTACATAGGGTCTGCCGATTGGATGAAACGAAATTTAGACCGAAGAGTTGAAGTATTAACTCCCATCGAAGGCATAGAACATAAAAAAACTTTAGCTATGATTCTAGATTTGATTGGAAGTGATAACACCCAATCATGGGAAATGAATGAAGACGGCACTTATATTCGTATTCAAAAAGACAAAAACAAATCTACTAATTTTCAATTAGAACTCAAGCGACATTATACACTTAACTATCAACAAGGAATTTAAGTCATGATTATAGCAACTGTTGATATTGGCTCAAATGCGACTCGAGTAGTTTTAGTAAAAGGTGAACCTCTAGATTCTAAAAATCGACAGAACTTAATTTTAAAAAAACGTTTTGCTCTTAGGTTAGGGACGGATGTCTTTCAAATTGGCCATATCAGTAGCGAAAAAATGCAACAAGTGATGATGGTTTTTAAAGAGATCAAAGATTACTTTTATCAATACAAAGTCGGGAAATACAAAATCATAGCGACAAGTGCCTTTAGAGATGCCAAAAATCATAAACAGTTAGTCCAAGAGATCTATGACAAATTTCAATTAAAAGTTGATGTGATTGATGGCAAAGAAGAAGCTCGCATCATTAGTTCTAGTTTACTACGAAGAAAACTTGCTCCGGCAACACATTCAAGTCTTTTGATGGATATCGGTGGCGGTAGTCTTGAAGTTTCCATTGCCAATGACGAGAAAATTGATTTTGTAACTAGTTTAAACGTTGGTACTTTGAGGTTAATTGAAGATATTGGTACAGGTCAGCTTCGCAAAGACTACTATAGTATGCTTGATAAAATTGATAACATTTTTTTAACCTGTCCCCCACCCAAAAAGAAAAGCATTATTTTGGGCACTGGAGGCAATTTCCGACGTATTGGCCGAATCAGAAAACTATTACTTGGATTGCCTGAAGATGACCTCATTTTACGAAAAGACGTCCCTACTTTGATTGGTATGATCATGGACTTAGACCCCGAACATTTTATGAAAGCCTTTGCCATGAAAGAAGAAAACGTCCCAGTGGTTTTGCCAGCATTACTAATGATTCAAAGAATTTTACACTTTTGGCCGGCCAACGAAATTGTCATACCTAAAATAAGTTTAAACCATGGTTTAGTCGACGAACTTATTATAGGATAAATGGATTGAATTCTTTAGGTATAGAGCTTAACCCTATGCTTAAAAACTTATTGAATTGACTATAAGTTCACAAAAATTTTGAACAAAATCTATACACTTGGAATATTATTACAGGCTTTGAAATTTCAATTGAGCTTAAGAAGATTTGTTGCTTAAGGTGCTTTATGAAATTTTTGCTTAAAGCTTTACTTTTAGGTCTTTTGCCCTTGGGATCTGTAGCGATTCAAGCAAAAAACTATCAATGTCTGAACTATTTAAAGAAAGCCAGTTTAGGCAATGCTATAGCTTTGAATTCATCATCCATTGTTAGCCAGACCCTGAAACCTGAAAACTCAATGGGTTCAAATCTTGAGATCGATGAAGATATCATTGAATTGCCCGGACGCGGACACCGCTTCTCTTTATCCCAACTGCAACAAATGTCAGAGGATAATCGACAAAGAGTAACCGTTTTAAAGGCAGGATTAAGTGTCTTGGATCGGTCGGAAGTGGTCTTAGCTTTGAAAGCTATTAATCAGCCCTTAGCCTATTTCACGGATCGACCAGATGCCATTAAGATTCCTGATTTTTTACTTTCAATTGTAAAAAACCAAGTCAAAGCAGAAAGCGTAAAAGATAACTTTATTTTTTTTAAATCCTATTTGCCCCAAGATTTTTCTGATTCTGAAATTATGGGATTAAGTTTAATATTTGCCGACGTTAAGCGACCTAAAAAAGCTAATCCTGTCGTTAATTTTAAACCTAAGTCCAAAATTGAAAAAGATAATTTTATCAATTATTTGGTATTACTATTAAGTCGTCCACATATTGCCAATGCACTTCTGCGATTTTTAAAAAGCGATTGGATTGCATTCGAAGCTAATTTTGCCATGCAGGCAGAAATCGCACGTTACGAAGGACTTTTGCATGCCCAACTTAAACAAGAATCGTCTGTAGATAGAACGATAGATTTTGAGGCTTCCTATATTTCAAATTATAACAGAATTGTTAGAACATTTAATTTTGATCCTGAGAAACTGGCTGAAGAGTATGCGCGAAAAGGCAAATTTTCTGATGTCAGCATGAATATCATTTTAGCTATTTTGGATCGATATGGAGAGCTGCTTCTTAAATATTATGAAGAAACGGCTGTTAAAAATACCAGTCTTATTCAAAGATTAATTTTGAATCAAAAACCACCGACAATTTATGAACTTACGCGACCTCAACGCTTAACCATTATCGAAAATTTCTTAACAGATGTGGCCGACTTTAAAAGTCTTTTAGGAAATCTTGTAGATTTATTTGAGCATTTATTTTTTGGCTCAGCTATGCCCCTTAAAACAGAAGAGCTTGAAGTTATGATTAGAGACTCTATTAAAATTTGGCTTCTACCCGTACGAAATCAAGTCAGTCTTTTTAAAGTGGAAGCTCATCAAAAAATTCAAAACGCGGCCATGAATGCTCAGCTTGCGGCTGTTGAACCTATTATTTTAAGTCCTCTGTGGGGTCACTCGCCTATAGAATTACCTAAAACCAACGCTAATAAACGACGAAATCAAACGCCTAACTCCCAGGGTCGAATGTCTTCGTCCTCTAATCCAGTAAACACAACATCACAAAATCAAGAAGTGATTCCTGATGAGATCAATTTGGCCAATTATTCTACTTTTAGTCAAAATCCCAAGCCTGTGCAGAGCTTAAGAGATGACGTTATTTACAAGTTTAGGTTTATGAGGGATGACGGTGAGGATGCAAAAATTTACTCTGTTGAATTTGCTTCAGCTGTATTAAAGGAACTAAATCATTCCAATGAAGTGGCTCAGCTTTTACTTCGTGCTTTAAATTTAGGTTTTGCTCGAACTAAACATGAAGATGGACTAAAAATATTAAAAGCTCATAAAAACGGTCAAATGGGTCGCCTTTATGAACTTAAGAGCCGTAAGTCAGAAGTTCGTTTAATTTTACAACACATAAATGGTCATTGGAAAGTTTTGAAATACACTGACAAAAATAATTTTGATCGTATTGTAAATGATCTAATCACTCAGCTTTAATGAATTTAAGCGTCATACGATCGCTTTCACCTAAACTTAAATAATAGGCTCGCTGTTTGTCTTTCAACCTTAAAGAGGGTGGCAATGTCCAGACACCTTCTGGATGATTGGCTGAATCTAAATAATTAGCATTTATCTCTGATTTGCTCACAAATTTAAAACCAACACTCTCAGCAAGTTCAATGATAAAATCCTCTCTGACATAGCCACTTTTAGCTTCAAGGTCTTGGGTTTTACTTAACTTTTCACGGTGCTCAACGATGCCAAATATGCCACCAGGTTTTAAGGCTTTATAGAATTCTTGAAAAGCTTCTTTTTCTTTTTTGGCTTGCATCCAATTATGAACATTTCTAAAGGTAATTAATAAATCTGCTGAATTTGCTGGTGCAACGGGACCCATAATTAGGGGAGGTTCAAATGTTGTCATTGTCACTTTGCCATACAGTTCTTTGTGGGCATCAAGTTTTTCTTGCAATGCTTTATTAGCTTTTTGAAAATACTCCACTTCAGAGTTTTTAGCAAAAGTAGCTAAAATAAGTTCGCCCTTATCTTTTAAATATGGTCCTAATATTTCGGTATACCATCCCTTACCGGGTGAAATTTCAACAACTGTCATATCTGGTCTTAGACCAAAGAATTCAAGAGTCTGTTGGGGATTTCGATAAACATCGCGAACTTTATTTTCCTCAGGTCGGTGCGATCCTTCAATCACTTTGGCTAACTTTTCTGCGGCAGATTCTGTTTTGGTAGCTACATTAGGGGAACAACTAAGAAAAGTAAAACTTAAAAGTATCGATATTAATAAATAATTTAAAGTTATAGGTCTAAGATTTATTATTTTAAACATGGATTGGATTTTCATAATTTTTCCTTATAATTTTTTATTTTAAATTTTAATTTTTACTTTGCCTTAAATTTATATTAAATTTTTTCATAGAAATTTTTCCTTACGGTTTTTCTATACTCACACTTAAACAGAGGTCTTCTGGATCTGCAAGCAATGTCCATGTTATGTAGATTTTGCCATTGAAGTCACTTTCAGTTTTTAAAATAAAATCTTGCACAACTTCACTTGCGCAAATTGTTACGCCAACCATATTAGAATTAGCTGTGTCAGAAAGTTTATATACTGACTCTTTGATGGTCCATAGCGCTGGCTGAATTTGATGAGGTAAAATTTGTCGTTCTTTAGCATCACTAATTCGTTGTAATAACCCTGGGCTTAATCTTTGTTTCTGTTCAAGATCAAATCCTATAGGTTTTTCACTTAACAAAAATCCACCTAACACAGGACAGTGACTGATACAGACATACACTTGATCAGATTCATTTTTTATATTTAGTGCTTTTGGAATGTGCTTTAAGTCTAAGACAATTTTGTTTTTGGTTTTTTTATAAAGATGTCTTCGTATATTAAGCCTATGATCAGTGTATGTAGAGGCCCACTTAACATTTAAGTGAAACTCAAGCCCAGGGACCTGTTTCGAAATATACTCAAAATGCTTGATCAAGTTTGGGGTCATGATTTTCAAATACCTATGGTGTTACTTCAAGGGTGAAATAAATCGATCTGGCCAGTCAACACTTAAGCCGTTGGTGATCTTCATCATTTTATCTAAAGACTTCAAAGCGGGAGCTTGAAGACTTATTTCCACTTCAATCCGCGGAGCTAAATCTCTTAAGGCATTACGGATTTTTTCTAAAGTATTCATTTTCATAAACGGGCATTCGTTACACGCACAATGCCCACGAAACGGAGCTTGTATCAATAAAGCGCTGGGATTTTGCTTTTGCATTTCATGAAAGATACCTATTTCAGTAGCAACAATAAATTGTTGCCCAGGATGATTAGCAACTTCTTGAAGTAACCGAGACGTAGAGCCTATAACATCCGCATGATTTAAAACCTGCTCATCACATTCGGGATGAGCTATCACTTTTGCGTTAGGGTATTTAGCTTTTATTTCAAAAAGTTTTTGTGCTGAAAACAAAACATGAACTTGGCAAGTGCCATTCCATAATTCCATATCTCGCCCAGTTTTTCGTTTTAAATAGCCCCCTAGATTTTTATCAGGACCAAATAATATTTTTCGATCTTTAGGAATAGCTGCAATAATTTTTTCGGCATTACTGGAAGTACAAACAACGTCACTTAAAGCTTTAACTTCAATACTAGAGTTAACATAGGACACACAAAGCGCGTCTTGAAACTGGTTTCGCCAAGCTTCGTAAGCCTTAAAGGGGGATTCATTAACCAGAGAACAACCAGCATTGAGATCCGGTGCTAAGACAACTTTTTCCGGCGATAGTAACTTTACACTTTCAGCCATGAAGACAACACCAGCCATCACCACCACCGGGTTTGTGATTTTTTGCCCAATCTGAGCCAAAAACAAACTATCCCCAATGTGGTCTGCAATGTCTTGAATATCGCCGTCTTCATAATAATGACACAAAATCGCGGCTTTGTGCTTGGCTTTTAAAGTATTGATCTCTTGAACTAATTCTTGTTTTAATGACATAGAACCTCTTAAAACATTGGATTTCAACATAGACTGAAACTTCAGAAATCGCAAATCATCTAAATGCTAGTGATTAATTTAAATTTTCGCAGATATACTAAACTATTGAATTAAACAGTAAGTAACTTATCAATTACAAGTCTGATGTCCATTTAATATTGGTAAAATGGCTTTAAAGTCTTCAGTGACTATTCCATCGATTAAGGCTCTAAAATCTGGAACATATTCACAATATAAATCCATATTATCAATTTGGTCTAATGCTATTAAAGACGGAGGAACTAAATGCATTTGTTCATAATTTCTAATTTTATTCAACAATTGTTTCATTCTATTTTTTTGCAGATTATTGGACATCATGGACGGGCGAACCCAAAGGTCCTTGTTGATACAATGTGAAAGAAATTTTTCATCATCCTCAAGACCAAAACTTAAACACGATATAACATCATGTTTTGTGGATCTTGTAATATAGGCTATTGAAAAATTTGTTTTGATGTGTAGATCAATCTTTGTATCTCCTGAAAAAAACCAAAACTGCTGCCAAAGACTTTTATACTGCATCAAAAATGTTTCGATCTCAGGAATACTTTTTTCGTTAAAACCTTTTAAGTGAAGGGCAAGAATTTGCCCTGAAAACTGCGGTAGCTTGAGCATAATCTTGTGAAGTTCAGGATCCATTAAAGTTGTAATATCTATTTCAACAATATCTGCGCCCGAAAGAAAATGAGCACTGACTTCAGTCTCAGTCCAAGTTCGTAAATGACTATTAATAAGAGGTTTGGCAGAAATTTGTACTGAAAACAAAATAACTATAATGGAATATAAGGTATTATATCTTAACCACTTCATTTGTTTAGTATGGTTCGGGTGTAAATAGACCTTCAAGACGCTGTGCTCAATTCGCAAACAAGTACCCCTTCTTAACAGCTCAAATCTTATTCTTTCTAACCCGTAGTTAAAGATTATTCGAAGGAAGTAGCTTTGTTTTTTTTTAAAGTTACGCTGCAATTTTATTTTTAGATTCTACCACTTTTTAATGAAGCAATGATGCCTTTAGAGACTGTTTTTAATGTGTCGAAGACACCAATGCCGACATGAGCCTGACTTTCAAATTCAGGCCAGCTAGAAGGATTCAGTTTTAATTTTAGTTCTTCAAGATCAGCAGCCGTAGGAAGATCACGTTTATTGTACTGAATTACCGTAGGAATTTTTTTAAAGTCTACACCTTGTTGTTGCAAGTTTTTTTGCAAGCTTTTCATGGATACTAAATTTTCTTCCATGCGCTCTGCTTGCGAGTCAGCGACAAAAACAAGACCATCTAAACCTTTTAAAATTAATCTTCGACTGGCTTCATACACGACTTGACCTGGAACCGTATAAAGATGCAGTCGTAATTTATAGCCACGAACAGTTCCTACTTCCATAGGTAAAAAGTCAAAAAACAAAGTGCGCTCTGTACTTGTGGGCAGGGTAAAAAGTTCGGATTTACTTTTGCCTTGCACCTCTTGATAAATCCACTGCATATTGGTTGTTTTGCCAGATAGCGACGGTCCATAATAGACAATCTTGCAATGGATCTCTTTGGTGTTGGTGTTCACAAACGACATTATAAATCTCGATTGTATCTAATACGATTTTCAAGGGCTCGCCCTAAAGTACGTTGATCAACAAAATCTAAATCCCCACCCATTGGGACCCCTTGAGCAATTTTAGACACTTGTACATTTTTTCGAGCGAGTTCGCGCGATAAATACAGAGCCGTTGTGTCCCCTTCAAGATCAGCATCTAAGGCTAAGATCACTTCTAGATCTTGGATACCACCAGATTTTAAATCTTCAATCCGATGAAACAGTTCATTGATTTTTAAATTTTCAGGTCCAACACCGTCAAGGGGCGCAATCGCACCGTGAAGCACATGATAACGCCCTTTAAATACACCACTACTTTCAATTCGATCGATATCGCTTGGGTTTTCAACGACACAGATATAATGGATAGACCGACCAGGTTCGGAACAAAAATAGCACGTGTCATCTTCGGTATAAGCGTAACACTCTTTGCACAGCTTGATTTTCTCTTTAATATCTTTCAAAGCTTGTCGTAAGGATTCCATATCGGCTGTGCTAAACTTTAAAAAACTCATAGCCATACGCTGTGCTGATTTTGAACCAACACCAGGAAGCTTTGAAAGCTCGGCTATCAATCGCTGTAAAGAAGGAACCTTTAAAGACATCTAAACTTACATTCCAGGTAAATTCATGCCACCCGTAATTTTTTCGGTGGCCATTTTATATTCGTCTTTCGCTTTTGTTAAAGCCTCGTTGGTTGCTAGTACAATCATATCTTGCAGCATTTCAGCATCACCTTCAGAAAATACATCTTTGCTGATACTTACAGACTTCAATTGGCTTTCACCGATCACGGTCACTTCAACAGCTCCACCCCCAGAAGACGCTACAAATTCACGGGATGCAAATTCTTCTTGAAGCTTCTTCATCTTCATTTGCATTTGATTAGCTTGTTTCATAAGTTGTTGCATGCCACCGAAACCTTTCATGACTTCATCTCCTTGATTGCGACGATTTCAATCTCTTTAAATGTTTGCTTTAATTTTTGCACAGCTTCGCTGTTATGTATTTTTTCTATTAGACGCCTTTTTTCTTCAGCTGTCATATCTTCTTGCTCTTTAATGGCTGTTTTGTCATTTGCAACATGAGGCTGGTCATTAAACATCTCGCCACGATCAGGATTAACAGTTTCATCCATTCTTTGAACAAAACTATCTTCAAAAGTATTGTCTTTAGTGTTGAATGAATTCTCACTTATTTTGACTTTTGTAGCACTGGTGCTGCTGGCCTGAGCTGCTATTTTCAAAACATAATCAGGACCCAAAAAAGTTCGAATATAATTTGTAAGTACTTTTTGAAAATCAGGTTTTTCTAAATCCTTTTTTATGAAAAGCATTTTTTCTGAAGCCCCGACCCAAACGGATGTTCCCTTCAAGTCATAAAGACAGTTTTGTAAGACCGCACCCATTTTTGCATTTAAGCGATTCACTTTAGCTACAAAGTCATGCCACTTTTTTTGCTCTTCAGTTAAACCATAGCTTTCATTTTTTTCATCGCTGTATGAAGATACGGCCTTTTCATCGCTATTCGAACTTACGGAAGCTTTCACAGCTTCAGCCTTAATTTCAGGGGTTACACTAGGTGGGTCAGATTGTCGTCTTTCCTTTGGTGGAGCAACCGATAATGGCTTTTCAGTCTGGCCCGTTAAGGGTTGAGTGTCCAAGACCTTTGGATAAAGACACAATTTTAGCAGTCCTACTTCTAGAACTGTGCGCTGATCTTGGGTGCGCATCAAATTTTGTGTGGTCTCTAGCATCATATCAAAGATCAAATGAATTTGACCTTCTGAAATATCCTGACTGATTTGTCTTAAAATATGCAATTCTGTTTCAGGAAGATCAATAAAGTCTTTGGCTTTAGCAGTGCTTTTAACAATCAATAAGTTTTTTATCTGTTCTAAAAAATCTTCGGCAAATACACCAACGTCAGTCCCCGTTTTAAAAATATCTTCCATATGGCTTAGCAAGTCTTCAGGCGCAGTTCGCACTATGTCTGACAAAATGGTTGTAAGAAGTCTTCGATCGGTTAAACCTAGGGCTTCAATCACAGAGTCATATGTGACTCTGCCAGCGGTGAAAGTAATCACTTGATCTAAAAAGCTGAATGAATCTCTGACCGAGCCTTCACCCTGTCGAGCAATCGCCCACAAAGCTTCTTTTTCAAAGGGCACGGCTTCTTGAGTGCAAATAAATTCTAAGTGATCCGCTAAATCTTTGGTTGCCACTTTTCTAAAATCAAAACGATGGCATCTAGATAAAATGGTTTTTGGTATTTTATGAACTTCCGTGGTCGCTAAAATAAAAATCACATGATCAGGGGGTTCTTCCAGAGTTTTAAGTAAGGCATTGAAAGCACTTAACGACAACATATGTACTTCATCAATGATATACACTTTTTTGGAGCCAATGGTGGGTCTGAAACTTACGGAGTCGCGCAGTTCACGAATGGAATCCACACCATTATTACTGGCGCCATCAATTTCAACAACGTCTAAACTTCGACCCGAAGTGATATCAATGCACTCCGAACACTTGCCGCAAGGAATATAATCCACAGCGTTTAAACAGCGTAATGACTTTGCTAATATTCTTGCACTTGAAGTTTTACCGGTGCCACGGGGACCAGTGAACAACAAAGCTTGCGGAAGACGCCCATTTTTCAGAGCATTTACAAGAGTTTGGCCAATATGATTTTGACCTATCATGCGGTCAAAAGTTTTAGGCCGCCATTTAAGAGCAATCACCTGATACGACATTCGAATTATGTTATAGCCAGAATTTTAAGAATTGACAGCAAAGAAAGTGCCGAGCACCCCATATCACACAAGGTTCCTGGGACCGCTGCTTCCTTCCAGACCTGACGGGATTGACAGGACTCAAGTTGCATGGGACCCGGCACAGATGAACTTAGTTCATAGCGGCCCCCAAAACAAGTCTGATTGTTAGGCATCAGTTCATATTTTTAAAAATTTAGCTTAATTGAGCCGCATTAGCACCTCTTACTTGAATATACGCCATTTTTTTTAGAGAATCTTAAAGTAAGCACGCGCCATACCTAAATAGGACATATCGCACTTGAGCCGAGATTCAGAATATTTTAAAAAAATCCAATTAAGTCTTTTTGATTTTTTAAATGTAAATAAAGTTAAGGAGACTTATAAAAATAAAGATCTTTTGGGTCCCTTAAAATTCTTAGATGAAAAACCACTTATTAAAACCCAGCCCACAAGTCCTGAAACTGCAAAACCATTGGGGACCGAAGAATCGATTTTTGATATGCCCCTTATTGTCCATCGGAAACCCTACTTAAGACATATTCGATTTTATGTGAAACCCAATGACACCATTTTTGTAATTGCGCCTCTTAATCGACCCATAGATTTAATTAAAAAAGAAATTTCTGAACATAAACTTTGGATTGAAAACTGCAAACAGAAATTTAAGACTTTAAAAGATAAATTTCCAATGAAGCGCTTTGTAAATGGGGAATCATTTCCCATCTTAGGTGAAAAGTTTTTATTAAAAATAGAATCTGCTGATTTTAAAAAACCCTTTTTACAAATGGATTTAGATCAATTGATTTTTTATTATCCTTTACATTGGGACCAAAAAGCTAAAACAGAAAAGCAAGACCTTTTAAAAAAACACTTAAAAAAATTTTATTATGACATGGCAGTGACCCATTTAAATCAGCGCTTACGAATATTAAGTGAAAAACTGCAATTGTTTCCTAAAAGTTTGACTTTTAGAAATCAAAAAACCCGCTGGGGCAGTTGCTCATCTGAGGGTCGCTTAAATTTAAATTGGAAGCTAATTGCGTTTGATTCATTGCTTATTGATTACGTCATCATTCATGAGCTTTGCCATCTTAAGCATCCCAACCACAGCTCCAAGTTCTGGACCCTAGTTGAGAGCTTTTGTCCAAATTATAAAATTCTTAACAAAAAACTAAATCAACTGCAGTTCGAAGCTGACTTCTTAGCAGCTGAATCAGAGCTTTATTTTTCTAACCCTTCAGTCGTATAGTGAGCTTAAGTTAAAAAAATAAACTTACATTTTACGCTTTTTTGTTTTAAAAAAATTCAGTCATCTTAATCACTTAAAGGACTCATATGAGCGACACAATAGAAAATAAAAAAACTACAAGTGAAGTGGCTGTAACCAAAATGCTAGATCCCTCTGGACCTATAGAGACCAAAGCCCCAAAACCTAATCCTAATCCTAATCTAGCAAAAAATCTTAGTGAGGCAAAACCGCCAATCTTATCAACCTATATTGATTATAGAATTTATCTGGCCGATTTTTTAAAATTTAAACGCAGTCAAAAATTAGGACTTCGAAAATACTCTTCTAGTGATTTCGCGGCCGCCGCCGACTTAAAAAGTCCGCAGTATTTAAAACTTGTGATTGAACGCCAACGAAATTTATCCGAAGAGGGTGTACACAAGTTTTGTAAAGCTTTAAATCTAAGTAAAGACGACGCTACTGAATTTCTTTATTTGGTTTTTTATAACCAAGCCACACAACCCAAAGAGCGATATAATTATTTACAAAAATTATCTGAACATCGAGCCAAAAGTGTCGCTGGGATAAAAACGCCTCATTGGTTAAAAGTTATTTTATATTCGATCTGTGAAGGTATGGGTGGCGAGTACTCGATAGAGCAGTTCAAAGCTTTGCTGGGGGATAAATGCAAAATGAACGAACTGCAAGACTGCTTGGACGAGCTGGTTCATGATAAAGCCATTATTTTAAGTGCGTCCGATGATGGTAAAATTGTTTACAAAAAATCACCAGGACAAAATACTTTATCAAATGATATTCCCCTAGATGTAATCAAAAAAATTCAATCCGATTTGCTGTTACTTGCGCTTGAATCTTTGTTCAGCGACTCGCCCAAAGACCGTGACCTTGGCAGTTTTTCTATGGCCTTAACCGCCAAAGAGTTTGAAGAGACAAAATTTGAAATCCGCAAATTTAGAAAAACTTTACTTAAAAATCTTTTAATGAAGCGCGAGCAATCCTCTGGAGACCGCGTTTATCAAGTTCAGTTTCAAATCTTTCCCGTTACAAATCGTATCGAAAAGGGCTAACTTAAATAAGACTTTTGCGACAATTTACATTTTTCGCCTGCATAAGCCTGAAGTCGTATTATAATCCGTCGAAGGCGCAATAAAGGATGAAAAATTTAAATTGTCACAATCCAAGGCAAATTTTTAAAGATTAGTCTTGGATAAAAATTGTAAACAAATATTAAGTTCATTCTCTTGAACTTGGCCCTGGTATCGAAGTGGTATTTCAGGCACTGGGGCCAAGGACACTGTAGCTGCAGGAACTAAACCTTGTAGGTTTACTAAAGAGGCTTCAGGGGAAGAGTTGCTGGCTATGGCCATAACTCGGTTTAAAAACATAGGATTGTCCACTTTCATCAACTCTCTTTGAACTTGAGCGGTTTCACTAGAACTAATAACCGAAGCATCTCTTGCAGCTAACTCGGCCATACGAGCATCGAACTGCTCTTGGGATATAAAAGTTTCAAATCGTGGGTCATCTTTTAAAAGATCTTCCACTTGCACACGATCTAAAGTTAAATCGGCCCAAGTCGCTTTAGATTTATTATTTTTTAGATAATAATATCGACCATTGAGCAAAAATTTCTTTCGGGCTAGCGACTCTCGCATCATCTGCACAATCTCTTTTTTTGTAAATCTTGGACTGAACCATTTCAGCATTAAGTCTCTGGCTTTAGATTTTGTGTAATTAGAAATTTTAGAATTTTTAGTAGCACTTAAAAGTAACCACTTTTCCCACCATTTTTGCTGCCCTACAGAATAGACTTGCAGATTTAACACCAAATCCATCACAATTTTTAACACCGGCTCTGGTGTGTTCGCATTAATAGCAAACGGATGTGAAAATAAAAAATCTAGGTATTTTAAACGCTGAGACAATGCTCTTCGAGAACCAGACATATACCCTAGTCTTGACCTTAGTGACACTTGTTCTAACACCAGCATTTTTAAAATAGCTTCGGCTAAAATGGGCACTAAAGCTTGTTGTTTCGCGGTCAGTTGATCATACCTAGAAATATAACTTTCAAATTGTGTAAAATTTCGTTCAAAGCTTCGCACAAGTAGAACATTAAGAATGTTTTCGTGACTTAAAATAAAGTCCTTACTATTTAAAACCCACTCCTCTTGTTTTGATGTGACCAAATGACCCGTATCATGATTCGTTGATCTTAAGATTGTTAAATCACCTTCTCTGTAAGTAGTCCCGAACCACGCAATGTTCCAAAGTACGCCGTGGCGCTGAATCACTTCGCCTGAAAAATTATGGACCACTTGATAATCAGCATCCGGATTTACACCGGTTGCAAAATTAAATAATTTCTGCCCTTGTCGCTGTAAATATTTAACACTCGGGCTTGTAAAGTATCGCCATGTTTTAACAGGTGCGTTTATCCCTACTTCCCAATAGTCGGCCCCATTTACAGTTGCATTTTTTAAGGCTTCTTTTGTGGCTTCATCCTTGTAGAGCTCTTTTAAAGTCGCATAGTCTACTCGTTTTTCGTCAACAGCTTCTGGTGACACTAGGTCTAATAGGTTTTTCACTTCGTTGTTAGGACTAGAAATTAAAATATTAATCTTATATCTAACCGCGGCTCTTCGTAGATCTTGAATTTTTATATAGTTCCAAACATTCAAAGCTTGACCTTGATTTTGTCCCGAAGTGTCGCCAAATTCATTGGCTAAAAGAATAATCGTTTTACCTGCAAAGTCTTTGGCCAAAGACGAGTTAAATTCCGAGTATCCATCCTGTTGTGTTTCTAGTTGGTTTTCAGAAGTTAAATTTTGCATGAAACGAATAAAATTCTTATAAGAAAGATCCCAAATATCAATTGAGGTTTGTAAGTCTTCAGCTAGCGCTTTCCAAGCCGTATAGGCGTCTCTGGACATGCCATGATTGGTAACAAGTAAAAAATCTGCATCAGGGGTATAAAAATAATCATCGGCTACATTTAAAACTTGGACAGGTCTTTGGATGGGCGTCAGACCCTCACCATTTTGAGTTCCCAATCGATCAATAGATAATGTGGCTGTTGTCACTGCAGAACGATAGGATTCGGCAGCACCACTTACACCCACAATTAATTCCACAATTCTAGATTCTTTAGCTTTCAAATTAGCAATTTTATTTAAGAAACCGCCGGCATAATTTAACGGCTGACCAGCTTGATCAAATAATTCAATATCTTCAGCTTTTAGGTCTCCACCATTTCGCCTAATAAAATACTCAAGCTGTCGTTTAATTTCAGACTCAGAGCCAAAATCTTGATCGGAAATATTGGTGATTCTTAAAATAAATTTAGCCGCTTCACCTCGAGCCAAACTTGGAGGTGTTTGAATAGGTTCAAGCCTAATTGGGAATTGAATGGTGAACATTCGTGATCCCATTTCATGCTGATTAAATTCAGGAATTTGCCGAACTACTCCCGCCACATCGGCAAGACCTATAGGCTTAATCATCTGTTCAGCCACAAAAGTTTGGGTGCCAGGAACACTAAATGCAAAGTTTTTAACATTAAATGGAATCTTAAGCTCATTTCCTAAATGATCTTTGACCAAGCGAACTTCACCGGGCTGAAGACCTTCTGGTAAATCAATTTCAATCTCTTCAGTAATAACATAAGGTCCGCTTGTAATTAAAATTCTTGTTTTTGCACCTTTGGGTGTTGGCATTAGCCCGTTGTTTTGAACAAAAATTTGTTCGATTAAACCTTGCTCTCCAGGTTCAAAAACCCCATCAGGTTCATGGCCTGAATTTAAATCCTTAAATCTAAATCCAACTAAGTTGAGCTGAAATCTTTGATCTGCAAAAATCTTCTCGCCTTTTTCGTCAACGTAATACCAAACAATTTGGCCTTGCTTGCCATCTTCACCTTGGCGTAAAACTTCGGTCTGTTCACTGCCACTATTGCCGCTGGAACCACTAATACCGCTTGCAGCTTGTTTCGGGACTGACACTTTATAAGTTTCTCTATTGCCATCTTTATCAGTTCGGGAATGTTCCTCTTCTTCAGTGTAAGTTCCCCCCGTACCCCCTGAACCGCCAGCACCACCAGAACCTGGTCGACCATGCATACCCGCTGTTCCACCAAGGCCTCCGTTGACATTTGGATCAAGTGCCCAGGCGATCCCTAATTGATCAAAGGGTATACCTAAATTTAGTTTACCACCTTGACCGGCTTTAGCCCCGCTGGTTCCTTTACCCGCATCGCCCCCGTTACCTCCATCGCCGCCATTGCCACCATCTTGTTTACCTATACCATCACCGCCACGACCACCACTGCCCCCATTTTCGCCGTAACCCCCATAGCCACCTATGCCCCCTTGCCCCCCTCGAGACACAGGACGAATAAATCCTTTGGAATCCAAAATAACTTGAACTTTATTTAGATCTCTTCGTCCGCTTGCCACAGGAGCAAGGTAACCGTCTATGGTTATTAAACCTAAAGTGCCGTTTTCTGGTATTGCAAAAAATAAATCACCTTCACCCCCATCAGTTCCCTCTTTGGGTTTTGTGGCATCACCCCCATCACGGCCATCTTTACCATCATCTCCAGCTGATCCTGGAAAGCCACTGCTTCCACCGGCTGCTGTTTGCCCCTCATAGGACACACCATCCTTACCATCACCACCTTTAGGGCCAGATACATCGATTACAAATAAAGCTCTAGACCAACTATCCCCCGGGGTAATGTGTGCATCCTGGGCTTGACTAAAATTACTGTTAAAAAACACAAGTGCAAAACTTATTGTCACTTGCAAAGCTTTTTGATGTTTTAATGGTGATAGAAACGAATGGCTCATAGCTTGTCCTTAAAAATTTAAGTATTGAATTGTAAATCCAAGTTTAGTGCCAAAAAAATATAGGATTTGTTCATCCGTGGAATAGTCTTAAGGGGCTTGCTGGGCTAAAGGCGTTTTTTCAAGGGAACTAGACTTTCATAGAATGAACTTCCAGATAGAATAAAGAGTGTCTTTGGTGCAATGGCTTTGAAATAGGCTGTGACAAGGGCTGTTTAGTTTTTTTATAAAAGATCAGGAGACTCTATGAAGATCAATGTTATATTTGCTATCCTTGTTTTAGGACTTAGCATGTTAAATTCCACCGAAGCCTTTCAAGAAAAATTTTTACTTCGAGCTATGGGCCAAAAAAACTTTTCAGCGTCTTTAATGTCAAGTGCAATGGATGTGGCTCGCGATTTAAAAGATCAAACTGGTTGTTTGCATGATACAGAGCTTAAACCTAATAAGGATAAATTTGTAATCTGTGATCTAAACGAAATCGTTAGTACAGACAGTCGCTGTCATTTGATTGATGTGAAAGAAAACTCAGTTAAAGCCTCTGGACCGGTAGTTTTTGGATCTAAAGGGGTATCCAGTCATGGGAATCAGAATACGGCTAACAAAACATTACTTGGTGCTTTTATCACAACTTTTGAACTGAGTGAAAAATCTAACACTTATACACGACAATTAGTAAGAGCTAACGGTTCTGCTATTCCTGAAAATTCTAACCCTCAATTTAAACCCAGTGCTCGACGAATACCGGCTAACACCAAAGGTCCAACTGTAGTGACAGGAGAGTTTGCAGACAATTTAAAAAATGAGTCTTCGAATTTGATTTGGGTGAACCACAGTGTAAAGCACCCCTATGACAATGCCTGTGGTAATATAGCAAGTCGAAAATCTTACGAGAGCGATATGAGCGATGTGCAATTAGCCGAGTTTAAAGCCAAGTCCAAACCCAATGCTTCAAAACGTGGAATTGCCAGCGAAAAAGCTAGTGCTAAACCCAAGCGCGGGCTAGCTAGCGAAAAAGAATAGGTTATCTAAGTGATAACTAATGTCCCTGGACCTCGGCCATAGAATAGTGAAACAAGGTACTAATTAAGACCTGTTTATCCCCAAAGTTACACAGAGTTATCCACATATTTTGTTTTTATAGATTAAATTACTGATTTTCTTAATTTTTTCCTAAACAAAACCTAACAATTGATAATTCTGCATTAGACAATGGTCTAGTGACGAGACAAATAAATTTGTCGCTATACTAGTCCATTTTTGGTTGATAAGTGCCCACAGCTTTTCTGATCCAATGAAAAAAAGGCATAGCTAGTTTAAGATCTTCAATCGTATTCGGAATAAATTTAGGGCTTATGACTTGTTTTCTAGTAAAATTTCGACCCACATAAAATTGTTTATACCAAAGATACTTAGCGGCAGGATGATCTTGTTCATAGCCCTTTGGAAAGCGTTTGTATTTTTCCCCAAAGTCTTGCCCCCAGCGGGATATAAATTTTTTATCCTCAACAATTTCATCAAGATTCACATAATCGGTAAATGCAGCGTCTCTAAACTTATAAATCTGTCGACTAGACACCATATATAAACCAACACCTATAAGATTATCATCTGGCTTTGTGCCCAGCTGAAAATGAATGGCAGGATTCCACTCAAAGATGGATGTTTTGTTCTCCCAAAGTGTCACGTGTGTATGGTCTTTCAGCCAACCCAGATCCTGAGCTTTATTCGACGGTCTTAAAGGCCTTGTGATCTTTTTAGTGTCGATAGGAATACGTTTAAGTTCTGGACCAAGCTCAAGTTTCAAAAGCTGAATATAATGAGTTAGTGGTACTTTAACATGATCCTCATACATGGCCTGGTTCTTTTCAAACCACTCTTTTTTAAATTTATGTTTTTTGGCCAGATCAAAATATTTAAATGTCTGTTCTGAAAATTTGGGTGTTGTGGTTTTAGATTTTACTATTTTTTTAGGTTTAGCCTTGATACTTTGAGCTTTCATATTTGGGGGCCTTTATGTCTGCAGTTTTGATCAATTTAGTTTTCACTTCTGTTCTTTTAACACTGGTTCTTTGGATCGCAAAAACCAACCCGATTTTAGGGGGTTTTATCATCTCCCTTCCTTTATCGACAATGATTGTTTTAGGCCTTTCTAAACTGCAAAACCAAGAGCTGGGTTCGACCTTTCTATTGGCAAAAAGCATCTTTGTTGGCATTCCTGGGACGATGTTATTTTTTATTCCATTTTTACTAGCAGAGCGGTTAAAGCTAAATTTTTGGTTTTGCTATGTGATAGGTATATTGCTTTTAGGCTTAAGTTATTTCATCCATAAATGGGTGGTGACCCAGTATTTTTCTTAAGTCTAAGAACTTTATTCTGACTTTAAACCTTTCAAAAAATAAGCTACTTGTTTTTTTAATTTAGGTATCTCGGACATATTTAAACTTAAAGCTAAACCCGATTTGTAAATTAAAATAAGCGAAGCTAGGGCGTCTAAATCTTTATTTTTTATGTAAGCTTTTAAATTTTTAACAAGGCTGTGATGGGTATTTTGGTTGTGTGCAGCTATTACATCTTTTGCTTCTAATGGTAAGATTGAATATTCACGTATGGAATTAGCTATAAAACATCCCTTTTGTGATGTCGAATGAGTGCCAGATAATAAAAAAGTTTCCAGATTTTTTTCACCCAAAGGTTCTTGTAAAAGAATTTTATCAATACCACAATGGGCTGAATACCAGGCCACACACTGAGCAAATAGATCATTTTTATTTAAAAATTCTGTATATAGACCCGATTTGTTGACGCCAGTCACTTTTTCAAGATCAGCTAAACTTGTTTCGGAAAAGCCTAATTGCCAAAATAATTGCACTGATTTGGAGATGACATCTTCTTTATTAAAACATTTATTTCGACCCATAAATAACATCTAGCATAAAAAACCGATCGGTTCAAATTTTTGTTGCCCAGAATTCTAATCTCATTATATTGAACCAATCAGTTCAATATAATGAGGTTTGATTCAGCTTTGTATAGTTCTGTTTAGTTTAGTTTAGTTTAGTTTAGTTTAACCACAAAGACTTAAGGAGAGATCATGTCAAAAGATAAATTAAAAGGAAAAGTTGCAGTCATCACCGGAGGAAACTCAGGCATTGGTTTAGCCACAGCTAAAACTTTTTTAGATCAAGGCGCTAAAGTTATTATTACAGCTCGTAGCCAAGAAACTTATACCAAGGCTAAGTTAGAGTTGGGTGAACATTTTGAAGTTATCCAAGCCGATGTAAGCCAAATTGAAGAATTAGATCGACTTTTCATGACAATAAAAAATAAATATAAGGGTATCGACATTCTTTTTGCCAACGCAGGTGTCGCACTTTTTAAACCTACTACCGAAGTAGACCCCGATTTTTTTGATAACCAATTCAATACTAATGTTCGTGGACTTTATTTCACTGTCGCTAAAGCTTTACCATTTATGAACTCTGGAAGCTCTGTGATTTTAAATGCATCTACAGTAAATATTAAAGGTATTGCTGGGGCGTCTGTTTATGCAGCGACAAAAGCTGCCGTTCGAAGTTTTGCCCGATCTTGGACGGCCGAAATTCCAGTAGCAAACGTAAGATTTAATGTTTTGTCACCAGGCCCCATTGAAACTCCAATTTATAGTAAAATGGGTATGGCTGCTGCCGATGTTCATGCCTTTGGGGAACAGATGAAAGCTCAAGTGCCATCGAAGAGATTTGGCTCAGCCCAAGAGATGGCCAACGTTGCTCTATTTTTGGCAAGCTCGGACTCAAGTTACATTGCCGGTGCCGACATTATGGCCGATGGTGGGTATGCCCAGGTTTAAGTCTTTTGCTTAAGCATAACTTGTGACACAGGGTATGCTTTAAACTTAATAGTTTAATTAAAGTCAGTTCATTAGATTCCGGTTGCTGACTTTAATTAATAAGTTCATTAGATTCCGGTTGCTGACTTTTATTAATAATTAGTTTAGATGACAATGATTCCAATGAAATGATTTACAAATTCACACTGGTCACAAATGAACATAATTATTAAAGAAGATTTCCTTTTACGTTTGTTTTTGTCTTTCGTAGTTTTTAATTTTTTGGGTTGTGTAATTTCAAACAGATCTGACACCGGTGTTGTTTATCAAACAGGTCGTGCTTCATGGTATGGGGATAAATTCCATGGCCGTAAGACCGCCAGCGGCGAGATTTATAATATGAATGCTATGTCAGCGGCCCATAGAAAACTTCCGTTTGGTACAAAAGTTAAAGTAATGTCCAAAACTACTGGTAAGTCTGTCATTGTAACCATAAATGACCGAGGGCCATTCGCAAAAAAACGGATCATTGATCTTTCAAAAGCGGCCGCAAAAGAATTGGGGATGATTAATCTTGGCGAAATCCTTGTCACACTTGTCGTGCTTTAAAAATACTATTCCTTAAAACAAAAAATAAACCCATGCATTGTCAAAAGTGTGGTATATTGAAACGTTAATTATGTAGCATAACTTACTGGGGGCGTAATGGCTTCGACGTGGGTGATGAAGCATAAGGAGCATGCCGGGGAGCATGAGGACCTCGTTAAAAACATGTACTATGTAGTTGGAAACAACGACAACTTATTAGCTGCCTAATATCAGCTAGTCATCAGCCCTCGCTTTGGTTTCGTGTGGGGAATCTGGTGTCACCTTTAGAAACCTCGATCCACCGGGCGCTTTAAACTGGTCGATTTAAAACCTTTAAGGCTAGGTTCAACGAAGTCTGTTTGTTAACGTCCGCGAACCGAATCCCAAACAACAAACTAAGCATGTAGCCGGCCTTACTGTGGAACGCTTGCGGACGGGGGTTCAACTCCCCCCGCCTCCACCATTTGAGAATTTAAAGAGATCCCGCAAAATACCGAATTATTCAATAAAATCATATATATAAGGGCTAATTGATCCAGCAATGTCCGAATTAAATTGTTGACATCTATGCCTGCCAAGGGGCACTTCTGGGGGCAACTGAGATGCCCTAAATGGAGTTGCCCCCAATGCTTACAGATCGTGCCATTAAGAACCTAAAGCCTAAAATTAAAGCCGCAAGATACTTTGATGGGGGTGGTTTGTACTTAGAAGTCTCACCTAAAGGTGGTAAATGGTGGCGGTTTAAATACAGATTTCTTGGTAAAGAAAAAAGAATTTCTGTCGGCGTTTATCCTGACATCGGATTAAAGCGGGCTCGTGAATTAAAAACTGAATATCGAAAACAAGTCGCTGAAGGAATTGACCCCAGTGAACACCGAAAAATTTCTAATGCTAATGAAATTGCTCTTTCAGAAAATACTTTTGAAGTCATCGCTCGTGAATGGCTCCCTAAGCATGGAAAGAACTGGTCGGCCAATCATCAAAAAGGAACACTCAGACGGCTTGAACGGGATATTTTTCCTTGGCTTGGCAGTAAGCCAATTTCTAAGATCAACCCTCAAGATGTTTTGGGCTGTGCAAGACGAATGGAAGAAAGAGGAGCTTTGGAAACCGCACATCGTATATTACAAAACTGTAGTCAAATTTTCAGATATGCGGTGGCTACTGGTAGACTTGATCGTGATCCAACGACTGATTTACGAGGAGCCCTTCCGCCAACCAAGGAAACTCATTTCCCCGCAATTACTGATCCAAAATTAGTTGGTGAGTTATTAAGGGCCTTTGAAGGCTACCAAGGTACTTTCATTGTCAAATGCGCCTTGAAAATCGCACCCATGGTTTTTGTTAGACCTGGTGAACTTCGTAAAGCAAAATGGCAAGATTTTGATTTAGAAAAAAAAGAATGGTCGTATCTAGTTACAAAAACCAATTCACAACATATTGTTCCACTATCAACCCAAGTTGTTACCATCCTAAAAGAGCTTCAGCCGCTCACTGGGACAAGTTTATATGTATTCCCAAGTTCAAGGTCATCTGAACGTCCCATGAGCGACAATGCTGTTTTATCTGCCCTAAGACGCCTTGGGATTTCTAAAGACGAAATGACTGGGCATGGGTTTAGAGCTATGGCCCGAACTATTCTGGATGAAGTTTTAGGATTCAGACCCGATTACATTGAACATCAACTCGCCCATGCCGTTCGTGATCCAAATGGCAGAGCCTACAATAGAACGGCTCACTTAGCCCAACGTCACAACATGATGCAAGCATGGAGCGATTATTTGGATAATCTTAAAGCTGGTGGGACGGTAATTTCCTTAAAAAAGGCAAACTGAAGAAAGATCAAACGCTGAGCTTATCGGATACAAGGATGTGACAGTAAACTTTCTAATTACATAAAAATACAGAAATAAGAGCGATAACAAGTCCTGGTATACTTGCTACGAATCCCTCACAGAATATTTTCTTAAACCGAGCATTTCTTATTGCGGCAATACCACTATCGTCTGTGTCAGTAACAGTGTGACCAAAATCAAGATGGTACGGAAAGGGGGAATTGTTTTTGTGTAACCAAGAAATAAAACAGGTCCTATAAATCCCAAAGTATATTTGATAAGTGAACCTCAATCAGAGGTGACCAAATGACAAATAATAATGAATTAATGGAACTTGCAGTTCAAGTGTTTGAATTTCGAAAACAAA
>JBGSLV010000014.1:0-2672 GCA_041740515.1 Bdellovibrionales bacterium | reverse complement strand
GAGTGCCTATGAGGGATTTTCGGAGTTAGATCCTGCTGTAAAAGATCAATTGCTCTGCGAGTTTGGAGCGGAAGTGATAGCCAATGGAGCAGTGGGAGCGCTGTTGGGTGCAACAGGAGTCGGAGTAGTTGTTGCTGGAGCCAAATTAGGACCTAAAATTTTACGCTTGCTTGCGAAGATGAAGCAGAAGTTGGGCGATATATTACCTGTATTAACGATGCTCTCAAAATCGGATTTAAGTTTCAAAGAGAAAGGACGATTTGTAAGTGATTTAATAAGAGGAAAGATAACGTCTGACGAAGCATTAGCAAAGTTAGACCCTGAAGGAGCACAGAACAGGAACAACAGGGCGCCGGCTTCAATTGCGACAGAAGGAGATTCTTCCGAGAGCGACTCTCAAACAGCCGCTGACACAGAATCCAATCCCGATAACAACTCCGATACAGATCCAGGTCAAAACACCAGTACACAAGAAAACGTAAATGATCTAGACACAGACTCTGAAAGTTCTTCTGGTCCTTTACAAGCCGCAGATGATATGTCGGCTGAAGCCTTAGCTGAACGCCAAAGAATTAATTCGGCATTGAATCCAGAACAAAGAGTTAATGCTGCCGAGAAATCTTTAGGTAAAGCTTTAACCGACAAGCAGCGAGAGGCTCTTCTTGAAGCCCATGAAGTGGGTGCTGATGAAGGCGCTGGCATAGGCACTTACTCGCAAAAGCATAAGATAAAAAAAGCAGATATTTTAATGCGAAAAGGTGGATTTTCAAAAGAGCAGGCAAAAAAGCTTTTAGATGAAGGAATTGCTGGTGGCGTCGCCGATCCTGTCCAAGCTTTTCGTGTGGCCTATGCTCGAGCTGATTTTACGGGTGATAACCAATTTGCTTCAGTGGAAGTTAGAGGAAGTAGGTATCCCATTAAAATTAATGGAAAAAATGCAGATGGCTCACTTCAAGTTACTGCATTGTTAGACGGTAAAGCAACAGATCTCAGAATCCCTCCCAATCAACTAGAGTCATTAAGGCTTAGTTCCACATCAAAGGGGTTTTTTGATAACATTAATTCATCCAGAGGTCCCCCTCCAGCTTTATACTCTGGTCCTAAACTTACTCTGGGTTCTGGAAATCAAGCCACGGATGCATTTAGATCCGCTTATAATTCGGTTGATTTTACGGGTGATAATAAATTTGCTTCTGCGCTTATAAGAGGTGATAGATATCCTGTTCGAATCAATGGTCGAAATGCTGATGGCTCGCTTAAAGTTACAGCTTTGATGGATGGTAAAGCTACAGACCTAACAATCCCGGCCAATCAACTAGAAACTTTAAGGCTAAGTTCCTCTTCTAAAACTGAGTTTAATAAAATCAATACAGCAAGAGGACCTCCGTCTTTATCAGACTCTGGACCTAAACTTGATCTGGGTTCGGGCAATCAAGCCACAGATGCATTTAGATCCGCTTATAATTCGGGTGACTTTACGGGTAATAATCAATTTGCAGAAGTCCCAACTCAAAGTGGCAGTTATCCCCTTAAAATTAACGGTCGAAACCCAGATGGTTCAGTAAGAGCAACGGCTTTAATAGATGGCGAACCTAAAGAAGTAGTTATTCCACCTAATCGGCTTAGTTCTTTAAAGCTTAGTCAAAGCGCTAGAGCAGAGTTTGAGATAGTCAATTCTAGTCCAAGTGGTTCGTCAGGTTTAGCGAAAACGCAACCACGAACGCCGACATCTACCGTAATCGATGCAAATCAACAAAAGACAGTAGAAGGCGTACCTAGTTATCGACATAATACAGAAGTTGAAAGTGAAAAGATTTTACCAGTAAAAACTAAACAAGGTAGAGTTATGCAAATGCCAGTTATACAGAGTGCACAAAGAAGAAGTCCTGAAATTAAAACATTCTCTCCGAACCAAACTACTCGTGCAGAACCTGGTCACTATACATATGTTATTACCGATGCTGGCGAGTTAAGAATGGCTCCAGTTAATGATCAGCTTGAAGATGGTGCAAAACACATTAATTTAGCAAGTGGAAGTTATGTGAAAGTTGCAGGTGAATTAAGAGTTAGTAATTCTGGTAGTATTGAATTCAACATTGAAAGTGGATCATTTTCAAGAGAGATAGTTAAAATAATAGGATCAAATGGAAAAGAAATTTTAAGTGATCGAGCTAGAGCGGCCTTAGAAGATTTTTTTCCAAATCAAAGATTAGAGTTAAACAAAAAAGGAACATTTTTTTCGGATTTACCTGCTATTGATTTAGCAAAATATTGTAAAGATGAAAGCTTTTATAGTCTAAATCCAAATCTTTGCTATTAGTTTTTTCTATGTGCCTAACGAAAAAAATATATTTTAGCGTACCAACCAAGGCAGAAACTGTTTTAAAAATTTGAATATTTGTATATTTTTTCTCTGATTGAGACATTTAAATCTAATTATATTTAATTTTTTACTCAGATCTATCCGATAAATCTATCAAGACTTATGTATAGTATAAAAGGGTTAATCTTTTCAGTGATTTTGTTAATTTGGCCTTTTGTATCAGAGGGCGCTGTAACCAATTGGGGTTATAAAAAGTTTGCTTTGGTAAAACCAGGACAAAAAGTAGCATTACCAAGTAGTCTTCAAGTTGGTACTGAAGTTGTAAAAATTGGCATGAGTCCAAGATCTG
>JBGSLV010000013.1:0-56410 GCA_041740515.1 Bdellovibrionales bacterium | reverse complement strand
TTATGGATACAAAAACATGGAGTATTTTAAGCTTAAAATCATGCAGAAAGTGGGCTACTTAAACAGCTGTTTTGCGCTTAAATGGATGTATGAACTCAAATCCAATTAAACCCCCATCCCCACAAAAAAAAGAAAGAGGCTCTTAGGTGACCAGAGTAGCGAGATTGTAAGGTCATGGGGAGGCACGTCTTCCGCGGCTCCAAAACTAAGCAACACAGCATTTAATTTAGTACTCTTAAAAAATAATGGTGTTGCAAATGGGGCACTTAAAAAATCTATTTTAGATAAAGCTGTTGAAGTTGAAAGTTTAAAGGGCCTTTTTGAGTACGGTTATATCGAAACATACTGATTTGAAATTTAACTTGAAGGTAAGGGCGAAGCTATTCTTTCCTGTTCACTAACTCCTGAGTTTTAATATACGATTTCATCGTTCTATTATGCCTTTTAAACACATCGCCAAACCCAAAAAAATGACATTTTTTGCGCCGACTAAAACTCTGTTTTGTCGGTTTTAATGTGTCTTTGTGAGTTTAATTCGGTTTTAACCATTTCATTTTAATGTGACGACCATTCTTTATCAAAATGGATACTTTTTATGCAGCCAGGTCTTATAGTTTGATTTCAACCATGGCATGCTTATGGCAATTAGAAAGTATGAAAAAATTGTTTTTTTTAGCTTTATTTTTACCAAGTTTAGCATCCGCTTTACCATCAGGCCTATGTTTACTTAAGAGTAAAGCCGGGGGTTTTGGTCACGGTTACGTAGTTGATAACTTCATAATCACAGCTGCACACGTGTTAAATGCAGCAGATGGAGAATGGTGGTGTATTCAAAATAACCAATTAGTAAGAGTTGACCATTTGAAGACAGGAATCGTTTCTAAGCATCCCAAATATAAAGATGAAGCTGTCAGTTTTTATGATATTGGAATGCAACAATTGTCAGTCCCATTCTTGAGTGATTTTATCATGCCTGAAGCAACATCTTTCGAAGAGCTAGTTATTGCAACACAAAAAGAAGGCGTGGAGACTGATTTTGATATTTTCCTTATGGATAAAAAAGTTAAACATCATGTTGAGGAAGAAAAAGTTATCGGGCTAAATATGGAAGATGATGAAGTTCAAACAGAGCAAAGTCACTTAATCTTTAGGTTCGTAACTGTAGATATTTCTAGTGGTCACTCAGGTGTCCCTATTTTAAATTATGATGCAAGCTTAAATAAATATTTAGTAATTGGGATGATATACGGTGGTTCTAGTAATACAAACGAAAGTATTTTAGCTGGTAGCATTCAGGAATATCAAAACCTAGATTTAGAAACAAGAAGATATGCTGATGCATTACCGTCATTCCTAATAAGACAATTTATGAATACAGTATTAGCTAAGTCAGTAATTGAGACAAATTCAGAATTATCGTGTGAAAGTTTTCTTAATTCAAAAGCTGAATGATCGAATAACCCTTGTCATTAATCAAAAAGTTTACAGTTCTAATAAGCATTGTTGAGTGCAGCAATGCTTATTTCATTTTTTAAAGCCGCTCAGTTAAACGTGCGTTTTGATGTGACAATTTACGCACCCAGATTCGACAGTTTTTTAATTTTAATGTGCTCTTCTGCGAATAGATTCATTCTTAACATTGGGTTTTTGAGTACACTTTTTGCTAGCAATAGAATCAATTAATAATTAATACTTATTAGCTTAAAAGGAAACAACTGAGACCTTGGAGTCTTGGTGATTTATGGCCTAAGAATCTAAAGCCTAAAAACAAAAGAGCTAACTACAAGAGATTTTATATCGCGAAAAAGAGTATAAGGATTAAAAATGCGTTTAAGACAGGTTGGTTTTTGTTTTTCAGCACTCATGTTGACGACATCCTTAAGTGCTTCCTTATTATGCTCGAGTTTTTTAAATTCATCAACCCAATACTCTCGCTTTGGTGTTCTTCAGAATGTAATAGATGAGCTCGGTCTTGAGTTGAGTTCAGAAGGAGTACTAACTCCAGTAAAAGGACCTACGAGTTTCGTGTCAATTTCTATAAAAGGGCTTATGTCGTTAGGCATTCCAGTAATAATTAATCCGTATCTGGCTGAGGATAATGATGGAGTGTTCTTTCCTAACCCTTATTCTAGAAGAATTGAATTAAACAATAGATTATTCGATGGCACTCATAAAAAATATGGAAACTCCTTTCGTATATTGTCTATTCTTAGGCACGAAAGAACTCATTTGATCAAAGTCTTTCGAGCAGAAGGCAACATGCGCGATTCACATAGTGAATTAGTTAAAGCTCTTTCGGATGATATCTCTGTGAAATTTATTAGCCACAACCACGGCGAGATGGCGAGACTTGTCGAACTATTGCCTGAAGGGTACCGAAAACAATTTATTGTCAATGAAGTTGAAGCTTTCTTAGCTGGTATTCTAATGGTTCCATCTCAAGAAACTAGAAAAGTAAGAGTTTCCGTAGCACAAAGATCTTTTAGTTATTTAAAAATTGCTGAAACTTTTATAAGGGTTCAAAACGAAATTTTTACAGAATTAATCAATATGAACCCTGAACGTATTCGCTTTTTTAGAACAGATCCTTTTGCTGACCGCGATATCTACGCGGTCACCATGAGAGACGGTGCTGAAATTAGGTTGGGGATTTCAATCGGGGGAAATTGGGAAACAGACGAAAAGTATGAGAAAGATCCCATAGGGTTTCTCTTAGAAATTGCAAGCACCAGATTGGAAACTCTCTCGCTAATCAAACGAAAATTGCCTCAACTGCGCTATGACCTCGAAAAGTCTAATCGTTGAAAAATATTTAAAAGCCCGCGGCAGTCTCGTGTTGCGATGCTTGAGGTATCACGATGCCGTCCCGATACGCTAGCCTGCTAAACCGATTTTGTATTTCCCGTTTCTCACCGCTGATCCTGTGCCGATTATTTCCTCTCATTTAAAACTAGTCATAAACCCAAAATTTTTTAGTTTAAATAAGCTTTGTTGATAACAACAAAGCTTATTTCTCATTTTAAACTTGCTCAGTTAGGCTCGCTTTTTGAGGTGACAATTTACGCCCGCCAATTCGACAGTTTATTTAGTTTCAATGCGCTCTTCTACGAAAATATTCATTCTTAGCATTAGTTAGGTGAGCACAGATTTTGCTCAAATGAGGATATGCAGAGTTACAAAATTGGTAAACTATGTATTTTGATACTTGTGGCGTCATGGTTTTTAAAACTTGATGCGTACGCTAATTATTGTAGTAGCTTTTTAACAGCTAGCGCCACAAATTCTGTCAAATTAAATACAGACAAAGATGGGAATCAATATATTGTTTTCTCTGATCTTAGCAGCGCAACTCAATTTTTAATTCGCACTCATAAACAAACACGTGACAATCTTGAAGAACGACTCAGGCTACTTTATCCAGCCATGAATGGTTTAGTTCAACTTTTAGGAAAGCAGAGCTCTGCAACAGAACTAACAAATAGAGATAAAAATGTATTGTCTGGAGCAATAGATATGTGGCTTCAAACAATTAGTTCAGACCGATATTTCCAAACAGATCAACTCCATGATGTAATTGTTAAAATAACTGGTTCTAATATTTTTAGTCCGATGGCAAATCCAGTTTTATTAATAAACTTTAGTCATATATACTCTTTGCTACGACAGTCACCTCCTGCTCAACAACTCAGGTCATGGCTAAAGCATTTTAAAGCAACAGTTAAGAAAATTGAACCAAGCAATCTACATCATAAAGCGCTATCTATGGTGCCTTATTTAGACCTTTCAGCTGCAGAACGAGCCGAGCTAGCGAATGCTTGGATTAAACAGGAGGCAGTTATTGATGATGAATGGTCAGACAGTATGTTAGAATTGGCTTTTAAAAACTTATATTTAATCCACCCGCCTTCAGCTTTAAAGTTTTATAAAAGACATAGATCTAAACTCCAACTTATAGATTTGAATAATCCTGAAATTACTATCCGAGCTTTCGCTTATCTTAAATACGTTTATAATGAAAACGTGCCTGAATTCGATATAGATATTTTAAGTTTTAATTTTTCACCTGATTCTAAATTCAATCCATCAAAGTTAGAAGACTCGGTTTATAGTTGGCTTAAGGGCCTTGGGTTAAGTTTAGATAGAAACGTATTAGACCCCGTAATCTCCTCGATTGAGCTAGATTTTTTCTTAACCATAAATGAAGCAAGAAGATTGAATATAGAAGTTGATGGGCCACACCATTTTCACGTTAACGCTTCAGGACAACGCTTCCAGCGTTTGGAAGATATTAGGCGAGACGAGATATTAAATGCACTCGGTATAGAAACATATCGTATCCCATATTCCAGTCTAAATGACAGATCAACTGCCGAATCAGAAGAATTAAAACTTATTGAGTTTCTGGTTTCTGATTAATAACCCTTGGTTTCTACGAATAACCAACTGACGAAAGCCTGCGTATTGATAGCGCGGGCTTTTTCTTTTTTCAGAAACGCTACCTTTAAAATTAAATTTTATTTTATCTCAGTGACTTAATCCCCTAAGGTTTGATACCCCTGTAGCAACTCCTTGAAAAACTTCATGAAGTAATGGCTTTAGCGCAAGCTTTTCAGAATGACTTAAATTTAATGACTTAAATACTTCATGTTTTTTCATTCGACACAAGTACATCTGAATAGTCTCCGGAGATCTATCAAAGTGAATGGCCAGGCTTGCAACCGACCATCTATTAAAATATCTTTTCTTCGCTAGCTCAGTAAGATCTACTTTTAACCGTTCCCACTGAATTTGATATTTTAATTCCACCAACAAAGGTAGTTCGTGTACTTTGGGACCGCGGGCACCAATTCAAATTCCTGATATCCGATATCCAAAAAATTCGGGCTCTTCTCGTTTTATAGTTGGTAATAACAAAAATCTTTTTAAGCAGATGCATTTAGTCTTAAATCTAAACTTCGTTTCCAAAAATCAAATGCCAGTAAAATAATGGATACCCTTAGATTTGCCAAGATTTGGTTTTTTTGCCACATCTTAAAAAATCTTCCCTTTGGGAAAATATTTATATGTGTTATTTATCCTCCACATTTAACACAAGGAGAAATTATGAAGTTTTTAAGTTTGATTGCTGTTTTAGCTTTTTCATTTGCTACTCACGCAAGTGATAAAAGCGCCTGTATAGCTAAATATGATCTCTTACAAGATAGCACTACTGGTATTTTTTATTATGAGATTGCTAAATATAATAATGATTCTGGGAAATTTGAGTCCCTGAAGCAATGGTACTGTGAAGATGCTGAAGTTGCAGAAGAGTTACCAAAAATGTTGAAAGACAATTGCACCATCATAAATATTGACGGTGTCGCAATTCAGCCAAATCTTAAAGGTGCTTTTGACGTAACTTTTGGTTGTGGTTAAAAATAATTAAATATTGAGCTTTTTAAGCAATGCTTAAAATCCCATAAAATAGTGACACCATTTTTGATTAAAAATATCAGATATCGGAATTCTGATATCTGATATTCCATTTTCTATATCCAAAATCTAGTTTAAGCCTTACTCCGTCTAGAAAAGTTTATAGATTTACCTGACTTAGAATTAAAAATTATTTAAAGTTCAGATAAAAATTTTGTGATTTTAGTATTTAGTTTTGCGTCGCCGATACGGCACGATTCTAATTCATTAAATGGAATAACAACTTTTCGGGGTTGTTTCCAAAAAAAAATCTGTTCCATTTATTGGGATTTATTAAAATAAGTGATGCCAGCTTTTTATCGTGGTACAAAGTTAATTAAAATGCAGACTGCTGTTTCTTTGCAAACAATTTAATTCTATAATCATCTATGCCCGTAAGTCCTAAACCCATTGAAGGATACATCGAAAGTAATAAATTTGTATGATCCACTAAACTATCTACTTTTTCCAAATCAGTCATTGGACCACCAAAAGTTTTAAAACTTAGAACAATAAACAAAAAAAGATAAAATACAAATTTCATGTATAAATTAATACTAAACAATTAGTGAATTTAAACAAGAATAAATTCTTAAACAAGAGCACTAATTTAAATCGACTCAAAATTAGATTTCATCATGCCTAATTAAATTTTTCACAAGTGTTGCGAGATTTTAACTAGCTGATCTTAAATACGAGTCAAACCTAGACACAAAGGCTTTTCTTTCTCATTTTGGAACAACACAGGCTAGATCTAAGTCAATATTAGAAGACTATAGTCCGAATAATAGGTATGAAATTCTTATATTCCGTTTTAAAAATTAGAGCTGGTAATTTTCAATTTTTAAAATTGAATTCAATTTCATTATTAGCTTTATTATTATTTACCCAAGGTTGTGGGAAATTTACGGCCGTTAGTGAGCTTTCGCAAATATCACCAGATCCAGTAGATGAAACACCTATTATTCCTCCTGAGCCTTTGGCTTTGTCGGTTCAGACTTTTTCGACAACCCTTCAACCTCTGTTAATGTCAAATTGCAGTGGCTGTCATGGCATTTTTCAAAATCCAAAATTTGCAGTCTCAGATCCAATCTCTGGTCATGACACCATTCTTTCAAATGATTTAATTAACTCCTTAAATCCAACAAATTCTAAAATCGTTGAAAAGATTCGAGCTGGTCATAATGGCTATAATTCGCCCATGGCCGATCAATTACTATTAAAAATTCAAGACTGGGTGGCTCAAGCGGGAACTTTACCTAATTTAGGTCAAACAAATCCACCTCCACCTCCAGACCCTGTTGATGCTTTTGAACCTTCATCCATTTTAAGTGCAGCTTCTAAAGTAAAATTTTTGGTTCACGGGGGTCCACTCTCTGATACGGAACTAAGTCAATTATTATCAGCCAGCAGTTCTTTAGAAGCAAAAACTCGACTCTCGGCTATGACAGACTCTTGGATAGAATCCCCGGAGTACTCGGCCAAAATCAATAGATTTTTATCGATATCATTACAACAAGATGGCGCTAATTTAAGTTACCGGACTCCTGATTATTTTCCAATTTTAGGAAATATTTTAGATGGCTCAAGCTCTAATTGTGGTGACATGGGAAATAATTTAAGGGCTATGTTTGTCAAAACAGCTGAAAAGATTGTTCGTGATGGTAGACCATTTAATGAAGTAGTTACAACTAGAAAGTGGATGGTGACCACTGCAACTTTAGTTATGTTAGCCTGGATGGACAACGACAGATTGGGTAAACCAGCCGGTGGCCATTTAAATCAAAGCGATTCTAGAAAATTTATAGATAATGTGTGCGCTCCCCTGCTTCTTACGGCTAGCGATTACAATGATTGGCGTGAAGTTGAGTTTCGCACCATTGCTGAAAAAGTATCACCCCGACCTTACACAGATGTTGCTGGATGGCGAGGTGTGACTGAAAATGCAGTAATTAGCTTTGCTATTCCACGCATTGGATTTTTTACGACACCCATGTTTTTAAGAAAATGGATCACCAACAATGATAACCAATTTAGAGTCACAACCAACCAAGCTTTAATTGGAGCATTAAATCAAACTTTTTCCTTAACTGATACCACAGAACCCATGAGAGAACTTGCAAGCGCGGACGCTGTCCATGCGGAGCCAGGAACAGCTTGTTTTAAATGTCATAGCACTATGGACCCAATGCGCGATCTTTGGAAGTCTATACTTAATACCCGTGATTATCGATTTTTTCCTAAAGCTCCACCAGGAGCTCCCGTATTTGCTTTCAAAGGTGTTAGAACAAATATACCAACAGTAGAAAGTTTTGCCCAGGTACTTGCGGATCATCCAGACTTTGCCAGTGGTTGGACACAAAAAGTTTGTCAGTATTTAAATTCACAGACTTGCGATGAAGACGATCCCGAATTTATCCGTGTTGTACAAGTATTTAAAAATTCAAACTTAAATTTTAAAACTTTGTTTAAAACTATGGCCCTTTCACCAATAATAACTGGTTTAGAAAATACACAAAATAATTTAACTAGAAATTTCTACGTCAGCATCGCCAGAAAATCCCATTTATGTCACTCGCTTAATGTTCGTGTAAGAGCAATGCAAACTGCTTACGGGGCGACCTTATCTAGTTTAGATAATGGACGAGAAGTGTGCGATAGCAGTAAGTTTGATTATGATTCTAGCACCGTGAATGCACCAATAGCGGCCTCAATTACTAATGACTCTTTAGCCCGAGGGAGCACCTCTTTATCACAAAGTTTAAATTCAACTTCATTTTATAGCCAAGCCACATTAAAATTATGCGAATACTCGACTTATTACTTTGCCCAACGAAGTACCTTTCTACCATCTACAAATTCTGCTGGAAATGCAGCAATGGCTAGAACAGATATTGAAAAGTACTTAGAACATTTTGTGGGTGTACCGGATAGTCATCCCAGACGCACTTTAATTTTAAAATCCATGAATGACATCTATGATTTGGCTTATTCTAAATCTACAGCAGCTAATGATAGGGATAAACGAGTTGCATCTTTACGATCGGCTTTTGCTTTTGGTTGTTTTTTACCAGAGGTTCTGGCCGTGGGTTTATAAATTTATTTTTATTTATTAAAATGAAACTAGTATTAAATTAAAAAAGTAATGAAACTAGTATTAATTTAAAAAAGTATTGATTAAGAATTTTTTGGGGGAAGTGTGAATCCAAATAAATACAGCAGAAGAGACGTAGTACTTACAGCTATAAAAGCTGGCGGATGTCTTGGTCTGAAGTCTTTACTATTAGGTCTACCTCCAAGCTTTTTAACTCACCGAGCTTTTGCAGCAGGAACACCGCAGTTCTTAGTGTTTAGCGAAAGCTCTGCCGGGGATCCTGTCAATTGTAATGTACCGGGTTCTTATGTGCCTGGTGTTTGGCGCGCAAGCCAAACCAATTTTGTGAACCCTCCCACCTATAACTTTGGAACCAAAGCCTTTCAAGCCGCTGTTCCTTGGGGTATTTTAGACGCAGATTTAAGAGCTCGACTAAATTTCTTTCATCATCGAACAGGTGCCAGTGCTCACCCAGAGTCTAGAAGTGTAATGTCTATTCACGGATCAATAATTGGAGAAACGGGTTCAGGCTCCGAGATGTTACCTTCAGTTGTAGCGCAAGAAAATGCAGCCGCACTAGGAACAATACAAAAACAACCCATAAGTTTATCAGGATTAGTTTCTTATAAAGGACTTGATCTGGCCGTGAATCAACCTGATCGAATCAAAGCTATGTTTGCTGGATCACAATCTCAAAGTCAAAAGGATATAATGAACTTTCGAGATCAGCAATTAGATATTATTTATGCTGATCTTAAAGCCAATGGAACACAAGCACAAAAGAGATTTTTAAATGAGTTTAGCTTAAGTAGAAACCAAGCTAAGACTTTAGCAGAGTCATTAAGCGCTTATTTAGCAGATGTGAGCGGTAATTCTGAAGCCGACCAAGTAAAAACCGCAGCGGCCCTTATTGCTTTAAATGCTACACCCGTCGTTAGAATTGAGCTTAGTTTTGGGGGCGACAATCATTTTGACACTATATTGGATGATGAAGCGGCTCAGACAACTGCCGGAGCTGCGAATATAAATCTTTTATGGCGTGAACTTAAAAAATACGGTGCCGAAAATAAAACCACTTTTGCCATGCTGAATGTATTCGGACGAACTTTAGGATTTAGAGGTGGTGGCCGGACTCATTATAGTGATCATAATGTTATGGTGTCTTTTGGACCTAAAATAAATGGCGGCGTTGTTGGTGGTCTTGATGCCAATTTAAAAGCTTCAGGAATAAATTCAACCACAGGCTTAATGGCTTCCCCTGATATTAACCCTGATAATACTCACCATGCGGCAGCAAAAAGTTTATTTGCAGCCACAGGAATTGCAGAGACAAGAATTAATGAACGGATCACTGCCGGAAAAATCATTCGTTCTTATGTAAAAGTATAAAGTATTTTACACTATTTAATTTAAGCCTTAAGTTTTTAAAGTTTTAAATTTCATTTAATATTTAAGTCTTTCGTTTTTTTTCGTTTTAAGTCCTTTAAGCTTTTAAGAGCTATACTTTAGTTCAGTCCTTAATATATATTTTTGTATCTAATTACATTACTAAAAGCCATATGTGATAGCCTATCTTTGTCAGGAGATCATATAACAAATGGGCTACATCATATCGATTAAAACACTCACACTTTTAATTATAAGTCTGTGTTCGGCGCAAGTGTTTGGTCAAAGCGTTCAGCTAAAGCTTAAAACTTCGAAGGGTTTAGAGGTATTAAATTGGCCCACTAGTTCCGAATTTAAATGGGAGCAAAATAAAAAAGGGGCTTTTGTTTTTTATCATTTAGTATCAGTTAAAGTGCCTACAGAATTTGCCATAAAAAAGACTAAGTCTAAAAATAAAAATTCGATCAAGATCTCTGAAGAAGGCCGCTCTATAAAGATCAAATTATTTAGCAACAAAGATAAAATTTCATTTTTAACAAATAATGGTAAAAAAAATATTTTGCTTTTAAATTTTGACAATAAAAAATCTATAAGTGGTTACACTAACGATTGTGAAAAAGAAAATCTATTTTTAACGTCCGGTTTAGACAAACCTCTACCCTTCCCGGTAGCCATGAAATGTTTTGTAAAAGACAAAATACCCTCTTTTATTATCGTAGTTCCCAAAGATGTGGAGTGGCTATCCACAACAATTTCTGAAAAAAGTGGTAAAGGTGAAGTTTGGAAAGAGTACGAAATTGCAGACATACCTGCCGGCGATAATGAGTTAAGAGGTCAATTTGTTTTTGGGTACTTAAATAAACAATATACAGTTGATTTAAAATCTAAGAAAAAAGATTCAAATAAAGCCGATGAAGCCATCATTAAATCCAAAACTGTTTTCAGTGCAGGACTTGGTATTTTAAACTTATCCGTAGAATCAAATATATCTGAAGCCACTGCGGGACCCCTGTCAGCTTACTTAAGAATGGAAAGTCCACTCTCTATTTGGAATTTAGAATCTGGTTTAACTTTACTTATTCCACTGAATTTAAGCGACGAAGCCGGACCAACATTTTTTGAAGCCCGAGGACAGATTGTTAAAAAATTCCCTATCTCGGCGCAATTTGTCCCAAACTTTGGACTTCTAGGTGTTTTTTCCGAGACTTCAGATCCTAGTGTTTACTTACAAATCAAACATCAACAGTTGGGATTCACAGGAGGATTAAAGTACTTCTTTAGCCCAACGACTCAACTTCAAGCTGATATTTGGATGAGCGGATTTTTAGCGGCTAATCCAACATCGCAGATGGGTTTAAGCGCTAGACTTTTGTATCAATACTCTAAAGCTCTTGGGTTAGGACTCGAGTTAGGAACGCAGAATTTATCAACGGAAAGTGCGGCTGGAAACGAAAGCTCTTTTGCAGAGTCACATGTGCATTTTTTAATTCAATTTGTCCCATTTTAAGACAACCCAAATTAATTAAATTAAAGTGATTTAGTACATCTAAATATAAGTATATTTTAATTAATCCCTCCAATTTACCGATAAGTAATTATATCAAGTATATCAAGTATTTAACAAAAAATTACCACTAGTAATTTTTAAAAAGGTTTAAAAAAATGAGTCTTAATTTAAATCAATATTTCTTATATTTTTTTCTTATCTTAATTATTTTTTTTAATTTTGGTTGCACCAAAAGTAATTCATCTAAATATCCTTCTCCTTTTAAAAATGACAAAGTTCAACTAAATGAAACCTATTTTGCAAAGGTAAATAATATTTCAGCTCAACACAAAACTAGTTCGCAAAATGATATCAATTCAGTGGTGGTTATTATTAACAATCAGTGCGCCGCTGAAAATTGCGGGAATGACAAAAACCAAGAGGCTATAACTTGTGAACTTTTCAAAACAAAATTTGATATCAGACTTAAAGATTCAGAACAATATTACGCTCATAAACCTCCTGTATTTGAAACTAGCGAAGTGGCAAAAGCGTATTTCTTAAACCATAAAATTGATCAGAGTTGCCTCGTGGGTGTATCTGAAATTCAAAATTATGAAACTCAAGATCTTGACGATACGTTTTATATTAATCAAAAAACTTATTTAGATATGATCCAGTACGAAGCTTCACGATCCCATTTTACATCCACAGAGCTTGAAATGGTTAAAGTCGCTGTTATAGATTCAGGAATTGGTACATCATCGGATTTACCAACTGTTGTTGCCAACGAAGATTTTAGAACTAATGCAAATCCTGCAGGATGCTCTTCAGCTCCTGCTTATTCTGCGGCAACACCGCAACATTTTCATGGCTCTTTTGTTGCTGGAATTATAGCTGCAAATAGCAATAACAATTTAGGGATAGCAGGAATTGCAAACAATGTGTCTTTGTATTCATATAATGTGGGAAACTGTCTGGGACAAATAAGTAATGTCGATGTGGGCAATGCGATTCTACGTGCCATCGGAACTCATAATGTTGAAATCATAAATATGTCTTTAGGCGGAAAGATGCCCGATGACGTAGGCCTTAGAAACGCCATGGTCCAAGCCTTAAATAAAGATGTTTTTTTTGTTCTTGCCGCAGGCAATGACACTGTTGATGTCAACAGCACTCCTGCGAATAGTTACTATCCTGCAGGATATGCTGCCGATTACCCAGGTGTTATTAGTGTGGCCGCATTAGCCACATCAACAACATTGGCCTCGTTTTCAAATTTTAGCGCACAATATGTAAGTATCGCGGCCCCAGGTGTTAACATCGCATCTACGAATGGAAATGCCTCTTTTCGCCAAGCTTCAATCCCCTTGTCAGGCGGTTATGGTGTAGACTCTGGGACATCTTTTTCAGCCCCCATTGTGACGGGAGCTATGGCGCTGACTATTGGTCGGTTAAAAAAATTATCTTTTGATTACGACACAGCTTTTCTTCGTCGAATTCTGCTTGAAGCTGGAACAGACCAAGTTCCCTCTTTGGCTACTAAAATTAAATCTGGAGCTGTTTTAAATTTATTAAAATTAGGTCAAGCTTTAAGTGCCCTTGAAAGCGGTGGAACAAGCAGATCCTTAACTATTAATACTAACATCATTGGCTCTGGCGCCGATGTGATAGTTGAGCTGCTTGTCGACTGGGATTTGATTGCCACCCACCCTGGAGCAAGGCTTGGGCTGTTCGACACTGGGGGCACTTGCAATTTTTCTGAACCCTGTTTGATTCAAGACTTTGAATTAACACAACTAAAGGGTCAACAAACCATAAAACTTACTCGGGCTGAACTTATGACCTTGGTTCCAGACTTACGGGATCCTAATTTTAAATTAAATATCACAGTTGCAGTCTATTATAAAATTCCAAACTATGATCCTGATACCGGGGCATTTATTAATTTTAAAAATAATTATGGTTTAGATGCTCAGGCTTCTACTGATTTAAGAACCATTGATTTAAGCGATACAACATCACAGCTATTAGGTGCCATAACAAATATCAGAAAAGATATGTCAAATTTATATATTAAGGGATGGGCTTGCTATCAGGGTGATAATGAAGCTGTATCTGTTCGACTATTAGACAATGCCAACAATGTCATTCCCACAAAATCTTCTTATATATATCCCTATATGGTCCCACACGGTACACCCATTGATACTGGTAAAAATTGGCCAAACGGAGATATGTCTAACGACATTAATAGTCGTGTACTTACACCGTCCAAAGCCAATGGCATAGAAGTTGTTTTTGGAGCAGCTAATGGACACAAGTCGGGAATCGAAGCAACGCCTAAGATCATCGACAGCTGTAAAACTTTAACGGCGGCCCATGGGTTTGAACTTATTGTTCCATTGTCCCAGATCAAACTTTTAAATCAAGGTTTAGCAAAAGTTGAAGCTTCATTTTCTTCAAAAACTTTAATAATTAAAGATTCCCAAAACCGATCCAATTTTAATCTTCCCGAAGTTTTTGGTCTATCAAATTCCATAAATTCTTTTGCCTTAAACAGGGGGAACCAAAATTTTAATTCTGCGGGCTCCTTATGTTCAGATTCACCGGCCCCTGTTGAAATTGAAGTCTCTTACACCCACGAAGATTTTTTATATGCTATGTTTGATACTAAGAATAATGTGGGCGGTGGATCTGGGCCTATCGGTTACGTTCATATTCCTGCATATGCAAACACTACAAGCATATATTACTTCACAAAATCAGCTGCAAATACAGCTCAGATAACTAAAACTTTTCCACTTAGTTCGGCTTCTTTTGAATTTATGAAGTATTATAATTCAATGACGGCTTTTAAGCCCAACGCTTACCTTGATTTTGACCCAGATGTAAATTACTTAGTTTCTGCCAACACTTTAGACTTAAGAAGATTAAGAACTGGTGAGCCAATTACGATGTTTTTTCAAAGTTTAGTAGTTAATGATTATGGTGTTTTATCTACTGACCAACAAAATCAAAGTAAGTTATCACAAAGAACTACCGGGGTGGCACCCATAGGGCTACCTTCACCTGTAACTTCAAATTCAAACTCTGGTTTAGCAAGATATTGGGATTATTATGATGTAGGAGAACCATTTTCTTTATCCTTCGTTGGTTACTCTTTAAATTTAAGCTCGAATGTTGGTAAGTGGATCAATGATACATTTAAAATTAAAAGTGTTTTAAGGGAAGTTAAAAAATATGAAACACCACAAACTACAAATGCGAAAATTTTAGCACGTGGTCATCTTAATCGAAATGGAACCTGCGGAAGTCTGTTTAAACATGATTTTAATGTATCGATTTTAGATTATGTTCAGCATGCACCAAAAGTTGACAGAACCGTTGCAGGTCTTTGGATTGATCCTAGTAACCCTACTGTTTTAAGTCGTGACGATTTAGCAAATGCTATGAAACGCTTACCTTTGACTTATCGATTTTACCAAGAAGGAAAATTAATTAAACATATTGTAACTGACTTTGGGCAAGTTTACACTGATGTAAATTATAATTTTTAGGAAATATTAAATGAATTACAAATGTAAACTATTTATATATATTTTTTTAATTTTCATGAGTGGCTGTAGCAACTCTATTACCGATGCCATTAAAGGAACTAGCTTATTTTCAACTTCTGATGATAGCTTAATGGCTCTTATTTCCAATTCAACACTAATTGGGTCCAATCAATGCATTCAGACTAATCAAGTCAAAATTAAAATCTCTTTACCTGCTAACCAAGACTATCAATGCTCGGATGTTTCCGAACTTCCGACGGATGAAAAGCTAGGTTTAATCTGTGATGGTGGTGTATCGGTACTTCAGTTTCCCGTATCTTCTACTCTTAAGTCCTGTGATCAGCTGACACTTTGTGGTTTACCACCCACTAGTCGAACGGCTTTAGACTCAAGATTTGATGGTAAAGTTGAAGAACTGGTTTTCGAAAATTTACCCTGGGGTTGTTTAGGAAAAATTAAATTTGGACCCAAAGTTGGGTTTGATACCAAGTTTCAAACTTTTACAACAAAAGTCAAAACTCCTTCTTGCCCATTTTGTAGAACGACAAACACTTATACATGCATTACTTGTCCTGATCTAGGACCCAATGAAAAAATTGTTGCTGGCCAAGTTATTCTAGACACCTGCACTGGCCCGTGCGCCTCTTGCACAGTAGGTGGAGTTGTGACGGCCCACGGCGCAGGGCGGGATTTTTATTTAAATGCTTCGGCTCAATGTGGACAAACCTGTGAATCGAACAAGCAATTTCGCGTTTGTAACAATGGCAATTTTGTAGGGAGTCCAAGTTATCAGTATGGACAGTGTTTAGAAGTTCCATGTGGCTGCCAGATACCAGGCACAACCGTTACTTTTGACTCTGGCAAAATCATGAAATTATACTCTAGAGAAACCATTCAATGCGGCACAATCTGTAGCAGTATAGATGTGCGCTGTGAAAACGGATCCTGGCTTCGTGTCAGTAACTCTGAGGTTGTAAGCGCCCAAGATCTTACTAAATTTAACTTACAAAATTGTACAGCAACTAACTCGTGTCGTTGCACTTTACCTGCGACAACAAGTGGTGGATTTATTAATTCTGACTCCAGTCGAAACTTATTTAAAATTGACTCCACCACATGCGATGCGGCCTCGGCATGCTCTGATACTAATAATTTCACAAAGGTGACTTGTTCTAAAGAAGGTGTATTAAGTGCTTTTGATGATCAAACTTTTAAATTCACCTCATGTCGGGTTCCAACATGTCAGTGCAGTTATGGCGGTGTTAAAATCGATCGTAATACAACTGTCTATTTTTACAAAAAAGAAGTGGCCGACGAAGGCGAGACTTGTGCCTCATTATCTTCTGCTTTCACTTGCACAAACGAAGCTGCTTTAATTGGTACTGAAAATTTAACTAATTTTCCTTTTATATACTGTCAAAGTGATAATGACTCTGGAACTTTAGGAGGCACTGGTGGTGGTACTGGAAATGACGAAGGTCCTGGTGCCGCATTACGATCAAGGTTTGGATTAGGAGATGGTGGTGGCACCGGTTCAGGATGCATGGACGGAACAAATTGTCGTATCAACAACCATGCTGTAACTTTTCCAGACATAAAACGCCACAACTGTGAATTGCCATGGGGAAATTCAGAAATCGAATACTATGGCTCAATCATAGCTTTTTCAAGAACTTGTGTTGTATCGCCTCAAAAGTGTAGTGACTATCGCCAATCTAGAACCTGTTTTGAACTTGGCAAATTATCGGGAAGCGACACATTTAAATATAATACCTGCGAGGAGAAAGCCCAATGTCCTTAAGGTTTTTCTTGCTTTTATTTCTTCTTAGTCTAAGCGCTTGTAATACCCAAATGAGCGAACCTATATCTTCGGCCCAACAAGATCTTGCGGCCGAAAAAGAAAATAAATGTGCACAAAACGAATGTCCGTGTGAAACCCCTCTTGGCAATATCGCTCACAACGGAATAATTGATATTTATGATGTCAGTGAAGTTCAGTGTGGGCAAAGTTGTGAAGCCAATAAATCAAGTTTTGTATGTGTGAATTCAAAACTTTATCCAGAAAGTTTAGCTGTTGGTAGTCGAAATCCAGATACAGATTATCTTGTAAATAAACATTATACTTGTAAGGCCCAAGAGTGTGCCTCATGTTTAGTCGGCAATAGTATTATTAAACATGGTGAAAGCGCTCCTTTTTATTCTTCAAGTCAACTTGACTGTAATCAAACCTGTGAAAGTGTAAAACAAAGTCGAACCTGCTCCAACGGTGATTTGGATGGTGATGATCTTTTCATAAATTTAACCTGTGAAGAAAGAGATTGTAAATGTCGTCTGCCAGATAACTCTGGGTATTTGTCTTTAGACGGAACCATGACTTTTTTCAGTAAAGAGACTGTTAAATGTGGTGAAAGCTGCGATACCAGCAAGCTTGATAGAAAGTGCATTAGTTCTGGATCTGGTGCCACCCGTACATTTTCTTTCAATGGCTCTACAACCTTTAAATTTCAAAGCTGCACAGAACCTTCTGAAGCCAGCTGTTACTGCAATTTGCCCAATTATGGGGGAATTGTGAACGGAGCAGCTCCTATCGTTTTATACACTAAATCTTCCATCAAATGTGGTGAGCAAATCGAGCCCTTTAGCTTTGAATTTAAATGCGAAAACAATGTTATTTTAAGAAATGGTCAGACTTATGATCCAACTTCAGATCCAAAAAGTGCATCGACTTTCTATTATAGTTCTTTTCGAGATAATTGCACAGGATGTAAAACCCCTTGGGGCAAAACAATTCCAATCGGTTCCAAAGTAATGGCCTTTCAAATCGTTGGCCAAGGAGCAGGTACATGTGGTGTGGGATGTAAGAAACAAGAACGAACCTGTTTAGAAAGCGGCGTTTTAGATGGAAGCATCGACTATGATTCTGAACTGTGTACAAACTTATGCTCAGAAGAAGGTGGCGGTGCACCCCCACAAGTTTGTTTACTACCTTGGCAGAATAGCTATGTTACCCCAGGCGCCAAAATTCCCATGTGGAAGAGAAATACTGTAGCATGTGGTGAGTCTTGTCAAACACACTATAAACTTGGAACTTGTATGATGGACACTGGAACTTTTGACGCCGGCATAGAATACATCCACAAAAGCTGTACTGAGCTATGTCCATAAAATTAATTTTAGTAAAGTTATATATTACTTAAAACTTTTTATTTATGTAGGAATAGAAAAAACAAACACCATAAGATAAGTTATTTTTGAAATTTTTAATTTCATGAAAAGGTTTTAATGCTTGGTTTAATGAAAACAATTTTTACAGGTTTACTTCTAACTCTTTTAAGCAGTTGCTCTTCAAATTCAGACAATGCTTTAAAAACCGTTGACGATATCACTTACATCTCTGAATTTATAAACCAGCAGTTTAAATCGGTTGGCGAAATGATTGATCCCCAAGCTTCCCCTTTAACTTGCTATGAGGGCACGTCTAATTTCAACAACTCTTGTTTAGGAGTAGAAAATTTTATCAATACGTTAACCTTTGACGGTTGTCAGTTTAATGAGACAAGTCAAGACCCTGAAAATCTAATCCAAGAACAACTCTTTGGACAAATAAATTATATCTATAACACTTCGACGTGCCAAATGACCAATATTATTCCCGCAAGTTTAGTTCAATTACTTGATGTAACCATTGAAGGTCGATCCGAAGGTGAATTAAGAGTTTTTAGTCAACAGCGAAGCAATTATTTGAACCAATCTGTTGGTGGCGGTCTTGCAATGACCGTTCAGAATTTAGAAAATAAATTTAATGTCGACATCATTGGAATACATCAGACTATTCTTGATGCTAATAACCAATTTTTTATGGATATATCCGTACAAACACTTTCACCAATATTAGTACAAGGAACTGAAACGGCTAATCTTGCTATCGAAGGTGGCGAAATGGAAGTGACAGATAATTTAAACCAACAGACTTTTAAATTTTTAATTCAAAGTATAAATTATAGCTTAAATTGTAAATGTCCAACAAGTGGAACCATTGTTGGTGAAGTGACCAACGGAGCTAAGGGTAATTTCAATCTAGAGTATAAATCCTGCGGTGATTTAGAAATCACCTATTCTGATGGCATTAAAGAGGCTGTTTCCCTACCCTTATGCTTTTAATATTTGTTTTAAATTTATTTAACATTGGATGTGCTTTAAAATCGTTTTTAATAATGATTATAGATAATTTTTTTATTTTTTTAACATCTATGTATTTAATTATTTTAATAACTTTAAATTACCTTTCCCTGTAGCTTGAAACTTTATAGTTTTTTGCGCACCGGCTGTGGATTTAAATGATCCAGTATTTATTGGAATTCGACTTCGACTTGAAGAAATAGAACCAGAATACACCACATCATTTGGATTGTTATAAGAGTTATAAAGCTTCCATGTGACTGTGTAATTTCCAGGAATAATTTTATTGGTTTGCCAAATTTCAGCACCTGGACCACTTCTTGAATCCAGGGTTAATTCTCCAGGGTAGCCTTTATAAAGTTTATTCTTGAATTCAAAAACTTTACCATTAGGGTCAGTTACTTTTAAGTCTAAATCGTGTTTATCTGTGGACCACTTCAAAATCACAATCATCGAGTCACTAACAGACATATTGTCTTGTTCAAGCTCTTTGATTTTTTGGGTCAATTCTTGATTTTTAGTCTCTATCTCTTGCGCTTGATCTAAAAGTTCTTGGTTTTTTAAATCAATTTCTTTATTTTTAGTCTCTAATTCCACAACTTTTTGATTTAACAGTTTGGTGTTATCATTTGAAGCCGGAGTCCTTGGGGAGCTGGCCAGCTTTTGCATTACTTTTTGTGTTTCCAATTTTTCTTTGGCCAGCTGATTTTTTATTGTATTAATCTCAGCCTCTAACCTTACGGTTTTAAGCTGTGCCTCTTTATCAACTATTGGTTTTTGATTGTTTTTTATATTAAGTTGCTGCTCGGCCACTAATAATTCATTTTTAAGTTTTAATTCTGCCTCTTCTTTTAGTAACATTTGATTTTGAAAGGTTTGTTTTTCCTCTTCAAGCTGCTGTGTTAATTTAACCTCTAGATTTTGTTTTTCTATTAATTTCTGCTGTAGTGTTTCAGTTTGGATTTTAAGCTCTTTCAATTCAGTTAAAACTTGATCTATGTCTTCGGGCTTTTGTTCTTCAGGAATTGGTTCAGAAATTGGATCTGGAGTGGGTTGGGGCGTGTTTTTAGAAAAACTAGACTCCGAAATTTCTTTTAAATGTTGATTCATGTCCCCTTTCTTTTCATCTGCAATTGAAAACAAAAGGACAAACAATCCAAAGAGCAAAGTCATCATATCCGCATACGAGACTAGCCACCGTTCATCAACATGGGGAGCTTCATCATCATGAGCGTTATCTAAAGAATCGTCGTCGTGAAACTCCGACATATTAGCTCCCAGATTTATTTTTATAATCTTCGTAATTATTTAAATTAAAATTGGGATCATACTGTGTTTCAGTTCTATTTATAGAGTGAACGGTACCTACACGTCTTACAATTTTATAGCGATCATTAATATTTAGTCGACTTCGAAGTTTTTCCGCCAGCACTTCATCTTTTTCACTATCTTTAATCATCATAACCCCTTCGATGATTAAGCTTCGAATCTCTTGATCTGCGGCAATAACCCTTTGGGCATAATCTGCCAAAGGTAAAAAAATAAAATTGGCAGCCGCTATACCCCAAAAAGTTGCAACTAAAGCTACAGCCATCGCAGACCCTATGGCTGCCGTTCCACCAGCGCCCCCTAAGTTTGTCATCATTGAAATCATACCAGTTGACGCACCTAACAGACCAAACGCTGGTGGATATTTGGCCATAGCATTTAGAATTTTAGCATCTTGAGAGTATTTAGCTTTAAAGGCCACTTTACGACTGTGTAAAACTTTATGAAGGTCCTCATGATTTAAATAATTTTTTTGTAATAAAAGTACACTTTCGTTGATAAAGGGATGAGCTTCAGAAATCTTAACTCTTTCCGCATTTTTTAAAGAGGCATTGATCATGCGAAGATCATCAATAATTTTTAATGCATCAGTGTTTCGTTTAAGTAACACCCCATAAAACAAAAAAGTCAGTAAATCTTTAAGTTGCCCCATAGGATAAGCTATTAAAGTGGCCGCAAAAGTCCCACCCACAACGAGCAAAATGGCATGTGGATCCAAAAATATGGCTGGATTTTTAGCCCCATGGATAGCCCCATAAAAGATGATTAACCCTGCTCCGACAAAACCTATAAGCGACGATAAATTCATATTGATTATTCGGCTCAAAATGAGCTTAAAAATAGTCTAGGGACTAATTATTGTTCTAGATTGTAGAATTTGACAAAAAAATTAAACAATAACTTTTTCTTATTACGTTTATATTGGGACCTGGTTTTAAAAAGTGTCTCATTAAGTTACATTTTAAACCGTTATTTTTCGAGGATAAAGTTTTGCTGGCCAAGGGATCTTCAGTCCTTTAAAGCTTTCGTGTACATCAAACAGTTTACTTTGGACATTCAAAGTAAACTGTTTGATTCAACCTAACAAAACTTAAAAAAAACAGATTTTTTTAATTAATTTCCTTAAAAATAAGTTATTATAGTTTTTTCAATCCTGACAGCCTTATCCCAATGCAACCGTTATTCCATCATGACCTCATAAGGGATTTAGCCATTCAAGGATTTCAATCGGTCTGTTGATGATTTTAAATTCTGTTTTTTTGGAGTTTAGTTGTCTCAAAATGAGATTTTTTTTATAGTTATAATAATTAAACGTCAAAAATGTTCGGCCGTATATTCATTGAATAATTAAAACATTAAAATGGATTTTCTAAAATAATCCTGAAAGATTTTTTATATCTGCTAGATAAATTTTACTTACATACTTACATTATAGATAAGGTCGACCATATAGGAAAATGATCTGATCCTAAAAATTTATAGTCTACGGATCGGCAAGTGGTAGAGAATCCTTGTTCAATAAAAATATGATCTAGTTCATAGTCACCAAGCCAAGAACTGAATGTCGCCCCCTGATTTGGACAGGGCTGAACTCTGACAAAATTTTGTTGGACCATAAATTTTTCGGTTTTCACAACTTCATTGAAAGTTGCAATGGGTGATGTGACTGAAAAGCCTAAGGTATTAAAATCGCCAACGATTACTTTAACCCAATTGGTACAATCAACATCTATGTATGTTTCACATTGACTAAGATAATTCATTAAAGAATAAAGTTGTTTTTTTCGGTCGGGAAATCCAAGGGTCAATCTATTGTTGGTTTCATGATCTGTATTTACAAATAATATTTTTAAGTCTTGTGATATTTGAATCACAGCCCATTGAGCAATTCTTGTTTTTGGATCAGTGGATTGTAAATTCACATATCCACATTTTAAAATGGGGAACTGACTTAAAATGATCTGTCCTTCCCAATTCTCAAGCTTTATTCTATTGGTTTTATGTAAACACTGATAAGTCCAATATTTTTTAGTAATATTTTGCAAATTAAAATTAAGTGTCCCATTTATAGCTTCTTCTATCGAAACTTCTTGAAGACCTAAAATTTGGATGGTTTGCAAATCTTGCATTGCAGTTTGCAAAGTTTGAATGTGCTCCTGATTTTTTATATTAAAACTACCTACTATAAATTCCTCAGTGTTCTGGTTCGACACAGCTAAAACTGTAAGTGGTATGAAACAGCAACTCATCAAGATTGGAAAAAAAATTCTACATTTTAAGTTCATTTTTTTAGTTCACTTTTTCTAAACATTAACAGTACAGTAATATTAATATTTTTATATGAATGGTTATATCTATATTTTAATGAAAAGTCATAAACTCACAACTATAATTACTAGTAATTGCAATTGTAGTTTTAGTTCTAAATAGTAAAAGTAAAAGTACTTTTACTTTTACTATCGGTAACGATATAAACGAATCATGTCAAAGCTCAAAAGCTTAACAAAAATATTTTTTTGCTACTCACCTATTAATAATAGGTTGTAATAATATCTTGTTCAAATTTATAAACTTAGATCATCGAAAATTTCATGGTCGTTGGATCAATCGAAATAACAACCAACCAATTATTATGTATCAATTCTTCTACCATTTTATGTTTACTAATAATTTTTTGAATGGCTGCTACTTCGGCTTCAATAAATACTTGAAGTCTTAAGGGTTCGTGAAAATATTCACCATTTAATCTAACAGATTGTTCGCTTAAACCTATAAGTAGGTCGCTGGCGTTACCTTGAATGCACCCAATTCCTCCCATCACGTTATTTAAGACTTTATTGCCAGTGCCAAAATTTACGGGATCTATGGTGCTGGCATAATACTGCATATTAATCCAATTAGTGACTATCATGGGTGCGGTCATAATAAGTTCTAGTTTAGCAAGATCTGGATCTTGGCTAGCATCATAGTCGTGTAAAAAACTTCGCCCCTTTAGATCAAGTCCGCGGGTTAATGATCTTCGACCTACTATAAAAGAAGCATTACGTGCCAGTCCCCACTCCGGTCGAATTTCTGACCAGTCTTTAGCTTTTTCATCAAGCCTGCTCTTTAAAGCATCGTGACTTAAATCTTGATCTACAAACAACAGCTTTGATCGCTCTAATTGCGAGTGCCTTAAGGCTTCGTTGAATTGTTGCTTTAACTTTTCAAATAGTTCGGAATGTTCAAAATTATCAATTGGTGGCTCTGAAAATATTAACTGATCCTTTGTTGTGTTGTGCCATGCTGAGATGAAATAGGTACCTTCGGGGAGATATATGTTTTTTGCTTTTAGCTGTTCTCTAACGTTTATATCATTAAGTATAACTGCTAAAAATCTTGCATTGCCATAGCCATTGTGACCCGCGCAAGCTCCGCAGTCCAAAGCCGCTGCATAAGGGTTGTTCGAAGATTCACTACCATGCCCGACTAAAAACACCAAAGGTGAAAAATCTTTAGTTAATCCCATATTGTTTAAAGCACCAAAAGCCAAATTGGTTTTTGCAACTAAATCAATTTTAGATAAGTTAAAGTGCAAGGAGGACTTTTCTTTTTTCGATAGCCCTAAGTTTACAAAATCTAAATTAGGTTGGCCTAAATTCATTGATGCTTTTAAGATTTTATAAATATAACTTAAGCCAAAAGTTTCAACAAAGGAAAATCCCGCATTGGCAGCCGTCGTAATACTTTTAGTCCTTCTAACATTATCGACATAATGTAATTTTTTGGCATTAATGATTTCGGAGTTGTCTTTCGATGTTTCAATAATTTCTAAATCAGCATTAAGTAGCACTGGACATTGAGGATCACTTTCCGCATGACCAAGACCTTTGATAGCAATTGGCAAACCAAAAAACCCTGCAAATCCTAAAGTTTGTATTCGTTCACAGTGGTTTTCCAAATGTCGTCGAACAACTTCGCTACGCACATCGATACAAAAAACCATTTGAGCTTCATAACTCTTATTTGAATCCACTTCACGGCTGTGGGACAACACAGCTGTCTCTAATTGCCTACGATAGGATGATTCCAAGGCGAGAAGCCAAATATAGCCTTTGATAGTTGTTATATCTAAAGCATTATGACTAACAAAAATATCATCCAGATCGGAATCTTCGACTTCATCTAGTAGACAAACATCATAACTCATTCGTACAAGCATTAAATCTAATACGGACACAGGTTTTATTGGACTGACCTGTTGATTAGATCGATGGGCTTCAAATTCAAATTTTTTAAAATAACTTGTCCAACCATTAACAGAAAGAAGTAATCTATAAAAATAGTTCGCTAAATTTTCAGCACTTAAATCTTTTCGAGTTTTAATCTTGTCCGTAAGAATTTCTAAAGCTGCATTTGAAGTATCAGGAAGAGCTTTAAGATAGTTTTTAGAATTCAAACTTATTTTAGCAAATTCAGGATCATGAATGACTAAAGATTTCCACCATGCATAAAACCCCATCTTGTGTGTTGGAATTTTCCATGCAGCTTGAGTTTCATCAAAATAGGCTGCGGCCCATTTAGAAACTTGCTGCTGCGTAAACTTTGTCATTGCTTTCGCTTTTAAGGAATCGACATCACTAATACATTTAAAGTTAGGCTCTGAAATTTCTGATCTGTTATTCGAAATAAAATCTATAAGTTCTTTAACTGTTATTTTGATTTCTGATGAATTTAAATTTTGGCTGTAGAATATTTTAAGAGCTTCTTCCAAATCACGCAAAGTAATATGGCCTTGAATGAATTTTTGATTAAAATAATCACTTTTTGGCAAAAGCTCTAAGCCAGAGGAAGCTTTAATGGTATTTATACCATTAATAAATTTTTGATGGCGCAGTCCGAACAAAGGATTTACGGCCACATAATCGCGGGTATCCCAGGCGGGCGATATTTTATGACTGGTCGTCTCAAAACACTTAAAGATATCTAATGTGTTATCTTTGGCCTTGGCTGCATTATATTCCTTAAGTGAAGTCTCTAAATGAATCATTCTTTATACCCTTAGTGTAATGACGTTATCTATGATTTTTTTTTGTCTCTTAAAACTATGTTCCCGGCTAAATATTTGCCCAGCAAGACTAAAAAAAGTGCCAACAATCAAATGCTTAAATTTGCTAAATCAACCTTCCGTTCAAAGCTCTTACATAAAGTTTTTTTCCAAAATCAGTCTTAGCTAATATAGGAAATATATTTTGCATAATAAAAAGACTCACAAAAATACTTGCTGCAAAAATTATGTAAACCATATCCAGTAATTCAAATTTTAATTTTGTTAAAGGAATTACATCTTTTAAAATATATTGCATCCCGAATGAAAAGCTTAAATATAAAACCATAAATGCCGTGCCAAGCGGGACCGAGAAATATGCAAACCTTGTTACCAAAAATATTTGTGCCATAGCCAAAGTAACAACCAGATACATTAGCAAAGAGCTCTTCAACACCAAACTTTCAGGATTTAAGATAAATATTAACGACCAACTTAAAAACATGGCTAAGGTCAAAGCCCATAAGATTGACATGAAATTAATTGGTTTTTTCGTATCAGGATAATACCTCTCTAAACGACCAAAATCAGTCGCTGTACCTGAACTTAAAAATGCATAGGCTTTGTAAAATGCGTGACCTATACAATGAACAACAGCCATGTGAAACGCACCAACTCCACATTGTACCATCATAAATCCCATCTGGGATATGGTAGAATATGCTAAGCTTTTTTTAACACTTGTCTGCGTCCACATCATAATAAGGCCAAATAAAATAGTGAGACTTCCAAAACAGGTTAAAATCCCAAGAGCCAAAGGGACCGATGAAAGCAGTGGGCTCATCCTGATAATTAAATATCCACCCGCATTTATGACTCCCGCATGCATAAGGGCCGAAACTGGAGTTGGCGTTTCCATTGTATTAGGTAACCAGAAGTGCAAAGGATATTGTGCTGATTTAGCCATCGCTCCTATCACAATACATATAGATGCTATTGTGATTAAGTAAGTATTAGCATTTAATAAATCCCTATTATCTAAACTCTGCATAATAATATCAAATTTAAGGGAACCAAAGACTTGATAAAGGATTAAACATCCTAAAATTAAAACAACATCGCCAAATCGACTGATCCAAAATTTTTGTTGGGCAGCCTTAACTGCGCCATCTCGACCCGGGAAATGTAACAATAACTTATGTAAAAAATAAGACACCGTGACCCAAGCCATTAAAAAGACAATTAAGTCAGCTGCCATTAGCATCAAGAGGACAAAACTTAAGGTTAAACTAAGATTTTGCAAAAACCGAACGCGAAAAGGATCGTCTTGTAGATAATTCCACGAGAATTTATAAACAACACCTCCTATGGTAAGAACAGTAATTGCTATTAGACTTGTAAGCACATCCCACTTTAAGCCCAAAGCAAAAAGACCTTGAGTATGTGAAAAAAATTGGACAGACAAATCAACATCCATAAATTGGGTGAACACAGTTAAAACAATTAATCCTATTGGTCCTAGTAGCAAAGCAGTATGCATTCTGTTCTTTCGATCAAGATAAGCCCAAAAGCTTAAAGTCAATGGATACAAAAAAATCAATATAAATATAAGGGCCGACATAAGTTTCTCCGTTATAAGAAAACTATCGTGGATTTATAACATATGCAATATAATTCATGTAAATTATTTCATGTATATAATTTCGCATTATTCTGCTATATGTTATTGTTAAGATGAACATTTCATTAGAATCCTAGCTAAAGGTGTATAAAATTATGGCTGATCAAGAAGTGACCTGGACCTTTTTTACCAATCATGGACATGTATACTTTTTATTGGCTACTCAAACGGAAATCACCCTACGCGAAGTCGCAACAAAAGTAGGAATAACCGAACGATCGGTTTTAGCAATTGTTCAGGACTTAGAAGAAACCGGCTATATTAAACGAGAAAAAATAGGTCGATCCAACACTTATAAAATAGTTCCCAAAAAGACTTTAAGACATCCCTTAGAGTCAAAAGTTCATTTACGTGATTTAGTTGATTTGATCAAAGAATCTTAGCTTAAAAATTAACGAAATTTGTAATGTGCTGTAGCTCTTGTGTTGTAAATGCAGGAGTTTTTGGTTTATGTCCCGATGAAAATTGCCATAAACTATTTTTTAATGGAGGCACAGTTAAGTAAAGTATTTTAGTTGGCGCATTTATTGGCTGTTGAATTTTTTGAAAATTACCGACGGTATCACCAGGAACAAGTATTAAATAATTAGCCGCTAAAGCATAATTTGCAGGCGGGTTTGTAATGTGACATACCGCACATCTATTCATATATGAATCAATAGACTGAATTCCAACGCCATTTAAAACAGGTCCGATTTTAGCTCGATAGTATTCGTATTTAGTCCACTGTGATTGCGGCTTTAATGAAACGTTAAGAGAACAAGAATTGGTACCACCAACACCAGTTACATTGGCCGTTAATGAAGTGTTTGAAGTGACAACAACTCCATTTAGAATTGGTGATCCTATACTTACATCTACTGAGTTTATTTGTGCACTCGTTGCCGTGCCTGAAATATTAAGAGAAAGATCAATTGCATCTCCAGGTATTAAATTGGAAGAAATATTTGCACTCAAAGTACATGTTGGAGCATTTATAGCTGGTGGCGTAACTGTAACTATTGGCGAATCACAAACTGCTGTTCCAAGTGAATTTGTAACAGATCCTTGATAACTTGCCGTTGTTGTAGGTGCAAATTGTAATGATCCAGAACTTACATTTACGGCTTGGGAATTTATAGTAGCGGAATCAACAGTACCTGTTGTCACCATAGTTAGCTGAATGGATTCACCAAGCGTTATACTCGTTTTATCAACATTGAGAACACAAGTTGCAATTACAACAGGTTCTAAGGTTATAGGTAGAGTATTGACCCAAGCTTTTAATGTAGCTATTTCTTCTGGTGTTAAGCTATATCCAATTGGCATAGACTGATCTTCAACAGAAGTGATTAATGGGCTTAACTCAGAATCACCGGGAATAATCATATTGGAATCAATTAGATGCTGTACATTCAAAATATCCGCTAAAGTATTACCAACACCTAAGGGTGTAGCCGCATGACAAGAATAACAATTCTGCTCTAATATCGTTAAAGACATTTGATCTAAAGTAGTTAAATTTGCAGATGAAAACTGACCTAAAGGTTTACAGTTCTGAAAGGAAATTACCGTTAAAGTGGCCACTAAAATATAGCTTATTTTAACAAAATTTAGTTTATTTTTTTTTGCCACAGTATATTGTACTTTGCTTAAATTATATTAACTATTTATTTTAAAAAAACTGTATTAATTCAAGACGTTTAGCTATAAAACCTTGCCTATAAGGCTTTTATCTGAAAAAGCTTATAAGCCATGGGGCTAATAAAAATGACATTAAAATTATATATATGCTTCATTGCTATTCTTATCGTAAACCCGATATATAGCTTCACTCAAAGCACTAGCTGCAAAAATTTTCTCGAATTTACTAACTCTCCTCCTATTAATACGGATCATACTGTAACTAAAAATTCTATTTTCAGCGATTATGAAATTACAACCCCATTAGCTTTTGCAAACACCAAAGATTTTTTTGCGTTTTTAAAGGAACTAATCCCCCAATTACTACATCGAACAAATGCTGAATTAAAGGTGGCAGAACCTGTGCCTCGAAATCACTATTTGCCTATTTACACTCCCCTATTAAATGCTTCATTGGTTATAGTCAGGCAAGACACAGCATCAACAGAACTGGATGCCAAAACAACACATAGAATTATAAACACATATCAACTAACGCTTAATTCTGAAAATGAGGCGGATCTTATATGGGAAAGCGGAGATTTATTACAAAAAGAGACACTACTTAAAACCAATTTAGGAAGTATTGGTCCATTTAAATACAGTCAAAAAACTATTTTACCAAACTCAGAACCTAAAGAACCTAGGACCCATAAATCCAAAGTTCGCCTAGGTTTCGATTTAACTTGGCACGATCAAAAAATTGGAATTATCACTTTTGATGTGCAAAAGGCACAGCCTGGCTTAGATAACATTTATAGTTTTGAAATCGAAATTTTTGCTGGTGCTTTTGATAAGTTTGGCCTTCACAAAATCGAACATGAATTACAACTACTCATAGCAGATTGTTTAAGGTTTCATAAAATTTGGTTGGACAAAAAAACCAGACAATTTTAAATGATTAACCTGAACTTAACGACAATAATTTGGAGAAAGTTTTTTTTCACAAATTACTTTTGACGTTCAAGTTTTATCCCCGATGACTTAATTTAATAAGTCCCATCAGTTTTTAATTATAATCTAACCTAAAAGTGGCAGCCAAACATGCTCTCCTTTATCCCAATTTAAAGACCTCAAATTTATGACCCCAGGATTTTCTTCGGACCTAAAAATGTTTTCATCTTTAATCGCTTGATCTTCAGATTGCATAATTTCCCATGTGCCATTCATTTTATGTCTTGCATGAGACAATTCATAAAAGAAATTTTGTCGTTTTGTAAATTCGGTCCATTCTTCTTTGGTACCTGCTACGATGTGGCTGCCGTTAGCAGGAATTCCTGCATGGAAATAAATAATGACCGACGAGCAAATACCATTAGTAAGCTTAAATGATAATTCAGCTTCAGCTCTGCCCGCAGATAAAACGGCTAAAGGGTTGTGAACAATCATTAGGTTATGTCCAGAGTTTTGAATGGCTTGCCAAGTATCAAAGCCAATTTTGGTTTTGACGATATCTTCGATTAACCCTTCAAATACTAACCGAGATGAATAATCACCGCAGATATAAAGAAACTTTTCGCTTTGAACACAATCTTTTTGCGTTTTAAGAGTTCTTACTACCAGGTCAATCTTTTTAGCCAATGCTATTTGAACTTGAAAACCACAGATTAAAACAACTACCCATTTGGACATTAACCGATACATCATAAATTACCCCCCAGCAATTAACGAAATACACTGCTAAGTAGCATAGACTTAAATGGAAGAGCCGATCAAATATTATTGATCCGATTCTTATCGTATTAATTTTATATTGGTATAAGGTATTTTTATGAGGATTATTCAGGATTATATGCTGATTTAAGTAAGAAGATTTTTTCTCCATTTTCAATAATGACTTCTAAAACCACTTTGATTTCAGTACCGCTATCAGATTTAACAAAAACAAAACCATTCTTATCAGAAACAACTCCGTTAATTATAGATGCTGTAAATCTGCCTTTTATACGGCCCACATGCAAAGGCTCAACCACATCATATATGTCAATTTTGTGTCGTGTTCTGATTTTGTACTCCATTGCGGGCGTTACCTTTAAAGTGGTTATTCCTTTATAAAACCCTCGTATCGTATAGTATTCAGGTTCAGAATTCCCCATAACGGCAGTGTTATATTCAGCGACATGATCAAAGTAGCTAATTTGTGATCGCTTATTAGGTTCTGTTAGAGCAAAAACAAAAATTTTGTTATTTTCTTTGTGAATGCCAAATATAATTTGAAAAGTTTTATAAGTATCCGCAATTTTTAAACTGACCAAAAATCCGTAAGATACATAGGCAGGTTTATATTGATTTAGCTTACGAAAGGCAGGACCTAATATCTGCGAAGGTTCAATATTTAGGCGTTTATTTCTAGGATCTGGTTCATCATCTAACAATTCTTTAGGAGCTAAATTAGTTAAATCATATCGCTTTGTTTCAACAAATATTTCGACAAGTTGGTCCCAGGTCACGGTATCATCTGTAGAATATGTTGAAGGAGCAAAAAGATCTTCAGACTGAGTTTGTGATTCAAGATTATTTAAATAATTAAAACACTGCTTCTCACCAAATACAGATATGGAAAAAAACAATGTCATCGAAGCTATGATGATTTGGTTAAACTTAATGCCAAACTTAAATTTGCTATAAAAGATTCTAAAAACTTTAGCAATGTTGCTAGACTTCAATTTTTTCGCAGGTGAAATCTTGATGTCGTCATTATGTACCTCAGGGTCGAAGTAACAAAGGAAAGAAAAATTAAATATTCGCAACACAAGTCACTCTGTTCATCTAATTTTTTCCCTACAATCTAATCCAAGATCTTAAACCTAGTTTCTTTTATTTATTGTTTATTGTTTATTGTTTATTTTATTTTATTTTTGTTTATTTTTTTTGTCATTATTTATATTTATATTATGAAATTTCTTATTTGATAAATCCAACAATGTCACTTTGTATGGGTCAACTGAATAAGGCTTACAATCTGTCAAATAAATCGACAGCCTTTGTAACTACATAACAATTTGGTAGTTCGAATTTTGAAAGCCATTTAAATGGTAATTTTGGTATTTTATTGTATATGCCAGAACGTTTTAATCATAATTCTAACAGTAATTTAATAAGAATTAACAATATCCAAAATGGACTTGCAAGGAAGTTAACAATATAGTTATGTCGTAATAGAATGTTTTAAACCCAACCCAAAGAGAAGGCTAGAAGATGGATAATTCGAATACGCAAATAGAAAATGCGGAAGTCATTGCCGATGAAATACCTCACAAAAAAGGTTTTGCCGATACGGCCACGGCTGCAAAACTAAGTGGAGAGTATAATATGGCTGTGGGAAAAATTAAAAAAACTATTGCTGGTTTAACTGATAATACTGAACTTAGAAATGCAGGTCGTGACCAAGAGTTAAAGGGTAAACTTCATCGCTTAGTTGGTTCTATCCGAGGAGTTCGTGAACAAGCATTTAATAAATTCTCTACGACTCGTAAAGAGACCCAACAGATTTGCATTAAACATGGTGGACGTTTATTAGATGTTGCTACTGACTTTATTGAAGATTTAAAGAAAGCCTTACTTAAATAAGGCTTTCTTTAAATTCATAGAAAAGGAAAAAGAACTAATCTATTTTGTTCTTTATTTTTTGAGCCTTAGTGGCCGTAGAGTCTTGTAAATTTTTAGCTTCATGGTTAATTTTTTGGCCTACACACTCGCCTTTTTCATTAAAAGTTTCACACAATTTGTCTTTACTTGCTCTGACATTTCGTTGAGCAGCATCAACTGATTGGTTTTTAATGGTCTCAGCTTTTTCAACAGAAGATTCTTTGGCCAATGAGATGTTAGAAACCATAAACATTGTAAGTGCTATAAGCGATAATTTTTTCATAGATTTTCCTCGATTAAATGGGTTGATAATTTATTTTAATTTATCTTTTTTTATGGTTCCAAAAATGAGAGACACCACAAAAAGTACTAAAAAGACGCCAAATAAAATTTTAGCGATTTCTACTGATGTTCCAGCTATGTTTCCAAAACCAAAAACTCCTGCTACTAGTGCAATTATTAAAAATGTTACGGCCCAATTGAGCATATTTTCTCCTTTTTAAAAAAGAGGTCTTCTCAATACGACCCTTGAAAGACCATTGATAACCTCAAACCAAACTATAAAGGAAATTTGGAACCATTAATTTACAGAAATGTGAAATTTTATGTAAATTGTTACACAAATGAATTCTAAGTCAGGTTGAGTTTTAACCAAGAAATGCTTATGCTACGAAAATGCGAAATTGGCTTTTTCTACTGTTGATATTTATAAACCTTTCCACAGTGGCTCAAGTTCCTACCAAAAAATTACTCATACTTGGGGATTCACTCACTGAGGGCTTTGGGGTTGCGAAGGATTCGGCCTTCCCTCAACAACTGCAAAAAATTTTAGATGCTAAAGGTTATAAAATTAAAGTTATTAGTGCTGGCAGCAGTGGTTCTACTTCTGCTAGTGCTATGCAAAGACTTAAGTGGCATTTGCAAACCAAACCTGATTTTTTGCTTTTAGCATTAGGTGGAAATGATGGGCTTAGAGGTCTAAAACCTGAAGTGACATATAAAAATTTAGATCAAGCCATCAAGCTCGCAAAGTCGAAGGGTATTAAAGTTTTTCTAGCAGGTATGAAGATGCCTACAAATTATGGTCAAGAGTACCGTTCGGCCTTTGAAAAAACTTTTCAAGATTTAAGCCTTAATAACAGTACAAAATTAATTCCTTTTTTATTGGAAGGCGTTGCTGGCCAACAAGAGCTGAATCAAGCCGACCAAATACATCCTAATGAAAAAGGGCATGTAATGATCGCAGAGACTGTTTTTAAAAGCCTTAAAGAGAGTCTATGATGTTGAAAGTAAATAATTTAAGTAAAGTGTTTATGCAGGGACAGGACTCTATCAATGCTTTAAGCCAAGTCTCATTTGCCTTAGAATCGGGTCAAAGCCTGGCCTTAGTGGGCCCCTCGGGAAGTGGCAAAACGACAATCCTAAGTTTGATTGCAGGCTTAGATCAACCCACAACGGGCACGGTGGAAATTAATAACACTCAACTCACAGATCTTTCGGAAAAACAATTGGCTATATTCAGAGCTAAAAACATGGGAATTGTGTTTCAACAATTTCATTTGATGACGCATTTAACGGCTTTAGAAAATGTGTCTCTTCCTTTAGAAATCCAAGGCTTAGTCTCCGATATCCAACAAAAAGCCTCAGAGATGTTAGATGCGGTTGGACTTCAGGATCGAAAAAATCACTTGCCCCATCAGCTCAGCGGAGGCGAGCGACAAAGAGTTGCTATTGCCAGAGCCTGCGTTGCAAAACCCAAAATTTTATTGGCCGACGAACCCAGCGGCAGCCTTGATACACAAACGGGGCTTAAAATTATGGACTTGCTTTTTGCAACAGCTAAAGACCAAGGTTCTTCCTTAGTTTTAGTCACTCATGATTTACAATTAGCTTTAAGATGTGATCAACAGATCCATTTAAGTGGGGGAAAAATCGTATCAAACACAACGAATATGCACCCCATAATTCGGAGTTGATACCTTTGCGATTTTTAAAATACATCCTAAGGGAACTTGTTCACAATAAACGTTTTACTTTATTGTTCTTACTTAATTTAGCTATTGGTCTGGCTGGTTTTATGGCCCTCGATAGTTTTAAATCTTCTATCGACAAAACCATTAAAGCAAAATCTAAAGTCATGTTAGGTGCAGATTTTGGTCTTTCGGCACGAAGGCCCATCACCCTTAATGAACTTAAAATCGTCACAAAAAATCTTGAAAACATAACCAAATCCAAAGTTAGTACAGTTTTAAACTCCTCCTTAAAAAATTCTTCAAAAACAAATCTTGAACAGTCGAAAATGGTCGAAATTTTTTCCATGGTTGCTAACACAAAAAATCAAAGATCTCGATTGATACAGATCCGAGCCATTGAAAGCAATTACCCTTTCTATGGGGAAGTGACTCTACAAAAACACTCGATCTTAAATAAGTCGAAAAAGAAATTAACGACTAACTCAAAAAACCCAAGTGAAGATCCAGATCTTACTTTTTCTAAACTCAATCCTTATAAAGTCCTTAAGACCGAACAAAAAGTTTGGGTTCATCCCGAAGTTCTTAGTCAATTACAAGTTGCAATTGGTGACACGTTAAAAATAGGTCAAAGTACTTTTACTATTGAAGATGTGGTTTTGTCTGATTCAGCTTCAGGATTTACAACAGATATTGCCCCACGAATTTATCTAAGCCTTAACCACTTAAAAGAAACGGCGTTGATTCGCTTTGGCAGTGTAGCTTGGTACTCCATTTTATTTAAACTTCCCCAATTAACTTTAGAAGAACTAAACACTTTACGAGATCAAGTTTTTCAAGACGCTGACAGCCCTGAGCTGCAAGTCTACACCCACGAAAAGGCCAGTGAACAGATGGCCGGTTTACTAATAATTCTAAATGATTATTTAGGATTAGCTTCGTTGGTGGCTTTATTTCTTGCAGGAATTGGTACGGCATTTCTAATTCGATCTTACTTTTCAGCCAAAATTGATCAAATTGCCATTCTCTTAAGTCTTGGTTTAACACCTACTCAGTCGATCATCTTTTATATGATACAAATTTTTATTCTTGGGTTACTGAGTTCTATTTTTGCCATCCTTTTTTCTTTTATCCTTATTCCTGGTATTGGTTATTTAACCCAAGACTTAATTCCATTTACCATAAATTTAAACATTGGACTTAAAACAGTGCTAACAGGATTTTTAGTCGGAGGAGTAGGAAGTTTGTTAATAGGGCTTCCCTTTGCTTTCAATTTACTAAAAATAAAACCTTTAAGTCTGTTAGTAAAAAATCAAAATTTAGGAATTAGCTTTAACCTTCGATCCAAAATTGGGGTTGGACTAAGTGTCATCCCGTGTTTGATATTTTTTTGGCTGTTAGCCATTTTGTTGGCCAATTCGTGGAAGGTGGGAAGCTTATTTTTACTTCTGTTCACAACGTCAGGTCTGTTCTTAGCTTTTGTAAGTTTAGTTCTTTTTAATGGGTCTAAGTCCAGAATAAATCCATCGCAATTTTTAAGTTTAAACTGGGCCCTTCGTGATGTTAAACGGGAGAAACTAACAACCACCGCCGCTTTTATAGCTATAGGAATTGCGGTCTTACTCTTAAACTTAATTCCTCAATTGCAAAAAACAGTTATGAAGGACCTCGTAAATCCTGACCAAGCTCAAGTTCCAAGTTTTTTCATGTTTGATATTCAAGATGATCAAATTGAAGAGCTTAAAAAAACCGTAGCTACAGCTAAAGCTTCAATCGGCCAATTGTCCCCCACCATCAGAGCACGCTTAACCGAGGTCAACGGGGTTGATTTTTCTAAGGGATTTGCAAAGAAATCCTTATCTGGCAAAATCACCCGCGAAGCCCAACAAGAGCAGCGCTCACGCAATCGTGGTTACAACTTATCTTATCGCAAAGAGTTTCAAGATTCGGAAAAAATTTTAGAAGGGCGAAAATTCAGTGGCGAATATATTTTCACCGATGACCAAAACGCAAAGCTACCTGAAATTTCGCTAGAAAAACGTTTCGCACAAAATTTGGGTTTGAAAGTTAATGATATCTTAACTTTTGAAATTGATGGGGTTCCCATAAGTGGACAGGTTATTAATCTTAGATCAGTTAAATGGAGTTCATTTGAGCCCAATTTTTTTATCCTATTTCAGTCAGGCGCATTAGATTTAGCACCAAAAAGTTTTGTCGCTACAGTACAAAAATTAGATCCAGAAAATAAAACCCGCTTGCAAGACGCTATAGTGCAAGCCCTCCCCAATATTTCCATCATTGACGTGACTCGAGTTATTAAAAGGCTTGCTGAAATTACAGACCAGATCGTTTGGGCTTTACAATTTATGTCTATGCTCTGTCTAATTTCTGGCTTTATTGTGATTTTTTCAATTATAAATCATCAAGCTTCACTTAAGAAATGGGATATAGGACTACTTAAAGCCATGGGCACCGAATTTACCACCATCAGAAATAAATTTTTATGGCAATTTGCTATTATTGCATCTGCCGCAAGCCTGACTGGGATTTTATGCAGTTTTCTTGCAAGCTTCTTATTGGCAAAGTTTGTCTTAAATTCCTCATGGAGTTTTAATATCTTGGCTTCTCTTTTAGCTTTTTCTGTCTGCATAATTTTAAGCTTAATGGTTACTTATTTTGCCACATATCAGGCGTTAAGAGTTAAAACCATTGAGCTTTTAAATAAAGCTTAATTAATAGATACCTAAACGAGGGCTAATAAAAAATATTCAGAAATAATAAATAATAAATAATAAATAATAAATAATAAATAATAAATAATAAATAATAAATAATAAATAATAAATAATAAATAATAAATAATAAATAATAAATAATAAATAATTTGGCTATTTGGTTGTTTAAAGATTCACAAGGATTATTTTAAAGTCATGAAAATTATTATAACATTATTGAGTTTAGTCATTTTAACTTTTAGCTTTACTGGTCAAGCGACCAATAGCGCAGTTGACACCCTTACCCCTAGCCTAACGCCAACTGATAATTCAACCCAAAATCTAGCTCGTACGCCAACTCATAATTTAACCCAAACTCCAACGAATCAATCAAACAACGAATCTGAATGTCTTCAATTTCTTAATATTTTAACCCATGCAAATGCAGCTAATTTCCGAGTCTCGGATGGTAGTATTACTGTAGACTCCGATACGGGTGATCATATCCATTGGACCCAAGAAGCTTCATGGCATTACGACTTCTATTTTTACGCCGACCTTACATGGGATGGTCTATTGGATATTGTCGTCTTTTTAAAAGATGAAAAGCTTAACTTAAGAAGTTCAATGAATGGAAAAAAATTATTCAAAGAGACTATGAGATTTTTTAAATTAAGACATATTAGAGCTCTTAAGGCCTCTTGGGTCATAGGATCAGACAATTATCAGCAGTATTATCAAGCTATAGCCGATGGCGATACCCCAGCCGAAGCTGCTTTTAAAACATGGACAGGCAAGCAAGCTTTAGCCTATGGTTTTGATCGAATCCATAGTATCGAAATCACAGGCCAAAATAGCGAAGATTGGCATAAAGGAACTAAAATTGTGATTCAGTTTGATTTAAATCCCGCATACCGTTTAATGTCTAATTTACTTTTATTTTTTTAAATCCAAACAAGGTTTATGTGCAAAATTCAACAGTCCAAGACACAAAAAATTTAACAAAGCTTTCGGGTATTGTTGAGCGCATTACCTTTCATAACCCTGAAAATGGCTGGACAGTTATGAAAGTCACGCCATTTAAAGATCCAACCAAACAAGTCACAGTATTGATTCATCAAGTTAAAGTATTTGCTGGGGCCACTATGGAGTTTTACGGCTCTTACACCCATCACATAAAACACGGCGAGCAGTTTAAAGCTTTAAAAGCTATAGAAAAAAAGCCAGCCACAACAGCGGCTTTAGAAAAGTATTTGGGCTCTGGCCTTATAAAAGGGATTGGACCCGCTATTGCTAAAAGAGTTGTGACTTATTTCAAAGATAAAACCCTGGACATTTTTGAGCAGAATATTAACGAATTGATGGATGTTCCTGGGATAGCTGAGAAAAAACTTTATCAAATTAAAACCTCTTGGGAGGAGCACCGATCCATCCGCGATGTGATGATTTTTCTTCAAGGCCATGGAATTAGTACTTTATTTGCAACTAAGATTTATAAAACCTATGGGGACAAAGCCATACAGACCGTATCTAATAATCCCTATCGCTTAGCTCATGATATTTATGGGATTGGTTTTTTTTCAGCTGATCGAATTGCATTATCCATGGGTTTTGAAAAAACCGGAATACCTAGAATTGAAGCAGGTATTAAACATATTTTATCGGCTAGCCGCGAAGATGGACACTGTTTTTTAACGGAGCCTCAAACTGTAGGACAAATTCCTGAGCTTTTACGTGAAACTATTCCTGCCGACAAAGTTGTCTTAGTCTTACAAGATCTACTTAAAACCAATCAGGTTAAATTGCGAAAATTACTAAGAGATCAAGAAAAGGTACTTTGTTACTACTCAAATAGTTTATATTTTGATGAACTGACCACTGCACAATTGATTCAAAAAATGCTTCCTATACAACACGAAGTGGATCAAAAACGTGTGCAACAATGGGTACAAAGATATTGCCAAGAGCATAATACGCAACTCAGTGACGAGCAGCATGCCGCCGTCTGTGGCATTGCAAGCCAATCTTTTGCTATTCTAACTGGTGGCCCAGGATGTGGCAAAACAACGACAACAAAAGTACTTTTTAAACTTCTGCAAGCCATGAAAAAACACGTACTGCTTGCGGCACCAACGGGTCGTGCGGCCCAACGTATGACCGAAGTTATCGGGTCTGAAGCCAAAACTATTCATCGCCTACTAGAATGGTTGCCTCAAAAAGGTGGTTTTAAAAAAGACAGCAAAGATCCTTTGGATTGTGATTTTCTAATTCTAGATGAGACTTCAATGCTTGATATCAGTCTTACCGCTGCTTTATTGCAAGCCATTCCAAAAAACTGTCAAATTTTATTTATAGGAGATCCCGATCAATTACCTGCAGTGGGTGCCGGTGATGTGTTATCCGATCTTTTAAAAAGTAAAAATATTGTAAGGTACAATTTGACCAAAGTATTTCGACAAGCCCAAGCCTCGACCATTATTCGCTATGCCCACGAGATTAATTCTGGTGTTGTTCCAAAAATAATATCCCCATTAGCGGATTTGCAAGCTTTTGCAAAAGGCAATGACTGTTTATTTGTGGATGCCGATGAAGCCACGCAAGATCAGATTAAATTTATCAAGCGAGCTAAATACACAATAGAAAATATCAAAATAAACTCTGAACAGGCTTTACTTAAATCAGGGGATGAGTGGCTCGGTAAAATTCAATCTGACACTAAGGGTGGAATTGATATTGACCGATTTTATAAACCTGACTTAGTGAATGAAGCTACCGTTCGAAGTCCTGTGCTTGAAATTCCAGATAAATTTAAACATGTTGATCTTGCAAAATTAGCCTACACACAAAATGATATAGAAGAGTTAAAACAAGTATTAAAAAATATTCACCCCTGGTCATCAATAAATTATGGCTTAACTGCGCTAGATACAATTGTCAGACTGTACACCAAAACAATTCCTGAATGGCTTGGTCCAAACGTTGAAATCCAAGTCTTAACGCCTCAAGTTCGAGGCACTGTGGGGACTATTAACATCAATTCCTGCTTGCAAAACATAAGTAATCCCATGGCGTCTCATAAAGCTCAGCTTCTAATAGGAGACAAAATCTTGCGAGTTGGCGATCGGGTTATTCAAACCCGTAATAACTATAATTTAGGAGTTTTTAACGGCGACATTGGTAAAATTAAAACTATTGATTCTGAAGAAATGAGTTGTGAAGTGGAGTTTTCAGGAGGCGAGATGCGATCGGTTGTATTTGCCAAAGACGACTTATCTGAACTGTCTTTAGCCTACGCTATAACGGTGCATAAGAGCCAAGGCAGCGAGTTTCAAGCTGTTATAATTCCAGTCATGGGCCAGCACTATAATATGCTCTTTAGAAATTTAATTTACACAGGATTAACCCGAGCCAAAAAGCTAGCAGTTTTCGTTGGTACCAGGAAAGCCTTTGCCATGGCTGTGCAACAGATTGACAATCGCAAGCGACAGACCGCACTGAGTGATCTTATCGAATCCCAAACTTGTTCATAAAAATTATTACATTTTTAATACATTGAACTTTTATTAAAATTATCTTAAGAAAATTTTTTGATAACATTGTCTCATTTAAAATTAGTTGAAATTTTCGAAAAATAATTGCACTGGGAAATGGTTGTCAGGCTTTTAAAACTCAATAGTATTTTCAAAAAATAATTGTATAAAGTGTGTTTGAATTAAATTATTGCATTTAAAACTAGATAGTTCTTATTTGGCTGTCTTTCGGCCACATCGATTTGGGATATTCATTCCCAGAGTACTATTTATAAGCAATGTTTGTTGCTTCGACATTTTATTTAAAATATCTTTGGCACCTTCACCATATAAAATAGGAGACCCTATACTGGTTCTAATTACATTAGCATCTTCTTTGGGATAAAAAATAGGCCCAAGCGCTTGAGGAACTCTATTTGGTTTAGAAGTGTGTAAAGAGTTTTGGATATAAGCAATCTGAGAAGGGCTATTTGGATTACTTTTTCGCAAGATGGGACTTTTTAGCATAAATGCACCCAGAGGGGTTTTGTTTTGATTTGACTTAAATTGCTCATGAGCCACTAACCCACCCTGACCAAAAACCACATTGGACTTCGAAATAATTTTCAAGCTTTGATATTTAATCAAAAAACACATCGCATTTGATCGCTCAGTTTCTTTTTTTGGAAAATCACAAGCAAGAATAAGATCTGGTGGAGGGAATTTTTTTTGCTCGCATTTATAGTTGTTTAGTACATTTTTAATATTGGAAATAAAGTTAGTATTAGTTTTTTTTCCCATTTCGCCTTCAAGCCCTTTGATTTTATCTAAAGAAGTGTCCGCAAATGAAATATTATAAAAAAATAATACAACTAAGTATGGCAGTAGTTTGTATTGGTTCATATATCCCCCAACATATATATAATTTAACTCAAATTTATATAATATTGTAAGAAAGGATTACGAACTAGACTTGCTTTTAGCCTAGTATTTCGACAATTTAAATTATCATAACTATAATCGATTGTTTTTATATACCATACTCGATTTGAAGGCGAAACATGACATCGTTTTCAGATATTCCCAATATCGAATTACTTTGCTTTTCATAAGTAATATCGCTTTGAAGCTTAACTTGATGCTTATTAAGATACTTAGTCAGTCCTACAGTGTACTGAGTTCTTGAATTTTCAAGGGAACTGATCTCCTGATCTGGGAATAACTGGGTGTATCTGATAACTGGAGCCCAATTACTGGCCTGAAAAAGATAACTGAGCTGGCCTGAAATAGCTTCACCTTTATAAATGGCTGCATTTTCTGTGGCAGAGATTGGAACAATGGGATTATCAACGTCTCGCTTCGCAAATTCCGAAGAGAATGCCCAGCCTCGATATTTAATTAATAAGTCAACAAATAGTGTTTGAAGATCACGCGAGATAAAAGCATCTGTGCCATCGGTAATACTAGGACCAATCTGTCCACCCACACGCTGGGTTCCTGGATTGTAGTTATACACTAAACCTAAAGCTACTTTGGGTGTAGATTCAAAGGCTAAATCTCCTTCAAAAAAATCGCCGTCTTGCAAAAAATCCCCTAAAGGCAACCATTCAAATCTGGTTGTATAGGACAGTTTTTTATCAGGATTATTTCTGGATCGCCCATCACCGTTTGAGACTGCCAATTTAATCCAAAAGGGCCTTTGGTCTCCAATTTGGTTATACCACTGCAAACCCATGTCTCGATCTAGATTAAAAGTCGAATTTAGTAACGACCTGTCAACGAGCTCTAGGTTTCCCGATGAAACAACTCGTTGTCGGTTCCCAGGTAGTTTCGTCTGCCCAAACCAAAATGTACTTTTATCTGTCAATTGCCATCCTACTACGGCATCACGTAAAACATTGGGAAAGGCCGAATTCTCGAAGTCAAAATCCTCACGGGTGAAGGAAAGTTGGATTTTATATAAAAAACGCTCGTCAAAAGCTGTTCCATCAAAGCGAAGACGCATGCGTCGAACATTAAAATCTAAATAATCTTGCTCCGAAGGGGTTGAAAATTCTTGAAAGGTAAAGCGGAATTGGGATCGAAAGCGAATAGCCATTTCAAAATCACTGGGATCGTGCTTGATCACTATGCCTTCGCTGCCAAAACCTAAATCAGGAATAGGGTTACGGCTAGCCCAAGCTATCGAAGAAAAAACGAATAAACACAAGATACCTGCAAAAAATTTCATTTGTAATTAGATATCACAATTAATTTATTTGCTCACCATCTATAATTGAACCATCGAACATTTCCGCACCAGAGTATGGATGAAACACAAAAGGCAAAAAATGAAAGTCCGACCATGTGTAATGAATCGTCACCCTGTCCCCAGGTAAAACATCAATAGGTTGTTCACCAGGTAAAGTTCTTCGCTCACTTAAAATAACATCAACTTCGTAAGTTTTAATATTTAAACTATCATCATAGTAAGGCGTCTCTTGAAATCTAACAGTTGCAATATTATCTTTCACCTGAAAGACGGCCCCTTCCGCAATCACAGGGGTGTTGTTCATGTAGTAGGCGCTTCCTGATAAAATTGCTAAAGCGGTTACGCCACTGGCTATCCATTTCGTAGCATAGCGGCTTAGTGCTGAGCGAGCCTGGGCTTCAACTTGCTCCGTTGGAATAACAAGTTTCTCTGGTGCCGGTTGTATATTTCGTCGCGAGCGAACGTTATCTCCTGGTCCAGAGGCTGTTCTATTCACAAGATTTCTTCTGGCTTTATCAGCCGCCGCAAGAAGCTCGCCCGTATTAAAGATGCTTGTGGCCGGAACATTATTGCCACAGCCAGAGCATTGCACCCCTCCTGGTGGTTTCATTTCAAGCAAACCTGTAACACTGCAGTACGGACAAACAGCTATATGCTGAGCTCGTGCAATTCGATTCATCTCGGAATCGGATCGAGCTAACTCTTGATACTCTTTAGGTAAGTTCACATACCGCTTGCCTAATTGGGGGTCCGTATGAATTTCTAATCGTGTGGTTTTAGCGGCAGGCCTTGGGGCTTCCCCGTTGTTTCTAATCTCCCATAGTGGTGAATGCCCTGCACAGTTCGTACATCGAATAGCGGCTCCAATAAAATCAGGAGAATTGCCACCACTTTGTTCCCGAAGGGCTGCAATATCTGACGTCGTGTTTAAAATCGTGATTCTTGGATCGGTTAACCGGGCCGGCATTAGACTTTTCGTTCCACAGTAGTCGCATTCAAGCTCTCTTGGAATCACAACGCCGGGTCCAGCATAAATTCGAACCATTTCAACTTCAGGGTTTGGTTGACTCGTTGTGGGAACTTCTTCGGTTAAGGACTCTGAAGTTTGCGAAGCTACGGCTGTGACTTCAGCTTCAGACCCAAGTTCAAGATATTTTTCACACACAGTATTTGCTAAACTTTCTTGCGAGAATAAAAATGCCATTGCAAAAAGATATAAAAAGAGCTTGGCGAAATTTTTAGATGTGGGTTTAAAGATAAAGTTTTGCATTATTGACCTGCCTTAAAAACATGGGACGATTTGATAAATAAAGTATTACTTTGACTGACTGCACGGCCAATGGCCGCAAGTGTAAACATTTTGTAAGTATCAAAAACCTTCTCAAAATTAACTGGCAATGCTTTTTGGCGTTGAGCGGAAAATTCTTCATACGACTTGATATATTTGGCGAAAATGATTTTTGAAGGTTCATCAAGCTTGGCGCTGAAGCTTTCCGAAATATTTTTAAGTTCCGAATCACCAGCAAGACTTGCAAAATAACTAAGAGCTGCAACTATACGGCTTACATACTCTTTGGATTTAGTGGGCAAATTCGCTGTGGACAAATCTGTTAACACCATCTGCAATTTTGCCATTTGTTCTGATTTTACCTTGGTATTGGAAGTAGCTTTATATATGTAGGCGGCTTCTATAACATCATGAATGACTGCAGATGTTATAGCTGGTAAATAATTTTCATTTTCTAATTGCGCCAAGTGATTTAAACTTTTTAGCTTATCTTTAAGCCCTAAAGCCAATACAAAAGGTCGAACATTCTTAGGACTTAAAATAAATCGGCTCGATTGACTGTCCCGGGTACTTGCGGGTTGGGCAATCATTCGTCCGTTGAGCAAAGACAAACTTGGAAAGACATTAAGCTTCGGCGTACGACCGGCTTCGGTAAAGACTAAAGAGTAGTTAAGGTCTGGTCGCTGTCTTAAAGTTTTGTTTAACTCTTGATAACTCAATCGGTCGGAATTGGAAAAAACCATTGGTCCCTCTTTAAATTCACTGGCTTCTATGGCTTTGATAAATTGCTCCATGTTTCCAGCGACGGGAGCTAAACGATTTGGACTTAAATGCATTCCTATAATTTGTGTTTTTAAAACTTCAGCATCGCCACCCAAAACATAGAAATTAATGTCATAAGCTGATGCGGCTTCAAAAAACTGAGCTCGGCTCAGCATTCTTAAAGCTCTTTGATTGTTAAGCTCAGTCATTTCATTATTTAGCAAAACCATGGTTTTACCTTGATAGTTCTTAATCAAGGATTTTCCTTTATTCCCATCCATCAGGTCTTTAACTAAATTAAGCTCGCGATTGTAGGACATATCCCAGACATCGGCTTTAAGACCTAAATCTGCAAAGAGTTTAACCCAAGCCGAGTACTCTTCACGTGTGGTTTTTGCATTGGTCAACACAACCACCGCGGCCTCTGGAGTATGTCGATACGTTTGTGAAATCGTAATCCTATGACCATGAGTCATAATAGTAGCAAAATTTTGCGTTCCTAAAATTTCTAAACCTAATGAGCTTTGTAAATCAACATAAGTATAGGGTTCAGCTTGATCAGAAAAATCCAATGCTCCAGCAATGATAACAGATTCTCGCGCTTTAAGGTCCGTAATGGTATTTAAGAACGAAGTCCCATTAGTCGTTTCGTTACCTGCGATATTAAAATTTTTGATCGCGGCTGAAGAGGCGTCGCCCCCAATTCTACTAAGTGTTGTTTTCAGTTTTCGAAGAGCACCACCTAAACCAAGAAAATTTTTGTTGGACTTGTTTGTCACTCGCCATTGTATCTGAGCACTTTCCCCAGGACCAATAACAGCAACGGATTGAATAGGAGTTATTTCAACAGGAAAGCTTATATGTACAGTTTGAGGTAGGCTTAATCCCTCTTGGGTGCGTTGAATTCTTGGAATCGTACCTCGAGGTACTAAAGTATCTGATACCGACCAAGCCTGATTTTGACCTACTGAAAATGAATTTTTGATTTGCACTTGTAAGACTTGATCTAAGATCACGTCTTGAAAGCCTTTTAGCGATGGAATTTTAATTTTATCGGCTGGATTCGCAATTATCCAGTTGCTTGTTTATAAAGATATAATTACGTCTGCCATCTCTGGACTTGGCATGGCACTGTCGTTTTTAACTCTTAGATTAGTAATTGTGATGATTTCATTGGGTTCAAAAATACCGTCACCATTACCACCTGGTGCAGAGTCTACTATGTTGTAGCTTAGTAGTTTTAAATCAAAAGGTTTTTTGTAACTGACTTCTGAACCATTTGGATTAACGACGATAAATTCTAAATCCCCATCCTCACCATCTTTACCGGGACGAGTATCTCCTCCGCCCATGGGTCCTGGTTGACCGGGTTTACCAGGTTCACCAGCAGATTGGGTTTTATAAATAGGTGTTTTACCACCGCAAGCATAGGCAGGACCGACGCCCACTAGATTGTTTAAAACATAATTGGCAAATTGACCGGAGGATTTTAAAAAATCAAAAAGATCTGGATTCGCATTGCTTTCAAAACTATCGAAACCATTCCCTAAATCTTGGATCCCGCCACCGCCGCCAGAACCGCCGCCGCCCATGCTTCCGCCGCCGCTTCCACCGAAACCACCGCCGCCCATGCCTCCGCCGCTACCGCCACTTCCGCCGTTGTAACTTTCCACTGGTGCACAAGCAGGCTCATCTTCGTAATGAGAAAGGTATGTCAGTTTATCGCCACCTTCGCCGCGAGCGCCGGGTTCGCCAGGATAACCTGGGCGACCTGGCTTACCACCACTGCCCTTTCTAACATCTGCACTTACAAGTAAGGCTAAATGGGTTTGATCCGACGGAATATAAACTTTAATTTGGCCGCCATCGCCACCGGGCTGAGCCGCAGCTGCATCCCCGCCACCGCCACTGTTGCAACCAGTACCACCCATCTTACCCTTACTAGTTTTAGTCGCGTTTTCGCCTTTTATGCCATCACAGCCATCTTGGCCTTGACCACCGATTCCACCCCTAGCCCCAGTACCACCGTAAGCATTGATAAAAACAGAAGCTCCTAAGTTCATGGTTTTATTGATTTGACTATAAGCCCTTCCATCTTGGTGAATGGTTCCGTAAACAACTATATGTCCGTTTAGGTTTGAACCGTTGTCTTTTAAATTAAGATTTAAATCAAAAGCATCTTGTCCAGGCGTTCCTGGTATAGCATCATCACCTCGTTTTGGATTAGTACTTTTGGGTAGTAAGACACAACAATCACCATCTTTAGGGCTCAAACCGTTAGCTCCAAAAATATCTATGGTGATATTTTGTGACCAGCCAGGTGTTGAAAATACAACCAAAGACATCAAAACAACTGCGCGCCATACTTTCTTCATCATAGGAAAAGACCTTTTTTTTATTTATTAATTAATTAATTAATTTAAATAAAATAAACTAAACTAAACTAAACTAAATTAAATAAAATTAAATAAAATGTAATTAAATTAAAATTAAATAAATTTAGAATTATTTTATTAAATTTATATAATCATTTAATTTAATTAATTTAATTTTTTACTGTTTTATTATATTTAAATTAAAATTTTATATTTATACTATTTTTTTTATATTTATTGAATTACCAAAGCATATTTAATGCCAACACCACTTAAGCTTTTCTATAGCTAAATAGATTTGCCAATACTTATCCTCATCTCACATCGACTAAATTTATCGTTACTGTAAAAAAGTTCGTCACAAAAAATGTTCGTCCCCAAATCTAAACTTTCATGACATCGTCGGGTCTAGTTGACCTAGTCTAGGATAAATAAAGTATGGATGACTAGTGTAACGCAGGCTAGTGTCGTTACGGGTGGCTGTTGTTACTTATGGCTGGTGCAAGTGATGTCATGGTGTTCTTCAAAATACGTTTTTAAAAATGGCGTTCATCATAATACTTTTTGAAAATACGTTTTTTATAATCACTGCCAATATGAAATCTGGCAGCGATTTTGTCCTCATTTAATTTTTTAAGGAAATCAAATTGAACGCATATTTGTATCATTAAATAAAGTTCTAGTTAATTTCCAGACCGTTTTATTAGTAATAGAACTTAAATATTTAAACTAAATTTATTTTCTTTTAATAAATTGCTTTGGGCTATTAAATAGTGTAAGTTATGTGTAAGTATAATTTTATACATGAGGATAGTCTATATGAACCTAAAACATCTGACCGACCAACAGTTAGCACTGGACATAAAAAATATTTGTCAAAAAGAAAGGGTGCTTTTAACACAAGTTCTTTATCATCTAAAAGAAATTGAAACCAGAAAGCTGTTTTCAAGCTTTGGGTATTCTAGCCTTTTTGATTATGCATGTAATGAATTGAAGTATTCGTCGGATCAGGCTTTTCGAAGAATTCAAGCAATGAGATTATTAAAAGATATTCCTGAAGTGGCCGCTAAGATTGATTCCGGCGAACTAAGTCTTTCGAATATCACCCAAGCACAAAAATATTTTAAAGATACCAAAGTTTTAAACCAAGAAACTTTGAATAAGTCTGAAAAAATAAATGTACTAAAAAAACTTATGAACAAGTCTGTCCGGGATGGTCAAAAAGAGCTTTTAAAACTAAGTCCAAATAAACCCTTGCCGCTAGAAACAAAAAAACAAGTTACCCCAACTCAAACTTATGTTGGGTTTACGATGTCTGAAGAACTTGAGAAAAAACTAGAGCACATCAAATCCCTATTAGGTCAAAAAGCCTATGACTTAAATATGTCAGATCTTATAAACCTAATAGCCGATTTAGCTAAAGAAAAACTAGAAGAGAAAAAATTTGGCAAGAAATTGGCAGCCCGAGCTTACGACAATTCTTCAAACCTAATCAACATTAGCGAAAACGGCGATTCACTTCCTTATAAAGCCAAAATAGAACCTTCTAGTTTGAATGTCCAAAGTAAACATACAAAAAAGCTAACCTTGGAAGCACCGAAAAATCTTATCAAAAAATCTATTTTAAACGAACCAACTGATATTCATTACTCAAAATGTAAATTCAGTAAAGATGATTTGAGTGAAAATAAAATATTAAGGAATCCTAACTTGGAAATGCCGATTAAAGATTTAAATAAGCCAATTTTAGATAACCTGAAGGAAAATCAGCAATCAAGAAATCAATTCACAGAAAATGTATTAGGCCAAACTTTGATCATCAAAGACCATTCAAGATATGTATCTAAGACATTAAAATATATAATCTGGAATAAAAACAGTAGCAAGTGTTCTAATTGTAGTTCGCAATTCAATTTACAGATTGATCATGTAAAGCCCTATGCCTTAAACGGTAAAACTTCCGAAGAAAACTTAAGGCTACTTTGTTTTAGTTGTAACCAAAGGAAAAGAATTGAAGCTGGTTTATAAATTAAATATACATTTATCTAGATTGAGGTATATGATATTGTGTAACAAAAATTATGTAACTCAAGTTTTGAATTTACGTTCCTGAAATTAGTGTACATCAATCTTTGTATTCGGGTTCGTGAATCCGAATTTGTGTAACTCAATTGATGAGTTTGCATTTTTGATCCTTAAATTATTTACTTAAATTTATTCTTTTGAATTTATGTAGTTGAATTTGTTTTCTCGAATTAATGTATCTCAAACCATGGGTTAGCATTTGTGTAGCTGATTTATTATATCCGAATTAGTGTACCAGAGTTTTCGTGTCTAAAACCATGCGTCTGAATTAATATACCTGAATTGGTTAATACAAAAATTTTATAATATTCTATAATATAAGTATAGATTTACAAATAACTTAATTCACAAGCATTTTTGTTTGAATATATTCTTTTTTTAATTGGCCAACGCACATGGTCTGCTATTTTCTTAAGGTTATTTAAGCGCCTCATCATTAAATCAGCACAGAAGCACCATAGGATAATAGCTGCCTTGCAAAAATTCGACACTAGCTATAGATTTAGAAAATATTTTTCTGATCTTTCCTAATATTCGGAAACAAAACGTTTTACAACATTGCAGGAGTTCTAATATGAGCACTCGAAGAAAATTTATTCAAATTGGCTCTTTAGCCCTTGCCTCCAAAGCGGCTCTTACAGCTTGCAGTGCCAACCCAATTCCAGCTTCTGAAACTCAAGTAAAAACAAAATCAAAGTATAAATGGAAAATGATCACCACTTGGCCGAAAAATTTTCCAGGTCTTGGAACTGGTGCTAATAAATTAGCACAATATATCAATGAACTTTCAGATGGCGCTATTGAAGTTAAAGTTTATGGAGCCGGTGAAATTGTCCCTGCGCTTGAAGTTTTTGACGCCGTCCAAAGAGGCACCGCAGAGATTGGCCATGGGGCTGCTTACTATTGGCAAGGAAAGCATGAAGCCACTTCGTTTTTTGCATCCATACCATTTGGTTTAAATGCCCACGAGATGAACTCTTGGATTTATTACGGCGGAGCCCAAAAGTTGTGGGATGATTTGTATGCTCCTTTTGGGGTTAAACCTTTTTGTGCCGGCAATACGGGTGTTCAAATGGGAGGCTGGTTTAACAAAGAGCTTCTTAACCTAGAATCTTTTAAAGGACTAAAAATTCGTATGCCAGGCCTTGGTGGCAAAGTGATCTCTGAGTTGGGTTCGGTGGTTGTAGCTATGCCCGGTGGCGAAATATTTCAAGCTCTGAAATCAGGAACAATAGATGGTGCCGAATGGGTTGGTCCCTATAATGATTTAGCTATGGGCCTTAACAAAGCCGCTAAATTTTATTACTGGCCGGGTTGGCACGAACCAGGTTCTGCCATCGAAGCTTTACTGCATAAAAAATCTTATGAGGCTTTGCCCAAAAACTTGCAACTAGCTGTGGAGCGCGCTTGCCAGTGTGCCAATCTAGATATGATGTCTGATTATTATCTTAAAAATGCTCAAGCATTAAATACTTTAGTAGATAAAGAAAAAGTGATTTTAAAAAAATTTCCTGATGAAGTTCTTAAAAAGTTGCACGAAATTTCTAATGACATTGTTTTAAAGATTTCTCGAAAAGATGCACTCAGCAAACAAATCTTTACATCTTTTGAGAGTGCTTTGAAAGTTTCTTATCGATGGAACGAAATCTCGGAAGCTGCTTTTACAACCGCTCGACAATTATAAACCATGACTGCGATTGCTTCATCCATTGATAAATTTATATTAATTATCGGGCGCTTTTCTCGATGGCTGATAATTCCAATGGTGTTGATCACTTTCAGCGTGGTTATTTTAAGATACGGTTTTGGTTTTGGTCGAGTGTGGCTTCAAGAGTTGATCATTTATTTTCACGCCACTTTTTTTATGTTGGGCATTTCTTATAGTTTGAACAAAAACGCCCATGTGCGCGTGGATGTTTTTAAAGCTAATTTTTCTGAAGCTACAATCCATATTATTGAAATCTTGGGAAGTTTGTTATTCATTATGCCAGTAACTTTCCTAATATTTTATAAGTCTTTACCCTATGTCCAACAGAGCTTTGTAATTTTAGAATCGTCACCAGATGCTGGTGGACTTCCTGGTCGATTTTTACTCAAAGCCTTAATTCCATTATTTAGCTTTCTTGTTTTCATTCAAGCCTTAGCCAATATTTGGCAAAACCTGACAAGACTTACAAATACAAATACAAATACAAATACAAATACAAATACAAATACAAATACAAATACAAATACAAATACAAATACAAATACAAATAAATCCCTAAAAATTACTAAGACACAAGACTAAAATGGAAAATGTTTGGCTCGCCCCGCTAATGTTTATTTTTACTTTAATATGTCTTTGCTTTGGCTTCCCAGTTGCCTTCACTTTATCTGGCAGCGCTTTACTATTTGGTCTTATGGCTTTTGGCCTAGGATCTTTTGACCCCATTTTTTTATCAGCATTGCCAGAACGTATTTTCGGAATCCTAACCAACGAGTCCTTGGTAGCTATACCCTTATTTGTTTTTATGGGTTTAGTCCTTGAGGGGGTTAAGATCTCAGAGGATTTACTGCTTGGGATTACTCGCCTATTTGCCAGGGTTCGCGGCGGACTTGCCATTTCAGTATTTATTGTAGGTGCCTTGCTTGCAGCCAGTACAGGTATTGTTGGAGCTACCGTTGTTTCAATGGGATTAATCTCTTTACCCCTACTCCTCAAAAAAAATTATCCAGCCCCTTTGGCCACTGGTATGATCTGCGCCTCTGGAACTTTGGGTCAAATTATTCCCCCAAGCCTAGTCCTTATAATATTGGGGGACGTTATGGGTTCAGCCAATCAACAAGCTCAAATAAATAGTGGGGCCTTTGAATTCAGTACGGTCTCTGTCGGGGATCTGTTCACAGGAGCTTTAATCCCTGGCCTATTGCTTGTTAGTTTATATATTTTATATGTTGTCATCGTCTGTCATTTCAATCCCAAAATTCAAAGCTTGCACCATGAAGAACTTGATCAAAATATCCAACAAATCAATTTGTTGGATTTAGGTAAAACCTTACTTCCGCCTTTGCTTTTAGTAATTACCGTACTTGGTTCAATCATTAGTGGAATTGCGACACCAACGGAAGCCGCTAGCGTCGGCAGTATTGGTGTTATTATAATAGCTTTATGTAAACAAAATTTAACTTTCGACGTCATTAAGTCTTCGTGTGACCAAACCTTACAGATTACATCCATGGTTTTTGCAATCTTAATTGGAGCCAGTGTGTTTTCAATTGTGTTTCGAGGCATTGGTGGAGATGAGGCTATTCATAATTTTTTACTTTTATTTTCGGATCAAGCATTCTGGTGTTTGCTAGCTGTTTTGTTGTTTATTTTTATCCTTGGTTTTTTTCTAGATTTTTTTGAGATTTGTTTTGTCGTCGTGCCTATTGTAGGACCTGTTTTAATTCAGCTTGGCTACGATCCCATTTGGCTTGGCGTGATGATAGCCATGAATTTACAGACCTCATTTTTGACTCCACCATTTGGCTTTAGTTTATTTTATCTTAGAGGTGTGGCCCCTGATACCGTTACAACTCGAGACATTTATTTAGGAGTTTGGCCTTTTATTGGCCTACAAGTTTTGACAATAGCACTGATTTGGATTTTTCCATGGCTAGTTTTAAGACCCTAATTTCTTTCTCTGGCACTTAGTTCCTTGGATAATGCCATTTTTTTTAATAGGGTCGGACCCGATCTGTAAACTTATATATTTAACTCAAATATAATAATGTTTATTTTTTAAGCTTGAATTTTTCACTCGAGGGGTTTTCGTGGTTGAAAGTATCAATGGATTTTTAAATGAAGCTGTAAAACTAATTTGGGGTTTACCTATGGTTTACAGTTTGCTTGGGACCGGACTCTTTTTTACCCTCACTTTGGGTGGAATTCAGTTAAAAGGCTTTGGTCATGCCCTTAAAGTCATACGTGGCATTTATACCTCTAAAGACGATGAAGGCGAGATCTCACACTTTCAAGCTTTAACAACAGCCTTGTCCGCAACCGTTGGGCTTGGCAATATTGCAGGGGTTGCTGTGGCTATCAGTATCGGTGGTCCCGGAGCTGTCTTTTGGATGATTGTCACAGGTTTTTTAGGGATGGCGACCAAATTCGCGGAGAGCACTTTAGCCATAAAATACCGTACCATTGATCCGGATGGCACCGTTCACGGCGGCCCCATGTATTATATAGTACGAGGACTTGGACCTAAATTTAAGCCCATGGCTATATTTTTTGCGATCGCAACTACTTTTGCCTCCTTTGGGGCTGCTGGAATGTTTCAGACCAATCAAGTGGCCACGATTTTTAAACAGAACTTTAATATTACGCCGTGGATAACCGGCTTAACTTTAGCAATTATGACTGGTGTCGTAATCATTGGTGGGATTAAACGTATTGGCAAAGTGACATCGAAATTGATTCCAGTCATGGCGGGCATCTATATTTTGGGGGCATTAACCGTAATCTTTAGTCACATTGGTATGATACCAGGCTTAGTCATGACCATACTTTCAGATGCATTTACAGGTACCGCTGCAATGGGCGGCTTTCAAGGGGTAGCTGTAAGGGAGGTCTTTGTTCAAGGTGTTCGACGGGCTTGTTTTTCCAATGAAGCTGGAATGGGCTCTTCCCCAATTGCCCACTCTGCTGCTACCACCAAAGAGCCTGTTCGGGAAGGCGTTGTAGCTCTTCTTGAACCCTTTGTAGATACCGTTATCATTTGCACTATGACAGCTATGGTGATCTTAATCTCAGGAGTTTGGGCCGAACCTAATAATGGGGACGGCTCGATTATTACAGCTATGGCTTTTAACAAAATCATACCTGGTTTTGGTCAGTATTTTGTTCCTGTGGCTGTATTTTTGTTTGCCTATTCAACTATGTTAAGTTGGTCCTATTATGGCCAAATCGCTTGCGAATATGTTTTAGGACCCAAATCCATTATTCCCTATAAAATACTTTTTTGTGTTTTATCTTTTATAGGATCTATCTGGAGCTTAACTCCCATTTTATCATTCTCCGATATGATGTTTGGTTTAATGGTTATACCTAATTTAATAGCGATCTTAATCCTAAGTCCTGTTGTTCGAAAAGAAACTAAAGAGTACTTTAGAAAGTTAAGAGCCAATGAATTTAAAACTTATTAATTAAGGACTTCACCCATGACATTATTTCATTACGACCATTGCCCTTACTGTGCTAAAGCCCGAATGATTTTTGGACTTAAAAACATATCCTTTACAGATAAAATTTTATTAAATGACGACGAAAAAACGCCCATATCAATGACTGGCGTCAAAGCTCTTCCGATTTTACAAAAAGAGGATGGCTCTTTCATGGGTGAAAGCTTAGATATTATCAGTTATGTCGATAAGAATTATGGCGATCATCCTATAGTTTCTACACAAGCTCCAAGAACAGAAATCAGTGACTGGCTGTATAGTTCCAGAAATTATGCTTATGATTTAGCTATGCCCCGATGGGTAAAAATGCCTCTTAAAGAATTTGAAACTTCAGCTGCTCGTGAGTATTTTCAAACCAAAAAAGAAAAAAGCAATATTGGATCTTTTGCCCTAGCTCTGGAAAAGTCAAATAAGCTAATTGAAACCGCTGAATCGGAACTTCGATATTTGGAAAATTTAATGCTTCCTAATGGTCGCTTTTATACTGATTCCATCCACATTGATGACTTTCACATTTTTGCTACTTTAAGAAATTTGACTACGGTTAAAAACTTAACTTGGCCTAAAAAACTTTTAACCTATTTAAATACTTTATCCCAAACATCTAAAGTAAATTTGTTTTTTGACCAAGCCCTTTAAAACCAAACTATTTGGTCAAAAAATAAGTTCCTACTAAATTATTTAATTACCAAATTCGGTGGGCTTTCAAGAACCAGGCCCTCGCCGAATTCTCGTTCAAGCCTACTACTAGTACATCTTCCTTTTAAGCATGCAGAATACCTTATGTTAGTATTGTCGACCTCTTGGTAAGTAAAACTTCCATCGCTTTGGCCATCAAAAACTTTAAGAGTACTATTCATTTGTAAATGATTAATCAGAATTGCAAAGTTTGCACGATTTGCATCTAAATAATTTATGTCTGAAACTGAATTGAATCTAATTGACTCGTTATAATCATAAAGCGCAATTTGATATAAAACTTGAATATAATCAGATCCAATTGAAATTTGCGCAGATAGAACACGCGAGAAAGCTACAAATAAATCTTATCGATCAGAAACAAGGTTATTAAATCTTTTTTTCACTGATTTTTCATCAGGTATTGGAGCTATGGCCTGCACAGTAATATCAAGGACCGTTCGAATTTGACGTTCTTGGTCGGGAATAGACGCATCCAAATATACGGCTTCATCCAATTTAAGCAACAAAAGCCAAGCTATAAAACGGGCCTCTCTCACGTTCTCAATTGAAAGCTTACCATCTCCAATATTTTCACATTCCTGTTTGATATCATCAATGTAATCTTTTTCGTACTGCCCACTATGGCATACTCTATTATCTGGATTGGTGCATTCGCTAATGATCGTGTCGCAATCATAAGTGATTTCAGAAATATTCTTGGCAAAAACAGTGCTAGAACCTAATAAGAGAACCAAAAATAAACTTATTTTATTCATATACGAATCCTTTCAAAAAATTATGATTTTATATGTACATTCCTAATCAAAGGACAAAAGCTTTAATTAGGAATGTACATGCTTTAAAACAAATAATTGCATTTCTTGTGCCAGGATAATGGCCCCATTTAAATCATTTGGGCAAAAACAAAGTGTTTAACTTTTTTCCAACTCACCAATTTAGTTCGAATTGACCGGGTTTAAAGTTTTCTACACCTTCATGACATCGTCGGGTCTAGTTGACCTAGTCTAGGATAAAATAAGTGAGACACCCCTCATAATATAAAGGCTCGTCCAAAATCTAAATATAAAGGGGGGATTTATGTCTCTAATTAAGTTTAAATGCCGT
>JBGSLV010000012.1:0-40092 GCA_041740515.1 Bdellovibrionales bacterium | reverse complement strand
CTTGTAAAAAAGTGGAGCTCGATCCTAGAGATTATCTTTTGGAAACTGTCAGATCCGCAGCTAAAAAATCAGAACTCTTCACGCCTTTTGAAATGGCGACAAATTTACGCTCCCACCAACCCGCTTAAAGTTTGGGTTACTCTCTAATTAAGTTAAAATGCCGCGATATAGCTGACTAGAATCTTTTATGACTTTTAAATACTTCTATTCTTAGGATGAAAATTTGAAACTAGCCCTTCACTTGAAGGGCTAGTTTTTAAATAAAACTTGATTAATAAAGTTCTTTTTGAAAATATAATTAATGACAAGGATTAAATATGCTTAAATTTTTTATTTTTTTTGTCTTAAATGTTTATTCTTTAGAAACCTTTGCAATGTGCAGCGGGCGCTCAGGAGAACATCTCTTAGTGGCTAGATTCCCAAACTGCGAAAAACTAATTGAGGAATCACGTAGAATTGAAGATTTAGAAGTTGCAATTCGAAATATCTGTGGTGACGGCTGCTATAACGCCTTTGATGATGAAGTGGTCTCTGGCTGCAATAAAAGATTTGAAATGGAATATAATAAGTTTCTTCCGAATTTTTTAGAAATTGCAAAGAATTATGGTTGTTCTGATACCGGCTCATATACTCAAGATTCGAATTCCAAGGGTGTTTCTCCTAATCTGAGCTGTAAATGGTTAGCAAGAAGTACAGTAAATTTGACCTGCGGAGGTCGACGATCTTCGAAAAACTTATGCGAAGGTGGCGGAAAAAATATTTGTGTAGGGGAAGTCATCTGTAGTTCTAAGTTTATTTATAAAGGAAAAACAGCTAATCCAGGTGCATATGCAGCGAGCTGTTTAACTGATCAAAATTGTGATGAGGTTGAAATGGCAACTTGCTTAGAAAATAACAATACGGCTGTTCCCGAACCAAGTGGTTATCATCCGAATTTACAACCAAAAATAAATGAAGTGAAAGGAGTAAATTAATGAAATTCCTTGTTATTTTTCTGATTTTATTTCAACTTATCAACAGCTTTGCTTATGCAAAGCTAAGTTCAACGGCAACTAAAGTAATTAAAAACAAATTTTATTTGGGAGACAAAGAATCCGACTTACTCAAGAAAGAGATAATTCAACAAAAATTTAATCATGAAACCTTCGTCGTCAAATTTCGCTGTGACAAATACAAACGCAATCCTTCTTCTAAAGTAAGAAGGATTAACTGTATTGCCTTAACATTGAGCCCAGATATTAATTAGCGCAAGGACACCATTAAATTCTTCGGGCTCTAAACATCTGCTGTCTTCTTCGAATCAGAGTTCAGTGTGATTTGCACCTTATCGACTCACGGAAGGGGATGAAATAGAGCAAGATGGTGTCATATAATTTAAGACCTAGACTGACCTCATATAAAACTTATAGCCTCATTTTTTAGTAGTTAAAGACTAGGCATTTCAAAAGAAGCTCCGAGAAGTATGTATTTATAGTTTAGAACATAAGTTTAAAAATAAAAAAACAGTTATGATCTTGTTTAAGTGAAATTATTTTTTTGGTTCGTTAGATTTATCTAGAATTGTGTTGATAAGGTATCCGGTTTTTTTAATCTCCATAAGATTATCCTTCTGTTCCACAAAGCGGCGAAGGGGGTTGCCTTCAGAAAAGTCTTTGAGAACATTATAAATCTGTTCCATAGGCTCGATCATGCCACTTAATATTTTTGAACGAAAGATCAGTTGCAAAACTAAAGAAAAGATCAGTAAAAATCCTAGGCCCCAAGCACCTGTAATACTTAAGGACTCTGCTTTTTTGCGTTTTTTTTGCATATCTTTAAGATTGATATGGGCAAGTTCAGAGATTAAATTTTTAAGCTCTGGCTTTTGGGTCACATCTCCTGACCAAAATAAAGTAGCCGTCTTTTCAATCTCTTGAATGATTTTTGTTTCGTTGGCCAAAGTAATATTTTTTTTAGCATTTTCGAAGTTGTCCCAAAACAAAATTTGAGCTTCAGGTTCCGCATCTTGATTTTGGGCTTCGGCCAAAAGATTTTCTTGATGATCTGATATGGCCTCTAACATACTAATGGCTGCAGAGACTGAATATGCATTTTCTTCTAAAATTTTATTGATGGCAGGTTGAATCCTTTCCACTAAAAAGATAGATCCAAGGCCCAGCAAAATATTTAAAATAATAACGGTTGTTGAAAGACTTAAAAAATACGATTTTGTTTTCACAAACTACCCTTCGATGTCTAAAAGTTTATTGATAGCCTCTTTACTAGATGCAGAGATTAAAATGTCCCCCACATTAACGATGTCAGTGGGACCTGCTTGTTTGACCTGTCCTGTTTTTATACTTTTAATCGCAATAACTGTGATCCCATAAATTTTTCTTAAATCTAAAGTTGAAAGTGACTTTCCACACAATTTTTTGGGAGCGTTGATTTCGGAAACAACTAAATCAGCATCTAAAACCATTTCACCTATAACATTTTCGCTTAAAACTCTTGGTGCATATCTGGCCCCAAAATCCCATTCGGGATTAACAACTTCATGAGCTCCTACAAGTTTTAAAATTCGTGCATGTAAGTCATCGTTGGCTCTAGAGATGATTCGCTTTGCGCCTAGTTGTTTAAATAAAGCCGTACAAATGATGCCAACCTCTTTGGATTGATCCCCTGTCGCACAGATGCAGACATCCCTGGTTTCGGGTCTAAGTTGAGATAGGGCCTCTTCATCCGTGGCATCAAAACACAAAGCTTTGGACACCCAACTTGCAGCTAAATTGACTCTCTTTTCATCCAAATCAACGGCGATCAGTTCGGTATTAGTTTGACTTAAGGCACGTATTAATCCCAAACCAAATTGGCCAAGTCCCACGACAATCACTTGCTTTTTCATAATTTAGATATCCTTTGGTTAAAAACGCATCTCGTATAATAAATTTAATTGTCACTTAATGATAATAAAATTTTAACTGATAAAAACATCCTCTTCGACCGTTTTCCATTTTGGTTTTGCACTTCGTTTTAATAACAAGAGTACAAAAGTTAGTGGACCGACTCGACCCGCTAGCATAGAAAAAATAATAATTATTTTGCCGATCTCGTCCAATTGGACTGTGGCTCCGACACTTAAACCTACAGTACCTAGAGCCGAAAAAGTTTCAAACATAAGGCTTATGGGGTTGATAGTTTGGGTCATACTCAAAAAGAAAAAAACTATAAAATGTAAACCAAAGCTAAAAAAAACGATAAGCGAAGCTCGGTAAATTGTTCTATGAGGAATTTTTTTACTAAACGCTACGACTTCATCTTGGTCCTTTAAAGCACTTATGGCAGTGAAGGCTAAGACAGCAATTGTGACTGTTTTTATACCTCCCGCTGTACTCCCTGGATTGCCACCGATAAACATAAGTAGCATAAAGAATAACTGTGTCACACTTCGAGTTTCTGCTAAGTCGACAGAATTAAATCCGGCTGTTCGGGTGCTTGCACTTTGTAGCCAAGCATTGGTAAATTTTGCTGCCGTTGAAAGTCCTTTCATAGACTCGCTCCATTCCACAAATAGAAAAAATAAAAAGCCAAAGACCAAAAGCACCAAAGTAGAGGATAAAACCACTTTTTCTTGGACGCTCCATCTAGGGCGACGAAAATTTTGGAAAATGTCTAAAGCCATTAAGGGTGCAAATCCACCTGCGATAATTAAAAAACTTATGATAATAAGGATAAATGAATTTTCTTGATACCGAATCAAACTGTCAGCACTAAGGGCAAATCCCGCGTTGCAAAAAGCAGAGATACTTGTAAAAATACCAGCCCACAAAGCAAAGGACCAAGTATGGTACTTAAGAAAACTTAAAAATAATAACAAGGCGCCAAGGGCCTCAACAATAAAAAAATACCAGACAATTCGCTTTAGAAAAGATTTAATATCAATTTTAGTTCTATGCCCAGACATACTTTTGATCGTATCTTCGTGAGTTAAACTTAGTCGGCCAGAGCTTAGAATCATTAATATCCACGCACTTAAAGTTGTGATACCAAGACCACCCAATTGGATCAAAAGTAAAATGACTAGCTGGCCAAATGATGTGAAATCTTTAGAAGTGTCAAAGATCACAAGTCCTGTCACACACACAGCACTTATAGCTGTAAAAAAACTGTCGATAAGGCCATGTTTATTTATCAAACTGCCTTGGGCTAAGGGCAGTTGTAATAAAAAGGTGCCGATGATGGCTAAGATCAAAAAGTACCCGATAACAATAGGTTCGGGTTTTGCAAAAATGGCTTCATAGTGAGTTTCTGCGGCTATTTTAGCTCTAGCTTTAAAACTTACAAAACCAAAATGAATTAGGGATAAGATTAAATTTATAGTTGTAAATAGTTCTAAAAGTTTATAATTGTGAGTAAAAAATAAAAGCAGACCTAAAATTCCTAATCCTGTGACAAAATAAAAGTTAAATTTTAAATAACGATCTAGATTTTTAAAACCTAAGTGGATCACTGAAAGGGACGCAAAAATTAAAGCTAAATTATAAACCGCAGAGTTGTTATTTTTTACTTTAGAAGCCACAAGGCTAAATACTAATAAAAGAAGAAACGACAAAAAAAGATTGATCCAAGTGACTTTTGAATTCTGGATCAAGCTGTGATTTCGATCTAGAAGATGAAAAAAGGCTAGGGTGAAAAGACATAAAACTAAAACGCCTAAGGTAGGAAAAAGGTAAATGGTGTTAGCCGTTAATAAAAACCCTAAGGTTAACCCTAATGTTAGCATTGATGATTTTATCAGAGTACGATTCCCAAGGCTGAGAACAAAACTTAAACCCACAAGAGCGCATAGTAACAAAGTATTATGAGTTTCAGACAATAGCTTTATAAATGGTTTGTGCTCAATAGTCGCAAGTAAAATAAGTAAAAGTGAGAAAAATTGAAGCTGATGAGCAATTTTTGCGAACATTTAAGGATTATAAGAACTCACTTCATCTGTGGCAATCGGTTTAAGTTACAAAGATGCCATAATAACAGATTACGTCACTTAATATCTTGGTTTAGAAGCTATTTATGTAAATACATCTCCCTCCATATTCTTTGCTAGAAGCAATTGAGTCTATTGCCAAAAGGTCAATAAGAAAAAATTGACAATATACTTTATTGTGTATATACTTTTCTGAGTATGTGGGCCATCTTTGAAAATCGCAGCATCAGCAAAACTCTTAAGAAAGTTCCCACAGAGGTTATCCTGCGTTATGAAGCTTGGAAAAGGACGGTTGAACTTTTAGGGCCAGTGGGTCTAAAAAATATCCGAGGCTTTCGAGATGAATCTCTCAAAGGAGAATGGAAGGGGTTTAGATCATCAAGACTTAATAAGCAATGTAGAGTCATTTACAAAGTTGAAGGAAAACAGTTTGAAGTTTACGTTATGGATGTCTCTCCCCATAAATATTAGGAGTTTTAATTATGAAAAGAATTAATAAGAGCGACTTTGTAAAAGCTAAGGTTAATATTGAAATTACACCTGGAGAGATGCTAAAGACACTGCGCGAATTACAAGAGCTTACTCAAAAGGAATTGGCAGAATTGACGGATCTTAACCAATCTCATATATCGGCCATGGAAAGTGGAACCAGTCAAATTGGCCGAGAAAGAGCCTTGAAACTAGCCTTAGCTTTAAAAACACACCCTGCTGTAATTTTATTTCCAGCTTTTGACACTTCCAATATTGCATCTTGATACTTTTAGACTGGGACATATTTTATAGAAACTTAAAAGCTAAGCCAGATGATCAGATTCAACAATGTCCAGTCTCGAAGTTGTCCCATGGTTCACTGACTCTTTGGATTTTATAAATTAAGTTTATTTAACTCTGTCTTGCTAATTCACACATCGTTTTTTTTGAGGTATTTTTTGTTGGGTCTTTGGCAATAAAGACGTATTTTATACGGTCAGGTTCAAATTTGATTTTTAAAGTTCTAATGTTGGAGATCATTAAGGGCTCATTGCAGTTTTGAACTTCGGTATTTTCAAGTTCGTTATTGTCATTGATGACATTGAAATAGCTGAATATGCATTCCCTCTCGCCGAAATTTTTTACTCTTTGATCAAGGTGATCAATAAAAATGCCAAACTGGCTTTGTAAAAAAACCCGACCGGTTTTGGGTTCTTTAAGCAGTCTTAGTTCACCCTCTATGCAGTTGTCAGGACCTGACACTTTTTTATAAACCCCTTTGACGAAATTTAGTTTTTCATAAGGCAGGGGACCAATTGCAGTGTCTACAATGGGCATGGAAGATTTCTTGGCTGCTAAGGCTTCAGAAGAAAAAAACTGAAGGCCCCATAAACTAATAAATATAATCCAAGTTAAATTTATGGTTTGCACAGTGGATGCCTTTGAATAAGAAGTGAGATTTGACGTTGGTTGGTTCTAGCCTTTTCCCAGTAGCTGTCAGAATTTATAACCCCTTCGCCACATTGGTTGTCGTACAAAATTGAGGCTGCACATCGGGTTTGAAAAAATAAGTTTTTACTATCCTCTTCAGGCTTGTGGGGGCAATAGGCGGCATCTCGTCCGGCCACTGCACGAGTGTCAGCCGCGTACTCTAGGCCAAAAAGTCCATCTGCAATATTGTAACGACCTAAGACTTCGTTATAAATGCCTTTGGCCTCTTTGGCTGGGTCACAGCTAGATTCCGCTTGAGCGATCGAGGCCCAAACCCAGACCCAGACATGTTGCTTTTGTAAAGGACTCATATATTTAAAGTTGGGACAGGCTCGACCAAAATCAAAACTGTCATTAAAACGGCAACCCTCTTTAGCAAAAGTGCCATCTGGTTTTCGACCAAGTTTGGTATTTTCAATTTTTTGCATGGCTTCAATCATCAAAATTCCAGTTTCGCCGTAATCTCCATCTTTAGTTATAAACTCTTCACACAGGGGACTAAAACTTTGGCCATCTAAATCAAAGTTACGATAAGGTCCTGGACAATCCTCAGACCCTGGACAAGGGCGGGCTTGAAGGGCTTCGATCTCTTGGCTTGTTAATTCACGCAGAGGTGTGGGGCGTGGGAAAGGTCGAAGACTTGATAAATTTGAACCTGCATTTGGTTTGGATGGGGATTTGGGTCTAGCTTTAGGGATAAGGCTTTTTTCAGGGGCTAAGACTTGATTGGAACTTTGGCCGATCTCTTCAGCCCAACTTACGAGGCTTAAGGATATGCTTAATGAGGCAAGGATTAAGCTGACCAAAACCCATTTATACTTAAAAAAGTTTAAAACCAATAAGCCCTTCATCCCTTAATATTATAAGTAAGATTGGCAAGATCTGTCATCTGATGGCCAAATAAATCGGCTTAAAGTCTCATCCCTAGTCCAGCTTTAACTAAAATCATGCTGGCTGAAACTGTGTCATTCGGAGGAAACAACGAGTACTCCGCTGTGAAGGGGATATAAAATTTCTTATTGATATTGTAATCGAACCCGCCCCCAAATTGAAAAACAATTTGGCTGGAAATGTCTTCCACACTAACCGCATTAGTGTCACCGGTCCCGGTTGGAAAAACTAAACTGGCTCCAGCGCCCCCCCAGAATCGTATTTTACTGGCATCAGAGCCCAACATATATCGGGCCCACAGAGTGGCGCCAAGATAACTGATATTCATATTGTTAAGTTGACTATCAATGGTTGAGATTAGTTTCCCTTCGGCCTTAAAGGGCACAGTGCCGAACTCACCACGAAGGTGTAATTTTTTGAATAAGGGGTAATCACCAAAAACCTTAAATCCTATCGTTGTTCCAGACAGTTTATCAGTTGCATCAACAGGCGGGCCAAATTTAACGCTAGCGCTATTTTGATGATAAGCCAGCATGCCACCTAGACTGTAGGTCTTTCTTGTACTTGAGCCATACCCTGATTTGTTATCAAATCGAGAAGAGGGCTTTTCCGAAAACTTATCATAACCCTTAGAGCCTTTCTTTGGACCACGTCGGTTCGATCCTTGGGAGGTTTGGGCCGTGGTTGCTTTACGAGGTCGGTACACTAAGCTGTAGCCACGTGCTGCAGAGCCCTTTAAAAGTTGGGCTAAGGCCTTTCGCCCTTTAATTTTTACGACTTTTATGATCCCTCTTTTTTTCCCTTGATTAACCACAAAATAAAGTTCGCCGGCTTCTAAATCATCTCCTAACACTAACACTTGCTTGCCTTTGACAGCAGAGACTTGTGCGGCAAAAGCATCGCTAAAGGCGTTAAACATGAAAATAAAAAAAAGCGCGAATATAACTTTTGGGGATAGCTTCATGCTGAGCAACTCCTGGATGAAAAATCAAAGCTTAGTGCAAAAAATCAACCTTAAGGCTTAAGGAAAATTAAATTTTCTTTAAGCCTTAAGGTTATTTAAGCAGAAAAAAAAATAGAGATCAATTTTATAGCAAAGTTCTGGCCTAGGGCTAGGACAAGAATTTTTAAATGGACGAAATATTGCGGTATGCTCCTCGCAATTTTTTTAAAGGAAATGAACTTACAGTATACTACTACTGTAAGTTCATTTAAATTTTTCATCCTTTATTGCTCCTTCGAAGTATAATAAATACGACTTCAGGCTTATGCAGTCGAAAAATTTAAATGGTCGCAACACTAAATTTAGAGTTAATACACAGATCTAGTTTAAGCGTATAGCTGTCTAAGTTTGTATAGCGGTGAGGTAAACAAATAAGTTTTAAAAAGGGATTTCTTCAGAACTGTTAAAGGAAGGTTCTGGTCCAAAATCATCAAAAGGATTTGATGAGCCCGAAGACTGACCAAAGCCTCCTGCATCTTGGCTAGCACCTTGAGTTGACCCTAAGAATTGAACCGTAGTAGCCACTATCTCTGTTGTGTATTTTTTCTGTCCCTGTTGGTCTTCCCAAGATCTAGTTTGCAGACGACCTTCCACGTAGGCTTGACGGCCTTTGGCTAAGTACTTACCACAAAGCTCGGCCAATTTGCCCCATACGACAATACGATGCCATTCCGTACGCTCTTGCTTCTGGCCATCTTTATCCAACCAGTTTTCACTAGTAGCGATACTTAGGCGGGTGACCGTGTTGCCCGTAGAGATGGTTTTAACTTCAGGATCAGATCCTAAACGGCCAATAATCATAACTTTATTTACTCCAGACATATAATACTCCCTTTGTGTGGTGCTATTTTATTGAGGTGACATTGAAGATAGCAATCACAATGTCAGATCATCAACGGTGCATCAATGCTAAAAAGTAGACAAAGGTTCGATATTTGGATTTGATCCGGGAAAGCCTTTAAGTCCTAATAGATAACGCGCGCCACCGTCTACGGTGGAGGCTTTACCACCTTTGCCATTTAAAAGAACAGTTTCAAGCAGAGTACCGATCTTTTGCTCGCTACTTTTGTCTAAGTTTAAATCCACCGCAAAGTCATACTGTGAGGGCCTTGGACTTAAACGTCCCCCTAAAGATAAAAATTTAAGCCCCATAGATCCTTTGATTTTGCCATAAATAGCGTCGCTTGGAACACCTAAAAGGCTCTCAGCCAGGTTCAATTGACCTGCGGCTAATTTGCCTTGAATAGACATGGTTTTCCAAGTCGCTTCAGGAAGTGCTAAATCCATCTGCATCACTTTGATCAATGAAGGCAATTTTACTTTAGTACCTTTTATGTTTAGATTTCCCACGGGCTGTTCAAAGGCCTTATGATCTAAGGTGATATTGAATTGACCGTTGATTAGGCCTGAAGTGCTAAAGGGAGCCTTATACCAACTAGCAAGTTTAGCCAGATTGATCTGATTAAAATTGGCATTCAGTCTGACCATTTCAGACTGGTTATTTTTGGATGGACCCTGACCCAAATCTGAAAACTGTAGGGTAAGTGTCCCGCCCCAAATATTTTCAGCCGTAAAAACCCCACCATTTTTAAATCTCAGAAGGTCACCAATCGATGGCCGAATATAAGCTTTTTCCATAAAAAGGGGCGAGGGCATTTGAGGCGTAAATAAAGAGACGTTTTCGGCCGAAATACCAAATGGGATTAAGCTTAAACTTAAATTATTAAAAGAGATCTGCACTTGACCACGACTGGCTTTGTTGACCTGATTTTCGATCATGCTTGAGAGTTGATGATACGGGAAAAATAAAACATAAAATATTAAACTCAAGAAAAGTACAAAAAATATTTTAAATTTATGAAATTTAAAAATATTTATTATGGGTTGAAGTAAATACTTTCTTAAATCCTCCATCACCGACCTCGAAACGAGGGCCGAGAAGGTTCTTCGGATTCATCTTCTGGCACTGAGAAATTAGTTAATTTAAATTCGGTGTTGAAGTAATGGGGGTCATTGGCACTGACCGAGGATTTAAAACCTGTTACCAAAATGGAATCGCTGTAATTTTCAATTAGGTTTGAAATTCTAGCAATCTGTCGAACGTTTAAGTTTGTTAAAGAAAGGTTATATCCTGAAGTAATGGCTTGTTTGGGAATACCTACATAATCGGCAGAGGTCGGAGAAAGTTTAAACTGCTCGTCGATGACTTGAAAAGCTTTCATACGATTAAGTAAATCATCTTGCAGGCGATTTAAGTCAAATCTTTCAGGCTGAAAGTCGATTTGATTTTTAAGTTGAACGGCTTGATTCAATCTTTGCACAAGTTCTTTTTGATCTTGATATTTACTTAATTCTTGCTGAGAAATTAAAAAAGACTGTAAAGGGATATTGATCAAAACAATCACCCCAATGCATGCACTTGCAATGATAATGAGTTTTTGCTGTCGTGAGGGCAGATTATTGTAAGCTTCAGCCAGTCGGTTGTAAGTTTCACTTTCGGTGATACGGGACTTGATTCCCGTTAAAGACTCTTTGATCTGTTCTGATAAATTCTCAAAAGCCATCGTAAAAGTTTAACTCCATTAATTTTTTAAAGGATTAATTACTATCTCATAGCTAAATGCAGTACGACCATTTTCCGATGGATCCATAACTTTACGATCCTTCAATCGGCCTAGTGTAGAAAGATCCTTGAGTAACTCTTCAAGAGCTAAAAGTTGACCCGTAGAGCCTACAGAGCCTTTGATACTTAAAATTTTTTCCGAAATATCTAAAGCTTCAATATCCAAAGCCAAGCGTTGTTTGTTAGGAGCTTGATCATGCAGTTGACGAATATAGAAAGCCGCCTGTTTATAGTTTTTTAAATCCTTAAGTTTTTCAATCAATTTGACTTTTTGTTCGGCGGATTTAATGTATTGATTCAATCTTGAAGTGTTAACTTGCGCTCGCTTAAGTCCAGTGATTTGACTGCCTTCGGCTTTCATTTTTTCAAAGGATATTTCCGAAAGTTGTAAAGACCATTCATTTCTTACATAAGTCCAAAATAAAGCTAAGATAAATGTGGCTGCAGCAATTTGTAATGAATACGACCACTTTTCTAGAAAAGCTTCTAGATTTTTATTTTTGATTGCAAATTCTAAACGACGTAAATTAATGGCAGGATTTTTGGGACGTTTAGCCCCTTCAAGGGCTAAGCCAAGAGCTACAATAACATTAAGCTGTTTGGCATTATCACCTTGAAAATTTAGCTCTGGGAATTGGTACAAGCCAGTTAATGGGTTAGCGGCGACTTGCAAATGTTGGGTGATGAAAGGACCTAAATTTTTAAGGTTTGAGACACCACCCAATAAACCAAGACCGGCCACATGAACGCGGCGTTTACTTTTGATTTCCAGCAAAGAGAGTTTTAATTGCGTTAAAAAGGGCAGAAGTGCTTTTTTAAGTGTATCTGATAAACGTATAATTTCATTGGATAAATCAGATTTTGCAAGAGCGATTACACCTTGGTTTTGAAGCAGATTGATAGCCTCTTTATAGTGAATGCGATACTCATGGCAAAGAGCATCGATTAAGTGGTGACCACCAAAGCTAAGCTCGCGCACTTCACACAGACCGCCCACACTTCGAACCAAAAGAATGGATGAGGTATGGCCGATTTCAAGAAGCGCTTCACCTTGTGATAAATCTAAGGGAACATCTGAGATCTCATCATCTAAGTCATCTTCAAATTGTAAAGGCACCGAGGATTTCTCAATGTTGCCAAAAATATTTTCAAAAACATTGTTCAAAGCTATGCCTTCGACACTTAAAATTTTTGGTTCAAGACCTGCGTCTTTAAAAACTTGTAAACGTTTTTTAATGACAGTTTTTTTAGCGGCAACGGCCATGGCGTCAAAGCCGTTAGGGTGAGCTGATAAAATCTTAAGATCATAGATGGCTTCGCTTGGATCAAGTGGACTTAAGTCAGCAAGCACATAGGGTAAGCTTTCAAGCAGTTTAAATCTGGGCGCCGGAGGTTGGGTTAATCGGTGTAAGCTGGTTTGAACTGTTGGAAGACCGGCCACATAAGTCACATCAGCAATGATTTTATTCTGCTCGTGTATCTGGCGTAAGATTTCAAGAATTTCGATGTCTTTATCGGCCACAGGATCTTGGCTTAATTTATACTCCATAAATCCAGCGATCTGAGTGGATTTTGAAGTCGTAGTCACTTCGGCCACTTTGATACTGTATGTTCCTATGTCGATCCCAACTACTTTCAAATGACCCGCCTTAAGACCTATTATAACCCATTCGATTTCAGAATCATTAAAGAATTACGAAGTCCCCCTTTTTCACCTAGCCTTTAGCCAAGTCCCCCAAGGTGCCAGGTTCCGCACTCAGGTCACAGCGCATTAATTTGGTCGGGAAGTTTAAGAGTTTTACTATTTTAAAGTATTTCTAAGCTTAGATTTTATATCGAGAGAAGCCTTGGCACTCACTTTGCGAAAGCAAAGTTTCGCGCCAACGATCTCGATATAAAATCTAAGCTTAGAAATACTTTAAAAATAGTAAAATCATGATCTCATTTGGGGTTTTTATTTTTTGCAATTTTAAGAATAAGAATTCCCGAAAATTTATTTCTAGTGCAACTCGACTAATAACAAACTGCGCTTAAGAATTTAATAATTTTAGAATTTAAGTATAGAGAATTGTTGAAATGGAAAATTGCATTCAGGATATAAAAACATAACCTGAGTTCTTAAAGTCGGGCTTCAAAGGAGTATAAATTTAGCGAAGGTACTTTGACTTAACTTGAAATCGAACCCAATTAAGTTACACATCAATTGTCTAGAATTTCCTAGAAAAGTACTTTTGGAAGTTTTAAGAATTGGATTATTTAATCAAGGATTAATGGGTTTGATTTCAATTTGAAGGGGTGTTGGGCTTTGGGCTTCTTCAAGAATAACTGGCTGATCCGCTGAAGATGGGGGTGTGGTTGTTACCGGCGGAGGTTGATCTAAAGGTAGAGCTGGCGCTACGGTTGATTGCGTTGATTCACCAACCTCCGAGTCATTTGAATTTACTTGGGGATTAATCCCATAACCGTCAGGGGTTTGGTAGGTGTAGTTTTTTTTCAAAATCTTTACAACTTCTTCGTTGTGAACCATTTGTCTTCTTGCATATTCACAAGCCGATAAGACTAAAGTTGGATCTTCTGCGATAGTTTCTGGGTTGTTACAGGCCTCTTCAAGGTGGGACAGAAGTTGGTGCCAGTTTTTTTCGTTATTTAGTTCAAATACAGGTTCTAAAAAATGATCCACACCTAATTTTGTATTTAAAAAGCACCATTGAGTTGTGGCCCTTTCGTCGCAAACGGGTTCGCCGTCTTTATCTACTCCAAACAGGAGTGGGTTACAAATATCAAGTTCGTCAGGACATGAAAACCCTGCATAGCTCTTTTCACCGCAACGTCCAGTGCTTTTTGGAACGGGAACGCCTCCTCCAATACAAAAATATTTAACCTCTGCATGAGCCTCAAGGATCTGTGAAAAAAACCAATTGTAAATATTAAGGCTGAATTTTTCTGTGGGCTATTGATTCAGTTTAATAAGCGTTTTTGCAATGGCTCTAACGTACTGATGTCTGGCTTTAGGGCTAAGTTTTTTTACGGCATGAAAACTTAAGATTTTAAGAGGCTTTGTTGAGAATTTAGGTTTTTTTATTTTGGGTTTCGCGAAAGTGGATGAAACTGAAAATAATATTGAAAATAGTATAATTAGGACTGATTTATACATCACTTAATTTATACCACGAAAGGAGAGTAAGGGATTAAATTAAAATTAATAGTTTTTAATTTAGTCTAATGGCGAGTACGAAGTTAAGATTCTTTTTGCTTAATTATCTTTAAGCAATTTATTCTTTATATAAATTTGACCAGCACCGCAATCTTTTGGGCAATTGCAACTGGACTCATACTTTTCATTGCATAAGCCGTCACCACAGTTGGTGCAGACATAATTATAACCGCCCCCAGATCCTTTGCCACAAACATCCAGTGATTCTATATCAGATAAGCCTACACAACATTTTAATTTAAGCTTCCACCCATCCGAGTCGGGTACACCACCTATGGAAGCTGTTTCTCCCTCTTTTAAGCAAGTTTGGTTTTTGTCTGCGGCAAATCCATCTATGCTTATTAAAACAAGAATTAGGAATGGGATATGTAAGATTAATTTCATAATTTTAGTTGAGTTGTAAATGCGTTGAGACAGGGCAGTGGTCTGATATATAAGCTTTATAAAAATCAAGATTATAAAATTTATTGTCACCATTTTTTGGGTTATCACACACTGGATGAATTATATAATCAGTGATAGTTTTAATCGTTTTGATAATTAAAAAATCAAATATCTTTTGCGTTTTTGCCAGAGTGGTTGGTTGGTCTTTCTGAGTGAAAAAATTAAAACCTTTCGCTAAACTTAAATCAAGAAAATTATCAATTTCGCTAACTCTATTACCATTGATATTTCTAGTATAACTGTTGAAGTCGCCACCTAAAATAATGGTCTCTTCAGATGGTATATTTTGCGAATGTAATTGCTCAATAAGTTCAAGGGCTTGTAGTTCTCGTTTTTCGGTTTCATCCAAGCCGGCTTTTAAGTGCACATTATAGGTATTAATGATGTGACTAGTGCCTTTAGTTTTAAGTGAAACTTGAAGAACATCTCGAAGTCTTTCTGAAGGGTCAGAGATGGTAAGTTTTCGATTAGGGTTAAATAGATCTGCACTAAAGTCTAGCTGTCCGAATTTGGTTTTATCAAAACATGTTAATACATATTGATGAGCAAATCCTCTAAAGTCATAAGCTGAACATGTGTACTTGGCATCAAGTAATTTAACAAAACGTTCAGGTCGAGTGATCTCTTGAAACATTAATATATCCGAGGTTTTTAAATCTGTTTGTAAAAAGTCTTTAAGAACCTTATCTCTCTCGTCTAAATCTTTTGGATGAAATTTAGTGTTGCCGTACCAAGCTATATTCATAGTGGTGACTTTTACAAGTGCAACATCTTTACCCCAGCTTTGAAGCGAAAAAGTAAGGGCGAAAATTAATATGATTTTTTTGATCACACTTTATTCTGTGAACACATTGACTTTGAGTGCAATCTTTAATTTTCAATGGCTCAGAGTTTAAAATCAATGATTAACAAAATCTTAACAATTGTATTTATAAATTTAAATTATCTTGCTTCTAGAAAAAGTCTTGTCAAAATTGTGGTATGTCTGAAATTTCTAATTTATCTATTCGTGTCATTGCACCAAGTTTCAAAATTTCAGAAGCTGAATTGCTAAAGTGTTTGAAGGGATTAGAGAAGTTAAATATTTCTGTTCAAATCCAAAAACCTCTTTTTCGAGAAGACCAACTTTGTGCACATACGACAACCAAAAGGTTTAGAGATCTTAATTTAGCTTTAATAAAACCTTCGGATTATGTGTGGTGTTTACGAGGTGGTTACGGGGCCCTTCACTTAGTGCCTGACTTAATGAAGATGAAGCCCCCCAAACAAGTAAGTAAACTTATAGGTTTTAGCGATATTACAGTTTTACATTATTTTTTTAATCAAATGTGGCAATGGCCAACACTTCATTGGAAGCATCTCAACGGTTTTCTTCAAGATGGTAAAAAGTTTCTTACCCAAGACCTAAAGCAATCCCTTAAAATGCTTTCATCCGAAGATTATTTTATTTTTGATAGTTTAAAGCCATTTAATCCAGCGGCACGAGATTTAAAAACTTTACGATCTAAAGTAATAGGTGGCAACTTAATCACACTCCAATCTATGGTTGGTTTGAAAATAAAAAAACCAAAATCTTGTCTATTGTTTCTTGAAGAGATTGATGAACCTGTTTATAAAATTGACCGCGCTTTAACTCAGCTAGAGCAAAATGGTTGGTTTAAAAATATTGACGGAATTTTATTGGGTTCTTTTACGAATCGTCATGAAGCTACAGAGCAAGCCTTACAAATCTATTTAAAAGATAAATTTAAAAATTTTAATATCCCAGTATTTGGACATCTAAAAGCGGGTCACATTTCCAACCAACAACCTCTGTTTTTAAATACTTCCGCCGAAATCTTTAAAATTAAGAAAAAGTTCAGTCTCAAGGTCGCAAATGGCTTTAAGACATCTTAACTAAACACACTTCTAAAAAAGTTTTTATAACTTATAATAATTTCAGGAAATAAAATTATGCAAACCTTAAAATTTCACCAGCACCCCAAATTACAGTTGGCTTTGAACGAACTCTTTTTAGAATATCCTCTTGAAGGTAAAACCCAAAGTTTAAAAATTGGAGTTTTGAATAAAGATCAAGCTTATGAATTTAACTTTGGTCATAATTCTTATACTTACTACGATTTGGCATCTCTTACGAAAGTTATTTTTACCGTCAGTGCCATTTATAATTATGAACTCCATGTAGACCAGGTTTTAAATCGAAAAGTTATAGATATTTTACCTTGGTTCATGGCTTCAAAAACTATTAAAGTTAAAGATCTGCTAGCACATCAGTCAGGCGCCCCAGCTTTATGGCCTATTTATAAAACTTTAAGTACTGATACTTTGAAGAGTATGGCACCACTTAATCTTATTCTTCGAGAGATTCCTTTCACCGAAAAAAACGTGGTCTATTCTGATGTTGGGTTTATGGTTTTGGGTGCGATTTTAGAGCAGCTTTATGCTAAACCCTTATTGCAAATCTTTGAGCATTTAAGAACTGAATTTAACTTAGGCCACATACATTTTAATCCACTTAAATTTAAATCAAAGTATCCTCGATCAAGTTACGCTCCTACAGAAAATTGTTTGCTTAGGCAGAAAACCATCCAAGGGGAAGTTCATGATGAAAACTGCTGGCGAATGGGTGGGGTGGGGCCCCATGCGGGATTGTTTGGTGAGCTTAAAGATGTGCTAATTTGGCTACACGACTTTAAAACTAAGTTGGCACAGCCAAATAATGTTAATCGGTCTTTTTTAACACAACAAAAAGGGGATTGGAGGGTAGGGACGATGTTGCCTTCTCGTCCCACTTCATCTTGTGGTAAGTATTTTTCAAAATCTTCATGGGGACATTTAGGTTTTACAGGCACTTCGTTTTGGCTAGACCCCAAAAAAGATCTAGGTGTCGTTATTTTAAGTCATAGAACTTATCCATCTCGCGATAACAAAAGCTTTAACATTTTACGACCTTTGATTCATGATAAAGTGTATTTGCAATTCTAAAAGGAGACATCGTCAATGATGCAAAAAAAAATTTCTGAGTTAAAAGCTGGGTCCCACATTCATATTATGGGTATTTGTGGAACCGCAATGGGAAATTTTGCGGGACTTCTTAAATCTATGGGTTTTAAAATTACGGGCAGTGATCAAAATGTATATCCTCCTATGTCTGAAGTTTTAAATAAATTGAATATCGAAGTTTTTACGGGTTACCAAAAAGAAAACCTGATCCCAGCCCCAGATTTTGTAGTTGTTGGGAACGTCATATCTCGCACCATGCCTGAAGCCGAGTATCTTTTGGCTTCAAAAATCCCATATGCCTCTTTCCCAGAAAGTATAGGGGAGATGATTTTAAAGAACACCCATGCAATCGCTGTCTGCGGAACTCATGGTAAAACCACGACAACATCTCAGCAGGCCTGGATTGCCGAATGCCAAAATCTTAGACCAGGGTATTTGATCGGAGGGGTTCCCAAAAACTTTGAAAGCTCTTTTAGCGCTGGCACAGGTGAATATTTTGTCATTGAAGGGGATGAGTACGACACAGCATTTTTTGATAAGGTTCCAAAGTTTTCGCATTATTTTCCAAAGTCGGCCATCTTAACCAGCATCGAATTTGATCATGCAGATATTTATAAAGATATAGAGGATGTGAAGAAAGCTTTTGCCATACTAATGGATAAATTACACCCCGAAGGTAATTTAATTTATAATGGAGCAGATACAAATATTAAAAGTTTACTTAAAAAAGCCAAGACAAAAAATCAATTCAGTTATGGATTGGCACAAACTAACGAAGTCGACTTTGCCATAAAAAATATCGAAGATCATTCTGAATTTACAAGATGGGATATTGTTTATAAAGATCAAACTTTTCATTTACAAGCTTTGATGGGTGGTGAACATAATGTCTTAAACTTCACTGCAAATTTTGCTTTAAGTTTAATATTAGGTTGGGATATCCCTGTAACAATTAAAGCTATAGCTACTTTTAAAGGTGTGAAACGTCGCCAAGAGATTTTGGCCGAAATTAATAATGTCTTAGTTATTGAAGACTTTGCTCATCATCCAACGGCAGTGAAAATGACTTTGCAGGGGCTTAAAAAAAAATACCCCAAACGCCGTTTAGTAGCCGTTTTTGAACCCAGATCTGCAACATCTAGAAAAGCCGTATTTCAAAATGATTATTTGCAAGCCTTCCATAATAATTGTGATCAAGTTATAGTAGCTAATCCTTATTTACCTGTACCTAAAAAGCCTTTAGCTAATTCAACATTAGTTCAAACCGACGAGTTTTCATCAGCGATGCTTGTATCCCAACTTAATGAGCAAGGAACTAAAGCCATAAAGGCTGACAACTATGAAATTTTAGTTCAAGAGCTATTACATCAAACCTCAAGCGGTGACGTCATAGTGCTGATGAGTAATGGGGGTTTTGGTGGAATTTATCCAGAAGTAATAGAAGGTTTAAAAAGCAAGGAATTTTAATCTTTTTATTAGAAAACGTATTGTTTTGGAACATTTCTAATCGATTTAGTTTGGTTTTTAGCTATTTTTTGAGGAATAACTATGAAATTTGCTTAGAACTTGAGATAATAGGGCTCTTAGAAGAGGGTTACTTTATGAATCCACAAAATTTTATGTTTTCATCAATAGTAAAACACCATTTGAAGTCTTTAAACAAATTTAAATCATACCTCAAATTCATCCTCAAACCCTTTGCACTTATCTTGTTTATCGGCCTTGTATCTTTGTCTTTAAATGCACAGTCTGAGGATCAGCGTCGATTACAAAACGATATTACTTCTTTAAAAGCTAAAATTAGATCATCCAATACTAAAGATCCCAAAGACATTCAAAGGCTTGGACGATTAGAGAATGAACTTCAAAAGCAACGGTTTTTAAATAAGAACAGAGCCCAGTAATTTTTTTTATAATGAATCTCAACAAAATTTTAAAAAAATACCATAGTTACATTATTACATTACAGCTATCGCGAAGTAAGCTTTTTTGAATAGCTCTGGCGAAGTCTGTATATCCAGTCGCTTTTTCAACATACCCAAAAGGTGTAACAACTTCTTTTTTATAAAAATCTTCTAAATCTACATACCCATTGCTAAGCTTTGGAGGATTTGTAACAGGATCTTCAGACTCATGAACGAGTATGGGCAATCCATTTATGGTTATACCTTCATAATGTAAACTTTGTTTTAATTCGTTCATGTCTTGTAAAATAGAAGGGGAAAGCTGAGATAAAAAACCATCACCAGAGACAGAAATAATATGATTTAGAGATTGATTTTTTCGTGACAAAATCATCTCGGAAGCCCGAAGTACTCCAATATCAATCATTGTTTGATCCCCTAGAGATTCAATCAAATTGGATCTCTGGGGTTTTAGGTTTTCTAAGACCAAAATTAAACTTGCGATATTTTCGATGGAATCGAGCTTCTTAAAATCAAATGCGACTTTGGTAGTCTCTGCCCATAAAAGCAAGGCAATTTCAGTGCATTGACAATTTAACAGATTGCTTACCACTTTAGGATCTTTAAGGGCATTAATATACCCTTGAAGTTGGGTCGACATTTCCAAAGCGTCCATCGATGAACTTACATCCATCGCCCAAACCAAAGCTAAGTCAGATTTTTCACCTTTGCAAATTCCTTCCGCCAAAGTTTCAGAATTAGCTGCGCCTTTTGAGATACTTTTTTTTTCTGCTAAAGGCTTTAGTGTTAAAGTATCTGCTAAGACTTTGAAAGTGAACAGAAAAACAGGGGCTATAAAAAGGAAAGTAAAGAATGGAATGAGGTAAGATTTTATAAGTCTAAATAGAGTTTTTGTTTCCAAAGGCAAATTCTTCATAACAAACGGGTATCATAAAATTAACTTTGGTGCTTTAAATTAAAATGCAAATAACAAAAAATACAGTTTTATCTAAATCGTAGACACTAAGGAAAAATTTAAATCGTTTTAAAGCGATGGCTTAGTTGAGGATTCGTAGATTTGTTTACGATTTAAAAACTGTAACCAATAATTTGCAGAGTTTTTACTAATTTCGGAATAAATTTTAGAACAATTCTCCCCATCAAAATTACTTTCCACTAAAGGCCCATCATTTAGGCCCGTTGTGTGACGAAATAAAGGTATCCACTCTTCGTCCTTTAAAGGACTTGGAAGTTCAGCTTCGGGCATCCACTTTTGATAAAAAGTCTTACCAAAACTACGTATTAGGGCCATTTCTAAGAGCGAAACAAAAGGCTCGGTAAGGGCTTTAATTTGAATATCTTGCAGTTTTTGAAATTGCACATCTAACCAGGCTTTGGTTTGATCTGTAGCCTGGGCCAAAGGATTTTTTTCTTCTGATATCCACATTTGCATAGCTTCGGAGGCTTTCTGATAGTCTGGCACTCCATGTGCCGACAAAACTTCTGAGGCCAAAACCAAAGCTGTTGTATTCGTTTGGCCAAGTGACTGTAGCTCAATAATGGCCGGTTGGAGGGGATTGTCAAATTTAGTGGTCGCTAACAGATCCATAATCTCTTGCTCTAGATCTTCAAATTGGCGCTGACTAGAATAGGCGCCAATTTTAAAAAAGGGGAAAATCCCATTGTTTGGATGTTCGTGTTTAAGTTGGTCTAAAATTGCAAGCCCTTTTTGATAATCTATGTTTTTATCATTTCCACTAGGAAAAAATTGATCTGTTAAAAATAAAGCTTGCAATAAACGACAAGCAGGCTCGTTTGACATCAAGCTGTGCTTTAAAGCTTCATCTGGATCTTTTTCAATCATAGCTAATAAACAATATTTATTGGCTATGGTTATCTCGCTTGCCTGTAATAAGGCTTCAAAAATCATGGGTGATCGCTGTAGTGGGTTTTCAAAAAATTGATTTTTTAAATAAAAGCTGCCATCGGAACTACAGAGCAAGTCCTTTTGAATACGATGCTTAATGTTTTCAATTGTTAAAATTATAGGGCTTGTTTCAAGCGCTGTGGAGTTTGATGCTATTTCTCTAAAATTTTGTTTTTGGGCCAAAAGTTGTCTATCGAGATGAAGTTCTGAAGGTCCTTGGTTTTTAGTTAAAATTGGATTGGGCTTTAAAGTGGGTTTTTGCTGACCATTTAAGAAAGCAAAACCTAAGGATTGGATAACAAAATAGCTCCCTAAGCACACACTCAAAATCATTAGCCTTTTGAATTGTCTAAACATGAAATTAGGTTGCTATAAGGCTTAATTTTAAACAAGTCTGGATATTAAGTGGTAGATCTTTTGCAACTTCGATCGTCATTGATTGCTAAATTTTTAATGTGAGGTAATTTTACGATTATGTCGAATACATTTAATACAAGTGAAACTTTGCTAATTTCAAAAAAAGAACAAACTCCCCTAATGCGCCAGTACTATGAGATTAAAGCTAAATGTCCTAATGATATTTTGCTGTTTCGTATGGGTGACTTTTATGAATTGTTTGGCGACGATGCCGTGCAAGCAGCACCCATTATCGGATTAACTTTAACGTGCCGAAATAAAAAATCAGGGGATACAACACCCATGTGTGGCTTTCCACACCACAGTATGGCTGGTCCTATTCAAAAGCTTCTAGCCGCAGGTCTTAGAGTAGCCATCTGTGATCAGATGTCGACTCCCACGGCTGGTGGGGGTTTAGTTACACGTCAAATCACTCGAAAATTAAGCCCAGCTATGGTTTATGATCCTGATACGCTTGATCAAAAATCGGGCCACTACTTGATGTCTTTTGATGATAATCACATTGCTTTTTTAGACGCTTCTACAGCAGAAGCCTTTTACTATTCTAACGATAAAGATTTTGAATATTTTTTTGAAGCTTTTAATATTGTTGAAATTTTACTTCAGAACGAAACTCAAGTGCTCCAGCCACCGCAAATGATTTGTGTGACCTATTTAGAGCCTTCAGAAGATCCAAAAAATACATCTTATAAACTTAAAGACTGCAGGGATGTTCTGCTCAATTATGTCAGCTCAAATCAAGGTGATAATTTTAAAAAATCTTTTGATACTTTTAAATATATGGAACGTTCCAAAACCCTGCATTTGTCATCCAAGGTTTTTAAACATTTAGAAATATTCAAAAGCTATGAAGGTGATACTAAAGGAACTTTGTTTGACACTATCAATAAAACAACGACTCCATCGGGGGCCAGAAGACTTAAACATTGGTTGCGAAACCCTTTGTGTGACAGGACTGAAATCTCAAGACGTCAGGATGAAATCGCGATATGGACTAAAGATTTTGTAAAATTAAAAAAAATGCGCGAGCTTTTAAAATCACTGGGGGATTTAGAGCGACGTACTTTAAAAATCACCAGCCCAAGTGCTGGCCCAAGAGACTTGCTTCGCCTTTCGGATAGCCTTGAAGTCTTAAAAGGCCTAACTTCTTTTGTGTCCTTGGGAAAAGATTTTAATGGGCCAAAATGGAATGAAGAAAATACTGTGAGTGCCTTACAAGATGTGGACAAGCTAGATTTAAAACAAACAGATTTAGACATAGAAACGCAGGTCAATAATAATTCTGTCTATAACTCTATCGACTTAATACACAAGCTGATAACTCATGCCATTAAAGAAGATGCTCCGGCACAGTTTGCAAATGGTCAATTTATGCAGTCCGGTTTTAATCCCGAATTAGATGAAGTTATAAATTTGGCAGACAATGCTCAAGGTCTAATTCAACAGATGGAGATCCAAGAGCGAGAAAACACTGGAGTGCAAAGTTTAAAGATTAGATATAACAGTGTGTTTGGATATTATATCGAAGTTTCTAAAGTACATACCCACAAGATACCTAGCCATTACATTCGTAAACAAACTTTAGTTTCAAGCGAGCGTTACACCACAGAAGAGCTGCAAACTTTAGAAGAGAAAGTATTGTTATCTAAAACCAAACGAATTGAATTGGAACTTGCAGCACTCGCTCAAATCAAAGAGCAAGTTCTAACCAAATCCAAGGATTTTTTGCAGGTATGTCATAAAGTGGCTGAAGTTGATGTGCTATCTTCTTTAGCTTGGTTAAGTATCGAGCGGAAATATGTTCGAGCAGAGTTAAGTTTAAATGGTGATTTACATTTAAAAAAATCTCGTCATCCTGTGGTCGAAGTGAGTATGCCTCAATTCATTCCCAACGATATTGACCTTGAACAAGGCCAGTGTTTGTTAATCACAGGGCCCAATATGGCAGGTAAATCCACTGTTATGCGACAAGTGGCCTTGAGTGTAATTTTAAACCAAATGGGAAGTTTTGTTCCCGCCTCATCGGCGGTGATACCCATCTATCAAACTTTACATACTCGTATTGGGGCCTCGGATTTTTTAAGCCAGGGACTTTCAACTTTTATGGTGGAAATGTCTGAAACAGCAGAACTGCTTCATCAAGCCGGGCCTAATAGTTTAATCATTCTAGACGAGATTGGTCGAGGCACTAGTACTTATGATGGCCTAAGTTTAGCCCAAGCCATCTTAGAGGAACTACTTGCAAAGCAAGCGAGTTTTCTTTTTTCAACCCACTATCAAGAGCTAACCCAAATAGCGGCCAAAAATTCCAAAGTTCTGAATCGAAGTATGGGAGTCAAAAAAACCAAAGACCGAATTTTCTTTGAATACGTTTTTAAAACTGGAGCTGCTGAAAAATCCTATGGCATCGAAGTGGCCAGAATTGCAGGACTCAAAGAGCATGTGTTAAGTCGAGCCACGGACTTGCTGCAAGGCTATGAATCCAGTCCAAAAGCGAGCTTAAGTGTTAACTCCCCTAATAGCTTTAGGGCTGAGGGTATAACGGCGGACGCACTTAGCGGCTTACCGCCGCAGGTATTAAATGCTGACGCACTTATCGGCTTACCGCCGCAGGTATTAAATGCTGACGCACTTAGCGGCTCTGCTTCGCCCGATTTAAAAACAGAAATTTCAAGGTCTTATCAGTTATCTTTTTTGGAAGAGGAACCTAAACCTATTGTTGATCCAAAAATACTGGAAGTTATTAAAAAAGTTAAAGCCTTTGCTACAAATGAAGCCACTCCACTACAGGCTCTTAACGAGATTTCTAAATGGCAAAAAAATCTATAATTCCTTTAGAGCTGCTTCATAAAAATTCAAAATCCGATGATCTTTTTTTGGTTCAGCAAGATTTTCAAAATTATTGCTTAACTATTTTAAAAGCAGAAGTTCAAAAAGATGAATTTAAAAATTTACAAATTTATACCTTAGGATCACTTAGCTACGGCGGACTGTGTCCTTATTCTGATGTCGACCTTTTGGCGGTAGGGGACAAATCTTTAGTTGATAGATTTTCAATTCAAATTGGTTCTAAGCTTGCTAATGTTAAAATTAAGTGGTGGCCCACCTTGGATTTTAAATTTGCAACAGATATTTATGATCATGTAGCCCTGTTTTATTTAAAAGAGCTTTTTCCAGAAGATCAAACTATTCTAAATGACTTTAAAAAGTTGCAGTCGAATTGGATACGTAAAAATCTTGAAGTCTATCAGCAAGAACTGGCTAAAGATCGACGCTTAAGACGAGCTCGATATGGCAGCGTTGGGGGCGAGCTGGCTCCTAATCTGAAGTACGGTCCTGGAGGGCTTCGTGACAGTTGCCAAGCCCTAGCTTGGCTTAATTGGTCAATGACCATCCCACAAGGTGCGGAGGTGAAACTAGACGACAGCTATGCCGCAGGTGCGGAGCTTAATTTTAAATTAACATCTAATTTAAAACATATTTATCAACTTCGTTTTATGGTGCAGTTGAAATTTGCCACAGATCAAATAACACTTGAAAACTGGTCAGATATTTTAGGTGCCAAATTTAAAGACAAGCTCAATACAGGTGCGGAAGTGAAACTAGACGACAGCTTCACCGATAAAACTCGCAGTACGGAATATCAAAAAAAATCCTACCAAACTCTTTACCAGCAATTCACTTTAACGGACATGATATTTGCAAATAAATCGCTAAGCTTAGTTCAGGATTTATATGATCTTGAAACTAAAATTAATTTTACCCTAGAAAGCTTAGCTCTTTTAGATCCATCTAATGCCAAAGTGTTAGCTTATTTAATAAAAATTAAAGTGCTTGAATCTAAGAATGTGCAAAAATTAAAACTTAAAAAAACTAAAAGAATATTTCAATCTAAGATCTATTCCTGGATTGAAGATCTTTTTTTATCACCCAATCAAGCTTGGCAAATTGATTTCATCTTAGACTCTGGGCTTTTTGGAACCCTACTTGCTGATTGGCATTTTATTTCTGGTCTAACGCAGTCTGATCACTATCATAAATACACTGTTTCTGAACATTTGCGCCAAACTTTAAAAGCAGTATGTGACTTGCAAACGCAAATTGATTTAAGGTTTTCAATTCATGATTCGTCGAAAGAATTAACGAATGAAGATTGGGCGCGTCTTAAGTGGGTCGCCGTATTTCATGACTTAAAAAAAGGTCATCCCGAAGATCACTCCCATTTAGGAAAATCCGAGGTCCTAAGCTTTCAGTATTTTAGTGACGAGCAGAGAGCTCTAGTTGCATGTTTGGTGGAGCATCACTTGAAATTATCCACTTTTGCTTTTCGATTTGAACATTCTGACGAAACCCAGCTTGAGGGCTTAAATCAGCTGTTTGAAGTGTCGCATTGGATAAGACTTTTACTCGTATTCACAAGCGCCGATATTATGGGTTCAAATCCACAGGCATGGAACAAATGGAAGTCAGATCAGCTTTATTTTGCGTATAAGTCGTTGATGGCGTTTAGAAATCATAGGATTAATGTTGAATCCGAGAGCATTGAAGATTTTGAACTTTCCCCACAGCTCGTAAAAGTTATAAGTTTGGAACTACTACAGGAAGATATTGCACTATTAAAGCAAAATAAAATCTATGGACAAGTGCAAGAAGATTGGTTGGTCGAAGACATTGACAACAATCTTTGGGTTCGCGTTTTTAAAATTGACTCGGGACCTGGAACTTTAAGTCAAATTTTGAATATATTTTATTTAGCTGGGTTACCTGTAGAGCAAGCTTTTATTGCAAGTTCTAATGAAGGATATGTTTATGACTGGTTTAGGTTGCCCTCAACATTTGCCAAACCCAAACAGCAGATTCAAAAACGACTTAAAATATTAAATGAACAACCAAAAATAAAAGCAAAAATGCTAATGGCTCAAGTGGATAAAGTCGTTTATTTAACTCAAAATAAAGACAAGTTAAGTTTTCTTTTCAAAGGTCAAGATCAGAATGGTGTGCTGCTCTATATTAGTAAAATTTTTGAATCCTTAGGGGTTAATATTCAAAAAGCTCAAATAAATACTTGGGGGCAAAGATTAGAAGATCTATTTGTTGTTAAAAAAGAGAATCACGATCCTCAGGTTTTGCTCGAAAACTTACAAAAAAGCTTAAAATTACCGCAAAGTATTAAAATTTAAGCTTTCTGTTATAGATGACACAAATTTTAGCAATCTGGCCAAGTCTTCCCGACAAAAGGCCTAAGTGCCTAATTTTTATAAAGATTTTGGTCGAGTTAGGAATTTAAGAAATAACATATCCTTTGGTCTAGAATAAGAAAAAAGCTTATATAAAATACTTCTGTCTAGTTTTTGTCAAATTTTTTTGTGTGTGCTTGCATGCATTAAAAATAATTGCCAGACTTTATGTAAGGGCTAGGGTTGGCCCGGTTCAATGGAGGAGCAAGGATGCTTAAGGATGTATTAATAAAAGAAGGACTTTCGAACAGGGAAGCAGAAGTCGCAGAATTAGTTACGCAAGGTCTTTCAAACAAAGAAGTAGCAAATAGACTTTTTGTAACTGAAAAAACGGTTAAGTTTCATCTAACAAATATCTATAAAAAAATGAATGTTAAATCTCGCGCTCAGTTGATTGTATGGTGTTTACCAAACATGACCTTCACTGAAAAAACTGAAATATCGATAGTGGAAAATACGCCATCTGTTACTTCTCAAGGAATCTCTAAGTCTGTTGTAGAACCAACTTATAATGAAATTGCTGAGAAAAAAGCAGAATCTGAAACTCCGCTGATCATTCCTGGCCAAGCTAATAAAGCTGGTTATTCTTTTTAATTCATTTATAATTATTAAATGATAACAGTTAAAGGCTCTGTCAGTGAAGTTGTAATGACAGAGTTAGTTTTACCTTCACACACTAATTCCCTGTCCAGTATCTTTGGCGGGGTAATTATGTCTTGGATAGATATTGCAGGTGCCATATCAGCCCAAAGACACTCTAAAAGTTCAGTCGTTACCGCCAGCATTGATGCATTAAACTTTGAAGCTCCTGTCTATGAAGGCTGGGTTGTTAACCTTAAGGCCAAAGTCAATTATGTGGGAAAAACCTCTATGGAGGTTGGTGTTCGTGTCGACGCTGAAAACCCCCGAACGGGTGAGAAGTTTAAAACGGCAAAAGCCTATCTGACTTTTGTAGCTATCGACGATAAGGGGCATCCCAAACAGGTGCCAGGACTTTTGCCAGAAACTGCAGATGAAATTCGCAGGTTTGAAGAGGGGCGAATCAGAAAAGAACGCCGACTTCTTCATAAAAGTTAATGCTATTTGTAAATTCACAAGATATTTTAAACATATAATCTATCTACTGAAAGTTATAATTTTAGGAATTATATCTATCGGGAGATAATAACTTCAGGAGTTAGATGGGAATCTGGGCCACGCCTTTTGCAAGTTTAAAGGCCGCAAAAAAATTCAGTCTACTTATGTCAAAACCTTGGATAGCCCAAGTGAAAAAAGCTGAATATGGCTATATTGCTAAAGTTAATGGTTTAATTCAACTTTGGGGTTCAGATAGCACAGTCGATTATTTGGATGCAATTGCGAGCAAAAAACGAAAAGATTTTGATATTAGAAAGATTCTTAAAGAAGATGTTAAAAGTTATACTCTTTACATCTGTGATGTTATTCCATTTGCAGAAATTAGTGGTAGTCCTTTAGATGCACTTCGATCTGATAAAATCCAGGGTTTAAAAATAATCAATCAAGTTCGAAAATCTATGGATTTAAAACCGATTCCTCATTTACTAGTACTAAATGAATCTCAAAAAAGTTTTCAAATTTTACATGATATATTCAAAACAAATAAAGTGAGTTTATTATATAGAAATTTTTTAGTTTACGAGAAAGCTAAGACTTATGATCTTTGGATTGGTATTCCCAAAAAATACTTAAATAAGACATTCAATGTTGGTGAATTTCAGATAAAATCAAAATCGAAAAAATCTACTGATGTTTTAAAGCAGATAAAAAAACTTCCCTTCGTCATCGAAGTTAAATCTGTAAATTCAAGTTATTCAAATTCGATTAAAGTGTTAGTTATTTTTAAAGGGTCACGCGCAAAAGATGTGGAAGATCTAGATGGTAATGAAACACTTAAAACTAGCTACCATTTAATTTATAATAAGGATAACTCGAACAAGTTTTGGGAGGCTTTGATACAAAAATCACAGGTCAAGATAAGTTTTGGCCGAATTGGAGCCACCCCAAGAAAGCAAGTAAAACAATTTGCTAGTAAAGAACTAGCTCTTGCATTTTTAAGTAAAAAATTAAAAGAAAAATTATCCAAAGGTTATATCGACCACCAAAATTAAATCAAAACTTTAAAAAATTTGTAATGATTATCTTGACATACAGGTCTTCCGACTCAACTTTCATTGAGTATTGAGTATTGAGTATTGAGTATTGAGTATTGAGTATTGAGTACGACAAGGATTTAAGAGGTACAATGGGTATTTTGACTACTGGAATTTTTATTTGTATTGGATTGTACATCGTCGATAGAATCTTTTTAAAAATGGAGCAAATGGGATGGGTCTATTACCGGTACAAAAAGCCTTCTGCAACAGGTGGATTAGGTAATGCTTTACAAGAGATGAATGCAACTCTAGTCCCTTCAGTAAGGCATGTTATGGAGATGAAAGAAAAGGATGTAAAAATTCGTGATGATCAGGGTGATAATCCAATTGATGATCAAAATTTTGTAAATCAGTGCTCCTAAATAAATCAATATTTTTTTTGTCCCAGAGTTGAGTATTAAATGATTAATTGTCCTTGGCAGTACTTAGCAACTTAAAGTAAACTTAAAATTACTTTGAGAACTTTAGATTCATTTATTGTAACTAGATTTTTAACCTATTTTTTAGGGTCTTTGTCGGTATTAGTTGTTCTGTTTGTAACGATAGATATCATGACCAACTTAAATCGATTTGGATCTTCCGCCAGCGTATTGGCTTCGTATTACGTCTATTATATCCCTTTTGTAGCTTACAATATGATACCAGTTTCAGCTTTGTTAGCTTTGGTATCTTTAGTTTCTGGTCTAGTTCGAACCAGCGAACTCGTTGCCCTGAATTCATTAGGCTACAATATGTTCTCGATTCTTAGATGGGTTTTTGTTTGTCTTGCCTTTATGTTTGTTTTTTTGATTTGGACAAGTGAAGTGTTATTACCTTTTGCAATGGAAAAAAGAAATTATATTTTTTACGTCGAAATGAAAAAACGACCAGAGTTTTATCAAAAGACAAAGACAAAAAATATTTGGTATCGAACTAAATCTGCAATAATACATTTTGAGAATGTATTGGACGAAAAAAATGTGGCTGGAGTTCGAATTTACTTTGTGGGGTCAGATTGGAAATTACTTCGTTTGATTGAAGCTAAAAATTTAATTTTTTCTGGTAATGTTTGGAGCTTAAAAAATGTGATTGAATCTCGTTTTCTGGATAATAGCGAAGCTTTTCAAGTTAAGTCTTACGATTTACTTGAGCTACCAGCTTTGACTGATTTGGAAAACATGAAAATGAGTGGTAATGCTACTGACTTCTTAAGTTCTAAAGATTTATGGAAAATTATAAAACGAAACCAAGAGATTCAACTGGATACAACACAATTAAGAATTACCTTATATTCTAAATTCACTTTTGCACTTAGTGTTTTGATATTGCCGCTTTTAGGACTTTGTACGGTGAATACAAATCGTCGATCCGGAAATGCCTTTTTGTCGGCAGCCGTCTCAGTCGTTATCGTATTTTTTTATTGGATTTTATACAACTCAGCAATGTCTTACGGACGGGCAGGGCACCTGTACCCCATTATTTCAGTTCTTATAATCCCTTTACTTGTCCTAATAGCAATTGGCTTTGCTATTAGGCGAGTAAAAAATTAGTAATCTTCTGTTCTAATTATTTTAAATTTAGAATTAAAATATAAAGGTATAACAATTTATCATTAAGCATCAACCTTCCATTTAGATCGATGTCATGGAATTTAAAATGCTCAGAGCCTGGGTTAAGTCTTACATGTAACTATACTAGACCAAAGCATTGCTTTGGTCATGGAATTGCTTGGGCAAAGGGTTTGATAAATAAAATCAGTTTAGTATCTAAAAATGAGTTATGGGTAATTATATTCTTTTTGGTACGAAGCAAAAAAATCGTTCCAGTAAGACATTAAAGAAATATTTTATATTTTTTTTGTTATTTTGAATTGCCGTTTAAATCAAGCACGGGCTGAAGCAGTCCATCTAGTTCTTAAAGTGTAATGCCCCCATATATTAGCGAAATGTTTAACCAAGCAAACTCAGCAATTCCGGATGTATCAATTTGGGATGTAAGCGGAGTTTTACGAGCTTAAGTAGTGCAACCGATATGTTGCGTAATTCAAACATTGATAATACAATCTTCTCAAAATTTTTTTTCATTCGTGCAGACGCAACTTCAGGAGTAAACGGCAACACATTAAATAACGTTCCAGCATGCTTCCAAACTGCGGTGGTTGCGGCTAAAGATAATTTAACTTTGGTGCGCAGTTGGACTATCATTGATCTTGGCCCGGAATAATTTATAGGGTCTAAGCTACTTGATTGGGTAAGTTAATCCTTATGTTTTTTGTAAAAGATGAATTGTTGTGACTTTATAGGCATAAACAAATGTCTTTAATTGTAGAATTCTCTATTTGTAACATTCTGTTACAATATGTTGTCGACCCATTATACTAAAATTTATTTTAAACCGAAATTATACTATATCTAAGAAATGCGAGGTCTTCTTGAAGAATAAAACTCGGTTCTATTTTAAAAGGTTTATCTTAATTTCCTTAGGGCCAGTGCTAATGATTTTGTTTCAAAACTGTACACCATTTATAACAGTTGAGCAAAGCAGTACTTCAAGTTTTCCAACCCCATTACCTCCGATGAACCCAACTAGTCCAGCTGCTTTATATGAACAAAGTGCTTTTGGGAAAACGGGTCTTCAACGACTTACTAACAAACAATTATTGCTTTCAATTGAAAGTATTTTTAATTACTCTCCTTTAGCTTTTTCAAGTAATTTGCCAATTGATTCTCCGACTTCAACTTACTTTGAAAACGATTTTGAATCTCTGTCAGTCACCGATAGTCATATACAAGGTTACAATAGTTTTGCTGAGTCCTATGCCACAAAATTTATAGAAAGCCCCAGCAGAGTTTCTGCTCTTTCCGGCTGTACACCAAGCAATGACACTGACGTCAATTGCTTTTCACAATTTGTATCTCGAGTCGGGCGCTTGGCTCTTAGGCGAAATTTAACTGCTTCGGAAATCGATAATTACATTAATAAAATTCTTCCTATTGCAGGTAGCGAAAATAACTTTTACTCCGCCATACAAACAACGATTATGATTTGGCTCCAACATCCAGAATTTTTGTATCGCATTGAATCTGAAGGACCACGCACATTAAATCAATTTGAGATCGCAACACGTATTAGTTTTTTGATTGTAGGAACGACGCCAGACAAAATTCTTCTGGACGCAGCTCAAAATAATCAGTTGAGTACCGAAGCTCAACGATTAGCACAAGCAGACCGACTGCTAGATACGATTGCTGCTAAAAGAAATATTTCTTCCTTTCATGCACAGTGGCTTGGTTATGAAAATTCAGTACTACTAGCTGGTATGGAAGACAAGATGGTTCAAGAAACATCAGACCTCATAGACAGAGTCGTCTTTGAAACTGATAGTGATTGGCTTAAGCTTTTCACATGGAATCAAACTAAAATTGATGCAGAACTCGCGACTCACTATAATTTACCTTCGCCTGGTCCTCAGAGCAATTGGGTCTCTTATCCAGCGGGAAGGGCAGCGGGAATTCTTTCACATGGAACTTTTGCACGTTTGGGCGCAAAATTTAATGATACTAGCCCAACCCTACGTGGTTATGAAATTTATAAACGATTGTTTTGTGGTGTATTTACAGCGACCATACCTGCATCAGTGGATATCGACAACCAACCGGGCAGTCCAACTGACTGCAAAGTCGATCGTTACTCTATGCGAAAAAATCCGACCTGTTCTGCATGTCACAGCATCACAGATAATATTGGATTCGGATTAGAAAAACAGGGGGCTTTTGGTGAATGGCGAACCACTGAACCAGGACTTCCTCGCTGTGTTGTTGAAGATAAAGGAAGTTACGAATCAACAGACTTTAAAGGTCTGGAAGAGTTTGCTAATATTATTTCGAATCATCCAAACACGGCTGCATGTGCCACTAAACAGCTATTTGAATTTTCTATAGGACGTAAGTCCACAAATACAGATGAAAGAACACTTAAAGCCTTACACGGGCAATATATTGAATCACGATCATTAAAATCTTTATTTAAAGCTCTTATAAAATCTGCAGCAATGACATATAAAGGGGAATAAATCGATGAAAAAAAATCCTTTCAGCCGAAGAAAATTTTTAATTGGATCTTCAGGAATTATTGTTGGACTACCTTTGTTAGATTGTTTGATGAATTTTGCTTATGGACAAACCGGTCCCCAGTTAAGGTTTATAAACACTTATTATGGAAGTTGTACTGGCAACATTTCACTTACGGATCCAAGTTCTTACGGTGTTTTATCAGGCCCTTTAAAAGCAAGTTTTTCAGCCTTAAGTCCTTTTATCAGTGATCTCACTTTAGTGTCTGGATTGGATTTTCCGATATTTCTTTCGAACGCTCAAGCAATACCTGGTGGCGCCATCAATAAACAACATGGTGGGGTTGAGTCTCCTCTTCTTAGCGGGGTTGCTGCTATGGAGAAAGTGGCTCCATTGATTCGAGGGCAAACTGTCGATCAAATTGCAGCAGATCACTTAGGTTCGGGTTCCAAGTATAAATCACTACAGCTTCGCGTCCAAGCTGCAAAATATAATGGTACTACCGGTTCAAAAGCACAGGATGGTAGTATAAGTCTTCGCAGTAATAATGGTGTTTTAAACGAACTTCCAATGATTGAAAGTCCTCAAAAACTTTACTCCATGCTTTTTACAAGTGGAGTAGGCGTCAACCCTATTGCGAACGACATTATGGTAAAGAACAAAAGTGCTCTTGATTTTGTTTTAGAGGATGCCAACCGATTGATAAGATCAGTGTCATCTGAAGAACGGCCAAGATTAGAAGCTCATTTTGATAAAATAAGAGATCTAGAACGATCTCTTATAGCTAATCCTACGCTTCCTGTGAATGGTTGCCCCAGTTTATCACTGACTGACCCTGGAAACGACCCAGCCATTTCGACTTATGGCTTTGGTGGTTGGGCCGATGAAACTCAGCGTGGTTATGCCATGGTAGATATGATCGCATATGCTTTAGCTTGTGATATGACAAGGGTGGTTTCTTTAGCATACTCACATTTTCAAACATGGATTAATAGCCAAAAAACAGGAGGAAGTAATTTTGCAGCTTCTTCAGGTATACCAGATATTCATAGTGATTCACACATAGCTACCAGCGATATTATAGCAAACAACTGTAATTGGGCCGCGGGAATCTTTGCTCGATTAATTGGAAACTTAAAGAACGTAGACGAAAGCACAGGCACATTACTTGATCATACCTACTTAACTTTTGTAACCGCTGAAGCTAAAAACGCACATGGTAAAAAAAATTATACATATATAGTTGCTGGCCTTCAGGATAAAGTAAATTTAGGAATGCACATTAACGGCCAACAAAAACACCCGGCTCTTGTACACTTAGAAGGGTTAAGAGCTATTGGGAAAAATACTACTGCGTTGGGTCAAGTCTCTGGATCAATATCTGGTCTATTGAAATAAATGCAAGCTCATGTCATTAAGTTTCGAGTTTCTGTTTCAACTCTAACTTCCTTTAGTCGGACATTTTAAAGCATCGATAGCTTGTGTAAAGGTTGTTGTGGCGTTTAGTGGAAGGCTTTCCTACTGTTTTTTAGTCATAATAGATCTTACCTAAGGACAATTTTCGGGTGATGGAATTAACATCGTTTATGTTTGGGTTCAATAAAGGTGCTTATGTAAATAATCATGCTATTGATGACCCCTGTCATTTATGGATTCTAAGAGCTAACGAAATTGAAATTTTTGAGTTATTTGTAAATTATGAATTTCATAAAAGATTTGAAGTTATTAGTGGCAAGCTATCTTGTGTTTTTAACGGTTTTTTTATCTCATCGAATTATTTTTTGGCTACAGTTTTATGATCCCAAATCAGAATCAAACTTATCCTTGTTTCTAAATTCTTGGTGGGTGGGTGTAAGGTTTGATGTTCGAGTTATATCATTATTTTTTTTAGTAGGCTTAATATTATTTGCTCTACTTAGAAATGTTCTTAAACTCACTCTAAGATTTATCATCGATAAGAACCAAGATCCTAGTCATACATATTTTATATTTCAAAAATACTTTCAAAAATTGCAAATTTTATATTTAGCTTTAGGCTTATTAATTTTTACGGCCATTTTTTGGATAGATATTGGAAACTATGAGTACCTTGAAGAGCGTTTAACATCTAAAATTTTTGCTTTACTTGCAAGCCCAGAAATCGCTCTTGGTATGGTCGCACAAAGTTATCCTATGTATATAATAATTCCAGCCTTGGTAGTTTTTGTAGGACTGTTTTATACTGCAACCTCACGACTTATTTTTGCCAAAGAGCACCAAAGTTTTTTTGCGTTAAATCAGGCTTACAATAGAAAAGATGCCTTAAAATTCACTTTAAGTTTTTTTGTCATTGCGTTTCTAATCCACTCCAAATTGTCCCAGTATCCACTCAGGTGGAGCGAAGCTTATTTTTCAAAAAACCACTATTTAAATCAGTTTGCATTAAACCCAGTGCAAAATATCTTTGATACTTATAAATTTGCTAAATCATCTTTTTCTTTAGAGTCCGTAAAGCAAGATCTAGCTATTGTAAAAAAAGAGTTGGGTCTTCAAGAAGATTCTAGTGACTTATTAGTGCGCCATCAAAAAAGTAATCCAATACCAGAGCTGAAAGAGGTTCAAAATGTAGTTGTTATAATGATGGAGTCTTTAGCTTCATTTAAATTGGGCGCTTTTGGAGGGCCTCTGCAAACGTCCCCCTATTTTGATGAACTTGCCAAAGAAAGTTTACTTTTTGAAAATTTTCATGTGATTCAAACGGGGACTGCGGCTTCCATCTTTTGTTTTATTACCAGTATCCCAGATCTAAACGAAGAAGAAACGGCCTCAAGAAATCCTTTAGTCGTTGATCAACACACTATGATTAATAATTTTGTGGATCATGAAAAATATTATTTTATAGGTGGGGATGCCAATTGGGGTAATATTCGCGGCGTAATTAAAAACAATATTGAAGATGTTCATCTTCTTGAAGAGAAAGATTTCACAACAGCTTCAAAAACAGATATTTGGGGAATTTCTGATCTACAACTTTTTAAACAAGCTCACCAAAAACTTGAGACTTTAAATAAACCCTTTTTTGCATTTATCCAAACGGCTGGGTACCACAGGCCCTACACAATACCTAGATCCACTGATGGTTTTGAAAAGAAAGATATTAGCGATGATGACATCAAAAATTTTGGTTTTGAAAGCAAAGCTGAGTTTAACTCTTTGCGATTTTCGGATCATGCTTTGGGGCAATTTATGAAACTAGCTAAAGCCTCCAAATATTATGACAAAACCCTATTTGTAGTTTACGCGGATCATGGCCTTAGATCATACAATCAAATTCAATTGAGCCAATTTTATAAAAGTCATTTCTTTCCAGTATATCATATTCCCTTTCTAATACATTCTGCTGCTTTACCTAAAACTTTAAAAGGTCACCGGGATTCAACTTTGGGTTACCAACCTGATATGCTTCCAACCATTCAGTCTATGTTAGGCATTGAGGGTATAAATTCTAGTTTTGGTTTGGATTTAAGATCTAATGAAGCGAAAAATAGAAAAGGTATTTTTTTAAGGGGTAGCGGGGCTATGCCCGTCAGGTTTTTTGATGGTGAGCGTGTTATCACAAGCGGTATTGATGATGGTATGGAGATTAAATCTTTTCGTACTGAAAATTTTGTTGAACAGTTAAAGGCTATTGCTAATGATACATATCTTAATCAAGAAGAAGAAATTACGCCAGAGATTAAAGCTAAAGCCAAAATTGGTCAGGCCTATTTAAAAGCTATCAAATTTAAATTGAAAAATAACCAAAAAGCCAAAGTTAATAAAGATAAAATAGAAGTATCAAGTTTGCCTAAAGAAAAAATTGCAAATTAGATTTTAACAAAAGCATTTTAATATTGTAGTTGTATTGTGTTTAGATTTACACAACTGATATTTTAAATTTTATTCTGTATGTAAACTTTTTTTATATATGTAAATATAGCCTAAAGTATTTGAAGATTTTGACTTTGCTTGAATCGAAGCCCATCATGGAACTCTCTTAAGGAGAGACCTATGGACACAGCATTTTGTTTTATCGATTTTGTAAACCTTTTTTTAGAAACTTCTAACTATCAAGTTAGAATATCGTGAGTGACACTTATATATTTATTATTGGATTTGGTATATTTGTTACTGTCGTCCTAGGGATTAGCTTAATGATGACTGTTACTTATCAAATAGCAACTGAAGAAGCCGAAACTAATAGAATTTCCGAGAAAATCAAAACTCTTAAATTGTAAAAATATAAATTGTAAAATCTTAAATTCTGAATTGGTACCTAACCTAAATAGTTCTTCTTAGTTTAAGGGATATATGCGTGATAGGATTATCAAAGCTAAAAAAAATTCTGGATTTAAAATTAAAATTTTCAAATATGTAGATTAAAAAGCAATCTTAAATGAGCGACTTCAAAAGAATGAATAAGAATTGCTGTACTCAACAATGCTAGTTAAAACTAAAAACTTTTTTATCAATTATTAGAGTTTATTGCTAAAGAGAACATTTATTAATGTCTTCTTCAATTCCAAGCACTTTATAGTAAGGTAAACTTTGGTCACCTATTTCACCTAAAACTTCCACAGTTACACAAATTTGTTCGCCATTTATCAACCTATCTCTAAAAGGTATCCATTGGTCGATATCAGCTAGTCCATTAGTTACTATTGATAATTTATAATCTACAAACCATTGAAGTACTGGCAATGGCTTAGAAACGAATTTAGTCCCGTTATGAAAGAAAAGTTCTTCTACTAAGCCTGTATCGTTAACTGATATAGTCATTGAACGCTGGTTCCCGTAACCAGTAAAAGACACAATTAAACTGTCCAAAACTAATTTTACAGAGCCGTAAATTGTCACATAAAAAAACACGCTTAATTGAGAAAATTTAAAATACTAAGCAATCTTTATTGTTACCAACAAGGTTTATTAAAACTAAAAAATTTTTGATTTATGCCTAGGGGTTTTCTGACTTGCGCTCCTCTGGTAAGACATTTCGCCTTAACTTGATTAGTGAACCGAGCTATATTTTCCATCTATTTTGATATTCGATAATGATCAGTGACTTTACAAATAGCAGACAAATAATATTCTTCCCCAACCGCTGTTGTGTGAGTTATATCTGTTTGATAAGTAGCCATGGAATTCTCTGGAACAAGACCATCACAGGTTCTATCAATATTTTTATAAGCCTCACCTAAAGAACCCCCGGAAGTCTTAATATCATAGATAATTTGGCCATTTATTATTTGACCCTTACCAACCACCGTTCCAGCGAAAGCGCTGTGAAAACCTATTAAAGCCAAAAACAAAATTAATTTGTTCATATTTATCTCCTTTCTAGTAGTTTCCGTTACAAAAACCATGCTCACTTGAGGAATGCTTTAAATCCAATGAAACATACAAAGACACATCAAAACCGACAAAACAGAGTTTTTGTCGGCGCAAAAATTGTCATTTTTTTTGTGTATGGTGAGTTTGTGTTTGAAAGCACAATAAAACGATGAAATCCCATATTAAAGCCAAGGTCATAATGAGTACACATTCAAACTTTTTATTATATGATTGAAACATTTCGCCAGGGCCATTTATATTTATTTAGCTTTTGGTTTAAGATTTTTCCACTCAGCGGGGTCCTCTATAGGACTCGGGAATATCATTTGTGCGAGAAAACCTATTTAAAAAATTAGAAGCATAAATACGAGCTTGATCCACATTTTGAGGTTCATTTTCTTGATCGATATCAATAAAAATATTGCCAGCAATACGAAAAGCTAGAGCCTTTCGTGCAAATTCTTTTTCCCCAGAATACCTTTTGGAATCAACTTGATTAAGAAGCTTACTGAGTCTAATCAAATCTTGATAAAATTGTTCCCTAAGTTCTGGAGAATGATTAGTCATCCAGATTTGCATGCGGTCTTCAATTAACTTTAACTCGACATCAATTGTACTTAACTCCTGATATTGTGAATAAAAATTGTCCGGCGCAGGCCGACAACGATGGTAAACAACTCTAAAATCACAATTGTTTCTAATCATCGTAGCCTCATTGCCTTTGCAACGGTTTGCTTCTTCGTAAAACTCGGGATGTAAAATCGATTCGTATTGGAATGTACCCCAAGTTTTATCTACACGAGGGCTACCTTTCTGAAACAAAAGATTATCATTAATTCTCATAAAACTATGAAAATGATCTCTTTTCCAATTGTAAACAGAGCCGATGTCGCCGTATCTTAGTGAAGCATTCTGCGGTAAAGCTTCGCAATAGGATGAGTTCATCCAGTGCCAAAACTCTGCGTCACTTGTATATCTTATTGAATTAGTGAAACCGCTTACCATGAGTGCTGAGTTCCAACAATTTGGTGCAAAAGATTTAATTGTAGTGTTTGTTAATCTATCTATGATTTGACGCTGTTCAAATTGCCATCCATCTGTTTCTGAAGCATTATATGAAATGGTTTTGGCCACTTCTGCTGTAGCATTAAATGATAACATTAGAGTTAAAAAAATTGATACCATATGTATTAATGAGCAATTAATGGACCATCTTAAACATAAACTTATTACTGTTTTTTCTGAAAAATCATACTTCTGGTCTACACATGTGGAAGATATCTACACTTATATGCCTTAATGCCGTTAACTTAAGGACTCAGTTTTAAAAAGTGTCTCATTAAGTTACGTTCCAGACCGTGTTATTGCGAGGATATGGAGATGCAGGTCCCTTGAGTTCCCGTTTATAAGTCCTTTTCATCCTTGTCCTTATT
>JBGSLV010000011.1:0-33912 GCA_041740515.1 Bdellovibrionales bacterium | reverse complement strand
AAGAAAATCAAAGGCTACAAAGAAATTACAAATTTATTAAATGGTGTTGAATACAAGGACGGAGTAGCTGTACGTAAAGATCAGTTAGGACATCAAGGTGTCGCTTAAACTAGCAATCCACAACATTTTGAAATAACTCGACCAGATTTAATCAATACCTCTAGTAAAAAATATTATATCTTGTAACTTTAGTTATATACGAAAAATCTTCATATTTTTCTAAGGTTTTAAACTACAACAGTTTAAAATTAATTTAATAAATATAACTCATATCCGTAATTGGAAAAGGAAGCATAAATGAAAGCCATAGTTTTATTATTAGTTTTTGGTCAAATTTTAACATTTGTAAATGTTGCGAGCAGTAAAGATACTAAAGTAGAGCCCGCTGTAAACGAAGCAGTAGATGCAAAGTCAGTTGTAAGTCCGTATGGATTTAAATTTGTATCAGAAGATATGGAAGTTGAAATGGCCACTTTTACTGAAAAAAATGCAGATGGTTTAAATGATGTCCTTTTAAAAATAACAGGTCCAGCGGCTTACGAAGAAGGTATTGATCAAAAGGTTATTAGATATACAGCCGTGCCTGCAGGAACCGGTGTCGATTTTACTTATAAAAAAGACGGAGCTGATTTCACTCGAATGTTATCTCGCCAGCAATGGGGCAGTTGGTCTTTCTTTGAACTTTATCTAAATAATAAAACTTTTAAAGTTTATAAAAATGCTGAAAAATCCAAAGAGGTAAAACCATTGCATTTATTAACGGCCTATAAACAGACCCCAGCTACAAGCAAAAAGAAGTAATTAGATTTTAAAAAAGGTGGGGGCCAGTTAAGGCCCCCATAGACGAACCAGTAAGTTTCTCATTAAGCCGGATTCTGTAGCGATTTAAAAATCGTCAAAATTTTTAAAACCCAATCATCATTCCTCTAGGACCGAAGTTACCTTCGGCCTCAAGCAATCTACCCGGAAACAAGGTGCGAGCCACACCCAAAAGCAAAGTTTATCTTAACTTAAGAACCACTTAAACTTTAGCGTTTCCCTATTTGATCTTGCTTCGCGCAGAGTTTTGCTGTTTTCACTCCAACAGCTCCCCTTAGATCTCCCGTTCCCGATCTAAGGCTCATTGCCTTGGACATTCTCTCTGTTCCACTGTTCCTCGTCTTACGACGGAAGGGCGTTACCCTATGCGCTGCTCTTTGAAGTCCGGACTTTCCTCCAAAGGGTTATTATAGCCTCTGGCGATGATCTTTCAAAACTTACAAATTTAGGATTAGAGAGTTTTGCTAGAAATGACAAGTCTTTTTCTTATTTAGGTAGCAATCACAGTAGGGAGCTGTTGGGTGAGGGTAACCTGCCAAACCTTTCATAAAACCAATAATGCAATTTTGATGCTGCTATTTATGTGAAAAAATCTAAACAATAAAAACATCAAAGCATAAACCTTAGGTTTTAAACAATGAGTACATTGAGTCTCTGATTGCATAGTCTTGTATTCATAAATTTATCTAACCACCCACTTAAGGAGTTTAAAATGTATCAAATAATTTTAGCTATGAGTTTACTAGCCTTATCAGTTTCAACAATGGCCGCAGATTCTACTAAACCCATGGACTATAAAACTTTGTCTTTTGAAAAGGGTGTGACGACCTTGTCTGATTCCCAGAAAGCAGAGATCAAAGAAATTGCTCAAGGATTTAATCAAGTAAATCGGGATTTGGATGTGACTATTGCCTCATGGTCCGATGAGCCATCGACAAACCAAGCCAAGTCGCAAAGTTCTGAACAGCAAAATATTGCAGATGAAAGAACCAAGTCTATTAAAAATTACATGAAAGAAATAAGTTTGGAAATTGATAATTTTGAAACTTTCAATATGGCTGAAAATCCAAACTTCTTGGCTAAAACTTTCAATACTAAAGAGTCCAAAGTTAAAGCCGCAGTTGATTCTGACCCTTCGATAAGTTCAGCTTTAAAACCAGAATACCAAATACTTAAAGATAATGGTGAAGCTGGTAAATCCGTCATGATTGTTAACTACGAGGATTAGAACCACCCTTTTTCTTCAACCACAAGCTCTATATCGCTTTCTGGTAAAGGGATATAGAGCTCTTGGGCGTCTTCAGTCAGTTTTGAAGTTGCAAAGCTTTCTGACTTCATGTCTTCGGGCCAATCAAAATCGTTGGCAATTTGTCCCAGATTTTCTACGGCCTTCATATAATCTAGCCACACAGGTAAAGGTTGCCCAGCACCAGAAAGTTTGGCGCCCGTACCTTCATCATAGCCTACCCACGATACAGCAACGTGATTTTTTGAAAACCCAGCAAACCACGCATCTTTATGAAAACTGGTAGTTCCTGTTTTACCTGCATAAACGCCTTCTAATCCCCATTTCTGAGACACTTTAGCTGTTCCATACTTCATAGTATTTTTTAACATTCCAATAACTTGGGCCGCTTGGTTTTTATGTTCAAACTCTTTGGTGGGTTCGGGTATAAATTCATAAATAACTTCCCCTGACATCAATTCAATTTTTTTGATGAAATGGATTTTGTGGCTATCGCCAAATTGCGATAGGCTGGCATAAATTTGTAAGGCCTCCAAGGGATAAAACTCGAAAGTGCCAAGAATCAAAGCCGGATAAGGTTTTAAACGATCAGACACACCAAACTGTTTGACCAAATCCATAACTTTACTAGGATCAGTGTGCTCTAGTCCTACCCGAGCCGTTGGAATATTTAAGGAAAGCATTAAGGCTTGAAATAAATAAACTTGGCCTCCGAATGCGGTTTTGTCATAGTTGGCCGGCTCCCAAGATTTAAAATTGTCTTGATAAATATATTTTTCATTACTGATCAAAGATAATGGATTAAGATCTTTATCTTCGATAAGCGCGGATAAATACACAAAGGGTTTCATGAGCGAACCAATGGGTCTAAAATTTAACATAGCTCTATTGTAAGGGCTGGTTTGAAAATTTGAGCCTCCAACTAAAGCTAGAATTTCACCAGTTCTTGGATCTGCCGAGACAATTAGATTTTCAAGTTTAGCAGGATTTTCTAAGCGGCTTTTGAATTCTTTAATTTTACGCTCAGCCACACTTTCTGCGGCTTTCTGATGATCTGGCGATAGAGTTGTGTAAATTTTCAAACCTTCACTTGTGTCAATTTTATTTTCGGTAATAAACATATTTACGGCGTTTACAAAGTAGGGAGCTAAAAAGGTATCGGTATTTTTTGCTCGCACAGTTAAAGACTCATTGGATGACATTTTAAATTCATCATCGGTGATCCACTTAAGTTCCTGCATTCGCGTAAGCACAGCATTGACCCTGAGGCTGTTTTTTTCAACTTTATGCGGACCAAAAATTCCGGGTCCTTTTACTGAGCCCGCCAGCGAGGCGCATTCTCTTAGGCTTAATTTATTGATGGTTTTATTAAAGTAAAATTCCGCAGCTGCCGGAAAGCCACGAACTTCAAAAGGACCATCTTGACCCATGTAAATAATATTTAAGTAGCTTTCTAGAATTTTATTCTTATCAACAGTAATTTCAATCAAGACGGCCATTACGGCTTCACGAATTTTTCGAATAAAGGTTTTTTTATTACTTAAAAATTTATTTTTAATCAATTGTTGGGTGATAGTGCTGCCGCCTTCTGAAAGTCGACCGGCTTTAATATTACGTAAAAAAGCTCGAGCAATAGATCTAGGACTAACACCTTTATGCTCTAAAAATTTATCGTCTTCGATAGCAAGAATGGCTTCTAAGCAGTGATCTGGCATTTGGGATATAGATGTAAAACTTTGTCGAACAGCTTTTTCATCAATAAACTGGGCAAAAAGTTTTCCTCCCAACGAGACACTTTCGATAGCTTGCATTTCACTGTCTTGGAAAATTAAAATTTCTAAAACCTGTTCTAAACTTGTTACAATCAAGCCACTTTGGTTGGAGCTTTTATAAATTAGACAGTGGCTGGCTAAATCAGGAAGCTTAGTGTCAATACGTTCTTCACAAACTTTAACAGGCAACAAAGTGAATTCATTTTCGATAACAGCTTGATCTAAATTTCGTTCGATCCATCCGCTTTCATTAAATTTATTGACTAATTTTGCAGCAGAAATCTTTTGTCCCCGTCGAATCTCTTGGCTGCCTGTGTAAATTTGCACGGGTTTACTAAACCAGCCTTTCTCAAGGCTAGCCTTGATGTCTTGATTGACCTTTAAAGCCCAAACAAAAACCAGTCCTGCGGCTAAACATCCAATAATAAGTACTGAAACTACGATTTTTTTCAAAGATCCTCCTTAAAACTTGGCCCACTTCGCTGACGCCATGAATGCAAGATATTGGGTCACGTTTTCAAGAACTTGACATAATTCTATTCGACTCGTTTAGTGTAAAGCCATGAGACTAAGTCAAAATCAAATTCAAAGAATTGTACATCATCTTTTTCGAGAAATAAAAAGTTCCTCGACCACAAATATCAAAGTCACTGAAGATATCATCAAAGCCACCATATTAGCAGTGATTCAAACTAACATCGAAGATGAAGCTAAATTGGATCAACTGGTTGAAGGAATGATGGATCAATTAGAGCGTCAGAATGCAGACTTTCAGCGCTATAAAATGTTTCCGCTTCTAAAAAAGAAACTTGCGGATCAAAGAGGGTTTATTTTATGATTTCCGATAATAGATGCTCTCACTTAAGTCATTTAATCTATGAAAAGCTCTGGGGTGATGACATTGTCGAATTTGGTGATGAAGCTGTCGCCTTAAGGGATATAAAACGTGGCTTTGAAAAATTCCTAAAAGAGCATGAAGATGTTGATAAAAAAGCCAAAGCTATGATCTCATCACAAAGTCGAAGTATTTTAGAAGGTACGGCCGAGTGGGAAACTCTTTACCGTAAATATTATGAAACTGAATTGAAAAGAAAGGGTTTTGACTAAGATGTCCATACGTTTATTGGTTTTAAGTTCAGTAGTTTCATTTTTTTTCATCTCTTCAGCCAATGCAGATTTAACATGGGAAGGAAGATACCGAACCAATTTGAACTATTTAACTAATGTTGATCTTGGTGAAGGTGAGGGCAAAGATTATATTTTGCACCACTTAATTTTAACCCCAAAGATTATTTTGGCCGATGGATTTGAGCTTGTATCCACAATTGATATTTTTAATGATGGTGGTCATGCAGTCCCTGGATCACAAGCCGGGCAATCTTTTGGTGGAAGCTCGTCAAACACAAGATCTGTTTATGGCTCTGATGCTTCGGTGGCATTAACCGATAGTCAGTTAGGTACAGTCCGTGACGGAAATATCCGCGAATTTTATTTAGTTTATAAACATGCGGGTGGCCGCTTTAAACTAGGGCGCTCTTCCTTACATTTCGGTCTGGGAATAAATTTAAATAATGGTCAAGGGGCTTTTGATCATTATTTTGATAACCGTGATATGGCCTCTTACGAAGTCATTATGGGTGGATTAAAAGTTCAACCTTATATTGCTAGAATCACCGATGGTTTTAATGCCAATTCTGATGATGCCGCAAATGAAGCGGGGGTTGTTATTGATTGGGACCGTAAAGAATCCAATCTTCGTTTAGGACTTATGGCTTTACATCGCCATGTTCAAGGCAGTTTAAATGGAGGAGCTCAAGACTTAGCCAGTAGTGGGGCTGCTGCTTATCAAAGATACGGGCTTTTTGCGGAAAGGCTAAATAGCAAAGACTCGGATATGAGATACGCCCTCGAACTGGGTCTAAATTCCGGCAAGTTAGGACTTAATTCTACGGGTGATGAAATTAGTTTTAACGGTTTCGGTATTGCATTTGAAATGGATTATTTCACCCCTGTTCAAGGTCTAAAGGTTGGTTTAAAATCGGGTTATGCCTCGGGTGCGGATGGTTCTCGGGATGATGATTTTTCGGCCTTTGCCTTTGATCGAAATTATGACGTAGGTATGATTCTTTTTAATCACCCTTTAGGAAATAAAGATTTAGATCTTTTTTCAACCACCGCTTTTGGTCGTCAAGGCGCTAACGCTGGTGCAGGATTTGAAACCAATCGCACGATAGATTCTGAAACTGTATCCAACACCATTTATGTGGCCCCTTATGTGTCTTATGATTTTAATCCCAAATGGAACTTAACAACTTCTGTGCTTTGGGCCCAATTGGAAAACACATCGGTTAATTCCCCATTTTTTGCTTTACCAAATCCAGGTCTTGAAGTCAGTCGAGATTTGGGTTTTGAATTGGACGTAGCTTTGACTTTCAAACCTTTTGAAACTTTAACTTGGGAAACTAAGTTAGGGGCTTTCTTTCCTGGGAAGGCTTTTGAAGGTGGGGGGCAGAATTATGATACGAAGTCTGTGTTTGGTGGGGTTTCGCGCTTTTCCCTGAGCTTCAATTAGTAAATAAAAAGTTTATATAGTTAAAAAATATCTTAAGCTTTAAGTAATAAATTATCTAAATATCTTCTTGAAATTGTAACCAAGCAATGGTCATTCGCTTTGCAACCTAGTATTTTGAGAAGTTAATCTTTTTAAATCTTTATTTCGCCCGCATGACCCTGTAGTCGTATTGATATAATTCGAAGGCGAAATAAAGATTTAAAAAGATTAACTTCTCAAAATACTAGCTTTGCTAGGCAAAGCTTCATGCCATTGAGGTTACAATTTCAAGGAGATATTTAGATAATTTATTACTTAAAGCTTAAGATATTTTTTATCTATTTAAACTTTTTATCTAAATGAAGCTCCTTGGCCTGGGCGCGGTGTTCGGGTATTGCCGATAGAGTTTGGATTATTATTGAAACGACTTTGAATTGAACCCGCAGTACCACGTAGTGTTTGAGCACCACCAAAGTTTGCAATACCCGCTTGAGCACCACCAAAGTTGTTCAAGCCCGTTTGAGCAAAGGGGTCATTAAAATCTGTTAACAAGTTATTCGTAGTATTAAATTGACTAGTGCCACCAGTTAGTACGGAATTATCACCAAATAAGTTTAAACCATTTCCAGTAAGTGGATTTCCAGCGGAGATAGTAGTTGTTGGCGCAAAGTCTGAAAATAAAGTGGCTTGCTGTCCACTTATTAATTTTTCAGCTTGAGTAGCCCAATATAAAGTAGCATCGTCAATATCTTTGTGGGCGCGTGATAAAAGATCAGAATTACTTGAGATGTTTGGGTCTGCAGTAACTGCGGATTTATTTAAAATGTTAATATTTAATAATTCAGACTTAATAACATCTTGTAAATTTTGTTTTGCAGTAGTTAATGAAGTCGAAAGTGTTTGGTCGTTAGGATTGACCGCAAGCCTTTGTTTTAATGCTTCTATCTCGGCCATTTTTTTGTAAATTGCTATAGCAGAAGCACCATGGGTTTGGGCTGAAAATCTAAATCCGTTCAATTGATCGGTAAGTTGGTCAGCTTGATTAGCCTGGGAATAATATTCGTTAGCTAGTCGTTGTAACTCTTCTGGTGATTCATCTAAAGAAGTTCGAATAGCATCAACATATTTTGCAACGTTGTGCTTTTCAAAATAAGTGCGTTTTTCGGCTTCGGTATCTAAATCTTCAAGTTTAGCTAAATGACATTCGCCAATCTCTTTTAGGTCATCTGTGTTGTCTTCACTTAAAAAAACACTTGAACTTTCGTCATCGGCATCAGTTTTGTCATCTGAATTTAAACGAACGTCAAACTGTGATATATCTTCCGCAGAATCATCTTCATCGGTTTCAATATCTTGAAGCATTCCAAGACTCACTAACTTATTGGCCAATTCATAATAAGCAAGGCGACTCGCTTGATAGTTTTCATTTGTTCTATCACTTTTATATGTTTCTATTTTACTTTTAAGATCTTCATCTAAACGAGTTACATCTTTAAGGTCATTTTCATCTTTTACCAAGCATTGGCTAGACTTAAGAGTAAAGCTATCTAACGCAGCTTGTACTGTTGTGTTCTCAGGTAATTTTTCGGGTATTAGGGATGAATAATCGATTTCTTCGGCGGCTGGATCATCTACTTCAATTACTTCTACATCTGTTTGGCGAATGCTCATTGTGGTTGAAGCCGCAGGCGCATCTAAGCTAGTATCTATTCCAGATGTGTCGATCTCTTGTGCCAGATATCTGTTGATTGCTTTGGCTGAGTCTTGTTTCATGAAAAATGAAACTTGAAGCAAAGCTAATGTTATTACAAAAGCTGATTTTGTTTGTTTACTGGTAAAAATCTTTTTCATGGTATTCCCCCAAAAAAATGTTTTCTTATATGTTATGCAATACAAGAAGTTGGCCAAGTTTTATGGGGTTCAATTCGAATCTAGTTCGTTTCGGTGTCAAATGTTTTTACAGCTGAAGAGCCTTACTAACAGTTGTTCGGGGGTTGTCTCATTCTGATACATGGCTGTTTTGAGCTGGGGAACGTTACAATGTTTTCTTCAATCTCTTGAAGCAGCGAAGCTCGGTCTTTGACGGCACAATTTTATACTTGGTCAAAAAGTTCTTTTAACCCCCTCTGAGGTCATGATGGAAAAATAGTTGCACTGAGAAATGGTTGTCAGGTTCTCAAAAAAAGTTTCATTCTGCATAAAATTCTCCTTGGTTTAAATCAGTATGATAACAAATGAGTGAGTATAAGATTTAAGGGGTTATGTTGTTTATGGGAAAACGTTGAGTATAAAATTAAGAAAAAAAAAATATAAAATGTAATAACTATGGTAGTGATTGTGAGAGTTACTTAGTAAAAGTGCCAAAATGAAACTAGACCTAGGGTGCTTGTGTGAGGTTTAAAGCACGATTGTTATGATTTAGTTAATGAATATCTTTTTAAAATTTATGTGCAATCTAATTGATTGCTTTCAAAGGTAACTCAAATATCATTAAAATTCAGAATTATTTTACAACCAATAAACCCAAAAAAAGGAATACGTATGACAAAAAAAAATATTGCACTATTAGTAACGACGCTTTTTGTAGCTCAATCTGCATTTGCTGCTAAAACTGTTGCACCAGCAAAAACTGTTGTGACTGAAAAAACAGTAACTGTTGGTGGCGCAGAGATGTTTCCTTCCAAAGATATTATTGATAACGCTGTTAATTCTAAAGACCATACAACTTTAGTTACTGCAGTAAAAGCGGCTGGATTAGTTGAAACCTTAAAAGGACCTGGTCCCTTTACTGTTTTTGCTCCAACAAACGAAGCTTTTGCTAAATTGCCAAAAGGAACTGTTGAGTCATTATTAAAGCCAGAAAATAAACCAGCATTATCTAAAATCCTAACTTACCACGTTGTTGCTGGTAACATGTCAGCTAATGATATCGTTTCTGCAATTAAAACAGGTAAAGGTAAAGCCACTTTGAAAACTGTAGCTGGTGGTATGTTGACTGCAAAAATGAACGGCAATGACGTAACTATTACTGATGAAAAAGGTACAACTTCGACAGTTAAAATTGCTGACGTTGTTCAAAAAAATGGTGTAATTCACTCAATCGATACAGTCGTACAACCTAAATAATATTAGATAATTTATACAATTTAATTAAAAGGCGAAGCTAGCTTCGCCTTTTTTAGTTTTAAAGCTCTAATACTAAAGAATATTTTTTGCATCTCAAATTGCCAAACCATAGTAATGCCTTTAGAAACACCGGTATGGCCTTTAACTTTCCTAAAATTATTCCTCCAGACTCAGTCCCTTTAACGGAATGGCAAGACTGGCGATGGCAGCTTAAAAACACCATTAAAACTAAAGAACAATTGGAAAGAGTACTTGAACTAAAACCAGAAGAGATACTTTTTTTTGATTCCTATCATGCCCAGCATTTTAAATTTCAAGTAACACCATATAGTCTGCAAGTTTTAAAACAATGTGATCCTAATTCTAATTTACGAAAGATATTACTGGGCGATTTCTCTGAATATAGTCAGCAGAAGCAAGCCCAATTAGATCCTTTGAATGAAAATGCCAATGCGCCAGTTTCAAGAGTCATTCACAGATACTCTGATCGAGCCTTATTTTTGGTTACAGATTATTGCAGTGTTTATTGTAGATACTGTACACGAAAACACTTTACAGCAAAAGATCAAGTCTTCCCTTCCAAATCAGAATACGAAGAGGCCTTAGACTATTTCAGATCAAATAAAGGAATTAAAGAAGTGATTTTATCTGGAGGCGATCCAATGACTCTGTCGGATGATCGTTTGGTACAGGTAGTTTCAGATCTAAGAGCAATTTCGCATATAGAAATTATCCGTATCGGTACACGTGTTCCAGTGGTGCTTCCAATGCGCATTCATGAAGACTTACTTAAGCGGTTAAAAGCTTTTCATCCGATTTACATCATGACTCACTTTAATCATCCTAGTGAACTTACAGCTGAAGCGGCACATGCTTTAACGCAATTAGTGAATCATGGCTTTCCTGTTTTTAATCAAATGGTATTTTTAAATGGTGTAAATAATGATGCCGCTTTAGTTCAGGCTTTGAATCGAAGATTATTATATTTAAGAGTAAAACCATATTATATGTTTCAGTGTGATCCTTCTCAAGGTACGGATTATTTACGTACTCCGATTCAAGATTCATTAGCCATTCAAAAGGAACTTTGGGGTCATCTCTCGGGCCTTGCGATGTCAAACTTTTCGGTGGATATTCCGAGCGGCGGTGGCAAAGCCGCTTTTGTTCCAAACTTTGTTGAATCCTTGGATATCGACGAAGTGAAATTTAAGGGCTGGGATGGAGTTGAAGAAAGTTATATCAACCCAGAGCTTAAAAATTTAAAAAAACCAAAAGTTGCTTTACAGTATTTACAAGAGTGGAATGAGATTAAAAATGCTAAAACGCTTTAAGTATTTTACTGCGTTTTAGTGGGTCGAAGTTCAATTTTTTGAGTTTCATCGCTTTTTAAAATCACTTCTACTTCATCATACTTTCTAGAAACTTTGTTGACCGCTTTAATGGTAATTTTTCGATCAGCTGGAAATTTGTAACCAATAATGGGCAGTCTATCAATTAATTGAGTGCCGTTAATGTACACTATGGATTCTCTGGGTTTTACGTCAATATCAAGATAACCCACTCGAACTTTGGTCAAAGACCCGCGGAATTCTGTATTAGGATAATTAGCTTGAATACGCTGTTGATAATCTATGTAGTCTTGCTTTTTTAAGCCAATGATAAATTCTTTATCTGATGGGATTTTTACCCGAGCTGGAGTCAATTGCCCTGTTCCAACGCCATTTATAACAACCTCTGCACCCTGTGGCGAGCTATTGACGGTTATATATTTTTCATTGATACGGTCATATAAATTTTCTGGCAGCCTTTCATTCATTGATGCTTGTTCTTTTTCACTCGCTCGATTGGGGAATAATTGCGATGCAATTAAAGCCAAACCCGCAGCCACTAAGAACATTATAATGTATTTACTATAATCTTGGACATTGAATTTTTGCGGCTGATTAGAATGAGTCTGATGATGATGATTATAATTATAATTATAATTACTTTGAGTTGTAGGCCGAACTGGCTTAGCTTCAAAGTTAGTATTTTTTTTAGGTTTAGGCCGATCTTTAGAAATATTAATACTTTTAATATCAAATTGTGATTTTTGGCTAGATTCCAAATCATCAAAAAGTATTGAATTACTTTTTTCAAAGCCTGAAATATCATCAATCTCTAAATCAGTTCTAGTTATACCAACTAATGTAGGGTCATCTTCATTCAGCGTTGAAGTCGTATTTGGATCAAATTTTATGCCTGAATATTCGATAAGTTTTTTTCGATTTTGCAGAATTTCGTCTGCATACAAAGATTTAATAAAAATTGAAAAATCTTGCGAAGAAAACTCGGGATATTGGACGTTTAAGAATTTATTTAGATCCTTTTGAAAATCGGCGCAAGTTTGATAACGGTCTGTAGTTGATTTTGTTAGCGATTTATTGACGATTTTCTCAAGCTCTTCAGGAACATTTGGATTTAATTTGCGAATAGAAGGAATTTTTCCTTCGCGGATTTTCTTTAAAGTTCCAATTTCACTTTCAGCAACAAAAAGACGTTCTTTTGCAAGCAGCTCCCATAAGACAATTCCTAACGAGAAAATATCAGTGCGAAGATCTATGGATTCCCCAGTGGCTTGCTCCGGGGACATATAAGCAAATTTACCTTTTAAGGTTCCAGCCTTTGTGGCTTCTTGTTGGCTTTCAGCTTTAGCAATTCCAAAATCAACAACTTTGATCTCACCTTCAAAACTGATCATGATATTTTGAGGACTCATATCACGATGGATAATATTTAAAGGTTTGCCAGTTGTACCATCTAAACAGCGATGCGCGTGATCCAAACCTGCCGCTACGTCTTTGATAATATTGACGATCTGATCAATTGAAAAATAAGTATCAGATTCTTTCTGCATACGATTTAAAATTTGACGCAGATTTTTACCGTTAACGTACTCCATTAAAATATAGAATTGACCCGCTTCAACACCAAATTCGTAAATAGGAACTATATTACTATGGGATAAATTGACATTGATCTTGGCTTCATCTTTAAACATGCTGATGAAATCTGTGTTACCCGAGTATTGTGGTAATATGCGTTTTATAGCACTAAATTTTGAAATACCACCTGCGCCTGAACTTTTCGCTAAGAAAATTTCAGCCATACCGCCCATAGCGATTCTTTCCAAAAGAATGTGTTTTCCAAAGATCTCAAAGTCTTTTTTGGCCAAGTAACGCTCCTATTTGCTGTTATTTTTTCGGCGTATGTTATCATTGTCTTAACTGGACTTTGGTTTAGCAATTAAGTTAACTTGGGATAATTATGAAATGGATAGGTTTAACCGGTTGTATGGGCTGTGGAAAATCCACTGTGGCTGAAGTTCTTCGCAAAGATCATGGATTGCCCGTTGTGTCTGCAGATGAAGTGGCCATGAGTATTCTGAAACAAGATCATGATTTGCATAAATTCATTTCACTAAACATGGGCCTTAGTCCTATGACTTCAAGTGAATCCTCGGAAGTCACCGATGAAGCTTTAAATAAATATCGAACTGAAATTGCAGCTAAAGTTTTTGCGGATGCTAAACTTTTAAAAAAATATGAAGACTATTTTCATCCTAAAATTAAAGAAAAAGTTCAAACCATTAAAGAGGACTTAAAAAAAATCTCAGACTTGGCCTTTTATGATGTACCTTTATTGTTTGAAAAAAAAATGCTAACTGATTTTGATGCCATTGTAGGTGTATTTGCTGATGCTGATATCCAGCATACAAGATTGCAGGAGAGAAACGGTTGGAACTCTGAACAGATAAAAAATCGAATCAAGTATCATATTCCCAACGCGGTAAAAATTAAACAGTGTGATTTCTTAATTATGAACAACTTAGACTTAAACGATTTAAAAATTCAGGTTAGCCAGTTGGTTGCAAAGTTAATAGTTCATTAATAATTACCATGGCAAAACCGTATGATCGTAATTTAAAAATTGCCCTTGATTTTCGGGTTTTAAATTTTCAAACACTTTTAATAAGTTTTCTGCCGACTCTGCTGGCGTGTGAATTTTATACTTTTTCGCAGCAGCAGCCATAAAGGGCTCAGAGAGACGAGTTTGGGTTGTTCCCGGATGAACGCTAATTACATATTTTTCAGGTCCCAAACGTTTAAATTCTAAACTTAGGTTTTTAATAAACATATTTAGTGCAGTTTTTGAAGCTCGGTAAGAGTACCAACCACCTAGTGAGTTATCGTCAAGGCTTGCAACTTTTGCCGATATGGCCGCAAATACCGCGTAGTCTTTATGTTTAAAAAAATCTTTTAGGTGTTTGGCAAATAACATAGTGGGAATGCTATTAATTAAAAAGCTTTTTTGCATGTTTTCTAGAGTTACTTCTTCTACGCGTCGTTCTGCGACCAACCCTTCGATCTGTAAAGCCCCAATACAATTTATAAATCTTTGTATATGAACGACACCATTAGAAATCAAAATAGTTTTTAAATTTTCAAAGCTAGCTTCACTGTCAATTTCAAGCTCAACCCATTGCATTCGTGTTGGATGTTTTTGACTTAGCATCAACATCTCGTCGGTTACGCGATGGCGGTACGTACCAAACACGATATTAGAATCGTTTATAGATAAATAAGACTGACATAAGGCTAAACCCAACCCTTGACTTGATCCGGCAATAACAACAACCACTGTTTTCCCCTTATTGAAGATGATGCGACTGATAAATTTGAAGATCTATACAATCATAAATGTACAATCCATCCTTGTTGATTAAAACTAAACCGATTTATACATCATGTACATAACTTAGGAGGTTAGATTATGATTCGTAATTTCAATTCGATAGTAAGGGTTGCCGCTATGGTAACTATCTTATTAGTTTTAAACTCAGGCTGTACAAACCCGACTAAAACCACACAAGGGTCAATCCCATTAAAAAGTTTTTTTAAAAATCCTATAGCTTCGCAGTTTCGTTTAAGCCCAGATGGCAAAAATATAGCAGCTGTTAGACCTTATAAAAATCGAATGAATGTTTTTGTTACTGGTTATGGCCAAGATAACTGGAAACCACTGACAAAGTATACGGATCGTAGTGTTTCACTTATCGGATGGAAAAATAAAGATGTGGTTCTATTTTCCAAGGACAACGGCGGTAATGAAAACTTTCACATCTTTTCAGCTAACTTTACAACGGGTGTTATCAAGGATTTAACACCCGATTTAGAAGAAAAAGCAAATATTGTAGATATGTTAGAAAATGTTTCTGAAACATCAGTACTTGTGGCTTCAAACAAAAGATTAAAAACTGTTTTTGATATTTATCAGATTGATGTTTACACAGGTGAAGCAAAAATTATTTTAGAAAATCCTGGTCAACATACATCATGGGTCGTTGATCATAACGGAGTAATCCGTATTGCTGTCGAGACCGATGGTGTTAATAAAACATATTTATACCGAAATTCGAATGATAAAGTATTTACCAAAGTTAAGACTTATAATTTTAAAGAAACTATGGAGCCCATAGTTTTTGACAAAGATAATAAAACTTTGTTTGCTTTATCTAATCTAGATTCAGATAAAGCGGGTGTTTACAAAGTGAATCCAGAAAATTTTAAAATTTTAAGCAAAGTTTATTCTAATTCTAATTACGACATTGCTACGGTTTATTACTCCAAGCAAAAACAAGAGTTAATTGCTGCTGAGTATGAAGATTGGAAATCAAGAAAAGAAGTTTTTAGTCCCTATTATAAAGCTGTGTTTCAAGATATTGAAGCTAAGCTTCCAGACCAAGAGATATCTTTGACCTCATCAAATAAAGACGAAACTCTGTTCACAGTCTTTGCAGGCAGTGATCGCAGTCGTGGAGTATATTATACTTATGATTCTCAAGCTAAAAATTTAAAATTATTATTAAATCCAAGTCCATGGCTTAAAGAAGAGCAAATGGCTCAGATGAAACCTATTAAATATCAATCTAGAGACGGATTAACGATAGAAGGTTATTTAACTTTACCGCCAGGCAAAGAAACTGCTAAGGGACTACCTTTAGTTGTAAATCCTCATGGTGGGCCATGGTATCGAGACAGATGGGGTTATAATCCTGAAGTACAATTTTTAGCAAACCGTGGATTTGCGGTTCTACAAATGAACTTCAGAGGGTCTACGGGTTATGGAAAAAAATTTTGGATGGCTTCATTTAAACAGTGGGGTCAGACTATGCAAAATGACATCACTGATGGGGTGAAGTGGGCCATTGAACAAGGGATTGCGAAAGCAGATAAAATCTGTATTTACGGTGCAAGTTATGGGGGCTATGCGACTCTTGCAGGAATGACTTACACTCCTGACTTGTATAAATGCGGTGTTGATTATGTGGGTGTCTCTAACCTTTTTACATTTCAAGAAACTATCCCTGCTTATTGGGAACCTTATCGAAAAATGATCCAAGAGATGGTGGGTCATCCGGATAAAGATAAAACAATGCTTAAGCAGTTCTCACCGGTTTTCCATGCCGACAAAATTAAAGCTCCACTTTTTGTCGCCCAAGGAGCCAATGATCCTAGAGTTAAAAAAGCTGAATCCGATCAAATTGTTAAAGCTTTAAAAGCTAAAGGCATTGATGTACCTTACATGGTGAAAGATAATGAAGGCCATGGCTTTCATAATGAAGAGAATAGATTTGATTTTTATGGTCAAATGGAAGCTTTTCTAAATAAACACATCAACAATTAGGAAATGCATGGTTCACGCAGGAGGATTTTTATCTGACATTGCAATTGTACTTGGTGTAGCTGCAATAACCTCCTTCTTAGCCAAAAAACTTAAGTTGCCTTCAATATTAGGTTATCTATTTGCAGGTTTCTTAGTTGGTCCTTATATTCCTATTCCTTTATTTGCGGATTTAAAGCGCGTCGAAACCATGTCTGAGTTTGGCGTGATTCTAGTGATGTTTGCGGTAGGTCTTGAATTTAGACTCAAACGTTTATTTCAAGTGCTTCCAAATGCAGGCTTCAGTGCTTTTATTGAAATGAGCACAATGTTTTTAATTGGAACTTTGGTGGCTGATTTTTTGGGTTGGACGACCACTCAAGGAATTTTTCTTGGCTCAGCTCTTTCTATTTCAAGCACTATGTTGGTTACCAAAGTTTTTGAAGAGTATCCACCACAGGTTGAAGTTCGAAGACAGGTCTTCGGGGTTTTAATTATTCAAGACATTGCAGCTATTTTGATTTTGGCATTGCTAGGAACCTTAGCTGTTGGGTTTGGAATCGAAAGTGAACGCCCTATAGATGTGTTAACGCAACTTGTAGGTTTTTTGGTGGCGATTTGTGTTGTGGGATTATTCTTCATTCCAAAGTTTGTTAGAAAAGTTGCAAAACTTAAAAACCAAGAGTCCCTTATTGTTGTCTCCATGGGTATTTGTTTTGGGCTTGCATTGCTAGTTGAAAATCTTGGGTATTCAGTGGCTCTGGGTTCTTTTTTAGCTGGGATGTTAGTGTCTGAAAGCGGTTTGGGCCATAAAATTGAACACATTATTAGTCCCATCAAAGATATGTTTGCAGCGATTTTTTTCGTCTCTGTAGGTATGCAAGTCAATCCAGAAGTAGCCATCCAAAATATCGGACCTATTCTGTTAATATCTTTATTGGTTATTGTATTTCAGTTTATTACCATAAGTATTTCTGGAGTGCTTTCTGGGGTGGGATTATCCTACTCAGTACATTCAGGTCTTGCCTTGGGTCAAATCGGGGAGTTTGCCTTTATCATTGCGGCTATTGGCGCAAAAGCTGGTCTAGTGCAAAACTACTTTCAAAGTATTGTTGTTTCAGTGGCTATTGTCACCGCGCTAACCACACCCTTAATTTGGAAGGCCAGGCATCGCATCTTAAGTAAAGTAGAAAATAATATCCCCAAAAAATTAGACGTATTGATTAATCTGTATGAGGCTTGGTTTAAAAAATTAAAACAACAAACTTTTAATGATGTGAATTTACCTCGAAAAATTTTATTTGCTGTTTTTATCGATGTCCTTTTGTTGATTGGAATACCGCCTTTACTGCTTGCTGTGTTACCAAAAATAATGAATGCACTAGCAAATCTTGAATTTTCATATTTGGCCATACAGTTAATTATTGCGGGGGTGTTCGTGACTCTTTTTGTCCCCCTGCTTTTTAGTTTAATTACGAATATAGGAAAGTTGTTGACGGCTTTTGTGAGTCAAATATTTGCATGGGACAATTCTTTACAGAACACGGTTTCGTTTGCAGCGTCTCGATTATTTAGAATGGCCTTTCAAATTTTGGTTTTATACGTAATTTGGATTCCACTTATGATAAGTGTTAAGACGTTTATTAATGAGGATATCATTTACTATTTGGTTTTAGTGTCGGGATTAATCTTAACTTTATATTTAATTTATCGCTCAGATTCTAATAGTTCTAAAATTTTAAGTGGGGGCGAGCGCATTTTAGATACCTTAGCTCGACAGTCCTATCCTGATTTAGAAGATTTAGACACAATTGGTTTAACAGATCTTGCGACTGTTCAAGTGACACATCAAAATGTCATAGGCAAAACTTTAGCTGATATCAATCTGCGTGCAAAAACAGGATGTAGTATTATTGCTATAAAACGTGGAAAAAATCGGATTTTATTTCCAAAGCCCACAGAAATTTTACAGCTCAACGATTATCTTCAAATATCCGGAGACACATCAGGTTTAGCTAATGCGAATAAATTACTTTCTGATGTAAAGACTTAAATGTATATAAACAAAGGTCTATAAATAAAAAAGTTTCTTGTATAAAAATAAACCTATTATTGGGGGTTTAATTATTTTATAGATACTCTAGAAGTGATTAAAAAATATGATATTGCTTAAATACAAACTTAATCTTTTGAATTTCAATAATTTCACAGATGCTGTAAAAAAAAGTTTGTTACATCGGCGCGTTTAAAAAATCCATAATACATAACTGTTCTGGTGTGATTCAACGAGCTTTCAGTTATTTTTTGGGCCTGAAAAAACTTTGAAGCCAGTAACTGATTTTTATAAGGAACTAAGTCATCATTTTTAGAAATAATTGTGTGGATGGGTTTACCTAAGGCGTGATTTACGGGTTGTGCCGTGGGTTCAAATTTAAATATGCCGTTTAATTCATTTAAATATTGCTCATCATCAACTAAGTTATATTTAGAGTACCTTTTGGCTTTAAGATCTATCATAGCAGGTTGGTTTGTGGTTATGATAATTTCCGGAATTGGAAGTCCTCCGACAATCATAAAACCCGCTTTAATTTCTGGTATTGTTGTCAGGGATACAGATGTGTGCAGGGCGCCAACGCTCGTCCCAAGAATTCCAAAGCGGCTTGTGGAAGCTAATTTAAACAATTGATGCAAGGCCTTTTGTGCTGATCCATAAAAGACATTGTGGAGTTCATATTTGTAGCCTTCGATTTCATACCCAGTCCATTTTTGCAAAATAAACACTTCGAAGCCCGAAATGGCCAAGTCATTTGCATATAATCTATCTATGATATTTTCACCACCGGTGGGAGGGAAGATAAAAATACTGCCTTTATAATCGCTTTGTTTTTTGGCAACGACTCTGCGGTAACTGACAAACCCCTCTTCATTTTTAAGTTGATGGTTTGTCGATTGAGTTTTAAGTTTATGAGAGATAAATTTAAACACTAGTACCTCTAAAACGACCACTACAGTGGCTGAACAAAATATTCCTGTAAGAGTTAATTTTAAAGCAGACATGGACTTCCCGCACAAACAGTCATAGTATTTTTAATAATAATAATAATAATAATAATAATAATAATAATAATAATAATAATAATAATAATAATAATAATTAAAGTAATCTAAGACTAAATAATCTATTAAGACCGGAGGATTTGCAATGCAGGATCAAATTCAAAATACAGCATTAATTACCGGTGCTTCAAGCGGGATAGGTTATGAACTAGCGCTCTTAATGGCAGAGCAAAATTTCAACCTTGTTCTAGTCGCTCGATCAAAAGCTAAGCTTTCAGATTTAAAAATTAAAATTGAAGCTAAATATTCTGTAAAGGTAACTATTTTAAATTTAGATTTATCTGAAGAAAATTCGCCAGGAATTTTATTTGCTAAATTGCAAGACATGGGAATTGTAATCACTCATTTGATTAACAACGCCGGTGTAGGGGAATTAAGCCCCTTTATGAATTCGGACTGGGATAAGTTATCACAGATGATAAATTTAAACATGAAGTCGTTGACCCACTTGTGTCACCTTTTCATTCCAGAATTAAAAAAAGCAAAATCCTCATATATTTTAAATGTTTCTTCTATTGCTGCTTTTATGCCTGGTCCTAATATGGCCGTGTATTATGCCACTAAAGCTTATGTACAGTCTTTCTCTGAAGCATTGGCTGAAGAGTTAAATGCAACATCCGTTAAAGTCATTGCCTTATGTCCTGGACCCACAATCTCTGGCTTTCAAGATGCGGCTTCTATATCCACGGAAAGTCCTTTGTTTCAAGGTGTGCCGTCATCTTTAGATGTGGCCCAATATGCCATGAAATTATTGAAATGTGGTCAGCGTGTTGGTGTTCATGGACTTAAAAATAAATTGTTAGTTTTTTCAGTACGCTTTTTACCTAGAATAATTTTAACCAAGGCTGTTATAAAACTACAATCGGCTAGGCTTTCTAGCAAAAATTAATATTTAAAAATTAGAAATTTTTCACATTTGCTTATTTAAATTATGTATTAAGGAGAATTTATTTAAATGGTTTCTGAAATTTTTAATCCTGAATTATGGTCCAAAGTTGATGGTTTTGAATTTCAAGATATCACATATCATAAAGCTAAAAATCAAGGGACTGTTCGAATCGCATTTAACCGACCAGAAGTTAGAAATGCCTTCAGACCTCAGACTGTCGATGAGCTCTACACCGCTTTGGATCACGCTCGCCAAACCTCTAATGTGGGAACTGTAATTCTGACGGGCAATGGTCCCTCACCAAAAGACGGAGGTTGGGCATTTTGTTCTGGCGGAGATCAAAGAGTGCGCGGAGAATCAGGATATCAATATGACCCTTTAGAAAAAGCTGGTCGTCTGCATATTTTAGAAGTCCAACGGTTGATTCGCTTTATGCCAAAAGTTGTGGTCTGTGTTGTTCCTGGTTGGGCTGTTGGTGGCGGGCATTCTCTACATGTAGTTTGTGATTTAACTTTAGCTAGTCTTGAATTTGCTTTTTTTAAACAGACAGATGCGGATGTCGCAAGCTTTGACGGTGGTTACGGTTCGGCCTACTTGGCAAAAATGGTAGGGCAAAAAAAAGCTCGTGAAATATTTTTCTTAGGCAAAAGTTATTCCGCACAAGAGGCTTTAGCTATGGGTATGGTTAATGCCGTTTTTAATCACCAAGATTTAGAAGTTGAGGCTTTAAAGTGGTGCGATGAAATCAATGCCAAAAGTCCTACGGCCATTCGTATGTTGAAATATGCATTTAACCTTACAGATGATGGCATGGTGGGGCAGCAACTTTTTGCAGGTGAAGCCACTCGCCTTGCTTATGGGACAGACGAAGCCAAAGAAGGCCGCGATGCTTTCTTAGAAAAGCGCGAGCAAGACTATTCTAAATTCCCTTATCATTATTAATAAAAGAAAAGCACCAGCGAGCCCCACTTAAAGCCAAACTTGTTTGCCGGTGGGTGCGAGTGTGGTCTTTAGCCCAGCCCTCTTAGTTCTTAGACCAGTTCACGGGCTTTTGGCGCAATTGAAGGTTCACACTAAGGGCATAGCCATACTAGAATAATGAGATGGTTAACTTACGCTACTCCCAAAAATCTTTAGTTAAACTAGCAATAGTATTTTTAAGTTTCGTTTTAATGGGCTTTGGTGAAATCCCTCCTTCTGATATAAAAATTAAAGACAATAAAGCCAATGAACCATATAGATTAACGCTTCCAGGTTCAAAACCTTCTAAAAATTCAAGGTCTTCGCAAATAAACCCGAATGCAAATTTTCAAAAGGCTCTGCTAAGTCTGCCACCAAGATTTAATTGTGATTTAAATGGTGATAATGAAACCAACGAGTTTAAATGTTCAGTCTGCAACTGCTATCACGAAGCTCGCGGTGAATCTGATCAAGGGCAAATCAATGTACAAAAAGTCGTTTACACTCGTGAATTGATTCCAGGCTATCCCAATACCATCTGCGGTGTGATTCGAGACCCAGAGCAATTTTCATGGTTGAATGAAGGTGCTAGGCAGCCTTACAAACGACTAAGTAATGGGATGCCAGAAGTGCAAAAATGCGTTAAAAATATCGTCGCATCTGCTAAATATCGTAATACGTGGTTTGCTTCCCACTACCATACAATAGATACCCGGCCTTATTGGAAAAAAAATTGTAGAGAATCCGAAGTTCACGGCAATCATAGGTTTTATGTCGGGGGTTGCGATAATCACTTTCCGCCTCCAAACCCTCAAAGACCACAATCTGAAGATGCTGTGGCTTGGTTAGATTTATTGTTGTATGCAATACCTAAAGCAATAGCCACGGAATCTTCTTACATAAAATTTATGCAAGATCATCCAAACTACAAACTGAAAGCCAAATTCTCTAAAAGTGTAGAAAAGTTATTGGGCCCCAAAACCAATCCGGCTCTGGTTCAAGGGGATTTTAATGGCGATGGGATTGAAGATACAATTGCTTTGCTTATTCATAATCAAAAACACAGTATGGTCTTTTTTATTTCCGAAGGCCGTAGTTTTAAAATGCTTTCCCAAGACATACCTGAATCAGAGTCCATGTATTTAACCACTATTCCTAAAAAAGACGTCTTAACAGGCTTACCCAATAACCGCCCACGGGATCTTGTGCAACTTGAAGTCTACTTAGGCCCTACAACAGCCTACTTCGTTGAAAACAACAAAGTCATAGAATTCAACGGCACCCTCAACTAGGGTGCCAGGTTCCGGGGTCAGATCACGGCGCGTTAAAGCTCATGGATTCCCCAAAAAAATTATCCACGTCTTTTTAAAGATAAGGTCAATTCAAAAGTCATAATGGGATCTTGAAGGTTTGAAACTTCAAAGGCTTTACCACTAATCATTTGCTCTTCACGTTCCCCGGATTTTAAAGCTGTAGTAATTAAATTTTCAACATCTTTAGTCTGCTCGCAGATGAAATGGACATCACCTTGAGCACGTTTTAAAAATTCAGCTTTAAAATCTTTAAACAAAAAATTTACAGGCTGCTTTTTTATGAACACAAGTTCCACCGCTTTTAGTGCACAGGTCAGTTCGGCTCCTACGGTTAAGGCACCAAAATACATTGCTCCCAAGTGATTTTTTGTTCTTCGATTAAGTCTCAGTTGCACAACTGATCTGCGATCACTTAGCTCTAAAACTTTAGGTTTCATAAAAGCAATAATAGGAATCTTAAAGAAAGTGAGTAAATAAATCATCCAACTTAATTTAGTCTCAGCTCGCATTATTTCCTCTACAAGAAAGTATTTTTAAAAAAAATAGTATTCAATCGAAACTAATCTAATATTAACTTAAAACTACTCTTCAACGGATTTTGTATGGTCTTGTAGATAAGTTTTTTCTTGATAGAAAGTGGCTGCTATCACATAAAAAACACCGGCTACCATAACTAGAGCTGTGAAAAACCAATAGTAGCTAGCGCCTTGAAGCTTCACTGTGCCATCAGCGTTTTGGATAAAGCTGTTAACACTAGCTGTAATCACATTTCCAAAGGAGATTGATAGCATAAATATGGCCATAACTAAGGACTTCATGCTGTTAGGGGCCTGAGTATACGATAATTCTAATGCTGTTATAGATATTAAAACCTCAGCCGCTGTTATCACAAGATAAGCCAACAATTGCCATCCCATAGAGGGAGTTAAACCCTCTTGAATCCACTGTTCAGTCATTGCAACAATTGCAAATGCTAAAGCAGTAATAAAAAATCCAGCGCCAATTTTTCGTAAAGCAGTAAGCTTAACAAATTTTTCAGTCATGGGATAAACACCAAAGGTAAACAATGGAATAAAAGCCATCACTATAACAGGGTTAATGGCTTGTAACTGTGACGACAAAATTTCAAAAGACATAAAACCTAAGTTTACAGTACGATTTAAGCTCTCTGCCTGTAAAACCCAAGAAGAACCAGTTTGATCATACAAAGCCCAGAAGAAGGCAATAAAGAAATAGATTATAATCAAACGACCAAGTGCTTTTAAACCCTGAGGTCCAAAAATATCTTTTTTATAGGATTCCCAACCGACAGCAGGCATAATCACAAAATCTTTGCGACCAACATAAAAAATGATGGTGGCAATAAACATTAAAATTCCTGGAAGACCAAAAGCAAACGCGGGGCCATAAGCTTTCAAGAGCCATGGGGTAGCTAATGTTGAAAAGAAAGATCCAAAGTTAATTGCAAAATAAAAATAATTAAAAACTTTATCTAGTAAAGTTTTTTTACTTGCATCAAATTGATCACCGACATGAGCCGAAACACACGGTTTAATTCCACCAGATCCAAAAGCTATCAACCCTAACCCTAGGGCGAGCCAAACCTTTGGCTCAACGAGCTCTGCTGTAAAAGGTACGTCCATTAACGCCAAGCTTAAATGTCCAAAGCAATAAACTATAGATAATAAAATGATAGTTTTATATTTACCTAAGAAAATATCTGAAAGAAGTGCGCCTAACATTGGGAAAAAATAAACGGCTGAGACAAAGGTGTGGTACCAAGTACTGGCTTGCTCGCGAGTCATGGAAGCATCTTCCCCAAGACTATTTAATAAGTATTGCGTCATAAAGACCATCAAAATAGCTTTCATTCCATAAAAGCTAAAGCGTTCAGCGGCTTCGTTACCAATTATATAATAAACACCTCTTGGCATTCTTTCTGAATTTGTCGTCATAGTCTTTAGCTCCCCTCAAAGCGAATGATTCATTCTTGGATTTTGGTATTGAAAAAATAACCTAAATCAAACAGTCCAAAAATTAATATCTAAAATCTACTTAAAAATAGAAACGAAAGCTACAAGTTTCATGGTCAATGGCCATTTTTATGACCTTGACATCAAAAAAATCAGACACATTTTTGAGCTATAAGGGTGATTTTTAAGCTCTTATAAATAGGCCTTGTTACAAAACTTATATAATATGATCACCCCTTATTAATTATTTTTAATATTTTTTAGGAGGAAATCATGAAAACTATAAATCCATTTGATAAAAGCATAATCCTTGTTGATCACGAATATTCGAATGACTCTTGGAATAATTTTTTTAAAGATTTTGGGCGTTTTGAGAACTCAGTTTTTAAAGCCATCCCAACCAAACATTCAGGCTTCCAACCAATGTGTGACATCACTGAAGCTAGTGATCATTACATGGTGAGCTTAGATGTGCCTGGAATACCAAAAGAGCAGATTCAAATTGAAGTAGAAAATAACCAACTTAAAATTTCCGGGGAAAGAACTAAAGACAAAAATGCCAAAGAAGAGTCCAAACATATTTATTTTGAGCGTCCCTATGGTAAATTCACTAGAACTTTTAATCTGCCACCCGAAGTAAATTCTGAGGACATTCAGGCCCACCATCAAGATGGTGTTTTGTTGGTAGCAATCCCAAAAGTGAAAAAAGCGGAACCAAAAAAGATTGCTATCAATGTCAGCCCCGATAAACCTAGCTTATTTCAGAAATTAGTGGGCCCCAAAGAATAATTTAAATGAGTATACAACCTATCCATAAACTTTACGAAAATTTAGGATTAAGTAAAGTTTATGGATGCTCTTAAGCATTATAACAATTAATCTAACTTTCCTTAATTAGAGGAATTTTTTCCTGAATTTTTTAAGAAAATAGTTTGCAAGCTAAAGCATTTTTTATGTCTTCACAGATACTAACAAGAATATTTAAACCTTTTAAATGAATATAATATAACTACTTAAAATGCTAGTTTGAGACAAAAAACCGAGCCACCAGATTTTAAAAATTCAGCAGTGTCTACAGCTTTAATATCAAAACCAAAGTCGCTAAGTCGATTAATAGTCTGCGTACATTGCTTTTCTATAAGGATAGTTTTGCCATCGGGACAAAATAAATTGCAGGCTAAAAACTTTTTAGCCTCATCAAATGGAATTTCTATTTTGGTTTTAAAATATGAATCAAGTTTTTGGAGTGAGCTTTCATCAAAGGCTTCTTTGACAATCGCACAAGTGTCTTTGTTGATAATAGCTAAGCAAGTATCTAAATGGTAGAAATACGGACTTATAAGTTTTAAGGGGACAATATTTTTTTGAACATATTTCTCGAGTTCAATCGCCACATCAAAATGGGTTCTATAACCATGACCCAGAAATAAGACGGATTCATCGCTGGACCATAAAGCGTCGCCCATTCCTTCAAAAGGACCAATATTTAATTGATAAGTTTTATAACCTCTTTCTGAAGCCCAATTCTTAAAAAAAATAACTTCGCCAGCGCGCTCTGCCGTAGCCATATGACTTAAGATAAAACTCTGTTCAAAATTATTCTTGGGATCTTTAAAAGGTAAAAGTTGATTAGCAGTAAAAACCATATCGGGATGCATTTCTGATGGTGGAACTTGTAAAATATTAAGTCCAAGGTCGAAATAAATTTGCTGCAAGGCGTTCCATTGTTGTTGAGCAATCCGTTCGTTAACTACATTCAGCTCCCCATCGACTTTACGCATAAAAGGGTTGATTTCATAACCAATTTTAAAATAAGTCGGTGGTACCATCAGTATATTTTGAATTTCTAATTTTTTATCCATACCCATACTTTGACAGTCTGTTTGACCAAAGTCTAGCATAGTTAAAGGCCTTATTAATTAAACTTTAGATAAAGAATGTTCTTTAAAAATTTTAATTTTCTAAAGGTCTACAACAACAAGCGAGGGGATATGCTACAACGACTAGGGATTGGTATTGCAGTAATAATGTTGACGAGTGGAATTGCATTCGCACAAAGTTCAAACAATATTAGTTTATCAAAAAAATTAACACCACAACAAAAACAAGAAATTCTTGTACACAATTTAAGTGTTGTTCAATCTGGGAACCATTTAAGTGCAACATCACCTACAGGGCTTTTAGTTAAAAGGCCTGTCGCCGAGTATGAAGACACAGGCTATCTAATGTTTTATGACATTGCTGATTTCAACTCGGCCGATGTGAAAGCTAAATTAATTGAAAATTTACCGGCAGGAGTGACGGCTGTTATTTACACTGACATTGATGATCAAAAAGAAATGGAAGGTTTATATAGATATTATAGCGAACTTGCCCCCAATCCAGATCAAGTTAAAATAATTAATATCCCAAATCCTGTTATTGAAGATCCTGAGTATGGAGAGGTATTGCCCAACGGGTTTTGGGCTCGAGATACTATTCCAGTGCCAGTGATTCAATTGGCGAATATTAGTCCTCTACAAGCTCTTTCTGAAAGATTTACGGTTGTGGATGCAAAATATTATCATTTTTATGAACCTGATCAAATCATTGCTGATTATTATTCAGCGGCTTTGCTATCTCACAATTATTATTTTGAAGGTGGAAATTTCATGGCCAATGCAAAAGGTGATTGTTTGGTCATTGATACTGAGGCCGCAGAAATTGTTCCAAGTCATATTTTTACTAGAACTTACGGTTGTAGCAATTTGATCAGACTTCCATACTTAAAAGGTATAGGCCATGCTGATGAAAGTGTTAAATTTATATCAGATAATCATGTATTAACAGATGATCGCCGCTATAAAAATATTCTTGAAAAAGAAGGATTCAAAGTCACCATGCTTCCAAGAGCCAAGCGGGATTATGAAACTTATGTCAACTCACTTATTATTAATGGCACAGTTTGGGTTCCTATTTATCAACAAAAATCGGATGCTACTGCTTTACAAGTTTATAAAGATTTAGGTTTTAATGTGATTGCAGTGGATAGCTCAATATTGTCTAATGATGGCGCGGGATCTGTTCACTGTATTACTATGACATATCCCAAAACCACAGACTTCAACGATTTACTAAACCATTTCGGCGCTAAAAATATCGTCGATCAAGCTTCCAATGATAGAAAAGTTCTTAGTAAAGTAAAGGAGCTAAAACTTGAAAGGCAACAGCATTTGGACAATTTAAAGGATCCAAATTTAGATAGATTTTTGGATAGCCTATATAGAGGTTGGTAGAAAGAAAAGAAATCTTCATGGCTTTATGTTTTTGTTTTTTGATGCTAAACCATAAAGCATGGATTTATTTGAAGCCCAACATTCTCTAAACCCCAATCAGCCTTTGTCAGAGCGACTTAGGCCTAAGACTTTTGATGCATTTTTAACTCAAAACAAAACAAGTGCAAAGTTTGAAAATATTATTGAACAACTTAAAAACAATGTGGTTTTTAATCTAATACTATGGGGTGCCCCAGGTAGTGGAAAAACGAGTTTTGCTAATATCATTAAAACCCATTGCCAAGCTGAATTTATACAATCCCATGCGGTGGATCTATCAACAAAAATAATTAAAGAGTTTTGCGAAGATAGTAAAAGTCGACTGCTCACGCAAAATCTAAAAACTATTTTGTTCATTGATGAAATACACAGATTAAATAAATCGCAGCAGGATATATTTCTGCATTTTATTGAAAAAGGATTTATCTATCTTTTAGGTGCAACAACGGAAAATCCAAGTTACGAGTTGAACAAAGCCATAATGAGTCGATGTCGACTTTTATATTTTGATCCACACGATCATGCTAGTTTACATAAACTTTTTTTAAAGGCTATTTCGTTAGAAGATATAAAATCAGATCAACTTATAACTGTTGATGCTCTTGAAGCCTTAATAACCTCGTCACAAGGTGATGCTCGACTTATAATTAATAAAACTGAAGAATTGATTCAAAGTTTTAAATTTAAAACTTTAAGTTTTCCAATATGTTTAGAAGATTTAAAAAAATTCTTTTTTGAATCAAGTGTGTCATATGACAAGTCTGGTGACGAACACTATAATTTAATTTCGGCATTTATAAAAAGTATTCGTGGCAGTGATCCTGATGCCGGTGTTTATTATTTAGCTCGAATGTTATACGGCGGCGAAGATCCAGTCTTTATTGCACGACGCTTAATTATTCTTGCCTCTGAAGATGTTGGCAATGCGGACCCTAATGCAATAGTTTTAGCTTCAGCTACTCTTAAAGCTGTAGAAGTTATTGGAATGCCAGAAGCACGAATTAATTTGGCTCAGTGTGTGTGTTATTTAGCTAGTGCGCCGAAATCCAACGCTGCATATCTTGCTATCAATAAAGCCATGGATGAGGTTGAACGTTCTAAAAGTTTAAATGTGCCTATTGCACTTAGGTCAGCCCAAACTCAACTTATGAAACAATTAGGTTATGGTAAAGATTATAAATACTCCCACGACTTTCCTAAACACTGGACTAACCAACAGTTTTTACCAGACGAATTAAAAGGCCAAAAATTTTATGAGCCAACCGCCAATGGATTTGAAAAACGAATCCGAGAGTATCTTGAATGGTTAAAAAAATAGAAAAAACCAAAAACAACTAAAAACAACTAAAAACAAATAGAAAGAGTCTCATAATTAGGCAAATTTGACTCTATGCAGACCTGCACGTTAAACTTATGGAATGAAGTGATTTTTGAAACTTCTTGGATTTCCTAATTCCTTGCATCGAACAGTTTAGGTGGGCCCTATAGAATACTTTAAAGTTTATTTTTTTATTTTTGGTCTAATCGTTTTTACAACAGCGGGATATTTATTTTCCTACAGAAAAAATCAAGTATTTGAAGTTAGGTATTTTATCAATTTGTTTTTTAGTTTTTTAAACTCAATTCTTATATTTGCAATCTTAAAGTATTCATTCGTAAAGCAAAACGTTTTTGAAACTGAACCAAGTTATGGTTTGTTGTCCCATTTAAATATGTCATTAGGGTTAAAATTTATCATAGGTTTTTTAATATTAGATGTAATGATCTATTGGCAGCATAGGTTATTTCATAAAGTGCCGATTTTGTGGCGACTACATAGACTTCATCACTCTGATATTGATTTTGACACTTCCACAGGCCTTAGATTTCACCCCTTAGAGGCCTTACTGTCCCTATTTCATCGTTTACTCTTAGTTTATTTTTTTGGAATATCATTTTTTACGTTAATGGTATTTGAAATCGTTTTAAATTTTGCATCAATGTTTAATCATTCTAATTTTGCGTTACCTTCAAATTTAGAAACTATACTCAAGCCATATATAATTACTCCTGATCTTCATCGTATACATCATTCGTTAGATATAAAAGATTCAAATCACAACTTTGGATTTTCAATCACTTTGTGGGATTTGCTTTTTAAGTCTTATAGGGCGAAAAGTAAACTAAGCTTCAAGAATGAAAATATTGGGGTCTTAGGTTTTCAAACTCCTAAGAAGCAAACTATTAAAGCTTTATTAATCCAACCTTTCACTTGAAAAAAAATGGCCAATTTACTGACTTAAGACATAAATAAATAATTAAATGCATTTACCGATAATGAGCTTAAGAGTAGAAGTGCCACCTTATACCGTTCATGAACTGAAGAATACAACTGGAACCTTTGCGCCTTATGCTCGTCTAGGAAAAAAGAACCTGGCACCTTATGCATTTGCTTGCTTTAGAAAAAAGAACCTGGCACCTTTTTCGGATGATAGACCGTAAAAAATGTTACGAACTTTTGCAATTGGCTTGGCCTCTGATTATTGCCAATGGTTTTTGGAATTTACAACTCACTATTGATAGGATTTACCTAGGAGCTTACTCAACCGAAGCCCTAGGAGCATCAATGGCCGTCATGAGTATTTTTTGGACGCCCATGGCTTTGCTGCAACAAACGGGCAGTTATGTCACCACTTTTGTTTCGCAGTATTTGGGTTCAAAGAATGAATCCATGGTTGGACCGGCTCTTTGGCAATCTTTATATTTAAGTACCATTGGTGGATTGCTTTTTATTGTATTTATTTTTTTCTCGGACGAGTTTTTTAGTTTTATTGGTCACTCTTCAAAAGTGCAAAAATTAGAAGTTGATTACTTCAACGCTATCTGTTTTTCGGCTCTACCCATGGCTTTGGTTGCAAGCTTAAGTGGATACTTTACGGGAATCACGAAAACCCAGATGGTGATGTGGGTTAATGGCGTTGGCCTTTTGGCAAATGTAATTTTAGATTACTTACTTATTTTTGGAAACCTGGGTTTTAAAGCCTATGGTATTAAAGGTGCAGGCTATGCAACTGTTATGGCCAATTTTGTTTCCGTTTTTTTTGCTTTCGGAGTTATTATTTTTTCTAAGGAAAGCGTTAGGTTTAACATTAAATCTTCATACTCCATCAACAAAGATTTAATGCTGAAATATTTAAAATACGGGCTTCCAAGTGGACTGCAGTGGTCCTTAGAAGGTTTAGCATTTACGGTTTTTCTAATTTTAATTGGTCGATTTGTAAATGGTGAAGCGGCACTTGCAAGTAGTAGTATTGCTGTAACAGTGATGATGTTGTCAGTGATGCCAGCTATTGGTGTGGCTCAGTCTGTGATGGTTAAAGTTGGTCATCATTTAGGTGAAGGAGATCCAGAGTCTGCTCGTCAATACACATGGGCTGGCGCTCAACTGTCTGCTTTATATATGTGTACTGCGGGGTTAAGCTTTTTTGTTTTTCCCGATTTTTATGTCAACTGGTTTAAAAATGATGGCAATCCAGAGTTGTGGTCACAAGTCGCCCTAATTGCACCAACCTTATTAATGTTGGTGGGCATCTTTACAACTTTTGATAGTTTATATTTAAATTTATCTTTTGCTTTGAAAGGTGCTGGTGATACTCGATTTGTCTCACTAGTCGCACTATTAGTGCCATGGCCTATTATGGTTTTGCCGACATATTTTTTAACTAATACTTCTAATGCCGTTTATATGTCATGGGGATTTGCAACTGTATATATTATGCTAACAGCTTTAATAATTTATTTAAGGTTTCTTGGCGGTCAGTGGAAGAAAATGAGTGTGATTAATTAGTTTTTAACATTTGAAATGGTCTTAATCTGTTCTTAACTTTGTTGTTAAAAATTTATATCCAATCTTTTCACACCAAAATTGTTGTTGACGTGAAAATTCGTGATCAATATCTAGACTTCTAATTCCAGGTGTAATTATTTTTATCAAACTAATATATGTATCAATGTTTTGTTCGAAACCGATTTGAAAACCAACGATATTGATTTCACTTTCTAAAGAAGGATCCGTTGCCATCTGAAGTAAAATATTTTTTTTATCTTTCAAATTCATGGCAAAATAATCTTCGTCGAAATCTATGATAATAGTTTTTGTGAACGTGTTTAAGTGCTCTAATATTATAGGTTCAATTTGATTTAAAATTGTGTATTTGAAATCAATAGGTGAAAACCTTGGAATTTGTTGGCCATTGACATTAATTTCTTCGAAAAACATATCTTTAGGGCGAATCCAAAGTTGACCCTCGGGATTATTTTCCAAAGGTTTATACAGAACAAAATCCTCTAAGGTTTCGCTATGTTTTACTAAACTAAAATACCTATAGATTTTGTTTTTATAATGACGATACAATTTAAATTCTTGAGAGCTCATTGTATTTAAACTAACATAATTAAACTCATTAACCAAATTTAACAATTCATATAAAAGTTAAATCGCGAAATTAAATTTTTTAAGTAATGGATCTTTAGTTTGAACTTAAAATCTATAAAATGTTAAAAATTTTTAAATGTTTTAAAGTAAAGGGTAATTGAATGATATTTAAGTATTTAAATCCAATGCAAATTTGTACATTAGTATATTTTTTTTTATATGTTTTATGTATTTTTATTTCATATCAATTTGGCCAAGTCACACTTGAAGCTACAGATGGGTTTTCTTACGATAAAATTGAATTAATTTATTACGTTTTACTTCCTGGTCTATTTTCTTTACCATGGATGATTCTTGTAGTGAGTAAAAATATTGATACCAAAAAACTGACTATCTTTGAGGCCGCCAAAATTCCTGCAGGACATTTAGGTGTTTGTATTTTGCTCGGATTTTTTATAGTGCTAAAGATGGGGTCTGATATTTCTTTTTTTTTGAGCTACAATTCTGCAGTTGTTGAAAAACAAAATATTATAATTGAGTACGGATACCCTCAAACAGAAAAAGCGAGAGGATTAAACTTTTTGGCTCATCCATTTTACTCTGTTTACACGTTTAGAGGTCTTGAAAGAATGAAGATAGGTGTTTGTCAAAAAGTTTACAAAGCTGTTTTAGCGGAAAAGCTTATTCAGCTTAATGTGGATGTAGTTTCAAATAGTGATTATATATATTTTAGGCCTAAATGTGAAATATAGTATTATTTTTAAATTTTTTTGATTATTTTAATGTTTCACGACATAAAATATCTGTTGTGGATCTTGTCAAAGAAATTTGTCTATATAGCTCTACTTAGAATTGGATAATCAATATTATCAAATTGGAAAAAGGTTTGAGCCTTAGCTTTTAAAAGCCTCTTAAAATCTTCAAGAGTTATGCTTTGATCTTGATATAAATGATCGATCATAAAAGATACAACTTGAGGAACAGCGGCACTTGTTCTTCCAAAAGCATAATCAATGACTCCAAGTCGAGGTTCATAAATCTGAGTCCTTATATTGGCATCACCACAGGGAGCAAGAACATCAACGTTTGCATCAAGTTGAGCAAAAGACGGTAATTCTCCGTTAAGATCAATGCACGATACTACTATGGCACGAAGGTTTTTATAATATTCAGGAAGAGCTCGACCCCTTCTCAGGGCTGCATTACCCGCTGAAACGACAAATAAAATGCCATGATCTCTACTCGCTTGATTAATAAGTTCAGCAATTGAAGAATTAATTAAGGTCAACGATATACTTATAACTTGAATATTGAGCTTAATAGCATTCTGAATGCCTTTGTGAAAATCTTCATAGTAAATACCTGTATTCATAAGCAATAATTTGCCATGAGTAGAGCCCCCGTACTGCGGATTAAAAATCAGTGAGGCCACTGCGGCTCCGTGCGGGGAGTAAAGGTTATGTGGGGTCATTATAGTCTCTGGACTGAGTCTTTCAGGAATAAGTTGTTCCACTTTATAAAAGCTAATATCGAAAATACCCACTCTTACAAATTCTTCAGAGGCACTCGAGATGTTTTGGAATTCCCCAAAAAAAGTGGACAGTTTTCTCTAAGAAATTAATTGTTTAAACTGCCTTGGACTTTTGTAGTCCAGCGAACTGTGTCTTCTTTTAGTGTTATACCAAGTTTCAATATATTCAAAGACCATTTGTCTAA
>JBGSLV010000010.1:0-21837 GCA_041740515.1 Bdellovibrionales bacterium | reverse complement strand
ACGGCATTTAAACTTAATTAGAGACATAAATCCCCCCTTTATATTTAGATTTTGGACGAGCCTTTATATTATGAGGGGTGTCTCACTTATTTTATCCTAGACTAGGTCAACTAGACCCGACGATGTCATGAAGGTGTAGATGTGTGAAACCTATATTGAAACTGACATTTTTTGTCACGTGGATTACATAATGGCTGTGACAGATAATTTTGATCTCGATGAGATAGGTTTTCGTGAGACAAACTTTTATCTTCAGTGCTCAAATACCTATGCTTTCAACCGTATCACAACTGATGTTAGAGAAGTTGCAAGTAAATGCTTTTAAGCCTTAGATTCGTATTTGGGCATGTCTTTTGCAAAATTAAACCATGAGTCAGTTTTTGCTACTTTTAATTTCCTTTTTACTGTCTGCAAAGGCTTTTTGTTATGATTATGCTTTAGACCAAAATGCCAGAGAAAGTATTAGTGTTCCTGTTGACGGGGAAAAGCATTTCCAAAGAGTAATATCACTTTCTAAAAAGGTTAACTCGGTTGCTGAGTTACTTAAAATTCTGCCAAAAAATCTTAAAACTAACTATGTATTTATGTTTGAAAGTCACAGCCTACAACAAGCTAGCTATCAAAATCCGAGAGCTATTTTGTTTACAGATCAAGCTGATTTTATCATGACCTTTAATGGTTCGCCCTCCCAAGAGGGGTATGAAACCCTTGAGACTATACGTTATGTTGAAACTAACAATAATCCTAGGTTTATTCTGGAAGAAATTGTCATGAAGACTGATGAAAGTCTTAGGCGGGAGTTCTTGCAACAAAATAATAAAAAGGCTGAGATTCAGTTCCTTTTGGATAGAACGGATCGATTGGGGCAGAACCCAACGGCTTGCTTGACCTGTCATCGACAAGACCCAAGGCCAAACTGGGAGCATTATCCTTTTTGGCCTGGATCCTATGGCCAATTTGATTCGAAACCATACGCCCAGTCAGCTCTGGGGCTATCTTCTAGTAATGATGAATATGTTTCGGCAGAAACATATAACAGCGAAGCTGCAAAACAATTTCCATTATTTTTAAAAAATGCTTTGACCCATGTACGCTATCAACATTTGGAAGATATTAAAAACTACGGCTTGCTTGCACCCTCCATGATATCGTACCCAGATGGTCTTAAACCATCTCCTCGAACATCTGAGTATAGGATGGCTAAAGTTCCTTTGTTTCATCTCACTGATAAATTAGCAATTTTAAATTCACGGCGTATTGCTCGAATCATCAGAGACTCAAGTAGCCCTCGAACCAATGCCTTAAAGTTCTTTGAAATCGTAAATTATTGTCATAATCCCTATGTGTTGAAAAAATCGAAGTATGTCGAAGCGGCCGAAGAACTTTATAAAAATACTGATCTGCCATGGGAAGACTTTTTTATGAATTTTTTTCCAAGCCCTTTTAACGGATTTGAGAATTCAAGCAATAGGTCCGACCTTTACATGAATACGACTTTACTTGAATGGTTTCCAAATGTATTTTCTGAATATATTGATTCCAATGGTTTTCCAAAAAAATGTTTAGAACTGTCATTCAAAGAGTTAAGCGAATTAAATTAGGACTAATAGTTTTTATATTTTTACAATTCCGAGCCTTTGGATATTCTATGGATGAGTTAATAAAATTAGATAATTTACCAGATAAAACCCATCAACTTTTGGCAAAATATCCATCCATGGGAATGGGTATCGCAGGAATCAATGACCTCAGAATCAAATATCTAGCACAGCTTGAAAAAGACTCCTTTAAAATTGAAATTAATTATGCATCAAAATTGCAAAATATCATACTTGTGAATGCCAAAAAGTGGAAAGGATGGCTCTGGTGGAGAAATCCCAAAAAAATTCAAATTTCGATTTCCAAACTAAATCAAATTCGCCAAGGTAAAACTTTTTTCACAGCTAAAGAAAAGAAATTTATCCAAGAACTTTAAAATTTCTTAATCAATATATAAAACCAGATTTACTAATCGCACTGATTCATTAAGTTTATAAAATATGTTATCAATTAATTTTACTTTAAAAAAAATCCTTTTCTAAAGTCACACCCTCTATTGGAGAGACAGTCGATCCGGTGGAATACGCCGCTGTTTAATTAAAATTTCTAAAGATCCTGCAGTACCCTGAACATTCATATCCTCATAAATCCAAGGCAAGCGTGCCAAAAGACCTTCGGTGCTAAAAACAGATTGAGGCAAACCTGGAACCATTAAACTGTCGTCCCCAAACCTTTCAAGGCCCCATTTTCCTCTGTAAAGATCATAAATTTTTATAAAGGTAACAAGAAAGCGGTTAGTGCTTCTAAACAAGCGAACCCGGTTCATACTTGTCCGGTACTGGTATTTACCCCAAGTGTTCTCTTCAATGGCCCATCCCGACGAACCTATAAAATAGATCCCATCTCCTAAATTCTGGCCCCACCTAGAGTGAGGAAGTCCTCGATCTTTAAGCTCCTGGGAGGACAAAAGCCCGTTCTCTAATATTACAGAGGGTGGGATGTCTGACGCATGAATCAAAGACAATAGACGTAAGTTTTCAATAAGTCCTACAGCTGTCATAAATTCTTTTAAGTAAGCAATACCTTCTAAGTATGTTTCTGCATGCCCCATCCGTTGGACCAATGTTTTCACGTCTTTCACTTGAGATTTCGGAACAGGGATTGCCATCGAATCTGAGATTTTTTCCACTGGTTCCCCGTTTGGAACAGGAGCTGCGGATAAAGCCCATTCGGGCCAGAGCGAGACAAAAGTATCTCTAAGGGCCTCCGAATGATCTGGGGACGGAGAGGAACCTCTTGAAGGATGGACCCAAGGTTTTTTTGGCAAGTCATAGACGTTTACTTGGTCTGAGTTCAGGGTTTGTAGCTGTGTGATCTCCAACTGAAAACGTTCAAGAAAGTGAAGAGCGCGTTTTAGATTTTCAGGATGGTCTAATGTTGCCGTAAAAAGTCCGTCGCTCCATGATCCTGTCACAGATTGGAACCCTGAAGTGGCCTTAAGACCGTTGAACATCGATCCCGCACTGGCTGCCACTTTAAATTTAAGGACTAAGGGAGATGAGGGCGTGGCAAGAGCACCTAATCTTTGCACTTCTGCTAAGGTGGCTGGAGTGGACGAATTTAGTAGGTTGGAATTAATAGATGATAAATAGCCCGCGCAAATAGTTTTAGATGAAGACAGTGCCGGTAATGCCCATAATGAGATAAATAAAAGTGAAAAACTAATTTTAAGTTTCATTTAAAAATTCCTTGCTGAATTTTTTATTTGCAAAATTAGGACCGAAAGCTTAGATCAATCCAAATTAAACACTTAGTTTTTTTAAGCATGGGTTTTGCAAGTTTTGGGACATGAAAAGCTTTATAATCACTTTTTCAGCTTTTAGCTTATTCATTTTATGGGCGCTCGAAGCCAATCATGCAAAAGCGGATTGGATATCTAACCATGTGGATCAAAATTTATGTTCAGCACAACTTAAAAATGGTGTGGGATCGTTTAATGAATTGCCTAACAATATTCGAAACGGATTAATCCTTATTTTTAGGAATTATGTTAAAAAGCGAAATAAAACTGGAACATTTAATAACTACGTCAATGGAGATTTAAATATCCCTTTAAGAACTGAGTTTGTAATTAGAACTCAAAAATATAAGGTTCTCGATTTTTTAGGGAGTGGAGCCGAAGGTGCTGTTTATGTTGCTCAAGGAAAAAATGGAATTGTAATAATAAAAGAGTTTTTTCAGGAAAATGTAAATCAAGACTCGAAATTTTATGCTGACTTACGAATTGTTGATTCATCTGAGCGTTTTCTCGTTTTAGAACTTATTGTTGGCCCAACGACAGATATTTTAAGAAGTGAAAGCGAAATGACAGATTTTGGTCTAAGCTTTGATAGGGCAATAGAAATTTACGACTATTTTGAGGATAAGATTGAAGGCGAAGGAAATAATAATGCAATCGTCGACATCATTACTGGAAAAGTATTTCTTGTTGATCCAATTTAGTAACTATTAAGATTTAGATAAATGTTCTACCGAACTAAAATTTTTACCCATTAAACTTAAATGACGAAAATGTGAAATAGCTGCAGCGCTTAAGGTTGGGTAGTAGTTATATTCGACACCATACTCTTCGCAAGTGGCTTTAATAATTTTACTTATTTCAGGATAGTGACGTGACGACACGTTTGGAAAAATGTGGTGTTCAATTTGGTAATTGAGTCCTCCTAAGAAAAAGTCAATAACTGGATGATGAGCAAAATCTGCAGTGGTTCGCAATTGATGTTCGATGAAAGTTTCATTCATTTCAATTTTATCACTTTGTGAATTGGCGCTTGGGAAATCACACACTTCAACCACATGGGCCATTTGAAATATTAAAGCTATAGAGAATCCCATGATTGTATGCACAAACAAAAATCCAAGCAACCCAGCCAAACTGCCAAAAACTAAAATTGGTAAAACTAGTGCTAGCGTGAAATAAATTAGTTTTAGGAATAACTGAAAAAAAATATCCCTTTTACTATATTTTGGTAAAATATGTTTTGCTACTTTACGACTTAATAATCTTTCAATGTCATCAAAAGCCCAGGTCATAGTTATTAATGAATATAGAAAAGGTGCGTACAACCATTGCCACTTGTGAAGATTCATTTTTGTAAAAGCAGGGGAAAGACGAAGAATAGATACATTATCTAAATCGGCATCAAACTGACCTAGATTTGTGAACCTATGATGAATGATATTATGTTTAAAGCAATACTGCTGGGAGCTTATTCCTCCAAAAATATCAAAACCTAAAGACATGAATTTGTTAAAAGATTTAAAACGTGACAAGTTACTATGACAGGCTTCATGTAATACATTGAGCCCTAATATTAAAATCGATATAGCCAATCCAAAACACAAAGATATAGAAACTGCCGTAGATTTAGATTTTAAAGTAAAAATTAAAACATAAAAAACAATCACCATTGTCATAATTAAAACTGATTTTACAATAGTGAACCAATTCCCTCGCGGGGATTGTCCTTTAAGGTATTGAGCCACTCGCTCCTTAATCTGATAAGAAAACGAATCTTGTTTCGTTGGAATATACTGAACTCGAATCATAATTTCCTTTTGAAGGTTTTTTTTGAAATATTTACGCACCGTATCATTATTTTCAAAAATATGCTATAAACATTGCAATTATTTTTAAAAATTTAGTTAAGGAAGGTTGAGATGAAGCTAAAAGGATCTGGGTTTTACTTGCCAGAAAGAATTGTGACGAGTTTGGAGTTGGATGAAAAATTAGGTCTAAAACTAGGAACATTTGAATTTATCTCTGGAGTTAAAAGCCGACGCTATGCAAGTGATGAAGAAAGCGCTTCTGTGATGGGAGCTAAAGCGGCTTTAGCGGCCATCGAAGATGCCAACCTGAATGTTTCTGATATTGATTTGATCTTAGGAGCCTGTGGAACCATGGAACAGGCCATACCTTGTAACGCAGCTTTAATTCAAAGAGAGTTAAAGCAAATTAGATCTGGTGTGCCTTGTTTTGACATTAATTCAACCTGTCTTAGCTTTGTGACTGCTTTGCAGGTCGCGTCGAATTTTATTGCGCAAGGAATGTATCGAAATATTTTAATTGTAAGCAGTGAAGTGGCTTCTGTGGGACTAAATTATAACCAGCATGAGGCCTCTTCTTTGTTTGGTGACGGCGCGGCTGCCGTGGTTGTTGGAAAAGCTGAGAATTCTGAGGACAAAAAATCTTTTCTTTTGGGGTTTCACATGGAGACTTATGCGTCAGGATGGGACAGCTGCCAGATTGAAGGTGGAGGCACACGCCTTCATCCTTCCAGGCTCAATTGGAAATTAGAGCACGATGATTCGCGCTTCCAATTCAAGATGCAAGGACCTAAAATATTCAGAATGGTTCTTAAAGTTTTACCAGAATTTATGAAAACGCTTGAGAAAAAAAGTGGTGTGTCTTTAAATGACGTAAAACTTTTAATCCCTCATCAAGCGTCGTTCTCAGCCCTTGAACTTATTCGACAAAAATTAGCGTTAGATCCTGAGCGTATGATGAACATAATCGAAGAGCATGGGAACATGATTGCAGCTTCTATGCCTTTGGCCCTTCATTATGCTTTGAAAAGTGGACGACTGAAATCAGGGGATCATGCCATTATGATTGGAACTTCTGCTGGTTTTTCAATAGGTGGCGTTGCCATTCAAATCTAAACAAGGAATTTATGGCTAATATTTTAATAACTGGTGGTCGAGCCCCAGTCAGTCTTGATTTGGCAAGGAGTTTAGCCAAAAAAAATCATGTTATTTTTATGGCAGAAAGTCAGCCGGTTCAATTATCTCGTTTTAGCAACGCGATCACTAAGACTTTCCTAGTCAATGCTCCTCGACACAATCGAAATCAATTTATAAATGAATTGGTTGCAATAGTTCTTAAGGAAAAAATTGATATTTTGATACCAACCTGTGAAGAGGTTTTTTATATCTCGCAAGGTCGTGATCAATTTCCATCCACTTGCCATGTATGGGTTGATGATTTTAAGAAAATGATCCTTTTACATAACAAATGGGAATTTAACCAAGCTGGAAATCAATTAGGGTTAACGACCCCTGAGTCTTTTGCTATTACAAATGAAGAGGTTCTTAAAAGTTATAAAAGTCTTTCAGGAATTTGGATTCTAAAACCACAATATTCACGGTTTGGTCATAAAGTTTTCCAAGGCGAAATGGCTGAAATATTAAAGCAGCCATACAGCTTCAAGATGGGCCAAGTTTGGGTCTTACAAAAATTTGTATCCGGTCCTGAATACTGTGCTTATGCTTTAGCCTACAATGGACGTATAAAAGCTCTCTCTATTTACAGCCATGAATTCTTGGCAGGAAAAGCGGGGATTTGCTTTGAAGAAATTGACTGTTCAATCATTGAGGACTCTATCAGGCAGTGTCTAGCAAATTTAAATTTTACCGGTCAAATTGCTTTTGATTTTATTTTAGAAGACGGAAAAGCCTACGCTCTTGAGTGTAATCCGCGGGCAACAAGTGGTATACATTTGCTCACGTCGACATCTGAATTTGCAGACGTCTTTTTACCTAATCAAGCAGTTCAAAAGACAGTACGTGCCAATTTTGGGAGTCGATCAATGATTTTACTGGCGATGATTTTCTTTGGCTTCATTCAGATCCAAAATCTAAGGAAATTGAAGCAATGGTTCATTATTGTTTTTTCAAGCCGGGAAGTTATTTTCTCTTGGCGCGACCCAATTCCATTTTTTGATCAATTTATTTGTACACTTCAATTGTCCTGGCAAGCATGGCGAAAAAAAATTAATATTTTATCTGCATCCACTGAAGATATTGAATGGAATGGTGAAGTATGAACATTTTGATTTCAGGAGCCACAGGATTTTTAGGCGCACGTTTGGCTAACAGATTAAAACAGGAAGGCCATGGGGTTATTGGTTTAGGTCGCAATAATTCAGCGGGTGCTGAATTATCCTTGAGTGGCATTGAATTTTTGCAAATAGACTTAAGCAGTAAATTGGATTTAGCAAAACTTCCAAAAAAAGTTGATGCTATTGTTCACTGCGCAGCCTTGTCATCCGTTTGGGGTCGGCCAGAAGATTTTAACAGATGTAATGTTTTAGCAACTAAGAATTTAACGGACTATGGTTTATCTTCGGGATGTCGTCGTTTTGTTCATATTTCTTCACCAAGTATTTATGTCGATTATTCTGACCGATTGAACATTAAGGAAGATGAGCCACTACCTAAACATTTTTTAAATGACTATATTCGCACGAAGCGAATGGCCGAAGATATTGTGGATCAAGCCACTGCCATGGGTTTACCCGCAATCACGTTACGCCCCCAAGGAATTGTGGGTCAAGGTGACAGATCTATCTTTCCTCGAATAATTAAAACTGCAAAGCGTGGTTTTATACCCCGAATAGGTGGCGATACCCACACTGACCTCACTCATGTGGATAATGTTGTAGAGGCTATATGTTGTGCATTGATTGCACCAACACAATTCCAAGGACGTAAATACAATATTACCAATGGCGAACCCATTGAGATTTATGCCTTCATTGAATCTTTGATGAAGCAAATTGGCGTCTCTTTTCGTTGGAAAAACCTTTCATTTAGAAAAGCCTATGCCGTGGCTACTTTTTTAGAGTGGACCAGCCGAAATATTTTACGAAATACGGAACCACTCTTAACTCGCTATACGGTTTGTGCCTTAGGGGTCAGTCGCACTTTGAATATTGACCGAGCCCGCGCTGAGTTGAAATATAATCCAAAAGTCAGTTTATCTAAAGCTTTGGATGAAATGGTTAACGAAATGAAGAAAAAAGGGAATTAAGTATGGTGAAGGTTTCATTTTTAAAAGCTGGGTATTGCACGCATCCAGGTAAAATTGCCCACAGCAGTCAAAGCTTTAGAGCTTTGGCGTTTCCAGCTTCGGTTGCAGTTATTGAACATTCTAAAGAAGGAATAATTTTATTTGATACAGGGTATTCAGATAAATTTTTTAAAGCCACTAAAAGTTTTCCAGAGTCCATTTATCGTTGGATCACACCCGTTTATTTAAACCAAGGTGAGTCTGCTCTTGAACAGTTGAAAAACGCAGGGATTTCTGTAAATGATGTTCGACATGTTGTGCTATCTCATTTTCACGCTGATCATATTGGCGGAGTATCGGATTTTACAAAATCAAAATTTATTTATCAGCAAGAAAGCTATGAATCTATTCGAAATTTAGGAAGAATATCATCATTAAGAAAAGCATTTTTGCCCTCACTTATTCCTGTTGATTTTTTAGATCGAAGTCTTCCAGTTCCACAAAATAGTTTTCAGAAGATCGATGAACTGGATATTTTTGATGGAGGCTATGATCTGTTTGGTGATGGTTCTATATGGCTAGTTCAATTGCCTGGGCACGCTGAAGGACATACTGGATTGTGGGTGCGAACCCAAGAAAAGGACTATTTGCTGGCTGGTGATGCTTGTTATGTGAAGGAAAATATCATTGAGGATCATCCTTCAAGTTTTATTACTCGACTTATTTTTGATGACTTTAGTCAATATAAATTAACTTTAAATCAAATCCATCGTTTTCATAAAAAATTTCCAAAGACACAAATTGTGCCATGCCACTGCCAAAGTACGATATCGCACCTTCCCGTATTTTCAGGATCAAATGTCGGGACTATTTGAGAAACTACAAATTCTTTATTATTTTATTTGTGCTCGATTTCGGTTTGGATTTCGGACCCGATTTCAATCGCGCATGCAGCTCGAGGCGTGGCAACACAAAAGATTAAAAAAACATTTGAAGTTCGTGATTAAAAACTCCATTTTTTACAAACAGCACGTAGCTAATGACTTCAATAAAACAACTCCAATTGATAAAAAAATAATGATGACTAACTTTAATCAGCTCAACACTAGAGGTCTTGATCGGGATCAGGCTTTGGCAATTGCGCTAAAAAGTGAATCCAGTCGAGACTTTTCCCCTATGATCAAAGATATAACGGTGGGATTGTCCTCTGGAACTTCCGGCCACCGTGGGATTTTTTGTGCGGATGGGTACGAGCGCAGGTTTTATGCGGGAACCATTTTAGCTAAAGCTTTGCCAAAGGGCAGTTTATTTAAAAAAAATCGTGTGGCTTTTTTTTTACGTGCTAATAGTAATTTATATCGTTCGACAGAAAGCAGTCGCATTGAATTTAACTATTTTGATTTGCTTTTACCCTTTGAAGATCATCTTGAAAAATTAAAAGTAGTTCAGCCCACACTCTTGATAGGACCACCTTCGCTTTTAAGACAAGTCGCAGAGGCGATATTAAATGAAAAGTTATCACTACCCGGGGTCAAACGCATATTTTCAGTCGCTGAAGTGTTGGATCCTGTAGATGAAATGCAAATTCAAAAAGCGTTTAAACAAAAAGTACATCAAATTTACCAATGCACCGAAGGTTTTTTAGGTATCAGCTGTGAAATGGGATCGCTTCACTTAAATGAAGAACTCTTGATTATTGAAAAAGAATGGGTTGATAAAGAGCATGGTAAATTTGTCCCAATTGTGACTGACCTGTATCGACGGACTCAACCCATCATTCGATATCGTTTAAACGACATTCTAACCGAAGATCCTGAGCCTTGTGCCTGTGGCTCGGTTATGACTCGACTAAAAATGATCGAAGGGCGATGCGACGACATGATCGATTTTTTGCAAGGAGAAAAACAATTTGCCGTCTACCCAGATTTTATTCGTAACGCCATTTTATTCGCTTCTGATGAGATAGTGCAGTACCGACTCACGCAAACCCCTTCTGGTGATTTGGTCGTAGCGTTAGAGACCACTGGTAAAATCGAAGATTTAGAAAACAAAGTCAGACATCAGCTACAAATTTTGGCCAATAGACTCAATTGTCAGTTACCACTTCTAATTTTTAGTCATGAGTTTCCAGAATTAAAGGGTAACAAACTTAGAAGAATTATGCGCCAGTCAGCAATCGACCATCTTCCATAATTAATTTTTGATGGGCACGTACTAGTAATCTTGTATCATGGGTCGAAAACAAAAAGCTTAAACCCTCTTCAAGGTTTAGTTTTTCGAATAAATCAATAAGCATAAATGCATTTTCTGAGTCTAAATTAGCAGTCGGTTCATCTGCAAAAACAATTTTTGCTTGGCTAGCTAAAGCGCGTGCCACGGCTACACGTTGTTGTTGACCGCCACTCAATTGTCGAGAAAAACGATTTGAATATTCGCTCAATCCCACAAGATCCAAAGCTTTTTGTGCATTCATGCGAGCCTCAGATCGACTTAAACCTCTTATAATTAAAGTGTATTCCACATTTTCAATGGCGGTGAGCATGGGAAATAAATTGAAGGCCTGAAATATAAAGCCTATTTGATCCCGTCGCAGTTTAGTCAGTTGGCGCTCACTAAGACCAGTGATGTTTTGCCCATCTAACCAAATTTGCCCACTTGATGGTCTATCAAGGCTTGAGATTAAATTAAGAAGTGTGGTTTTGCCACTTCCAGAAGGGCCCATCAGAACAGCAAAGCTTCCTTTTTCTAGGGAAAAAGAAACATTTTTGAGGGCTTCCACAGGAGGAGTTCCAGGATAGACTTTAGTAATCTCTTCGCCTATTATTAATGCCATACAATCTTAAGCTATTACAATTGGTGCAAATGAACAATCTGCTTATTATATTTCATATCGCCCTTCGTAATTTAAAACGTAATTTTTGGCGCTCATCGATTACAATTTGCAGTATTGGATTTGGTCTTGCTGTCATTTTGTGGCTTCAGGCGATTTTAGCTGGCTCCAGTCAAAATATAATTCAAACAATCACTTCAACTTATCATGGGCACATGCAGATTTTTCGAACCGATTACCACAAAGATCGAATGATCCAACAGACTTTTGATCTTGGGGTTTTAAAAAAGGCAGGAATTCTTGATCAAGAAGGGGTCAGTTCAACGGCTCGATTATCTTTACCAGCTCTTGTCTCAAGTGGAGAACAGTCACTTCCAGTTGTGTTGCTAGGTATTGACGTTGAGAACGAACCCAAAATCACAAAAATCAAGGACGCTCTGAAAGAGGGTGATTTTTTATCCACAGAAGATACCGAGGACTGTTCAACTCGGGCCGCTTATATGAGTCAAAGCTTAGCTCGTTTGCTTAATGTCAGTTTGGGGAACAAAGTTGTTGTCCTTGCGCAAGCCGCAGATGGCACATTAGGCAATGAACTTTTAAGATTAAAAGGACTGTTTGACACAGGTTCACCTGAATATGACAAATCTTTGGTGGTCACCACATTACCATGTGTCAGAATGATTGGGGCTTTAGATGGAGTTCATGAAGTTGCATTTAAAATCTCTGATCCTCATATCAATGCTGATAAACTCCAGAAATCGATCAAAGAAAAACTGCCAAAGGATTTACAGGTCTTGTCATGGCGAGAGGCTGAACCAAGACTTGCGGCTATGACAAATTTTAACGATGCTTGCATCGTTCTTGTCAGCGGCATGTTGTTTATTGTGATTTCTCTAGGAATATTAAATGCATTTTTAGTTTCGGTATTTGAACGTACCGTCGAATTTGGTGTGATGATGGCCTTGGGCACATCTCCAAAATTTGTTGTGATTTTAATTTTAATTGAAGGATTAGTTTTAGGACTTGCAGCTTCCCTTTTTGGTATCATTGCAGGAATAGCTGTAATCACGTATCACTCTTACGTTGGCTATGATCTTAGACCCTTGGTTGGTAGTAATCTTTCAGTAGGGGCTTTTCAATTAAATTTAGTTGTCTATCCAGTCGTTGAAATTATGGATGGTTTACGTGCGACAGTGATCACTGTTTTAGTCGTCACGGTTTCCGCTTTTTATCCTGCACTTCGAGCCTCCCGATTAAAACCTGTAGAAGCAATTCGTTCAAATTAAAAAGGCAAGAGGGTTATTGTATGATTAAACTTATTTTTTTTATTTTTATATCTTTGATAAATCTGAATGTTCATGCGGCTTTGGATGTAAAAGATCTTATTAGAAGAACCGAACAGCAGTCCATGGGTGAAACTTTTCATGGGCGGTTACGCCTTAGGGTTGAACGTGGTGAACGAACGCGTGAGCTTGAAATTCTGACTTGGGCTGAAGGTAAAGATAAATCTTTAGTGAAAGTTTTAGCGCCACCCAAAGATCGGGGGACTGGTAATTTACGTCTTGAATTTAATTTGTGGCAGTACTTGCCTAAAATAGAAAGAGTCATAAAGGTTCCGGCCGGTTTGATGTTTCAAAGTTGGATGGGTTCTGATTTCACCAATGACGATTTAGTCAAAGCCAGTAGATATTCCAGGGATTATGACTGCATTTACGAAACAACTGAAATGATTGAACAGGTTAGTGTTGAAAAGTTAATTTGTAATCCAAAACCTAATGCACCAGTTGTCTGGGGCAAACTTTTTTTATGGATTGAACCCAAAAAAGCCGTGTTAATCCAGCAGAATTTTTTTACCGAAAAAGGGGAGTTGGTTAAACAATTAAAAGGTTCAGATATTAAGCTTTTTGGTGGTCATACGATCGCAACTAAGCTTGTGATGAAAACCATAAAAAAAAATACGGTTACAACTCTTGAATATCTTGAAGGTCAATTCGATCTAAAAATTGATAAAAGTAAGTTCACCCAACTTTATCTGCAGAAGAGCGTTCATCAGTGAGATTTATTGGGCTTTTAATTTTTAGTTTATTGCTCTCATTTAAAACATTTGCCGGTAAAGTAGATTCGCAGTTTCACGTTGAAGGTTATGGTCAGCTGCGAGAGTTAAATCAAAATGGTTTTCTTAATCGTGAATCGCAATATGAAGGCTATTTGTTAATCGACTATTTATACAGTTGGGTCGAGAAGGATTTGTTTTTTGAAATCAAACCTCAGTTGCGAGGCCTTCAAAGCCCAGGTGTTCAAGACAATGGGCCTCAAATGGTTTCAATAAAGCCTTCAAAGCGCTGGTTAAAAACCCAAACTTTAATCACGAAAAATTCTGAGCAAGAAATTTATATTGATTTTGACCGCTTGAACTTACGTTATAAGGTGTTTAAAAATGGTGAAATTTTTGTTGGTCGTCGCCCTTTAAGTTTTGGGGTACTTCGCCTTTTTCCTGTTATCAACAAATTGACTTTACCTTTGATATTTAGACCTGGTCCACAGTGGATTGATAATCCTGATGCCGCGGGGTTTACAACATCGATTTCAGAAAATGGCAGCCTGCGGTTATTGGCGGTTGGCGGGGAAGAGGCACGTGCCGATTCAATCTATCTTGCTGAACTTAAACAAGCCTTTGACGCTTATGAATTTCATCTGCTGGCTGCCAATTGGTGGGAACGAAATACTTTGGCGACGGCTTTTTCTGCAGATTTCTTTGATACAACTTGGAGATTTGAAGCCATTCGATTTTCTGAAAGAAGAGAAGAAAAAGCCGTTTTACAATGGTCGGCAGGTTTTGAGCATGCAATCAACGGCAAATTAAACTTTGTTTTTGAATACTTTCAGCAAACTAACTGCAATAAGGATAATGGGAGTTATGGGATTGAAACCTTTAGCCGTTTTCAAGTTTTGAACGGGTGTAAGTATGTTTTTCCCTATTTGGATTGGCAGATGAGCGATCTGTGGCGAAGTGGTATTGGTATTCTGGCTAATATTGATGACCCTAGTTTTATGAATATTTTGAATCTTGAATATTCGTGGACTGACAATTTGAGCTTCGAATTTCAAGGTAAAATTCCAGTTGGAAAAAATGGCAGTGAATTTGGCAAAGCACGCTTCACAGATCCTTTGGGTCGTGACTTAGGGGTACAAACCACTCTTTATTTAGGTTTACTTTACACCCAATAACTAATGTGTTTTTAAATTCCTCAATTTAAATTTCAGAGGTCTTTATGTGCTATCTTATATCTTTTTAAAACTTTGGATACAGACAGCTTTAAGGCAATCACAGTTAAATAGCTGATGTAATGGGTTTTCGCCAAGATCAAACACTCCAAAAAATCGTTTCGAATCCATTACTAAAAAAACCTAAAAATCCAACGTTAAGATGTGACTCATTTTTTTTAAAAGAACTTTATTTGCTTAGTGGATACCAGGTGTACCCGACGTCTTGTATACCTGATATCAGGTATTTATAATGGTGGGCCCAATGGAACGTGTTTAGTATTTTTTTTAAAAAAAGTATTCAGTCAATATTATTTGATTTGAGTTAGTTTCTCCTAATCCAAATGTAAATATTTTAGATTAGGTTGCAAATTGTATTTATCATCACTATTACTCATATTTTCTTTGGGAGGTTTAAATGAAATTTTTAGGTATATTTTTAATAGCTCTATTCTCTATTAACTTAATGGCTTCAGATGAATTAAAACAAGATATCTGTTCGACTTTCGCTCAAGAAAACTCTGGACCAATCACAGAGTGGTCTGATGATGAACAAAATGATATTGAAGTCATCTACGATTATAATCCTGTTTTTAGATACTGTTTGGATAATGTACAGCCAAAAGCTATTACTGATAAAAATGGAACATATTTTGAATTTGAACTTTTTGTTTGTGGTGGTATTTATCAAGATGAAACTATCGCATATTATCCTTTAAGCAAAACCCTTGAATATTTAGGTGGTAGTGGAAGTGGTGGCACATGTCCTTACAAATCCAAAGATTAAATTTTAAATTATTAGCGCCGATTTCCAATCCTGCAATTTTTTTTTAAATATTGGCCTTAATTTGTGGGGTTATGAAAATGTACAAAAAATTAATTCCGTCTCTCATTATACTATTATTTTTCATTAGGGTTTATGCTGCTGAAGCTCTGTTTTTAGAGTGGCAAAAGCCACAAAATATAACTGATCAAGGGTTTGGGTCTTTTCAGCTTTTAAATTTTGAAGATAGGAACCCGATTGCCAAAGATAAAGAGTTTTTTATTGGTGCTTACATTCCGTATAACATTCCTAGGGACATGAATGAAGAGCGGAGATTAGAATTACTTTTCAGCCAAAAGCGAAATAAATACGGCGATGAAAAATCAATGTCTAAATTCTGGAGTCTTTTTGAAACACACTTAAATACAAATAGTATCGATCAACTGGTTGTTTACTATACTAAACCGGATGTATTTACAAATCCCCTTCAAGTCCCATTAATAGAAGAGTTAGGTTTTACGCCATATGAAAGCGGTAGCATTTTATCTATACTGTTAAAGGCTTATAAAAATGGTGGTTTGTTAGCTACTCAGGACACTTTTGAGGATCATTTAAGAGATGAATTAAGTTTCACAATCTCTGGATTGAGTTCAATCATTCATGATTTAAGGGAAGTGATGAAACTTCAAATATCTGACTCATTAATGGGTCAATTTAGAAACAATTCGGATCCTGCAATTGTTCAGGCTCAAAGATTATATGACATTATATATTCAGCTGAATCAAGTCCACTTAGGGATCAATTTAGACAGGAAATTCAAGCCCATGGAATTAACCTTGACCAAAAGGATGTGGTTAAACAGTATTTAGTTGATTCCATGGATGTATTGGTTGCAATAGCTAGAACAAGTAGTTCTTTAGCTTCAATACTAAAAACCACACAAGATCGTTACCGAGATGGTATTGCCGCAGAGGTGAGTGGAAAGCGACATGCTTATAGTCCAACAAGTCTAAAAATTAAGCTACAAGAAACACTCTTAGACTTAATACGTCTACAGATTTTGCTGGGACATAAAATAGACAATGCCGCTCGTTTTGCAAATTACGTTCTGACAAACTCAGGCGAAATTTATGAGGAGTTAGAAACCACAAGAACTCTTGAGACAAACCAACGTATGGCTAATGTTCTTAAACATTATGATAATTTTTTATCTACACAAAATTCGTGTCAAAATTATTTAAATTAAAAAATTTAAATAATTGCATAACCACTGCCATACTTAGATCATGGCTAAATTATTATTTAGCCTACCTCAGATAATCTGTGATTTTTGGAGGGAGTAGATTTAGTAGTTTTTGTCGAAAGTGAACCCAATTGTAGGCCACGTAAAATAAAAGCAACCCGCAAATCAGTATTACTAAAGCAAACACAGATGGCTCTTTAGATCCTCTGGCATCCTCTACGGATAAAAACTGCAAAAAAACATTATAAATGGCATAAATAAATAAAAGTAAAGCCGAAAACATTAGGGACCTTCGATCAATCACTAGGGAGACAGCTGTCAAAATACCATAGATTGTGATGATGAATATTGACTGAAAAATGTTGATTTGTTTCATACTGAGATTCAGCCATTTGAAAAGACACCAACAAAATAAACATGAACCGATCAGATGAAGCCAAAATGCAACTTTGGATTCGATTTGAGTTCGAGCTTTGTCTTGTTGGTCAAAGTAGACGCCGTAAGCAATCAAACATAAACCCCCTAAAAGTCCAATTCGCAGTATTAAACTTGATGCCAAGCTTTTGTCGACGAGATTCATTAGTAAGATCGGTCCGTATCCCACTAAATGAACTAAGGATAAGGAATAAAAAGCAACTCCGATTGCAAATTTAAAATTCTTCCAAAGTAGATAACTGGAACTTCCTGTTACCGCGGCTATAAGACAAATCAAAAAATTTTGGTCCAACAAACCGGTAAGCGTGACGCTTAAAAAATATAGCAGACCCCCTAAAAAAGAAAGGCAAAGAAGGTTTATCAGTAAAGGATAAGTTTTAAGTTTATCCTTGTGTTTAAAAAAAATAAGAGTTCCTAGTGAAACCAAACTTAGTCCTGCTATTGCGGTAGTATAATTTGAGAATTGAAAAATAATGAAGGAAGTTGAAATTAAAACCATAAATGTGACCTGAGTCATAAAAACATCACTGAATCCACTTAAAAATTCGATGGGTTCAACCTCAGAAGGCTGCTGTTCAGAAAATGCTTGCAGCCCAAAATGTTGGTCTAAAGCCACAAGACTTTCTTCACTGATTACATTTTTTAGGACTGCATCTTTAAGATCGTCATAGTCAATTTTTTTCATATTGTGAATTTAACTAAAATATTTAAAAGTGTCTCTGATTTTTAATTTTAATTACTTTAATTTAAATCCCTTTGATACTTCAAACTTATTGAATATAAATAGAAACCAGGCCAGAGAATTGAACTTAAGAATTATTCTTCACACCAAGCACAACACCAAAGGCTCATCCGAATGTTGTTGGCCCAAATTGAGGTTTTAATAGATCCCCTTGGTTAATGAAAAAAATTGCTTACTTGAATCAAGTATAACCGAGCAATAAGTAGAACCAAAGTTCGAAACCACAAACATCGAATATGTACTAACTGGATATCCGGTATACCGGGCGACTTATATACCTGATATCAGGTATTTTGAATGGCTGGCCAAATGGAGTTTACTGGAAATAAACGGTTAAGATCTTGACATTTTATTAATATGTACATTATGATGTACATATGGCTAAGATAAAGAAAAAAACGATCACTGAATTACGGAATACGCTTTTTGACACTTTTGACCAAGTTGTTGCTGGTGAAATTCAGTTTATTTCTCATAAGAATGGAACAGAGATCGCTATGGTCCCTGCAGATCAAATCCACAAATTGCATGAAGAGATTGATCTTCATAAAAACTTGGCAATAGGATACGCACAAGCTTTAAGAGGTGAAGGTATTACCACATCTGACCTCAAAGCAAAACTCAAAAAAGGTGAAAAGGGTCTTCGTAAGAAATATGCTTAATTGGACACCTAAGTCTGTAGATGATCTTAGTTTAATTCGAGAACAAATAGCTGAAAATTTCACTGTCGAGCTAGCGATTGAAGTAGTTGATGGTCTTATTGATTATGTTGAAAACATCCTTAACTCGAACCCATTAGCAGGATCAATTTTGGAGACAAATCCTTTGTTTTTCAAAATTTCTTGCAAAGGTAATTCTATTTATTATTGTGAGAACCCAAAAGATAAAGATCTTTATGTTGTTTACGTCCGGCCTCGTGGTACAGATTTTTTAGAAGATAGGGTTAATACTATTGAAGTCGCTTAATTAATATATGGGACGGAATCACACCTGTTGAGGAGATCGTCCAAACCTTACAGGATCTAGTACGTTCTGGGAAAATTCGTTACTATGCTTTATCTGACATGCCTGCGTGGCTTGCCATGAAAGCGTCTACGATATCAATAGAGCGTCGACGTCCACAACCTATTGCAATTCAGTTTGAATACTCGTTGGTAGCAAGGGACATTGAGAGTGAACATGTCCCCATGGCCCTCGAGTCAGGCATGGGAATTATGCCATGGAGTCCTTTGGCTGGTGGATTTTTAACAGGAAAGTATAGTCCCGAAAAGACCTCTGAGAAGGGTCGGTTAAGCGGGCCCAATCCATTTGGCACAAGTAAGTTTTCAGAAAAAAATTGGCTAATCCTTGAAACTCTAAAAAAAATCTCCTCAGAAATCGGATGTACAACTGCGCAGGCCGCCTTAGCTTGGGTTATCCATCAAAAGGGAGTTTCATCCACGCTAATTGGTGCAACCAAAGTAAGTCAGCTAAAAGACAATTTAGGAGCACTGGATGTAATTTTATCTGCAGAGCAACTAAATAGGCTTGATCAAGTTAGCCAAAGACAGCTTGGTTTTTCGGATTCGTTAGCCTCACCGGAAATTCGACAAATGGTTTATGGTGGAAATAAAGTTAGGGCATAGTCATAAAATTTTAATTAAATGGCTCTGAGCTTATTTTTTACGAGTTGCGCTGGCAATTTGAATCCATCCTACTACCCGGCATCATGGGAAGCGTTTAAGTCGCCATTTCTTTCAAACTAAATCATTTTTTAGTCTTGATGTTTGAAATTCCACGGTAGTTATTTAGAAGTAGTGTTGGGTAATTAAATGAAAGCGTGAACAGCGTGGTGGTTAAAAGTGTTCCGATAAACAAGTTTCGACTATTGATATCCCATAACTGAAAATCACATATGTACATCAATAGTGTAGTGACGACAGGGTATAATAAAATCGCATTTGCAATAAGCAACACGTTTCTTTTATCTAAAGATTCATCATGGTCGAAAAGCATGGCCGAAGCGAAAAGAATTAATGGCCAAGTTAATAAAGGAAATGTAATTAATATTTGAAAAAAAGTTTTTAAGCTAAAACTAATTTTATAAAAATAGTTCAACGCCCACATGATCAACATGATTAATATGATCGTGGGTAACAAAGCGTAAATCAGTCCAAACACATTCGATATTAATGGCTTCATGCTTAAATGCTATAAAGTTGCATAAACAGTCTCAACATAATTTATAATTTCATCAGACAACTAGACTGTCTGTTCAATCGAACCATGCATGGCTTGCGTAATCCTCTGTGAAAACATCAAACAATTTGATAAAACATTAACCGGGCCTTAGGTTAGTAAAAGATTGACTCAAAAATTGAATAAAAACAAACTTATCAATGTGGTTCATATTTTATAACTGTTTAATTTATCTTCCTATCTTGGAGTCGCCATGAGTCCTCATCGCCCAGATCTTATGATCTTTCAAAGTCCTAAAAAGGATTTGGAGCTTCACTCTCCAGTTAGTCAAAATAGTTTCTTAGTTAAGAAGGGTTTTTTTAAAAAAACTAAGACCCCATGGTCAGATACTATGAGTGTTGAATATGTTTTCTCTGACCCATCAAATACAAGAATCATAACTCTTGGAGGTCTTGGCGATTCGGGATCAGATCTTGGGGTTGTAGTATTTTATGATTTGGAAGGTAAAAAAACAAAACTGCAAGTTCAAGATGTCTTACCAGATCTAGAATTGCTATCCACCGAAATGCGAATGTTTTCAAATTTCCCATGGATATCGGTCGTCGATATCACCGATAAAGATCTTTTAATTTGGGTTTGCGACAAAGTATTAATCAAGGTGCCCTTTAACACTTCCAAGCCAGAGGTGGTGAAAACCGAAAGCGAACCTACCTGGGTTTCACAAAACAAAGATATAGGTTTAGCCCCGAATGCACAAAAGCTGCAGTGGAAACTTAAAAACGTTTAAGAAAGTATAAGAAAAAGTCACTGACCTTTTTTTGTGTCTGCAGTTTTTTAAATCCGATAATAGTAACTTTATAAAACTGCTAGTCTTTAGATTTTAGTTTCCCATCATTTTCTGCAATAAATTCTTTAAGATCATCAGAGATAGCAAGTAGCTTTATCCATTGCTCTTTATAAAGAGTCACTGGAAATCGTCCCATTCCGTAGACAGATAGGGCCCCTTTTTCACTGACCTTCATCGTAAGTGCGCCACCACTAGTTTTTTTATTTTTTAGGGCTTCATTTTCAGCTCTTAATCTGGCTAATTCAACTTTCATATCTTCAGACATAAATTACCACCTGTTTTATTTGTTAGAGACTATTTTCATGTATACAAATCGTTTTGTATATCTTTTGTAGCAAATTTTTTTGAAATGATAATAAAGTTAGAGTGTTATCTTCGCTTTAAATGTCCGGAATTAATAATTAAAAAATTAATGACTTAGGTAATTTAAAGATGGAAATAAACTATGAATAAAAATGAACTGTGAGCCTATCGAAGTCTATACCTATTGCCCATTTTCAAACCTTGCAAAAATTTATAGTTGTTCTTTGCAGAACTATAAATTTTAGGAGGATTTGAAAATGAAGACATTTAGGACGTTGGAATTGGCGGTAGAGTTTTGTGATAAAGTGGATGCTTTAGATTTAAAGGGTCATCTAAGGGATCAGCTCGTAAGGGCAGCATCTTCAATCTCTTTGAATCTGGCTGAAGGCAATACAAAGCCTTCGATCAAAGAAAAGAAGCGATAATAAACACTGTAAACTGAACTCTGTTCAGTATTCTGATATCAGTTATCGGGATTCAGTATTCTGGGAGTCTGAATACAGTATACTGTTAACGGAAGGCAGTATTCTGTATTTTAATGGCGGGCCAAATGGGACACGTTTAGAACTTGTTTGCTTCAAAATGGGTGACAATATTGTTCACCATAAACTTTTAATGAATCTCCGTGATGGGCATGTTTCTTGATCTTAATTATGGAGTATGGCCCTAAATAGAAAGAAAATGCTTTTAAGCACAAGATTTGGGTTTTTTCTAGAATTTGTGGGAAAAATGTGGATAAGTTAGCTAGACCTTTAAAAAAAAAGCCCCAGACAACCGCCTGAAATTCTGATTTGATTTTTGTAGAACCAAAACATCAAAAAGGAGCATCAGGCATGGACGCC
>JBGSLV010000009.1:0-30838 GCA_041740515.1 Bdellovibrionales bacterium | reverse complement strand
GGCGTCCATGCCTGATGCTCCTTTTTGATGTTTTGGTTCTACAAAAATCAAATCAGAATTTCAGGCGGTTGTCTGGGGCTTTTTTTTTAAAGGTCTAGCTAACTTATCCACATTTTTCCCACAAATTCTAGAAAAAACCGGTAAAGTTAGATTACGCCGTTCACTTAAGAACCAAAATTAGCTATCAAAGAAAATACAACTTCATGACATTTTAGGGTCTATTTGACCTGACTTAGGATATAGTAAAATGGGTCTTATGTTCTTGGTCTCTTGATGGCATATTGGTCATTAATTAAAGTATTTTCTGTACGTATATTTTAGTTAGATACTTGCAGTCTTTCATGAGTATTTTTTAATAAAAGCAAAGACTTCCCTAGGAAGTCTTTAAATCATAGGACATGTTATGAGATGTTTTAAAATTGAAGGTGCAAAAAATAGTTTTGTGCTTGTCTCATTTATAGACACCAAGGAAACCCCTAATTTTGATCATCTTAAAACTTTTAAAGCCAGTTTGTTGCCAAAAATTAATCTCAATTTTGAAGGGCTTCAGCAAGATACCGCTTTGTTGTCATCCAAAGCCCGCGAAATCTGCTCGGCTGTAGAGCCCATAACCGATGGCTGTATTTTTATTTTTCCCCACCTAGAGATGGATTTTGCATGGCTGTTTTATAACTCTGATGGCAGTGAAGCCTTAATGTGTGGGAATGCAGCACGAGCCGTGGCTTTATGGTTTCATAATTTTGTAGAGCCAAAATCAAAAATCCGATTTTATACATCCGCTCAATCCGTAGTTGCAGAAATTTTAAATTCTACTACCAATAGTGGAATGTCTGAAGGAAGTTCCATTGCTGAAGGACAAGTTCAAGTTTGGCTCAGAAAGACGCAGTTTATTGCAACCGATGGGACTTATCGAATTTACAATTCAGGAGTGCCCCATCTTTGTGTATTTTTAAATGATGAGAGCGTTTCGGGAAAATCATTTATAGAGATCGGTCATGATAACTTAGCTTTAGCTCAAAGCCTAAGGTTTCCGAAGGCTTTGGACCCTAAAGGCGCCAATGTAACTTTCGTTTGGAGGGATAAAAAAATAAGTTTAAATGCATCTAAAATAAAGGCTATGAGCTTTGAAAGAGGTGTCGAAAATTGGACTCTAGCTTGCGGAACGGGTGCAATGGCAGCTGCTTATTTTGTAAATGAGACTCTAGATTTAGCATTTCCAATTCATGTACAAATGCCAGGTGGTGTATTAGAAATAAAGCAAGACCAGGACAAAACAGTTTTGCTGGGCCCTGCAAAAATTTTGGCCCTATTGGAATTAGATATTTTATAGATTTAGTTACTAAGGAGAAAATTCTTTGAGCGAATTTAAAGTAAAAGTCACAGAAAAAAAAATTATAGCCACTGATGCCGTAACACTTAAACTTGAAATTCCAAAAGGTTTTGAAGATAAATTTAAATATAAAGCCGGTCAGTTTATTGGAATTCAAGCCGACATTAACAATGAAAAAGTGATTAGAAGTTATTCTCTAAGTTCAAGCCCTGAGACCGATGATTATATTCAAGTGGCTCTTAAGAAAGTACCTATGGGTAAAATGTCCAGTTTTTTAGTGGATAAAATTAAAGAAGGTGATCACCTTGTCGTCACACCTCCTGTTGGTCATTTTGTGTGTGCGTCTAAAGATTATCACCATATTCTATTTGCTGCTGGAAGCGGAATTACACCTATCTATTCCATGATAAAATCTCTTTTAGTACATCAAGCATCTAAAGTGACATTGATTTATTCTAATAAAAATTTAGCTTCGACTATCTTTGCAGAAGAACTTAAAGCTTTACAAAAGAGCTACCCACAATTTGCAATTAAATGGATTTTTACCCAAGAGGCACCAGATTGGGAAGATGTTTCCGAAGGTCGAGTATCAACAACTTTACTTGAAAAACTTTTTTATCTTTGGCAAAGCGCTTACGATCCAATTTTTTATATGTGTGGACCTGAAGGTTACATGGAATCCATAGAAGCTTTTCTAGGACATAAAGGCTATGATGGATCACAAATTAAAAAAGAAAGTTTTGTAGCTTTAGTGGCAAGTCTTGATGCGGATGATATTATTGTGGGTCAGTTTAATGGCGTCGTTGAAACTTGTTTAGAAGTTAAAGCCGAAATTGATTATTCGGACTGCGTGGTTAAACCACAAAGTGGTGAAACTATTATTGAAGCTTTGCTTCGGGAAGGTTTCGATCCTCCCTATTCCTGCTTAGATGGAAACTGTTTAGCGTGTCAGTGCATTTTAAAAGAGGGCGCCGTTCAGCAAAAAGATACCGGTATTTTAAACGAAGATGACTTTAAAGAAGGACGTATATTGTCTTGCCAAGCACGCCCTCTTACCAAAAAAGTAAAAGTGATCTACGAATTTTAAATCAGGCTTTCTAAAAAAACTTTCATAGCTTGCAGAATTTGCATCGGGATTTCGTGTCCACCTGGAAATATTTCAAGATGATGGGATTTGGCTTTAGCTATGGATTTAAAATGATGGGCGCCTTGCACGGGAAGAACATTGTCGTTTTTCCCGTGGGATTGAAAAATTGGGGTATTTTCTAATCCGCCCTTCATCCATAAATTTTGCTTAATTACAGTTCCAGACAAAAAGATCAATCCTAAAGGGTGATATTTTTTGGTATAAATATAATCGGTGCACACCATAGCCCCTTGGCTAAATCCACCAAGTATAACTTCGGTAGGCTGTAATTTCATTGATTCTAAAAACAATGTGATTTTATCATGAAGAAGTTCTATGTTTTCTGGCTCGCGGGAGTAATATTCTTTAAAACGTCCCTCAGCAATTAAAGTTTGAAAATAGTTAATATCAACGTCAAACCAAGCGCGTCCACCAAACATCGCAATTGGTGGTGGCGAGAGGGGACCATCTAAAAATAACCAATTTAAATTTAAAGCTTTGATAAAATTTAGTTCAGATAAAGAATAAAGGTCTTCAGCATTAGCGCCATACCCATGAAACATAATGACAGTTGGCTTATCAGGATAGCCTGCATTAAATAAATATTTAAATCCAGATTTTTTGTCTTGTTGTAACTTCATTTTAAAATATTTCCTTTGCTGCTTTTTCTAAGCGATTATAAATAGCGGACCAATTTGCATCTTCAAGATCATGGGTCCATTCTAAAACTAAAATGTCTGCAACTTTAGAGCCTTCAATTAAACTTTTATACAGCGTTCTTGCACATAAGAGTGGGTTTGGATGTAAATTTATTATTTCAATTCTTTTATTTTTGAAAGTTGAAAGCTCAAGATCCATGGGTTTGTTTTTAAAAATATAAAGGGGTGAGTTTGGTTGATAGTGCTCTTTCATTGATCCGGGACCTTCAGAATTAAAATTTTCTATAATCTCACACTCAATTTTTTTAGCGATAAAGAAATGCTTTAAATCTATCGAACTGATATGACCTGGTCGTAAAATTTCTAATGTAGGTATTGGTATTTTCTGCCATCGAATGATTGTTGACTCTAAACCCACGTCGCAAGGGCCACCATCTAATATAGGTAATTCTGGAAAATAGTCTCTGACATGAGCGGCTTCCGTGGGACTGGTTTTTTTAAAGGGATTAGCGCTTGGGGCTGCTAAAGCCGAACCCATAGTTTTTATTAAAGCCAATGCCATGGGGTGTTTGGGGCAACGTAGGGCTACAGTAGGCTGACCTGATGTGATCAAGTCGGATACTGTATTTGGGTTTTTATCAAATACTATGGTTAGGGGTCCGGGCCAAAATTCTTGGGCTAAAAGTAACAACAAGGGATCAGGATTTAAAACATATTTTTGAAGCATTGCTAAATCACTGATGTGAACAATTAGTGGGTCAAAAAATGGACGCTCTTTGGTTTTAAAGATCTTTTCCAAAGCCGTTTCACTGTCAACTCTAGCGGCCAGTCCATAAACTGTCTCGGTAGGAATGGCGACCACCTTATCGGCGTTTAAATATTCAATAGCTTCTTGTAAATTTATAAATTCTCTCATGACAGTTGTGCCTTTATATCTGTAAATTAAGGCATATGAAAGTACTATTTGTTTGCTTAGGTAATATCTGCAGATCACCAACGGCTGAAGGAGTGTTTAAAACTTTCATCCAGAAGCAGAATTTAAGTGATCTGATAAAATGTGACTCGGCAGGAACTTCAGCCTATCATGAAGGGGCTGAAGCTGATGCAAGATCCATAAATCATGCTCGACTAAGGGGCTATGAACTTACTAGTATTTCTAGACAAATTAAGCCTAATGATTTTTTTGAATTTGATTTAATTCTAACTATGGACCATGCCAATTTCCAAAAAGTGCATGACATGGCTATATCGATTCAAGCAGATTGCAAAAAAATTAAAATGTTTACAGACTATTGTGCTATTCATGAAGTGCAAGCGGTACCAGATCCCTACCACACAGGGCACGATGGATTCGAACTCGTTTTAGATATTATTGAAGATGGCTGTCATCAGTTACTTATGGAAGTTCAAAGGAATTTGAAGTCGTAATTAGGTCAGTTATTTCTGACACCTAGGGCATAAATACGTCGAGCGATTGGTTTGGATAATTTTTTTAATTTTTTGCGCACACACCTTACATTTTTGGTGCTCTTGACCGTAAACCAGCCAGTGATTTTGCATATCACCCTGCTGACCCTCAACGTTTTTGTAATCACGCATGGAACTTCCGCCCTTAGAAATGGCTTCATTTAAAGTTTTTTTCGTTTGGCTTATAATATCTTGCCAATGGTTAAGTTTTAATTTTGCAGTGATTTTTTTGGGATTAATCTTTGCTCGAAATAAAATCTCAGAGGCATAAATATTGCCGATCCCCAAAATATTATTTTGGTTAAGCAGCCAGGATTTTATAGGTGTTTTGGATTTTTGGCCTAATTCGAAAAAGGCTTGTGGGTCTAAATAATCATGAATGGGATCTGGTCCATAGTTTTTAAAAGTGTCTTCATCACTTAAAAGCATATAGCCAAATCGACGAGGGTCATTATAAACTAAATTTACATTAGCCCAATGGATTAAAATATGATCGTGTTTTATAGGTGTATATTCCGTTTCGTAGCGCCAGTGTCCCGTCATTCCTAAATGTGAAATAAAATTATATTTATTAGTTTTAAAAATTAAGAATTTTCCTCGGCGTTCAATAGTATTTAATGTTTGATGCTTTAACTCTTGCAACTGTTTAATGGGAAGTGGAAAACGCAAATCCTGCCTAAACAGTTTAAGGTCTAGTATAGGAGTTTTCGGAAGTTGTTTAAGTAGTCCAATTTTAACAATTTCAACTTCGGGAAGTTCAGGCATAAGGCACTTAACTACTTGTAATTTTTAACTGCTGCAAGTGGATTAAATGCGAAATATCCCTGTTTGGTTCCAATTCACCTGTTTGATAGCCCTAGGTCAAACAGGTGGTCGTATATTTCTTAAAGACTTAAATCGCTACTTTTTGATAATCGCTTTTGACAGCTCTAGGCGGTTTGCTTGATAAAATTCATTAAAAGGAACTGAAAAACTTAAATTAAAATTTTTTGGAATATTAGCCGGTGAATTCAAGGAGTATTTTTTGGGAACTTTAACTTGTTTTTTGGTGTCATATTTCTTTAAATAAATAAAATCTTTATCCGCTTTGACAAATTGACCTCGAACTTGAACTTTTGGTTGCGACAAGGCTTGGGGCATAGAAGGGGTTGAAGACTGGGCTGTCGACTTAGAACCCATTTTTTTAGCAGGTTGAACTAAGGCTTGAGCTTGAATCGAAAAGAATAAAATTAAAATATATTTCATGTTTAAAGTCCCAAGGATGGCAGAGGGTTATTAAAAGCATTTTTTATAGCTTCATTAGGGTCTATTGATTCGCAATCCATATTTACGTCATTAGTTACAAACAATACGTTTTCAAACACTATGTTGCCAAATACTGGTACAACACATTCAATAGCTCCTGAAAAACACAGCTGTCCTGTTTTACCTGTGTCGTTATTGCTGCAATTGAATGTATTAGAAGACTTCGCAGAGACTAGAGGAGACGAAGAACGATAAAGAGTTTTGCAGTTATTCAAAGATGAGATCAATTGTCCCGATTCATAATTTACATCCGTGCTAACACTGGCGCTGTTCCCACCTATCGAAAAACCAGCCATAGTATCGTACGAATTTTCATTACCTTCGTAGGAATCATCCTCCATCAATTCATTTCGTTGGATGGGTATTTCTACAGTGGAACCTATTTCGTTAGTAGATTTATCTTGTGAGTTAACTATTAAAGGAAATATTAGGATTAAGTAAATTTTTAGATTTAATTTCATGTCTAAATAGTATCTGGTTTATATTTGTTAAGTAATGAATATTTAGTTTACCGCGACTTTTGTATTAGTTAGCTTTGAATTTAATCAGATCTTATAAAAAAACTTTACAAATATAGATTGAGACTAAATAGCACTTAAATTTCCACCAAAAGGTAGTTAGTTTCTAAACTCCATTTTTTTAAACTAAGTCTTGTAACCGCTGGATCTGTTTATCATTTTATAGCATTGAGTTTGTTTAAGGTTTGGCTTTGGTTTGGGAAGTGGAAAACGCAAAACCTGCCTAAACAGTTTAAGGTCTAGTATAGGAGTTTTCGGAAGTCGTTTAAGTAGTCCAGTTTTAACAATTTCAACTTCCGGCAGTTCAGGCATGGGAACTATAAAGCTTACTCTTCAAAAAGATGGTACTGCTGGTCAAGGGCGTCGAAATAGAATTTAACATCTTTGCCATCCTTACCTTGGGCATTGATGATGTTGCGGCCGCGTGTAATATCCCAGGGATCAAAAGAAGAGTCCTCTTTTAGTTGGACTGATAGATCTTCAAAAGCGTCTTCATAAAACAAATCTATTTGCTCGTAGTCTTTTAAGTTCATATTATTAGTTTTCATTTTGAATCCTCCCGGGGTTAAGCTTTAGAATAAGTGCGCATAAGGCCAATCACTAAGCCTTGCAAAGTGATCTGGTGCGACTCGTACCACTGTGATTTCATCTGCGCGTTTGAGGGTCGAAGTTCGACTTTCCCTTTTTTATAAAAAATGCGTTTAACAGTGGCTGACTCATCCTCTGTCGAAACGACGGCCAGACTTCCATCTGGAGCGAAGGAGCGTTTTTCAATAATCACCAGGTCGCCACTATGGATACCTTCATCAATCATAGATTCACCTTGCACTCTAAGCACAAAACTTTCTTTGGGCTTATGAACCAAGGACATGGGAACTTCCACCCAATTGTCATAAAGCTTTTCTTCAATAGGGAGGCCGGCCGCCACCTTTCCAAGCAGAGGAAGGGTGACGGCAACGGAGGGTTTATCCATCAGATCGGCAAGATAATCTGATGAAGTCTTTAAAAGCTTAAGTGATCTTTTTTCGTTGGACTGACCTTTTTGAAGGTAGTCTTTCTGTTCCAACTGTTGAATGTAGCGTTGAACAGAATTGATGCTTGCGAAACCAAAATTGTCTTTTATCTCGGTGAACGTGGGTGATATGCCATAGTTCTTAACGAAGGACTCTATAAATTCTAGAATCGACTTTTCTTTACTTGTGAGTGACTTAGCCATTACGTATCCTTTTTAGTGTAAGTTTTATTAGGATAGTTGTAAGTTATGTGTAAGTAAAGTCCCTAGGTATAAATTTCTTTGCAATTTAACACTTAGGGCCAGGGAAATTGATACGAATAAAAAAATACAGAGGACTTAAAATTTACACCCATTCGTAAACGCTGAATCTAATTAAATTAATTATATCTCAGATAGTTCAAATTAATATACTTTATACAATATAGGGTTCTTCTATAGCTAAAGCACTTATTGCCTAATTTTGGATTAATCATGTTGCGAATTGGAAAACTGACTTATGAATTTTCATAAACTATAAGTAATGCGATTTACTTAATGTAATTAAAAAAGAATGGGTCTTAATCTGTTTAGTTATCGCGGATAAAACTTGAACGTTCAAACTAACCGGTTTCAAAAAAAGACTTTTTTAAAAAGTATCGCCCCTAACTTCAGAATTATTGTTAATATTTTGATTAGCGGTGGTGTAGATGTCCCATTGTCCTGAATACAGATCTTATAAACAATTAAACTTAAAGAATTTAACACAAAGTAACGAGAACTTAAAACCTGAAGGACGTCGCATGATAAAGCTAAATCAAATACTTAAATTTATGGTGTCATTTACTTATGAGTTAAAACGAATCCACAACTTTCAAAAATTTCTACCTGCAAAGCTGGGAATTATAAATTGGTTTTAAATTTTGTAACGGATCATTTGAAAAAAATTTTTAAAATAAATAGAAGGTTTACGAGGTTTAAAAAAAGCTTTTGAACATTTATATAGAAATAAGGACTAGGTTGAAAAAGAGCTATAAACTGTCCGCTATAGAATTAAATAGCGGACGTTAATTTTAATACAATCTAAATCAAATAAATATCTATTTGATTTCTATCGAATCTTGGGTCCCTTGGAAAACAATTTTTATTGGAGGGAAAGTCATATTTAAAGCGATACTCTCGAAGTGAGGTTCTGGCATCACGGTCGCGCAGGCAGTCAGAAGCCTTCTTTCTTCCGTTGCTGTAACTAAGATTAAGTTTCTATCCTTCGAATCTATTTCATATTTAAAATCTATTTTTGAACATACATCAGCGGGCTCAAATTTAAGTTCAATAAGAGTTCCATCTGTGATGCACATTGCATTTGGGGGGCAAAGCGGTCGTACGTTTACAAGCTGACCTGAAATATTATACTTCACGACAGTATCAGGATGCAAAGATTCGGCCTGTGCGTTGAAAAATGAAACTATAATTGCAAATATTAATATAATTTTATTCATAAAAAACCCCTTTTTTTTATTGATTTAGTTTATTAGTATTCCCTACGTTGTAGAACCTATGGTTAAAAATCTAAAATAACAAGAGCTTTATGTGCAAACAAATATTAAGTTTTTGACAATTGCTTTTTTAAATTACATTTTTCATCCTTTGTTACGCTATGCGCCTGAATTGTTGCTACAAATTTATCGGAAGGTATTAAAGTTTTAGTGTTCCATACCGATACAGTACAATGGTCAGGGTTCTATTTTTTATTTTATATCTCGTGCTGACCTTTGCCCATTGTGTTTTGGCTCAATCTGAAGTCAATCAGCAGCATATGATTTTACGTCGAACAACAACACCCGCAACCTCTCCAAAGACACAAGTGATCAACCCGAATCAAATCATTTTACGAAATGTGACTCAGCCCACAGATGCAGAACCTATTGAAGATGTTGCATCACAGACCCAGAGAGCTTCCCTTAAATATCCCAATCATGGTCTTGCAACTGCTGGATCATCGTCTGTTGAATTAAGTGGGAAAACCTTTCCTTTAACTTACATTAAAGGCTGCGACCGCACGCATTCAATTGGTTTTAAATTTTTTCTTGAGAAAGGTTTGTCTTGTGACTTCTCGGCTCGAATACATCCCCATGCTGTCGAATTTTTAAAACAAAATTTGCATATATGTGCTGAGGCCGGCTTAAAAGCTATAGGTAATAGAGGAACTATAGCCAGAGTCGACATTCATAGCCAAGGCGTGTTTGTAAAGCGCCGAGTCGACAACAACCCTCGTAAACCTTGGAGCAATCATTCTCTTGGAGCCGCGATAGATATGAATAACCTAGAGATTGAGTTTGCAGATGGAACTAAAGAAATCTATCCAGTGGCTGCTGAAAATTTGCGAGGGCGCGTAAATCCTGGTTTCACTAGGTGCCGAAAAAATTGTAAAGGGCAAAGGTACTCTAGAACAGGCCGCGCAAAGTTTTACGATGGTTTTTATGCCTGCATGGAAAACAAAATCGAAGGGATAAAAGCTAAGGGGCCTAAATGCAGTGGTGGGGTTTTGGGTTGTGACTATAACTCAGATCATGCCAACCACATCCATTTATCTGTGCCTATATGTCCTAGTCCAAGAGGAGTTGCAACTATATGAAATTTAACTTTCGAACAAATTCAGCCACATCAAAAGGATTATGCTTTCAGACGAAAAAAATACCATGGATCATAAAGTTAAGTTTGTGCTTTATATTTACTGGACTTATTTGGCCCCTGACGAGCTGGGCGGGTCAGGAGACAATAACATTTTCTTTAACCGCGACAACTCAGTCTTATCAAATCGGTGCAACAACTTATAATTTAACTCGGATTCAAGAGCACGCTCCGCACATTCAAACCCTAGATTTGTCCTTTGCATGTAACCCGACGAAAAGATTCAAACGGTATTTTTATAAATTTGGTATGTGCTTGGTCGAATCAGCGAGTTTTAATCCTGAAACTAAGCAATTAGCAATTAAATACTTTAGTCATGACCTTGCAACAGGTGACGATTATTTGTGTGAACCAAACGCTAAGTATCTTAAGTTTAATTTAGAAGACAAATGTCAAAGTAAGTAATACTTTCTAAGTTATGTCCTTCGAACCCAATCAAGCATTAATTCATCCCAAACCCCTAGACCATTTAGCTGTATTCCAGGACAGTTTAAGATCGCTACAAAGCCATTCAAAAACTTGGTATGATAAACTATCTTCAGAGTTCACACTTCCTTACTTCTTAAAATTGCATAACTTTCTGCAAACTGAAACTAATAAAGATGCTGCAATTTATCCTGATTCAAAACATTTTTTTCGAGCCCTTGAGCTATGTCGTTTTGAAGACACCAAAGTGATTATCCTTGGGCAGGACCCCTATCATGGTGAAGGCCAAGCTCATGGGTTAAGTTTTTCAGTACCAGAAAATGTCCAATGTCCCCCTTCCTTAAAAAATATTTTTAAAGAGCTTGAAGTCGATTTAAAGATTGCAAGTCCCAAGTCTGGTGATTTAAGTCTGTGGGCCAAGCAGGGTGTGCTGCTTTTAAACACTACTTTAACTGTTGAAGCCGCAAAACCAGCCTCCCACCAAAATCAAGGATGGCAAATTTTTACGGATAAAATTCTTCAACATTTAGCCGAGGATGCAAGACCTAAAGTATTTATTCTTTGGGGGGCTCATGCACAGGCAAAAATTAAAGCCATTGATTTTAAGAGTCATTTGGTTTTAGCCGCCCCTCATCCATCACCTTTATCCTGTTACCGTGGATTTTTTGGCAGTCGTCCATTTAGTCAAGCCAATCAATTTTTGATGAAAATGAAGCAGACACCTGTGAATTGGTCTTGATTTTAAAAATGGCTTCTCGTGCACCTAAATCCCGCCTATAATCATATTTAAATCATGATCAAAAAGTTTCTGGGTCCATTTAAGGAAAAAATCTTAATTGTAGATCATCTTAAAGCGAGTCTGTTCGAAGCCAAACATAGCTTACTTTTTATCGATGAAAACCTTAAAGACTTTGACGAGATCAAAAAACTTAAAGCCAAATTTGTAATCTACTGGCTTAAAGCCGGCGAAGATTTAAAATCACTTGAGGGCTTAAAGTCCGTTCTTACCAATATAGAACCACTAATTGTTAAAATTGAACCTCCGTATTGTTTTGTTGCCATTGGTGGAGGAAGTTTGGGTGATTTTTGTGGATTTTTGGCCAGTGTATATCACCGTGGTGTGGACTTTATTCAGTGTCCAAGTACTTGGCTTGCAGCTATAGACTCGTCACATGGAGGTAAAACGGCGCTTAATGTTTTAAATTACAAAAATCAAATTGGAACTTTTTATCCAGCCAAGAAAATTATAATTTCAAAAACTTTATTAGCCCATCAGAGTCCCAAACAAGCCATGGGTGAAATCACTAAAACTATTTTGTTATCCAGCCCAAATTCAAGACTAAGACATTTTGTCAATAAGGCTTGGACCACAGACACGGATGCGATTTGGAATTCGATCATTGATTTTATAAATGTCAAAAATACTTATGTAAAAAAAGATCCAAGAGAAAAAAAACAAGAACGCTTTAAATTGAATCTTGGTCATACGGTAGGTCATGCTCTGGAAAAAATATATGGCCTTTCACATTCAGAGGCTGTGCTAAGAGGGGTCATCTTTGCGGTGGCTTGGAGTGTGAAAAAAAAATACTCCCATATACGCATGCTTCAGATCGTAATGCAATTTATCGAAGCTAATCAATTTTTTTTAAGCGCCTTACCTAAAAAATCAGTTGAAGAGTTTGAACAAGCCCTTCTAAAAGACAAAAAAAGATCAGGGCAAGAGATTAACTTTGTTTTTTTAAAAAATTTCAAAGCCGTGATAAAAAAAGTTACGGTCAAAGACATTTTGCAAGAACTTAAAAACCAAGGTCTTATCGCTAAATGAATTCACAAATATATTTTAGTTACATAGGGCCAATAGATAGCTCGAAATCCATGGTCAACCGAGCTTTGATACTGCAGGCCTTACATCCCAAATTAAAAATCAATTACACAAGTCAGGCGCAAGATATTTTAGAGTTAAAACAGGCTCTTGAAAATGTAACTTCCAACCAATTGTTGTCTAATTCCTTAACCCTTGACGTCGGAAGTGGAGGGACAACCTTTAGGTTTTTGGCGTTTTATCTTTCTAAGTTTCCAGGATTATGGACTCTAAAATTATCGCAACAATTAGCACTAAGGCCCAAACAGGATTTAATTGATGCACTTAAACAATTAGGAACAGAAGTCATTCAAGAGGCCGATAGCCGCAGTAATTTTGAATTTCAGATGCAAACTAAACCATGGTCCATTCATGAAGCCACTGTTGATTTTGCCAAATCATCGCAGTTTTTTTCAGGGCTTGCGCTTGCGGCTTCGGACCAACACAATGCTTTTACAATTCATTGTCGAAATCGCGAAATGGGCTCGGGTTACGAGCAAATTACTTTAAACATGTTAGCGCAGATTGGTGTAAGCGTTCATGATAAAGAAGACTCTGTGATAATTCAAAATTTAAACCAAAATTTTGAGGCATTAAAATTTAATATAGGTGCGGATTGGTCCTCGGTGATTTACTTACTTAGTTTCTGCTTCACGGGCGCACGCATAAAACTTACGAATATAGATTTGACGTCCTTTGAACCGGATAAAAAAGGTTTGGAATTTTTAAAAGATTTAGGTTTAAACTTTAAAATAGATATTAACGGCGAATTTTCGATTTTAACGGCATCCGATAGCCGATTAAAGCTGCACAAAAATACCTTTGAATTATTAAAAAATCCTGATCTTTTTCCAATTTTGGCGGCACTTTTAAGTCAGCTGGCTTTGCAAGAGAATCTTAGTGTTTACATTCATTTCAGTGAGCAGTTGGCTTTTAAAGAATCCAATAGGTTGGAGGCCATGATTCTAGTTTTACAAGATATGGGTTTTGCAACTGCGATAAATAAACAAGTACTGGAACTTAAACCCATGGACGAGGCCAAACAGTATCGACAAGTAAAAACATTTCATTGGGATTCAAAATCGGATCATAGGTTGATCATGACTTACGAGCTATTAAAGAGCTTTGGCTACAAGATCCATTATAATTCGGCCCAAGCGGTCCAAAAAAGTTTTGCCAATTTTTTTGCAATTATCAAGGGTGACATTAAATGAAAATGATATTTTTAGTGGGACATCGAGGTGTTGGCAAAACCACAATTATTAAAGATCTAAAACAAAAATATCAAAAAGCGAACTGTTTAGATTTAGACGAAGTGATTGAAAGTGATTTAGCGCTGTCGTCCAAAACTCAACCTGGACAGCCGAAGGCAGGCCTAAAGATTATTGATCTTTTTACCCAAGGACAAACCAAATTATTTCGCCAATTAGAATTAACAACGCTGACAAAAATTATAAAAAATTTTGAAAACTCATTGAATCAAAAAGTTAAATCCAACATGGATGAGGATCAGACCCATCGAATAGGATCAGGTTTTGACGCTACTCATTTGATAGTGGCGTTGGGTGCGGGCTTTCAGCTGCAGTCCTTTAATTTCCCCAAGGATAGTTTAATTTTGTGGATTCGAAAGTCCAGCGATACGGACGGTCGAATATTCTCAGATCGACCTCGACTGACAAATAACTTAGATCCTATTCTTGAGTGGCAAGAGATTTTTAAGGCTCGCGAGGAAGCTTATCAAACATACGCTAATGCACAAATTTTTATTCCTGAATACTTTGATTCAACATTTAATCCTTTAAAAGAGTATCTAAATTTTAGGCCTCCAGAAAATGGCTTTGTGACCTTAATTCCTAAAGAAAATGATCAATTGTTACTTTCATCCAACTGCCCCTTAGAGCTTCGATCGGATCTTCTTTCAGAAGCTAAAATTATAAAGATTTTACAACAAAAAAAATCAACTCCGCACATAGTTGCCCTTCGAAAAAAAGTTCCGAAGTTTTATTCTCATTTACTACATATAAAACTAAAGCTTTCAAAAACTAAAAACCCAAAAAATAATGTTTTAATAGATTGGGATATGGCATTGGGTTTTCCCGCAAAAAAATGGTTAAAACTTATTGATATTTTTTCGACCCACAGCTCTTATCCCATTTCAGACGTCTTGGTGTTCTTGGATGAACTAAGTAGAAATGAAGTGATTAGTAATTCCCTTGTTGAAAAATTTAAAACACAAAATTCTTTTAAAAATGCGAACCTTAAAAGATTTCATTTTAAAATTAGTCCTGAAGTTCAATCCCATCAACAAGCTTTGGATTTTGATTTAGAGTTGCAAGAGATATTTCAAGACTTAGAATATTCTTATTTACCCCGAAGTTCAGGTTCTTTGAATTTGACATATTTCCGACAATTAAAATCTCACCAACAAAAAATTGGCTTTTATCGTTTTGGTCAAGGGTCTTCGAAGGATCAACCCTTTTGGTGGCAATGGCCCCAAAAGGATTCTAAGGGCTATTACGGCATTTGGGGTGAAAACATTAAACATAGTCTAACCCCTGGTTTTCATTTTAAGTTTATGCAAAATAAAAAACTATGGCCGCTGAGTATCGATGGCTTTGATAGCTTACTAGAGAATAAAAATTATTTAGCTAAAAATGGGTTAAAAATTTTAGCAGTGACATCACCATATAAAAATATAGCCTACTTAAAATCGAAATTCATGGGGTCGATGAGTGTCATTGATTCTTTAGAGAACTCTCAGACTGAAAATTCGCGTAATCATAAAACCAAATTTAAATTACATGCAGATTCGGATGTAAAAGCAGCCAACACCTTAATATTTAAAAAGGCTTCCACACAAAAAGCAAAACTGGATATTTTGGGTTTCAATACAGACACCCATGGATTACAGGTGTTTTTAAATCGATATTTAAATCGTGAAAGCCATGTCATTATTTGGGGCGGCGGAGCCTTACTATCACAACTGCAAAACGTGATTCGTAAAATGCCTTTAACAGCCGCATATATAGCCGCCCAAAGGGGCGAACCTCGAACCGAGGCCGATAAGGCTTCTTTAAGCCAAATGGAAAACCAATCCGTTTGTTTAATTTGGGCAAGCGGTCAGAAAGGTAAAGATTTAGATCAAGTTTTAAAGCAAATTTCAATTCACCGAATTATTGATCTGGATTACCGAGAAAACTCTAAGGCCAAGCTTTACAGTTTTATGAAATCTATAGACTATGTCAGTGGCTTTGAGTTTTTTAAGGAACAGGCTTTAGCACAACAACAAATATGGGACACATATGAGTTTTAGAAATACTTTTGGACATTTTTTTAAAGTACATACCTTTGGCGAGAGTCACGGACCGGCCATGGGGGTTGTTATTGATGGCTGTCCAGCTAATGTAGAGATTGATGAACAAAAGATTGTAATTTTTTTGAACCGAAGAAGACCGGGGCAATCTGAATTTGTCACAGCTAGAAATGAATCTGATGCCTTTAGAATTATCAGCGGTGTGTATCAAGCTAAAACTTTAGGAACACCGATTGCCGCAGAGATTTTAAATCAAGATCAAAAATCTAAAGATTACGAAAATCTTAAACCTAGAAAAGGGCATGCCGATGCGGCTTGGATACAAAAATTTGGTCATACAGATCCTCGAGGGGGCGGTCGCGCTTCTGGTCGAGAGACTGTAAGTCGGGTTCTTGCCGGAAGTATAGCCCGACAAGTTTTAGAAACTTTAAATCCAGATTTGCGAATTAATGTGTGGATCGAAAGTGTAGGTCCTTTAGTAAACCACCTTGCACATTCTAAATTTGCCGCAAAATTTGACCCGTACCAAGGTTTATCAAGTCCATTAGGATTTCCTGATGAGGATCAGACTGAGGATCTTAAAAAGTTACTTTTAGAAGCCAAAGCTTTAGGTGAAAGTTACGGTGGAGTCATCAAAGTTAAAATACAAAATCTACAGGCTGGTTTAGGCCAACCCGTATTTTCTAAACTTAAAGCTGATTTTGCAGCAGCTCTATTTTCAATGGGGGCCGTCCAAGGCTTAACTTTGGGGGAGAGTAATGTGCATTTAAAAGGCACAGAGTTTCATAAATTAAATCAACCTTACGGTGGCATTCAGGGTGGGATATCAACGGGTGAAGACATTGATCTTGAAGTAAAAATCAAACCGACATCAAGCATTATGGATGTGGCTCAAAAAGGTCGACATGATCCTTGTATTTTGCCTCGAGCTTTAGTCGTGATTGAGTCCATGTTAAGCTTGGTGCTAGTAGATCACATATTGTTGTCACGTTTAGACAGAATCTAGTTTCTGGTCATTTAATTTTTTTATTAATTTCGTCTTTATCATCCCAAAACACAAATTCAGGCTTTTGTGGGTGAAAAAAAATAAATTGTCGCAACACTATTATGAAGTGTAAGTTAATATTTTAAAAATTATACCTAAACCCGTGCTAATGGATTTTTTTCTTATGAAATATTTATTTCTATTCATGTTGTTGTTTTTATCACAATGTAGTTATCTTGGGCTAAGTAAGGATATCAATGCTGTCACCCATGATCCTAAAATTGAAGCCTTACGACGACAAGAGCAGGAACTTCATCCCTTTGCGATCGTGCAAGGTTTAACCACAGAAGATTATACAGAAATAAAAATAATCGCCAAAAAAAATGATAATTTACTTTTTAAAGTTTTTCATAATGAAGATGTCATCAAAGCCTTAGACCTCAAGATTTTACCTGCTGGAGCAACCGGCTACGTTATTCATCGGTTAAAGATCTCACAGCTAAAAATAAATACGAATTACACTTTACAGGTTGTGCAAGACAATAAAATTTTAGATCAAAGAAATTTTCAAACTGTTGATTTAAATTTAACCCAGCCTAAAATTGGTATTGTTTCCTGCATGCATGACAAGTACCAAGATTTACAATTCAGCATGTGGAATGACTATTTAAAGCAAACACCAACTTATACATTTATGATTGGTGACAATGTATATGCGGACACTTTGCTGACAACGGATGGCAAAAAATTTATCTTTCAGTTTGCCACAGAAGATATGCTTTGGAAAAGATATATCCAAACTTTTAATACCTTATCTTATTACCGATCTTCAAGATTAATTCCCACTTTGGCTATTTGGGACGATCATGACTATGGTTATAATAATGGTGACGAATCCTATCCAAACAAAAAAGCATCTTTACAAGTTTTTGAAAGTTTTTTTGGTTCAGAATATAAATCTGGACATGAAATTACAAAATCTAATAAAACTAAAATTCATTTAGAGAAGCTAGTCGGAGCCGGATTTGTCTTTAAAGCATTTGGGCAAAATTTTGTTTTTATGGATAACCGTTCCTTTCGCTCCGAGCCCTCTAAACTGAATAAGCCCCAAGAAACGCATCTAGGATCAGATCAAACTGCAAAAATATTAAAATCGATAAGCTCTTCTGAACCTGTGTGGTTGATCAAAGGAGATCAGTTTTTTGGTGGTTACCATAGCTTTGAATCTTTTGAGAACAATCATCCCAATGATTTTAAAAAGTTTTTAAAAGACTTGAAGGCTAAAGGGGCTAAGGTTTTCTTTGTTAGTGGCGATCGGCATCTAAACGAATTGATGAAGATACCAAACAATGAATTAGGTTATGAAACCTTTGAACTCACATCAAGTGGTATCCATGCCTCAGTCTATCCAGACGCCTGGAAGAAGTTTCCTAATCCCAAGCAGCTTCATGGTGTTTCAGGCGTTCACAATTATTCGTTGGTGCAGGTTCAAAACTTATCACCTTGGATCATGGATGTATCGTCCTATGGACCTAAAATGAAAGTTCTCTATCAAGAAAAAATCACCATTAACAGCGAGCTTAAACCTTAATGCTTTATTAACTTACAGATGCTTATAAGCGAGGGATTATATGTCTAGTATATTTACTAAAATTATCAATAATGAACTTCCAGCATACAAACTTTACGAAGATGAACACACAATAGCTATTTTGGCTTTAAATCAAATTCAATTGGGACATACTTTAGTAATTTCTAAACGGGAAGAGAATCATTTTTTTGATCTTGAAGACTTAGAATATCAAGCTTTAATGGCCACCACAAAAAAAATGGCCCAAGCTCTAAAAAAAGCAACCAACTGTAATCGCGTGTGTACTTTTTTTCAAGGATTCGAAGTGCAACATGCCCATCACCATTTGGTTCCTACCCAATCTGCGGCCGACTTTAATCTGTCGATGCAGACTCAAAGATCAACTGAGGACATGAAGTTTATACAAAATAAAATTGTTGAGGCCCTAAAGAATGTTGCAAAAGATAAAACATAAGACTTCCTTTATTGGGTTGATGGTTTTTTTGATATTTGGGACCTCAACTCTTAAAGCCGAAGTGCTTTTTAAACCCTCTTTTGGTATCAATGCCGGTGAATACCAGGGGTTAAGTTATTCAGAGCTTAAAGTGGGTGGAGCTATGCACTGGCGGGTATTACCGCTAGCCGTTCAACTTCATGGCTTTCGCAGATTTGCTAAAAGTGCCGATGATTTTTATGGCTTAGATTTAGAATTGAAACTCAAACGCCAATTTAAAATATCGCAAAATTATTTAATAGGAACTTATTTCGGACCAGGTTTCAGGTTGGTCAGTAATGAATTAGATGCGCCGACATTAGATTTTTCTTTAGTCATTTCTAAAGCACAGATCTATAGTGTTTTTTTAGGTTATAAAGTTATTATGCTGGATTGGATGAGTGATGATTTTGGTAATGATAGTTTTGTATATTTAGGCGTTCAGCTTTAAACAAAATAAGAGGTAAAAAGACATGATTCATATTATTGTGGGTACAAATCGAAAAGGCTCAAACTCTCTGAAAATAGCCCAAATTGCAGAACGACGATTTCAAGCTTTAGGTGTTCAGACCCAACTTATTGAACTTGAAAAATTACCTATTCAAGAACTGACAGGCGAAATGTATGGAGCTAAAGATAAGTATCCAAAAATCATTTTAGAAACCATTGAATCTTTAAATGAAAGTGATGGTTTTTACATCGTTTGCCCCGAGTACAATGGGTCAATGCCAGGAGTGCTTAAGTATTTTATTGATTTTTGGGACTATCCAAAAACTTTTGAAAACCGACCTGTCGCTTTTATTGGTTTAGGTGGTCGTTTTGGTGCCTTAAGACCTATCGAGCATTTGCAGCAGGTGTTTGGTTACAGAAATGCTTATATTTTTCCTGAAAGGGTTTTTGTGACTAACGTATGGACTGGCCTTGGTCCCGATGGACTTCTGGATGAAACCTTAGATAAAATTTGGATGAATCAAATTGCTAGATTTTCTAAGTTTGTAGGTGTTCGAAAACTAGTAGATTTATAAATCTTTAAAAATTAGTTTTAAGGGCAAAGAATTGGTTGAGCTATTACGGAATTTTTGGGTAGTTTCTTTTAATTTTTAATTTTTAATTTTTAAGCTTGATTTAAATTTAACAAGGAGCCGTTTATGACAGTTGAAGCTTTTTTTGAACAGATATGGCAACAGTATGTTCAGCTGAATCCTGAAGCTTTAAAAATAAATCAGCTTTTGCAAGCAAGCGGTGATACAGTTTTTAATGATCATGTGGCTTATCGAACTTTAAACCATCCAAAGCTTGGAATCCAATCGTTGGCAAAAATGTTCACACCTTACGGCTACGAGCCGAAAGGGGATTACCATTTTGAAGCTAAAAAACTTTATGCCATTCATCTAGAGAATAGTTTAAACCCCAAGCTACCAAAAGTTTTTATCAGTGAACTGCTGACCGAACAATTATCCCAAGAGTTACAGTCGACGATGAATACTATTGTGGATCAAATTCCAGACGAAAAACTTAACCATCAATCCATCTGCACAGCCGGACGATTATGGGACGCCAGCTTCAAAACTTATCAAAATTTATATGCGGAAAGTGAATATGCGGCATGGTTTTATGCTTACGGATTTTGCGCGAATCATTTCACAGTGAATTTGAATTCGTTGACGGCATTTAAAGAGGTCCAAGACTTAAATGCTTTTTTGCAAAAAAATGGCTTTGCTTTAAATGCAAGTGGAGGACTCGTTAAAGGAACGCCCAGTGATTTTTTAGAGCAAAGCTCAACTATGGCCTACGAGATGTCGTTACAATTTTCTGATGGTCAACACAAAGTGCCATCTTGTTATTATGAATTTGCCAAAAGATACCCTATGAAAAATGGACTTATGTATCAAGGATTCGTTGCCAAATCAGCAGATAAAATATTTGAAAGTACCAACCATCGTAAATAAAAATTGAAATTACCCAGGAGCTTAAAAAATGAAGTTTGTTCAAGGAAAAATCTTACCATTAATAGCTGTTGTAGTTTTTTTAGGTTTTATAAATGGATTTTTTAAGCCTTCTAAAGTTTTTGCGCTTGCAGAATTTGGCACTCTTCATTCTTCAAGTCCAGGTCAAGTTGTAATTACAGTTGATGATGGTAATCCCATCAAAAGATTCTGTATTGTTGAGGTTACGGTGCAAGATAAAAAAATTCACTGGATCAGCCATCCTTTATCCGAAGCCTTTGTTAAACGTGAACCTAAGTACGTTTACGATTTTGATAAAACCCATATGTTGATTGGCTCGATTGGCAAAGATAAAAAAGACCAAGTGAATGCTCAAGTGCATTTATATACCAAAGGCGAACAGACGCTAGAGCTATTAGCTGAAAGTGATTGTAATGAGCGGGCTGAGATCAAAATTGAAAACAAATCCGCTACTTTTATCTGTGGGGATAAAGCTAAGACCGTGAGTTTTGAAAACCCGTTAAATTCGAAACTTAAAGTGACTTTCCCTTCAGATCCCATTCGCTTTAAAGATCGCGTCTTTAAAGTAAAAAAAGAGACATGGAGCTTTGAGATCGCCGAAACCGATAACTATTTCAAAGACCGCCTTTTGATTGTATCTAAGAATCAAGTCCTAAAAGAGTATAAAGCCCCAGACTTTATGCGCTGTTTTGAATACGAAACTTTAAAAGGCTCTCAAGATAAATTCACAGAGTAGACAATATACTTTATTGTATTTTATAAGATAGCTTTGTATACAAAAGTATACAGGCAGGTTGGATTGGTTCAAAAAAAAATCAATAATATTAATGATTTACGATTTCTTTTCAGACCAAAAGATCGTCTACAATTTGCAATCCTATTCCTACAAACATTAACCTTGTAGGAGAATACCCATGAAGATTAGTTTTTTTACCCTAATATTTTTATTTATAAATCTGACAACGACTATAGTTTTAGCCGATGAACCAAAAATGGAAGAAGACAATTCTTTGAGCCAGGATTTTGTCTTTGAAGAGCTTATCTGTGATCAAGCTTCAAAATCAAAATGCGAACGCATTAAAAAAGAAGCCCGGTTTAAATCTGGCGAAAAGATATCTGATAAAGATCTTCGAAATGCAAAAATAAGAATTCAATTATTGGGATTATTTAAAGACGTAAATCTAAGTCTTAAAAAAGGTAGTGCTAAAGGTAAAGTCGTAGTTGCTGTCGAGACTTCAGATCGCTCTCCGGTATACACCATTATGGGTTTGCAGGCTGGATATGGTGATGTCAATGATTCCAATGGATTGGAAGCCAACGCCGATTTTACGGTCGGTCATAGAGATATTTTTGGCACTGGTAAAAATTTAAGTTTATCCAGCCGTGGGTGGGGACGGACCAGTACGGGAAGTACTACAGGATCAGCGCTTTTAAGATACAGTGATCCTAATCTTCTGGGGCACCGCAAGTGGTTTTTAAACTTCGAGCTATTTGCTAACAAAGAAGACTTTAACTATTTAAATGCAGATAACTTTGTAGGTTCATTAGAGATTGGACGCAGGTACGGTGATTTTAGCTATTGGACTGTTGGTTATGGCAAAGGGTATTCTAAAATCAACAGATATTATGACGAAAGTGGAACCTTTCAAGAAGACAGTCTAATACTAGGGTATGGTTATAACACACAAGACGACCTCTACTTTCCAACATCAGGGTCAAGAATTAATCTAAAAGTAGCTATTCAACTAGACTCCAGCATTAGTAATGGTTTAACAACAGCTAATTTTTCAAACTTACTAGGTAATTTTGACTGGCGAACAACTCACAGACTTGATAACAAGCTGTTCTTAACTTGGTTTATAGAACAAAGAAACAATCAACTTGAACAAGATGATTTTCTAAATGATGGACTTGGGTTTGAGCTGGGTTTTCAACCCGTTCGTAATCGTGAAGGTACAGATATAACGGATATGCGGTTTTACGCGGCTCCTTCTATTTCTTCGTACTCAGGCTTTGGTGGGGTTGAAAGCAACTTAAATGTAGGTGTTAAGCTTAGATCCAAAAGTTTTGGTTTAGTCCGATTGGGTCTTTTTGGGAGTCACCGATGATTGACTTCAAGAACCTACTAACTTTTGGATTTATTTTTTTTATATCGCAAACTGTATTAGCAAATATGGAACTAAGTTTTCAACCAATAAATGGCAATATTGCAATAAAATCTAATGGATTTAATGATTTTAATAAACAATTTATTAAAGATATTAATAGTGGACTAAGTGTCAAAATAATTCAGATTATTAGATTTAATGATAGAAATAAAACTGTGAATTTACATCAGAATGTATTTTCCATCAGATATGATTTATGGGACGAAACATTTTTATTTAAAGAAGCCCAAAATACTATTCAAAAAATTAAAAATTTAGAGCAATTGATTGCTTTATTAAAAAATAAAACGACAATAAATCTGCTATTCAGCAAAAAAGAGGCAAGCCTTGACCGTGATTTTTTCTTTGAAACTATTTATGTTATAAATCCAATCACAAAAGAAAAATCAGGTATAATAAAAAAATGGATGGCTGAAAAATTTGTCGGACCCTCAAGTCAGGAAGTGGGAAGCGAGACAAATTCATTCATAGCCGGAATGGTCAATTCCCTTGTGCAAACCGAGCTTGATAAAAACATATACGGTGCAGATAAGCAGATTGTTTTTAAATCTAAAAAAATAAATTATAGAACTTTGGAGGCTTTATGAGCGATAGCCTTAAAATTAAGATCTATTTAAATTTTATATTATTGCTTGTAGGAGCCGTGCCGTTTTTTGTCTCCTACTATTTCTTGGATCAACTTGTTGGTTACCAAATTGATATGTCTAAACGTATAAATATGGAACAGAACATTGATAGCCATAAAGAGCACTTAAAAGATTTATCCAAACTAAAACCTGAGCAGTCCCTAATTTATAAAATGGAATTTGAAAAATTACACCAACAGCAATTAATCCTGAATTCTCAAAGCGGACTATGGACATCCATTAAAAGTTCTTTAACCAAAACTTATTTTGTAGCATTTGGTGGCTTTGCTTTGGTGTTACTATCACTTGGTTTAGTTTTATCGCAAAAAATCTCTGGAATTTATAGCACCACTTACAATCAGTTGATGCTTGAAACAGAAAGAAAGCGCTACTTGCAACAGTTCGAAAATATTGCAGATATTATCAAAGCTTTAAATCATGAGATTAAAAAGCCACTGGGTCCTATTGAGATATGGTTTTCTAATCTTGTGAAAGCCTATTATAAGAATAATTCCGAGTTTGAAAATAAATTGCTTCAAACTGAAAAAGTCATCAATGAAGAGATTGTGAACTTAAAAAAATATATGAGTTCATTTAATAAATACCTAATGTTACCCGAACCAGAATTAACTCGACAAGCTATTAAACCTTTTGTTTTCCATGTCTTCGAAAAATTTAAAGCAGTTCATAGTGATATCATTTTTGATGTACAAGCCATTGAAGAGATGGATTTAGATATAGACCGAAACTTATTATCCCAAGTTTTTCAGAATTTAATTGAAAATGCCATTGAAGCCAATCCAAATGCTCAAATTAAAATAAATTTAAAGGGATATGTAAACAAAGGTCTTATGAGCAGAGATTTTTATAACATCGAAGTTTTTAATAGTGGTGTTGAAATTGTAAATTTAGAAGCTATCTTTAATCCCCACTTTACAACAAAGTCTAATCATAAGACGTCTGGATTGGGTTTAACTATCTGTAAATCCACTTTAATTAAACACGGTGGTGATCTAGTAGCCAAAACCTGCACATCTGGGGCTTGTTTTGAAATGTCATTGCCAATAAGGAAGTTATGATCAAAGTTTTAATCTTAGATGATGATAAAAATTTTAAGCTAGGTCTTAAAGAATCCCTTGAGTATGAAAACATTCATGTCAGTATTGCTGAATCTATTGTTGCGGCTAATAAACAGATTCTTGCATCAAAATTTGACGTTTATTTATTTGATATAAGTTTAGGTGAGATTTCTGGTGTAGAGTACTACGCTTCATTAAAAACAAAAGGTGATACAACTCCTGTTATTTTTATGTCCTCAGGGGCTTCCCTTTCTGAAGTGGCTTCAGGAATGCGTATGGGAGCTTTTGATTTTTTAGAAAAACCATTTCCCATAGAAAAAATGACAGCCTCGATAAATCTTGCTTTCGAACTGCAAGAACTTAAAGATCAAGTGTCTTTCTATAACTCTAAAGAAAGTAGCCGTCATTTGTCTATTCTGGGCGAGTCGGCGAGGTTTAAGCAAGTGATGGGTTTAATAAGCAAAGTAGCTCCCACAATGTCCCCGGTTTTAATCACAGGTCAAAGTGGGACGGGCAAAGAGCTTATAGCTAAGAAAATTCATAGGGAAAGTAAAAGAGCTTTAAAACCTTTTATCAAAGTCAATTGTAGTGCCCTTCCTGAAAATTTAATTGAGAGCGAACTTTTCGGTTATGAAAAAGGCGCTTTTACGGGAGCTATGAGTGCAAAAAAAGGATATTTTGAACTGGCCCATCATGGAACAATTTTTTTAGATGAAATCGGCGATATGTCGCTTCAGGCGCAAGTGAAAGTCCTGCGTGCTTTGCAAGACAAAGAGATTCAAAAATTAGGTTCTGAAAAGATTATTACTTTGGATTTTCGTCTGATCGCGGCCACCAACAAAGACCTATTATTAGGAGTTAAACAAGGTTGGTTTCGTGAAGATTTGTATTATAGAATTAATGTGTATCCCGTCGAAAGCATACCGTTAAAAGATCGTAAGGAAGATATTCCGTTATTAGCGCAATATTTTCTAAAAGCATTTACAGATGAAAATAGTATGCCTGCAAAATTTATCGATGCTAAGGTTTATGAAAGTTTAAAAAATTATGATTGGCCCGGCAATATTCGTGAACTTAAAAATATGATGGAGCGTTTAGCTATAGTTGGTCGACAAACGATTACGGTGGAAGATCTGGCTCCTATATTAAGTAAGGAAGTAATGTTGGAAGATTTGCAGTCCCTAACTTTAAAAGATTTTAAGGACAAAACGGAAAGGGCCTTTTTGGTAAGTGTTCTTAAAAAAAATCAGGGCTCAGTGTCTGAAGCGGCAGAACAATTGCAGATTGAAAGAACTTACTTGCATAAAAAAATTAATCAGTACGAGATTCAAAAACGTGAGTACTTAATCTAAGGTTTTTTTTCGATTTCCTACTCGCCAGTTAGCGGGCCATATTCTAGGGACTTTAGCTAAATAATTTATATAGTCTTTGCCAAATTGCTGTTTTAAAAAAAACTCTTCAAACCTTATTTTTATAAGCAGAATAAGCATAAGTACAATTCCCCCACATAGTGCATATAGGGATTGAAAAAAAATGGACCAACCTAAACTTAAAAAAGCGCCAGATAGATAAATCGGATTTCTGACCCAAGAAAACGGCCAATGAGTTACAAGTGCTGAAGACGCCCTTTGTTTCGCTCGAATTTCAAAGTTAGAGCTCATAGTGAATAATGAAGATAAAAAAAGATACACACCAAAGATAATTAATCCAAGCCCAGTTAATAAAAATAGAACGGGTGGAAGAAAAGAAACATTAGTTAAACCAAATTCATAAAAAGGGGCATAAAAAATAAACACTATTACTAGCAATTGAAGCATCAATATAAAATTGGCTCTAGTTGATGACATCAGTCCTCAATAGAATACTCGAAAGGATAATCCATTCTTGGAATCATGGCCTGTTTGACTTCGGAAAACCAATGGCGCTCTTGGGGGTCCCAGCGAAAACCAATTCTTCGCGCTTTATCCCTATCATCAAAACCAACGTGGGCCAGCACTTTTACTAGTGGGGACTGCTGAATCATAATGATTTCGTTGATGTCATAACAAGAAAGTAATTTTAAAGTTGTTAGGACATCAAAAAGGGCGCGATGAGCAAATGGATTTATGAAACCATGTTCTGCCGCGAGGTAAGATAATTTTCTGGTCTTAATGTCTTGGGCATAGGGAATGTCGGTCATAGTATCAATCCACGGCTTTTTAAGCTTTGGCATTTGATAACTAGCATAGGCTTGGTTTAAAAAAAGCGCGTCAAAATTGACGGCATTGTGACCGACTAGATATTCTGCGGCGGCCACAAGTTCAGTTAAAGTTTTTAAAGCATCGCTTAAGGGAATCCCATATTTTTTCAAATCCGTTTCCGAAATGCCAGTTATGCTTTGAACTTCAGAGGGTAAATTTAAAGTGTCAAAATAGATCAGCTCGTTAAATATCTTCTTCGGTGTATGAGATTCGGTGTCCCAAAGTACGGCTCCTATTTCAATAATTTGATCCTTCTCAAAATTTAAACCTGATGTTTCTAAGTCTAAGCCAAGCACTAGCATCTTGAAGTCCTCTTATATGTAAAATTAGTTAACCATAAAGGTGAGCCGTGGTGATGTCCAGCTTCACGCGGTAACAATAAAATGGGCCTTGGCCAAAGCTTCAAAAAATAAAAAAATATATTAAATTAAAAAATTTGCAAAAAAATTGTGCATGAACATGAAGTTGCAAAATACCAAGCTTTTACATTTCAAGCCCGAAACATCTTATTTGGCGGCTAGGTCTGATGGCTAAAAGTTTAATTTAAAGATTTTTACTGAATGTCTTCGTAAACGCTACGATGTTGTCTTTGTGGGTCAGGGATAATTAGTTTTTTGTCTGTAACAGCGCTGTTTAAAGGGTCATGGGGAAAAAGCAAATGTCGATCTACCCCTTCGGATAAAATCGCCTGATTAAAAGTTAATTCTCCAATAGCCGCCCATTGTATGCGCCCAAGATCATCTTGATAATTTGAGGCGTAAAGATCAAAAATAAGAATTCCATCTCGCTGCAAGGTTTTATAAATTTCAAGCCTGAAATCTGACTCTTCGACCGGGGGTGATGTAAGCCGTGGTACAATTTTAGTCCAAGTTGGTGTCTGCACTTGGTTTAAGTTTTCTACCCCTAGCTCACCTAAGGAGTGGGGTGGTCTTAGCTGGGGATTTATAAAAGGAAAGCGTGCGAATCTATCTTTTGGGGTTGAAAAAGAACCTAAAGCCACTCCTAGAAGAGTTAAAATTTCGTAAGAGTACCTAATTTTGGTAAAATCGATATTAGGTTGATTGGTTTGTGTGGATTGCAAAAAATTTAGGGGCTGACCATTTGGTCCTAATAAACCATTGAGATCATTTTGAAATACAGCATTACCTGTGCGAACTGTCTGACCTAAATCAGCAGTATTAAAAACTTTAATGGCCATGGCTGTGGATCTTTCTTGCATACGCCCGTGTTCATCAAGCTTGTGTGGATTGCCCTGACTTAAAGAGGCTCGCGCAAGCACTGGATAGGTCTTCTTCGAAAAAACCCCAGTCCAAGGAGTGTCGAAAGTTGTAATTGAACCCACTAAGCCCACACCCATGGGATGAATGGGTTTATTTTGTCCTTCGAGGCGATAATCCCTTGGGTTTACTAAAATTTCTTGCGATCGATCCCCCACCAAAAAATTTAAGCGGCCATTTATCATCGTCCACATCTGAGGTTTAATTATGGGTAAAGCATTAAGGTCATAAGGATTTAATTTCATGACTTCTAGAACTTCATTAAAAGAGGCTCCTATTAGTTCTGGTTTGGCTTTAAATTTAGATAAAAACTTAGGACAGCTTGTAGCGGCATGAACTTCAGCTATCCCATTGAAATCTATTGCAAAATAGATCAAAAATAGGTTTAAAATCTTGGATAAAATTATGGTTAAATTCGATTTTGCCATAGCCCTCTCTTTTTCTTCTAAGTCAAAGCAATATCTAGGCCGTTTTAATCAAAAAGCAAACTATAAGTAATGGCTTTAAAGAGGCTATTTTAAAATGATGAGTTGGAGTAAAGCTTAATCATATTAAATTCATCCCTATTTGATAAGTTTATCTTTGCAAGACCTTAGTTTCCTAACTAAATTGAATGTTATGGCTGAACATCGTGATAGTAATATTTTTTCTTTTGTGAAACGCACCCTAAAAATTGAAGGCGTAGAGGCCTTAAAAATCTTAGCCTCAAAAGTAAGTGAACATAATGTATTGTTTTTGTTTTGTAGTGATTTCAGCCTTCGAAAAGTGGACTTACAAAATGGCAAGTCGGAAGTTGTAATTTCTTTAGATCCAGAAGCTTTCACTTCTACTTCGAACTTTAACTTATACTGTTCCAAAGATAACGAATTTGTTGCGATCACATGGAACAGGGTCTGTGTGGGGACAAAAGTCAGTCGCGGGGTAGTATTAAAAACCAGTGATGGTGAAATTAAGTTACACCTTGATAATGGTTACTACTACACAGACATGGCCCCCTTTCCAGTTTGTTTTATTAAATACAAAAGTAAAAACCTGGTTGTTCACGCTACTGATTGGAACTCATTGGATGTGACTGACCTTGAAAATGGTAAAATTTTAACTTCAAGAGATTTATCTAAAAAATCCAATGAACAAAAAGGCCCTAAAATTTCTAAGACTGAATGGCCATCACTTTTACTACCTTCTCCTTCTGAAGAAGTAATCGCAGTACAGGGTTGGATGTGGCATCCAGTGGGTGTTTTATATAGTTTTAGTTTAAAAAACTGGCTTGAACACGATATCTGGGAGTCTGATTATATTCCAGAAAAAAATATCTATTCAAGTATGTATGATTGGACGAATCCCTTTTGTTGGATCAATGAAACTAAACTTTGTATATGCGAAATGGGATTTGCAAAAGAGGAATCTTACAAAACCTCATTATTTGATATTGAAACAGGGCAGTCCTTAATTGAATTTTTTGGTCCAACACCCCATGTTTTTTTCTTTGATAAATTTTTATTTTCAGGTTTGGCAAAAGATAATGAATTTATTGAGGGTTTATCTATTTGGTCTATTGAAAATGGACAACTCCTTCACAAAGAAGATTCGTTTCCCGTAATTAATGATTATAATAGCAATGCCAAAGAGTTTATTTCATATCAAGCCGACGGTCTTATCGAACTGATTAAGTGGAATAGTGTTACAACCCTATAATTTAGATTGTCATTATACATACATTTTTCTATAAAGTGCTACCGGGTAGTTACGTTAAGGTATCTAAAAATATTTAGTAAAATATATAAATATAAAAGGTCTATATTATTATGAAATACTTAATTTTTGTTTTTTTTCTGTCAGGTTGTGCAACTGGTTACGTCCCTTCGGATGTTAACGCTGGCGGGTTTGGTTATTCTATTAAGCCTTTACCATCTAGCGCTCAAATACCTTTTTATACGCACACGGCAAGCTACATAGGAAACGCAAAAACTAACAAATCAAGTGCAAAAATTTACTGCCTTAGAATATTGTCGAAAGCAAGGACAACAGTTACTTCTTCTAACGGATTCAATGGATTTATCCCAAACTTATCGAAGTTCTGAGCTGGGGATTACTTCTAATGGCGGTCTGTACAACTATGACTCTTATCAAACGCTTCCTGCGTTTATGATTGGTTTTAGATGTGGCAATGAATTTAAAGTTCTTCCTCAAGTTGCAACAACTTACCGAAGTGTTCAGCCCGAGTTGATTAAAGACTATGTCAATGACTTCAAGGGCGGAGTACAATTAGAAGGTGTGCAGTCCAGTGGTGTTTTTAAATCCGATGATGTGCTGTTAACTGTTAACAAACAAAGAGTGCTAAATTTAATGCAAGTTTATGATGCTTTAGCAAAAATTGATGGTATTTCCGCTGAGGTCGAGTTTATTAGAAATAAAAAAGTATTAAAAACCGAAGTCCTTCTTCAAGACAATATTTCTAGCTTTAAAAATTTAAATGAAAATCTTATCATTGATTATTGTAATGCAGAAAATATAGAAAGTTGGAACATCGATAAATGTCTTAAAAAAACGAGCCAAAAATTAGTTCTTTAAAAATCAAAAATGATTGAGTCCAGATGGACCAGATTGAATTATTTTAGAAAGTTGTGGATTGTTGAAAAGTTTAGCATAGCGATCTAGCCTTATGTTTTAACCATAAAACAGACGGGTTAGCGCCCGAAGGAGAGACCGCTATGCTAAAAGTAGTATTAAATAGTAACGAGGGAAA
>JBGSLV010000008.1:0-59384 GCA_041740515.1 Bdellovibrionales bacterium | reverse complement strand
TTTTCCCTCGTTACTATTTAATACTACTTTTAGCATAGCGGTCTCTCCTTCGGGCGCTAACCCGTCTGTTTTATGGTTAAAACATAAGGCTAGATCGCTATGCTAAACTTTTCAACAATCCACAACTTTCTAAAATAATTCGGCTCTTTCATACGAATCACTAAGCTATCGCCAATATTGGCCTTTTAGTTAAAAACATGGTCGTAACAAATTCAAAAAATATTACTTTTTAAAGATTAAGAAAGCTTAAGTCTAGATTCGGCTTTTTTAACTTTATTTTGGAAGCGAGATATAACTTCAAGATCATCAGTCAATTTTAAAGCTTGTTCGGCATCTTTCAAAGATTTTTTTGCTCTTTCAAAATCTAAATCTTTTAGCGTTTCAACAGTCTCAGCTAATACCGAGATAACCCCATTGTTGATTTCTACATAACCCCAACTGATCACCATATTTACAGCTTTTAAAGTATTTGAATCGATATAGCTTAAAATACCTGTCTCTAGAGTTGAAACTAGAGGTTCATGGTGGTCTAAGATAGTTAATTCCCCTTCAAACGCGGGTAGTGTTACAGATTTAACATCTAAATCTGTAATTAGCTTTTTAAGAGGTGTTACGATTGAAAGTTTTAAGCTCATAAGAAAAACCTTGTTAAGTGTCTATAATGTTTTTGCTTTCTCTAAAACGTCTTCAATAGTTCCAACCAAGTAAAAAGCCTGCTCTGGAATATCATCAAATTCACCATCTAAAATTTGTCTAAAACCCTTAACCGTATCTTTAATATCAACATAACGACCTTTTAGACCAGTAAACTGTTCCGCTACAAAGAAAGGTTGAGATAAAAATCTTTGAACTTTTCGCGCTCTAGATACAACAAGTTTGTCTTCTTCACTCAACTCATCCATTCCAAGAATTGCAATAATGTCTTGAAGCTCTTTGTATCTTTGCAGTAAAGACTGAACGTCCCTTGCTGTTTTATAATGTAAGTCACCAACAATATTAGCATCCAATATTCTAGATGTAGAGTTTAACGGGTGAACCGCTGGGTAAATACCCATGGCCGCGATATCTCGATCAAGGTTAGTTGTTGCATCTAAGTGTGTAAAAGTTGTTGCAGGAGCTGGATCGGTATAGTCATCCGCAGGAACGTAAATGGCCTGTACAGAAGTAATAGAACCTTTGTTAGTCGAAGTGATACGCTCTTGTAGTGAACCCATTTCTGTTCCTAATGTAGGTTGATAACCCACAGCGGATGGAATTCGACCTAAAAGAGCAGAAACTTCAGCACCTGCTTGCGTAAATCTGAAGATATTATCAACGAAAAAAAGAACATCTTGATTTTCAACATCTCTAAAATATTCTGCAACAGTTAAACCTGTTAAAGCCACACGTGCTCTAGCACCAGGCGGTTCATTCATCTGTCCATAAACAAGAGCTGTTTTATCAATAACTCCAGACTCTTTCATCTCTAACCAAAGGTCAGTACCTTCTCTTGTTCTTTCACCAACACCTGCAAACACAGAGTATCCTCCATGCTCGGTTGCTATGTTTCGAATTAACTCTTGAATAAGAACAGTTTTGCCAACACCGGCTCCACCAAATAGTCCAATTTTTCCACCTTTTGAATAAGGCGCTAATAAATCTACGACTTTAATACCCGTCATTAACATTTCAGCTTTGATAGATTGGTCTTCAAACTTTGGCGCGGCTCTATGTATTCCCCATCTTTCTTTAGATTTTACAGGGGCTCCACCATCTACTGGATCTCCAGTGACATTAATAATTCTACCTAGAACTTCTGCACCTACTGGTGTTGTGATCATTTCACCTGTATTACGAACTTCAGTTCCACGAGTTAATCCATCCGTACTGTCCATAGCAATCGTTCTTACTACGCCATCACCTAAATGCTGTGCAACTTCAAGAACTAAATTGTCAGCAGTATTACTGATACTTTTATTAGTTACTTTTAAAGCTGTGAAAATTGATGGTAGCTGGGAATCTCCAAACTGCACATCAACAACAGGGCCCATGACTTGCTTAACTTTTCCGATTTCTTTTTGCATTTTACTTACCTCGTTATCAAATTTTTTAAGATTGAAGAGCCTCTGCGCCTGAAGTGATCTCAATCAATTCAGTTGTAATATTTGCTTGTCTGACTTTGTTATAAGTTAGAGTTAATTTGTAAATCATCTCACCCGCATTTTTAGTTGCATTCTCCATTGCCGTCATTCGTGCGGCATGTTCAGCAGCTATACTTTCTGACATAGCTCGGTATATCTGAACGGCAAAATGTTTCTTAAGTAATGGATCTAACATCTGTTGTGCTGATGGTTCAAATTTTAAGTCTGTGACATCATTTGAATCCTCAATATTTACTTCTAATGGTAAAAGCATCTCAGCAACAATCTCTTGTGCTATGGCTGATTTGAATTCGTTATAAACAAGATGAATTTCATCATATTTACCTTCAGTAAACTGCTTCAACAAGTCTTCTGATACATCCCTTGCTAAATCATAAGATATATCTTTAGACAAATTTTCCATCACTTTAATGGGTGCAAGCCCTTTTGTTTTAAAAAAATCAGAAGCTTTTTTACCGATAAAATAAAAATCAACCTGGCTATATTTTTTTTGTATCTCTACAGATTTTTTGTAAGCCCAACGTGATAAATTATTATTAAATCCACCGCAAAGACCTCGATCACTAGTTAAGATAACGAAAAGTATCTTTTCAGCTTTTTCATGTTTTTGAAGTAAAGGATGGCTAGCTTGTCCCGTAGCTGAAATATCTTTAATAAGGTCAAGGATCTTAAAGGCATAAGGTCGGCAATTGATAATATTATCCTGTGCTCGACGAAGTTTTGCTGCAGAAACCATTTTCATAGCTTTTGTAATCTGCTGCGTATTTTTAACACTTTGAATTCGACTTCTAATGTCTTTTAAGTTCGCCAAGTTTACCTACTTTTTTAAAAAATATATTATGCCTGTGAGGACTGAAAAATAGCGTTAAACTCTTTAACTGCATCGATCATTTTTACTTTTACGGGATCAGAGATTTTCTTTTCAGTAGCAATTGAACCCGTAATATCAGAATACTTTTGGCCCATAAACTGAATAAACTCTTTTTCATATCTGCCGATATCTGAATCTAAAACCTTATCCATATATCCATTTGTAGCGCAGAATATAACCATAATCTGATCTTCAACTTTGTAAGGTGTGTATTGTGGCTGCTTAAGAGTTTCAACCATTTTACGTCCGCGAGACAGCTGTCTTTGCGAAGCCGCATCTAAATCAGAAGCGAAAGCTGAGAAAGCTTCTAAATCTCTATACTGTGCGAGATCCCCTTTTAAAGTACCAGCAACTTGTTTCATGGCCTTGATTTGAGCTGCGCCACCAACTCGAGATACTGACTTACCAACATTAACTGCAGGACGGATACCTTTAAAAAATAAATCCGCTTCAAGGAATATCTGACCATCCGTAATTGAAATCACATTAGTTGGTACGTAGGCAGAGATATCTCCAGCTTGAGTTTCAATGATTGGCAAAGCTGTTAATGAACCTCCGCCGGCCGCTTCGCTCATTTTAGCAGCTCTCTCTAATAGTCTTGAGTGAATATAAAACACATCCCCAGGGAAAGCTTCACGACCTGGTGGACGTCTTAGCAAAAGCGATAACTGTCTGTATGCCTGAGCTTGTTTAGTTAAATCATCATATACAATAAGCGCGTGTTGTCCATTGTCTCTAAAATACTCAGCCATTGCACAACCAGAGTATGGCGCTAAAAACTGTAAGGGTGCGGGATCAGAGGCCGAAGCAACAACTACTGTTGTATATTTTAATGCTCCTGCATCTCTAAGTTTTTCAACAACTTGAGCTACTGTCGATTTTTTTTGCCCAATTGCTACATAGAAACATTTAACGTTCTGGTTACCTTGGTTAATAATAGTGTCAATGGCAATTGCTGTTTTTCCAGTTTGTCTATCACCAATAATTAATTCTCTTTGTCCTCTACCAATTGGAATCAGTGCATCAATAGCTTTAATTCCTGTTTGCATTGGCTCGTGAACAGGCTGTCTTAAAATAATTCCAGGGGCTTTGGTCTCAACAACTCTAAACTCGCTGGCTTGAATTGGACCCTTCCCATCTATTGGTTGGCCTAAAACATCAACCACTCGACCAAGTAAACCTTCACCTACAGGAACTTGTACGATTTTTTTGGTTCTTTTAACTGTATCACCTTCACGAATGTCACGGTCTTCCCCCAAAATAACAACCCCAACGGAATCACTTTCTAGGTTTAAAACCATTCCTGTAACACCACTAGTGAAGTCCACCAACTCACCGGCCATTGCATTTTCTAAACCGTAAACTCTAGCAACTCCATCGCCAACAGATAGAACTGTTCCTGACTCACTAACTTCTACCGTCTTACCGTAGTTTTTTATTTCTTCTTTAAGTATACGACTGATTTCGTCTGCGCGGATTTCCATTAGTGTTCTCTCCTATTAATTTGATCTTTCATTTTTTTTAGATGTGTCTCAAAAGTATCATCAAAAGTATAACTACCGACTTGTGCTTTAAGCCCACCAATTAATTTTGCATCTATTACGTAATCTAAAATTACTTTTTTATTTAGTACGGACTCAATCTTTTCAACCATAGATTTTCTTTGGGCTTCTTCAAGTACATGTGAAGATTTCACCACTCCACGAACGACACCATTCGCTTCGTCATTAAGGCCCTGATAAGCCCAAACGATTTTTGGCAAAAACTCAATTTTATTTCTTTCAATTATTATATTTAATGTATTACGAACATTATTTGAAATTCCATTAGAAGGTAAAGCTTTCTCTAAGGATTTCGTTTTAATCTCTGAATTTATTTCGCTAGATTTAAAAAATTGTGCAACTTCTGGATTAGAAAAAATTGATTTTTCTACGGTTCTAAGTTCATTAAGGTAATTGGCTTTTGTTTTTAAGTCGGGTGCTACTTCGAAAAGAGCTTTTGCGTACTGATTTATAAAATCTTTACTCATAAGGAACCTGCCGATATTTCTTCAAGAAATTCACCATGTAATCTTTGAGATTCTTTAGTATCAATTTTCTTTGCCAAATCATTTTTTGCAGTATTTACTGCAATTTCTAAAACTTGATTTCTTATGACCTGCTCGGCTGATTTAAATAGGATGGATGCACTTTCTTTTGTATCTAAAATCAGTTTATCTGCTCTATCTTTTGTGTCTTTTATAATGCTTTCTTTTAACATTTGAGCTTCTTTTTTTGCGGTCTCAAGTTTTGAACTATAGGTTGTTTCAAGCTTCATGAGTTGATCTTCAATTTCTTTTTTCTGTTTTTCAGCAGCAGCTACAATACGTTGAGCTTTAGTTGATTCTTCTAGAAAGTCTTCCCTAAATTTTGCGAAATGGGCCGCACCTGGCTTTCTTACAACAAAAACTAAAAGTATTATGAAAATTGCAAAGTTAAATACCTGAGCTTGTATAAGGTTCCATGGAATACCACTAGTTTCAGAGGCTGCGAGTAATGGATCAAAGGACATAATAATTAATAGTCCTAAAATTAATACTTTAAGTTTCGAGTACATTTAATTCTTTCCTCTTTTCGTTAGCAGCTGTTGAACAATAACTGCCGAAATTTCTTTGGAAATAAAATCAAATTGAGATTGCGCCTGCTCAAGTTCGTCAGACAGTTTTTGTTGAGCCTGGTTCATTATCTCTTTGGAAGTTTTACTAGCGGCTTCACTTATTTTTTCAGACTCTTTTAAAGCAATTGTTCTTTGCTCTTTAAAAACCAATGAAATTTCGTCATTGATTTGACGAGCTCTTGTTTGGTATTTTTCTTCAGTTTTTTTTATCATCTCTTCAGCTTTTTCAGCAAATTCAAGACTGCCTGAGGTTTGCATTCTTCGCTCTTCAGAAGCTTCAAAATATGGTTTGAATACTAAAATATACAAAATTACGAAAGTAACTAGATACATTCCAAGTTGAATAAATAGAGTATAATCTATCCCTAACGATGAAATTATTGATATTAGCATATCCATGTGAGTGAGGCCCTTTTGGTCAAAGAGCTAACATCACTCAGTGAATATGGTCAATCTTTATGTTGTTTGAGGCATATAAGAAGCACCTTCAAAAACAACTCCATCATCAATGCTTAATGATGGGGATGTTACTGTGCCTGTGAAATGAGCTGGCGCATGCATAGTTACTTTTGTTTTAGCAAATATGTTACCTTTAACAGAACCAGATATAATAACTTCATTGGCCTCAATTTGACCTTCAAAATCTGCTGTATTATCGATAACTAAAGTATCATTCGTAAAAATTTCGCCTTTAAATTCACCTGAAATTCGAACTGTTCCTTCAAAAGAAAGTTTGCCGTCAAACTGAGTTCCTGGACCTAAAAGTGCAGATAAAGATCCGTCATTAAATATTTTCTCACTTGAATTGATTTTCATGTTGATCCTATGTGTTTGAATTTTTTAATTCCAAGCTCTAATTTTTTTTACTAATGTTTCAAATTGATCTTTATTATAAAATTGGAGAGTTAGAGCGCCTCGTCCATTTTTATAGTTTATTTTTGTTCGAGTTCCTGTAATGCGTTGAATCTCTGTCATTAGGTTTTTTATCGCTTTCTGTTCAACAGTCTCGCTTTGAAGTTCTATACTTTTTCCTTCAAGTGCATTTTTAACTAACCGCTCAGCTGCGCGAACGCTCAGTGTTAAGTCGATACATTTTTTTGCAAGTTTTCTTTGCAATTCCAAATCCTCTACAGCAACGAGTGCTCTTGCATGCCCCATTGATAATTTCTGTTGCGAAATATACTCTTGAACTTCCTTTGATAGTTTAAGTAAACGTAGCGTGTTTGCTATTGTTGCTCTATCTTTACCGACTTTGAGAGCTATATCTGCTTGAGTCATGTCATATTTTTCAACAAGAACTTGATAGGCTTCAGCCTCTTCTAAAGAATTTAAGTTGTTCCTTTGAATGTTCTCAATTAAGGCTAACTCTAATGAGTCCTTTTCATCTGTAATTCTTAATATAACCGGAACAGCTTTTAATCCCGCTAATTGAGCGGCACGCCATCTTCTTTCACCTGCAATGATTTCATAATTCTTGGCATCAATTCTTTGAGCGACAATGGGTTGCATTATGCCCTTCTCTTTAATACTCTCGGTTAATTCTTTCAGCGCTTCTTCATTAAAGACCTTTCGCGGTTGGTTCCTGTTTGGAGTTAGGTTTTCAACAAAAATTTGGTGGATTTTTTCTAGTTCATTAATTTTTTGGCTGGATTCTGGAACTTTATTTTTTTGTGGCTCCTCAATTCGTATCGATGAAGCTTTTTCTTTTAGGTGATCTTTCTTATTTCCTATGGATTCAATACTAGACTTAGGTGCAGGGCTTGCTTCAATTTCTTCACTAGGATTTCCAAGAAGTGAGTTTAAACCTCGGCCAAGTCTATTTTTAGATGTTTTTTTGGCTAATAATTTATTCATTATAAACCTCTCTGTACATTTTTATTTGAGGAAACTAATGGTTTTTTTGATTGAGCAGCTTTTTGCGTTCGGACATCAATTTCTCTCGCTAAAGACATATATTTTTTTGCACCTACAGATTTCGGATCATAGGCAATAATTGATTGTCCATGACTAGGAGCTTCGCTTAATCTTACATTTCTTGGGATAATAGTTTGAAAAACTTTGTCTCCAAAATGAGCATTTATTTCAGATACTACCTGATGAGCTAAATTATTTCTGGTATCGAACATTGTTAGTGCAATGCCATCTATCTTTAATGAGGGATTGAGTTTCTTCTTTAAAAGGCCGGCTGTATTAAGTAACTGTGACAAGCCTTCTAAAGCAAAATATTCACATTGAAGTGGAACTATAAAACTATCTGCTGCAGACATTGCATTGATTGTTAATAATCCAAGGGAGGGGGGGCAATCTATAAATATATAGTGAAAATTTGCTTGAATATCTTGTAATGCTTCTTTGAGACGGAATTCACGTTCTGGAACGTCGATCAATTCAATCTCTGCACCAACAAGATCAGGGTTAGCTGGTACAATATTGAGATTTTTATGACCAGTAGGGAAAATTGTGTCTTTAATCGCTTTTTCACCAATAAGGACATGATATATATTTCCCTCAGACTGTTCGTGACGCTTAATGCCAAGCCCACTTGACGCGTTGCCTTGTGGATCCATGTCTATCAAAAGGACTTTTCGCCCCATTTCAGCCAAACACGATGCGATATTCACAGAGCTTGTTGTTTTACCTACGCCACCTTTTTGATTTGCAATGCAAATAACCTTTGCCATTCTAACCCTCCACAATAAATTTAATAGTTCCACGTGGAACTATTCCTGTCTAGCAATTAGATCAAAGACTAAGTGCATAAAAGGTCTAGTTCTTTACAGGTAGGTATTCCAACAATGTTCGTTCAGTCCCATTATCCAAGTTGTATTGATAGGGCTTAAGAAATATGGATTCAATCCCGTCCAATTCTTTGTTCCACGTGGAACCTTTTAAAAAGTAGCATGGGTAATTTAAAACTATGCCTCCTGGCTTCATTAACTTGTTTAAGTTCATGAAAGCCCTAGCTGTTATAATAGCATTACTCGGATATTGAACTTTATTAAAATCTTCATTAAGAACATTGGCATTGGTTAATTTTAAAGACCTACAGCAATGCTTTAAGAATTCAGCTTTACGTTGATCGATTTCAACTAAACTATGGTGAACGCTAGGATTAAGAATAGCCCAAATTAAGCCAGGTGTTCCATTTCCAGAGCCAATGTCGAAGATGGAGTAATCAGTTGATTGCTCATGAATAGCCAGGAATACTCGTGATGATTCAATAGCATCAGAGACGTGCTTATTCCGTAAAGAAGACAAGTCTTTGGGGCTAATCAAATTCAATATTGGGTTGAACTTTTGGATAAGTAAACAATACTTATCAATAAGATCCGACATATCAATATCCTAATCTTACCATTAAAGCTTGAATAGCAGAAGGGTTTACACCACTAATCCTAGAGGCCTGTGCCAAAGTCAAAGGACGGATTGAAGATAACTTTTCTCTCTCTTCAATGGAAAGGGAATGCAAAGAATGAAAATCAAAATCTAAGGGTATGGTAGCATTCTCAAGTCGGCTCATTTTTTTTATCAATTCAATTTCATTCCTTATGTAACCCTCATATTTGATATCGATGGCTACAGAATCCGAGATTTCATCAGCGACCATAAATTTCTCATCAAAATTTTTCATGTGAAAAGGGGATATTTCAGGACGTCTTAACAATTCGGAAAGAGAGGATTGCTTTAAAAGGGGTTTTGTTCCTAGACTAACAAGAACAGAATTCCATTTAGAATTTGGAACTATTTTAAAGTTCTCTAAACTATTCTTGTAAGAAATACGATCATTAAGCAATTGCAAAACTTTTACAGATTTTGCATCTGAGTATAAACAATATTTGTTTGCATAGTTAGAAAGTCTCTCATAGGTATTGTCTTCTCTGAGCAATAAACGAAACTCGGCTCTTGAAGTCATCATTCTATAGGGTTCCTCTGTGCCTTTAGTAACAAGGTCATCAATAAGCACACCAATGTAGGCTTCGTGTCTTTTAAGAATAAAACTATCTTCTTCAAAAATAGATAAGCTGGCATTAATTCCAGCCATAAATCCTTGAACAGCCGCTTCCTCATAACCACTAGTACCGTTAATTTGACCTGCAAAATAAAGACTATTTATATTTTTGGTTTCAAGAGTAGGATTGATTTGAGTAGGTTGTAGGAAATCATATTCGACGGCATATCCTGGCCGTAACATTTTAACTTTTTCTAACCCAGGAATAGTTTGCAAGAATTCAAGCTGTATATCTTCGGGCAAAGAAGTAGATATTCCTTGCAAGTATATAGAATCAGAATTCAAACCCTCAGGTTCTAAAAAGGTTTGATGACGTTCTTTATCTGCAAAACGTACAACTTTATCTTCGACACTTGGACAATACCTAGGTCCAATCCCTTCAATAAGACCTGTGAACATAGCTGACTTATCCAGATTTTTTCTGATAATTTCATGAGTCTTTTCGTTGGTATAACTGATGGCACAAGACACTGGCCCAAAAGGTATTTGAGGTTTACTTAAAATACTAAAAGGATGGAACTCAGCATCGCCAAACTCTTTAGGTAAAATAGACCAATTTATTGAATCTTTTTGTAACCTTGGGGGTGTTCCTGTCTTCAGACGTGTAACTTTGAATCCAAAAGTATTTAATTGTTGAGATATACCAGAAGTTGCTTTTTCACCGACTCGACCACCAGAAACTTTTTTTAAACCTATATACATCATGCCGTTCATAAAAGTGCCTGTAGTTAAAATCACTTTTTTAGCCCTAATGTAGGAGCCATCTAAAACTTTAACCCCAGTACATTTATCGTCTTCAATAATGAGTTCAATAACTTCATGTGGTAATAGAGCTATACGTGGATGTTTTGAAATCAAATTAAAAGCAGATTCTGAATACAAAGATTTATCACACTGTGCTCGTGACCCTCTTACTGCTGGACCTTTCCGGGCATTTAACTTCTTAAACTGAATGGTCGACTTGTCCGAGACTTCACCCATGACACCACCTAATGCATCAAGCTCACGTACCATGTGCCCTTTAGCAAGACCACCGATCGAAGGATTGCAACTCATATAACCAGTTTTAGAAATATCTGTTGAAAGTAAGGCAACACTATGGCCTCTTTGAGCACAAACGTGAGCAGCCTCAACTCCAGCATGCCCTGCACCAACAACTATAACATCAAAATTAACATTCATATAAATGAGTAATTACAATTAATTCCAGGGTTAGGTCTATAAAATTGTAGCTTTGAGTAGAAATAACCAACTATACAGACCCGTTAGTCTACCATGTCATTAAAATAGAAATTGGCACTCTATCAACATGCATTTTATGTGGAACTATTTACCAAGGCAAAAATCCTTGAAAATCCGATCCCGAACAATTTCCTCATTGTCTTCATTCATAATAGTAAAAAATGACTTTAGGGCTGAATTTAGATGAGTTAGAACAAACTCATCCCCGAGATTTTGACTTAAAACATTCCTAGCTAATTCTAACTGATCTAATGATAATTTAAGTATTGATGCATGTCTTATATTCAAAATATTGAAGTCTTCATAGTTTTCAAAAGAGTTTACATGTTCCAACATAGCTGACTCAAGTTCTGCCATACCAAAATTTTTTGTTATCGAAATGAATAATGGGTTAGAAAATAATTCATTAAAATTGTAAAAACCTAAAGAAGAATCCTTAATATTTAAACCAGAAGCAGATATTAAATCTGAACTTGTAATACTTTCTCGAACATCAATTTTATTAACAGCAAAAATTACTCTTCCATGAAGAAATTTAGAATTTATCATCTGCAAAAAAGCAAAATTTAAATCATCAGCCGCTATTAATACTATAACCAAATCTGCAAGTTCAAGAAGAGAGTTAACTTTATCAATACCATATTTTTCAATTTCATCGGCTTCTGTTCTTAACCCTGCTGTATCAATAATTTGAAAAGGAAAACCCTTAATATGGATTGTTTCAGTTAAATAATCCCGTGTTGTACCTGGAATAGAAGATATTATTGATCGATTGGTGCCTAGTAGAGCATTAAAAAGGCTAGATTTACCAGCGTTCGGTGGCCCAATTATAATAGTTTTTAAACCCTTATCTACAAAGCTTTGATTCTGAAAAGACAATAAAGCAGCTTCAAGTTTATCAATCAGTAATGTTAATTTTTGAATTAAATCATTATCAGAATCCACTTCTATGTCTTCAGTCGAAAAATCTATTCTTGCTTCAAGATTAGAGATCAAACCAATCAAATTATCTTCAAATAGTATTAAATTTTTTAAATTATCTCCACTTAGTATATCTAAGGATTTAGATATACGTTTTGAAGTATTAGATTCAATCAACGACAGAACAGCTTCCGCTTGTGGCAAACTAATACGCCCACTTTTATAAGCCCGATATGTAAACTCTCCGCGTTCTGCAAGACGGCAACCATTTTGAATAAGTATTTCTAAAATATTTTTAACAATAATTGGATTACCATGACATGAAATTTCAATAGTATCTTCCATAGTAAATGAACGACCAGACTTAAAGTATGAAATCAGAACCTCATCAAGGATTTTAGAAGAATCTGAACTTTTAATATATCCGTAATAAACTCTATGAGAATCAATCGAAGACATACCAGACAACTGAGGACAAATTTGCCTTATGATCTCAACACTTTTGGTACCGGAAACTCTAATAACATGAATCCCCCCCCGGCCAGAAGGAGTTGACTGAGCACAGATGGTATCATCCAAATTATAAATCATATTTCAGAAGATGATGATTCCTGATCAACCGAATCTGATGAATTATGGTCTATATTACCAGATGTTGTATCCTCTAAAGAACTTACTGGCTTATAACTAGCATCGCGTTTTTTAAAGGGTTGTTTTGGCCTAGAATTTGGTGAAGAGTTAGTCTTATCACTAGCTAAAGAGATCTTAATCTTTTTAAACATACCTTCGCCGATACTTTTTGTTCTAAACCTTTTATCTTCAGAAAAATGTTGATGTACAATTTTTCTTTCTCTTGGTGGTAAGGCTCTAAAATATACAGGCTTTTTCTTTTTAAGAACTTGGTCTTTCAGCTTCTCAGCAAACTTAGTTAATTCGTCATCTGATTGTTCTCTATAAGAATCGCAATCAACAATAATTGTTACTTTCTCATCTGGGAAATCATTCTGTAAAGATCTCTTAAGGAAAAGTTGGAAAGCATCTAAAAGTTGAGCATCACGATCTTTAGCTAAGACTTCATCTTCTCCATACAGATCAATTAAAATCTTTTTTTGATCTTCAGAAACTTTTAGGTCAAATGATAATTTTAGACCTGCCTTATTAAGTAAAGTTACCATTTTATCTTCAATAAAAGATTCAACTTTATTTTTTTTTGCAGCCCCTCCAAAAATCCTATTTAAGAAACCCATCATGTCATACTCCTTTGATTGCAATTGGTAAAGGTGATTTAGACTTTGTAAATAAATACTGTTGTAATACACCAAAGAGTGTACTTACGAAAATATATAGTGTTAATGCACTTGGTAAAGAAATCATAAAGACAGAAAAAATTAAAGGCATAAAAAGCATAACTTTCTGCTGCATAGGTTCCAAAGCTGTAGGTGTTAATTTTTGTTGAATGAACATTGTTGCGCCCATAAGAACTGGTAAAATGTAAAAGGGATCCTTTAAACTAAGGTCTGTTATCCACCAAATAAAAGGGGCTTGGTACATAACGATGCTTTCAGATAGAACTCTATAAAAAGCAAAAAATATTGGTAACTGAAGCAACATAGGTAAACAACCACCTACCGGGTTAACTTTTTCCTTCTTCATTAATGCCATAGTTTCTAAATTTGCTTTTTGAGAATCATCTTTAAATTTTTCTCTTATTAACTTGAGTTGGGGTTGAATCTTCTGCATCTTATCCATGGACTTATAGCCACGATAAGCAATTGGGAAGACTAGCATCCTCATAAGAAGAGTAAGTAAAATAATAGCTATGCCATAGTTAGAAAACTTAGAATAAAAAAACTTTAGAAGATATAGTATGGGTTCACAGATAACTTGAAACATTCCAAAGTTTATTAATGTGAACATTTGCTTATCAACACTTTTTAAAATTACATCATCTTTTGGACCAGAGAAGTAAGTCTGAGATATATAAAAAGATTTAAGGTCTTTTGAAAATTCGTAATCAAGGCGAGCAACGACAACATCATTTGTATTTGCAGCATACACAAGTGCGTTAGGCTTTAATGACGAATTATCAACAATTGCATTTGAAAAAAACTGTGAACCAAGAGAAAGAAGTTTAACTTGTGAAAAAGATCGAGTAGCAAAATCTTTATCAGAAATTAAATCTCGATCTTCTCCATCATTATTTATAGCAACAAATTCTTGCCTTTCGAAAGTTGGAAAAAGAAAATTTGAATTAATATTAGTATTTACTGGAAGTGACATATAAACAGACAAACCCGGGAAGTCGCCTTGAATTTCATAAGTTGATAAAACAGAATAGTTTTCAGGATTGAATCTAAGCGTTTTTACAATTTTACCTTTATCAGAAATGTAAGTTCCAACGATTTCTGTTTCATTTTTTTTGATAGTAAAAGGGATAGGTTCTGACAGACCAAAAAAAGTCGTTTTAAATTGTTTATTAAAGCTAATATCTTTTAAAGATCTTTGCTTATACTCTTTAAGCTGAATATCTGTAAACTCAAGACCATAATTACTTACTTTTGCAGACCATTTATCCGATTTAAAATTTTCAAAAACTTCTGGTAAAGCCACTTCATCCGTTGAATTTATATTTACAATTTTTGAATTTTGGGGCTCTTTTGTAGTTTGAGATAGTGTTTTTGGGTCAGTAACTTTAGTAGAAGTATCCGAAGGGTCATTTATCAATTTTTCATCTATTGTCTTGCTTTTTGTTTTGTAAACATGTGGATATTTAGTCTTCATATGATTTTGCCAAAGAACAAAGACTACCATTGTAAGAGCAAACGCAATAATTGTTCTTGGTTCAAAAAAATTAGGTTTTTTATCTGGACTCATGAACAATCTCCGATGAATTATGGGAAGGATGAATTAATCTAGGCAGTGGGTCAGCACCAAAACTTGATCCTGGGTAACATTTAATAATTCTTTTTAAAACCAGTTTACAAGCCAAAAAAAATGGAAATTCTAAAAATGCTTGATTCGCATAAGAGGAACACGAGGGTTCAAATCTACAAACACCTGCACCGAAATGAGCCGTAAAAACAGATCTATAGAGGCCAATAAATAGTAAAGCCAAAAAAGATAGACCCTTAAGAAAAAAAGAATAGAAACTTGATTTAGTTTGTAATTTTATGCCAGCATGGCAATAGCAATTTTTTAAAATCATTATAATCCATCTTCTTAAAATGAATGGAACCAGATTTTAGAAATACTAGGTTCACATCTAAATTTATTTTAGAATCGTTTTGGTTTTCTGTTCTGAAAAACTCTCTGGAGAATCTTTTAAGCCTATTTCTAAGCACGGCATTGCCAATAGTCCTAGGTAAAGTCCAACCTACTCTATGATGAGCAAGGTTGTTTTTTAAGTAACAAACAAGGATTTTCTTTTCCAAATAAATTTTTGAGGCTTTCAGCTTAATAAGCTCAAAATCTTTGGAACTCTTCAGAACAAAATACGACTTATTTTCCACCAACGGCAACTGTCAATCTCTTTCGGCCTTTAGCTCTTCGACGAGACAGTACATCTCTTCCGCTTTTTGTTTCCATACGGGCTCTAAAACCATGAGTAGATTTTCTTTTTTTTCGACTAGGTTGGTACGTCCTTTTCACACATTCTCCTTATCATATGCACATAATTAAACCGGCATACAAAATATTTGAGTTACAAATGGCTTCATAAATCAGGGGCCTATTTGACTAAAGACGCAATTAATCACAGAGCAGAAGCAAAGGTCAAGTGTTTGACTTATCCACAGGCCGTGCTAACAAATATAGCTCAAAAAAATATCTAATGAAGATCAACCACATGTCGTAAAATGCTCTTTGAGACAAAACAATATAGGGAGGACAATTGCAGCTTGATTATCATGACTTTTGGGAAAAAGTTAAAAAAAACCTCCAAAACAAAAGTATCGACAATAGACCGTTAAATCTGTGGTTAGTACCCACCGAACTATTAAAAATTAATGATTTAGATGGTTCACTTGTTTTTGAACTTGGTGTGCCAACAGACCTTCATGAGTATTGGATTTCACAAAATTTTATGTCGCAAATTCGCCAAGAAATTGCCCAATTTTACAACAATAATTTTGAGGTAAAAATCGTAGTTGATCCCAAAATTACACAAAAAAATGAAGAAACTCATGAATCTAATCTAAATTTAGCAGCAACCTTTAAACAGCACCAAACTAAAACCTATAACACGCCAACACAACAAGGTGTTGTAAACTATAAAAATTATAGCGATAACTTAAAACAAGGTAATTCTGACAACCTTGATCCATCTTATACTTTTTCAAGTTTTGTGGTTGGTCGTAACAATGAATTTGCCCATGCCGCTTGTTTTAGTGTTGCAGAAAATCCAGCTTCAAGGCGGTACAATCCTTTATTTATTTACGGACCAACAGGAATGGGGAAAACTCATCTCATCAACGCTGTTGGAACTCATATATTAACTAAAAGCCCAGGAATCAAAATATGTTACGTCTCTGCAGAACGATTTTTAAATGAATGTATTTCAAGTATTCGACGAAGCGAAATGCATAAATTCCGCCAAAAGTACCGTGATCAAGCGGATATGTTATTAGTCGATGATATACAAATTCTAGGACGTGGTGAAGCCGTTCAAGAGGAATTTTTTCATACTCTCAATGAATATTTAGAGTCTAAAAGACAAGTTGTAGTAGCAAGTGATCGAATGCCGAAGGATATAAAAGGACTCGAGGATCGTATCAGAACAAGGCTTGAGTGGGGATTGATTGCTGATATTCAGATGCCAGATGTGGAAACTAGGGTTGCTATTTTACGATATAAAGCCGAAGAACAGCGTATTCGTTTATCTAATGAGGTTGTTAACTATCTAGCTAAAATATCTAAAAGATCCATACGTGAATTGGAAGGTAATTTAAATAAAGTGAGAATTTATTCAGATCTAAACGGAGACACAATAGATCTAGATTTATGTAAAAAAGTATTAGCCGCGCATATAGAGCAACAAGCCCTATCGATAGAAGACATCCAAAGGATTGTATCTGAGCATTACAAAATTAGAGTCCAAGACTTAAAAGCTAAATCAAGGACAAAACCCATCGTAACTGCACGGCAAATAACAATGTTTTTGATCAAAAAACACTTAGATAAATCGCTTGTTGAAATTGGCCGTGCCTTTGGAGGCAAAGATCATACAACTGTTATAAATGCGATTAAAAGGATTGAGAGTCAACGGCTAAAAGATCCAGATTTATCAAGTGATATCGAAGACTTAGAGACATCTATCCACAATATCACAGGGCTGTGAATGTTAATTGTGGATAGCGTTGTTGATATCTTAGGTATAAGTTTGTGGGTAAGCTTCTTCAGTGGATAAGTGGTAAGTTAAGTGGGTTTTATACAGTAAATTATCCACAGGTTTTTAATAATAATTTTAAGTACTTAAATAGGTTATAGGCATACTAACAGCCCCTACTACTTATACTATTATTTAAATATATAGATATAGGGATTTAAAGGAACAAAAATATGAAAATTCAGATTGATAAAAAAGAGTTTTTAAATCTTATTGCAAAAGCACAAAATGTTGTTGAGAAAAGAAATACCATGCAAGTCTTGGTAAATGTTCTCTTAGAGACAAAAAGTAATTTAGTAAAGATCTATGCCACAGACTTGGAAGTCAGTCTTACAGATGAAATTTCTTGCCAAGTCAAAGAAGAGGGTAAAGCTGTTATTAATGCAAAAAGCTTATTTGAAATTTTAAAAGAACTTCCAGATGGAATGGTATCTTTTGAAAAGAAGAAAAATCACTGGATTGAAATCTCACAGGGTAAAAGTATTTTTAATATTGTAGGATTAAACCCTGACGAGTATCCGGTGTTTCCAACATTATCCACAGACAAGTTCACAAAAATAAATTCAAAAGTTTTATCGGAAATGATTGAAAAAACAGTTTACAGTGTGTCCAATGATGAAACACGTTACCACTTAAATGGTGTGTTTTTTGAAAAGCACGTTAAAGAAAATAAAGCATTTTTTAGAATGGTAGCCACTGATGGACATAGATTAAGTTTGGTTGATAGGCCTATTGATGCCATGTCAGAAAAATTTGATTTAGGTCCAGGCATTATTATACCTAAAAAAGGTCTTAATGAACTTAAAAAAATCTTAGATTTTTCAGATGATATGTTAGAAATGGCTGTTGAGGGTGCTCAGCTTATTGTAAGAACCAATAAAACATATCTGTTTATAAGATTAATCGAGGGGAAATATCCTAATTATCAACAACTAATTCCACAAAAATTAGGTTTATCTTTACAAGTTCCCAGAGAAAATTTATTGGCCTCTTTAAAGAGGGTCTCATTACTTTCAAATCAAAAATCAAAAGGTGTTACATTTTCTTTGACTGATGGAAAAATGGAAATAACTTCAAACAACCCTGAAATGGGAGATGCAAAAGAAGAGATTGAAATCAAGTACACTGGTGATAATTTAAAGATTGGATTTAATGCCCGATACGTTCTAGATGTATTAGCAAGCTTTAATGAAGAGAACCTTTCAATTTCTTTAAATGATCATTTATCTCCAGGTTTAATTAAGCCCGCTATTGATATTGATTACAAATGTATCGTTATGCCGATGCGAATATGAAAATTAAAAGAACAAATGTCTTTTCAAAAAATTGAACTACTGAATTACCGAAATTTCAAGAAGACAGAGATACATCTGGAAAATGGCGTAAATGTATTTTATGGTGAAAATGGGCAAGGAAAAACAAATTTTTTAGAAAGCTTATATTTTTTAGCTCGTGGTAAATCGTTCAGAACGGTAGATGTTTCACATTGTATAAGAGAACTATCTGGTGATAATAAAATTTCAGTTTTAAAGTCCGAATTCATAGATCTTAACTTGGTTAATAATAAATTTAGAATCGAAATAGAAGCCACAAAAAAAACAATTTGGTTGAACCAGAAAAGAACAGTATCAACAAAGATATCAACAATGTGTCCGATAGTGCTATTTAGTCCTGAAAGTTTATCGGCTATTAAAAATGGACCATCAGAGAGAAGAAATTTAATTGATGATTTTATTGAAAGCTTACCTGAATTTACAAAGTCAGTAACTCAATATAAAAAAATATTGAAAGCTAGAAATAAAATATTAAATGATGTGAACATTGGGAATAAACATCCTGATCAAGCAAAAAAGGTTCTTGAGGCAATAAATGATCTTTTTGTAAAACAATCTTTAGATCTAATTGAACTTAGATTATATTTTTTAAAAGTATTTGAATCCTATATCCAAATAGCCATCAATTTTATGTTTGGTATAAATACAACATTTCAATTTAGATACATAGCGTCAAAAATGGAGTTGGTAGAATTTGATGAAAAAAAACTAAAAGAAATTTTTGAATTTAACTTTAAAAGACTTTTTGAAGCCGAAGTTGCTACTGGATATAGCCTATTAGGTCCTCACAAGCATGAGATTGAATTTTTAATGAATGGGAAGGACTCGCGTTATTATTGTTCACAGGGTCAACAGCGTGGTTTAATAATCGCTTTTAAGATAGCTGAAGTAATTTATCGGCTTGAGGTTAGAAATGAGAAACCCGTTTTACTACTTGATGATGTTATGTCTGAATTAGACGAAGGAAAAAGGGTAAAACTTGTGGATTTTTTAAAAAGTATAAATTCACAAATTGTGATCACGACAACAGATCGATCAAATAATGTGGAAAAGTCTATGGGGCCCCATAGCCAATTTAAAATTGAAAAGGGCCAAATACTTAATTTAGATATTTAGAAAATAATATTTGTTAACGGAGAGATTACATGGAAGCAAATTCAAATCCTTCAGTATCGAAAAATACATATGATGCGGGTTCAATTCAAGTTTTAGAAGGATTAGAAGCTGTAAGAAAACGTCCTGGTATGTATATTGGTGATACAACGCAAAAAGGATATCACCACCTAGTATGGGAAGTTGTAGACAACTCTGTTGATGAAGCCGTAGCAGGCTTTTGTAAAAATATTTTCGTTACGGTACACCCTGATGATTCAATAACAGTACAAGACGATGGAAGAGGAATTCCTGTTTCAGCCCATAAGAGTGGAAAATCGGCATTAGAAGTTGTAATGACTGTATTACATGCAGGAGGAAAGTTCGATAGCAATACCTACAAAGTATCTGGTGGATTGCATGGGGTTGGAGCTTCAGTTGTAAACGCCTTATCAACAACTTGCCGAGTTGAGGTTAAACGAGATGGCAAGGTTTGGCGACAAAAGTATGAAATTGGTGTACCACAAGGTCCACTTGAAGAGATTGGAATAGCATCTGAAACTGGAACTAAAACTACTTTTAAAGCTGATAGAACAATTTTTAAAGACGAAACCATTACTTACCAATATGATATTTTAGCAAACAGATTTAGAGAGTTTGCATTTTTAAATGCTGGTCTGGCCATACATCTAAACGATGAAAGATCAGGTCAAAGAGAAATTTTTCAATTTTCAAAAGGCTTAGTTGATTTTATAAATCATATCAATGAAAAAAAGAAGCCACTTCATAATGAAGTAATATTCTTTTCTGGTAATAAAGATGATGTTGCTGTTGAAGTTGCAATGCAGTGGAATGATTCATATACAGAAACTATTTATACATACTGTAATAATATAAACACTCATGAAGGTGGATCTCATCTTATTGGATTTAAGGGCGCAATAACAAGAACGATTAACTCTTATGCAACTACACAAAATATGCTTAAAGAGTTAAAAGCTAACTTAGATGGGGATGATATAAGAGAGGGGTTAGCTACAGTCGTAAGTGTAAAAGTTGTTGACCCTCAGTTTGAAGGGCAGACGAAAACTAAACTTGGAAATGCAGAAGTAAAAGGAATAGTCGAATCTTTAGTTAATGAGAAGCTTGCAGATTGGTTAGATAGAAATCCAAGTATAGCAAAAAACATTGTAAAAAAGTGTGTTGAATCTGCGAAAGCAAGATTGGCAGCTAGAAATGCAAGAGATTTAACTCGAAGAAAAACCGCTTTAGATAGTGGAGCTTTACCTGGAAAAATGGCGGACTGCCAAGAAAAAGATCCTGCACTATGCGAACTCTATTTAGTAGAGGGTGATTCTGCGGGAGGATCAGCAAAACAAGCAAGAGACAGAAAAACACAAGCTGTATTGCCCCTAAAAGGTAAAATTCTGAATGTAGAAAAAGCTCGTTTTGATAAAATGCTTGCAAATGAAGAGATCAAAATGATGGTAGCTGCTCTTGGGACAGGGATTGGTAAAGAAAATGTAAATCCCGATAAAATAAGATACCATAAAATTATAATCATGACAGATGCCGATGTTGATGGATCTCATATCAGAACTTTATTATTAACTTTCTTTTATCGTCAGCTCCCAGAAATTTTGCAAAAAGGCTATGTCTACATAGCACAGCCTCCTTTGTACAAAGTTAAAAAAGGTAAAAATGAAGAATATATTAAAGACGAAAAAGGCTTAATGAACTATCTGTTATCAACAAGTCTTTCAAATATAACTTTTAATAATTTAAAAGTTGGAACAACTGAGAAAGAACTAAAAAACTTTTTCTTAAGCATTTCGAATTATTATGATTTATTACACAAAAGTTCTTACAAAGCAGATCCAGAAGTTTTAAAATTCATGGTTGAATCTAATATAGATTTTAGTTTATTCAGCTCTGACCTTAGTTATATTGATAAAACTATGGAGAAAATGCAGGAGTATTTTAAAAATAATCCCATTCTTGGAATTGCGAAAATTAAATTTGTTGTCACTGAAAAAGAAAATACATCAAAAAATATTAAAATTGAAACAGTCAAGTTTGGTAAATCATTTTTTACCAATCTAAATGAAGATACATTTGAACAGTCTGATATGCTTGAACTTAGAAAAATTTGGCATTCAACAATCGATCAAATGGTTTTACCTGCTAAAGTAAAAAATGAAACTGATGAAGTTGAAGTGTTTACTTACAGAGAGCTTTACGACACTGTAATGGAAATGAGTAAAAAAGGTCTTTACGTCCAACGTTATAAAGGACTTGGTGAGATGAACCCAGAGCAATTATGGGAAACAACATTAAATCCTGCAAATAGAACACTATTAAAAGTAAACGTTGATGATGCAATGATAGCTGACGATACCTTCAGTGTATTGATGGGTGAAGAAGTAGAGCCGCGTAGAAAATTTATTGAAACAAACGCATTAATGGTTAAAGAATTGGATGTGTAAATGGAAAACGTAAACCCAATAGCAAATATAATTAATGTAGACATAAATAAAGAGATGAAAGAGGCCTACTTACAATACTCTATGAGTGTAATCGTAGGCCGTGCGCTTCCTGATGTTCGGGATGGATTAAAACCTGTTCATAAAAGAATTTTATTTGCAATGAATGACTTAAAAAACACTCATGATAAACCTTATAAGAAATCTGCACGCGTTGTTGGGGATGTTATAGGTAAGTATCACCCTCATGGTGATACTGCGGTTTACGACACAATGGTACGTATGGCTCAAGAGTTTTCTATGCGCGAGTGTTTGATCGATGGGCAAGGGAATTTTGGATCTATCGATGGTGATAGCCCGGCTGCTCAACGATATACGGAAGTTAGAATGACTAAACTTGCAGAAGAGTTACTGCAAGATATCAACAAAGAAACAGTAGATTTTATTCCAAACTACGATGACTCCTTAATGATTCCAACTGTGCTACCAGCGAAATATCCAAATTTACTAGTAAATGGAAGTTCGGGGATTGCGGTTGGTATGGCAACTAATATACCTCCCCATAATTTAGGTGAAGTTATTGATGGTTGCCTAAAACTTATTGAAAATCCAAATTGTGGTATCGATGAATTGATTGAATGTATTCCGGGTCCTGATTTTCCAACTTATGGAATTGTTTCCGGTCGAAAAGGTATTATTCAGGCTTATAGAACGGGAAGAGGTGTAATCACACTAAAAGCGGTTGCCGAAGTTGAAGTCAAAAAAGAACAGCAGAACATTATCATCTCGGAAATCCCATACCAAGTGAATAAAGCTCGACTTATTGAATCTATTGCCAATTTAGTTAGAGATAAAAAACTTGAGGGTATATCAGATATCAGAGATGAATCTAGCCGAGAAGGTATGCGTGTTGTTATAAAAATAAAACGCGGTGAAAATGGTCAAGTCATCTTAAATCAACTTTATAAATTTACTCAAATGCAAGTTAGCTTTGGAATTATAACTTTAGCTTTAGATTCTAGAAATCAACCTCGTGTTTTTAATTTAAAACAGGTTCTTGAGGCCTTTGTCGAACACAGAAGAGATGTTGTAACTCGAAGATCGATTTTTGATTTAAAAAAGGCTGAGGCAAGAGCGCATATTCTTGAAGGTTTAAAAAGAGCCTTAGATCAGATAGAAGAAGTTATCAAAACCATTAGAGCGTCTAAAGAAGCGGCTTTAGCAAAAATTAATTTAATCACACAGTTCGCTTTTTCAGAAAAACAAGCTCAAGCAATTTTAGAAATGCGACTACAAAGATTGACAGGTCTTGAGCGTAGTAAAATTGAAGATGAATACAATGAAGTAATGAAAACAATTGAATGGCTTAAAAAAGTGTTAGCTGATGTGACTGAGGTCTATAAAATAATTGCTAATGAACTTAAAGAAATTAAAGAAAAATACGCTAATCCTCGTCGCACTGTTATTGAAGATGATGGTGAAGAGATGGAGGATGAAGATTTAATTGCTCAAGAGGATGTAATTATTTCTTTAACTAATACAGGATATATTAAACGTATCGATCTTGATGAGTATCGTGTTCAGAGGCGCGGTGGGAAGGGTCTTAAAGGCAGTGGAGCTAAAGAAGAAGACTATGTTTCTGAAGTTTTCAGTGTAACTACGCACACAACACTATTGGTTTATTCAGACAAAGGTAAGTTATATTGGCTTAAAGCTTATAAAGTTCCTAAAGGGAGTCGAACAGCCAAAGGTCGATCGATTAATAATATCGTTCAACTGGCACAAGGTGAAAAAGTAAATGCCATTTTGCCAGTCGATAATTTTGATCCCAACTGTTTTGTAATTTCAGTTACTAAAAAAGGTATTATCAAAAAAACTTCATTAGATGAATTTTCAAGACCACGACCTTCGGGACTTATAGCAGTTAAGATTGATCTAGATGATAATCTAGTAAGTACAAGAATGACGAACGGTAAAAACGAAGTTGTAATTGTGACTAAAGATGGGATGTCTATACGATTTGATGAAAGTAATGCTAGACCTATGGGGCGATCCGCTCGTGGAGTAAAAGGCATTACACTTGGTCGGGAAGATGAAGTCGTCGGAGCCGAGGTTATAGAACCTAATGATACAGCAACAATTTTAATAATTACGAAAAACGGCTACGGCAAAAGAACTCCATTGGATGAATATCGCAAACAATCTCGTGGTGGCGTTGGAATTATCACTCAAAAGATAACTGATAAAGTGGGTGAAGTAGTTAGTGTTAAAAAAGTTAGTGAATTGGATAACATATTAGTGACTACAAATGAGGGTCAGACTATTCGTACCAGTGTTAAAGACATTTCTGTTTTTGGTCGGAACACACAAGGTGTAAGAATTATTAACCTTAATGCGGGAGAACATGTAACAGGTGTTGCATTAATTCAAGACGATCAAGAGGAAGTGGGTGATCCTTTAATTCAATAATGAAGTTTTTTTACTTTGCCTTATTGGGCTTTTTTTTAACATCATGCTCGTCCTTTGAAGCCACAATTGATAAAGCTTCAAACCTTTCATCTAATAATAAAGACAAACAAGCTCTTATTTTGACGATGAGAGCTATAAATAAGGCTAAAACTACAGAGCAAAAAACTATAGCTTTGAATCTGGCTGTTGATATTTGTGAAAGAAAACTAAAAGACTTTAACTGTGCTATTAATAGTTTAAATGAATTATTACCGTTAGCTACTTCAAGACAACAAATAGAATCCTATCATTTTAAACTTGCAGAAATATATTTCATTCATCTTCAGGATTACGAAAATGCACTAACACATTTTTCTGAAGTTGTAGAAACTTGTGCGGACCCAATGCTGTGTATCGATTCTAAAGTTAGAATCAGTAGATCTTATTATTACAAGAGAGAATATCAACAAGCTATAAATGAGATTGAAAGTCTAAATAAAGAACAAAAAGATAATAATAAGATATTAAATAAAGCCAAATTTGTTGAGGCTTCAATACTTCATTCGCAAGCCTTAATGGGGCTTTTAAATTATGCCGGGGCAGTAGTTCCTCTTACTGAGGCCATAGAAACCTTTCCTGAAGAGGCTAATAAACAGCAAGTTCCAATTTTACTTTCAGTAGCTTTTCGAGAAAACAATGAATATCAAAAAGCTCTGGATGCACTTGTTAAGTATAAAAACGAAAATACAGACCCTGTTGCGGCCGTTTTTATAGAGAGCCAAATTGAGAAAATGCGCAAACGTTTAGATCTTCAACCAGGAGGTCCAACTGGAACAAAAAGAAGACGCTAAACCAAAATCAGAATTAGATAAATCCAGAAGAAAGTCGATGAATGCGTATGCTAAGTTGACCTCTTTAGGTTTTGAAATTGTGGTATATGTTATAATTGCTATTTATCTTGGTCAGTGGCTTGAAACGAAGTTAGATCTTAGGGGCTTGGGTGTAGCCATATTTATTTTTTTAGCCACAGGCTTATGGATTTATAGAGTTATAACAACGCTTAACCAGCTTGATAAAGAAGAGCCAAAATAAACATTAAACAGGGATATTATGAACATAATATGGGCTTTATCCGTTTTTTCAATAGAATTTGTTATAGGTTCTAGTCTTCTAAATTCAAAAGTTAGTCTAATTTTAGGATCAATTTTGATGTTTTTTTTAGCAACGTCAATATATCTGTCAGTAAAGTTTTTTTTTAGCGGAACCCATCCCTTGCTAGGATCTTTGATCCTATTTTCAAAAATACCACTGACCATAACTTCCCTATATCTTATTTTCCAATGGCCTAGTTTAGACATTATTTCTTTCGTAATTGGGGTGTTAATTGTATTGCCTTGTTTGGTTATTGTGAGTTATAGAAAGTTGTAATAAGAGCAATATTTAAAACTTGGGTGAACGCAATGTCAGCTTTCAATTTTGTTGAACGAATTCCTGGAGTAACTCATGCCAATGTACACATTGCTACTTCAGTTATTTCCATCAGTCTTATGGTTTTTTTAGCCTCGTTAGGTCGTTTATCATTAGGTAAAGGCAAAGAAGCTGTTGTTCCTGCAAAAGGTTTTTCATTAAAAGGTATTTTTGAACAGCTTATTGAATTTAATGCATCTTTGGCTGAAACGGTTATTGGCCATGAAGGACGCGCCTTCGTACCTATGTTTACTACAGTATTTTTTTTCATTTTTATTAATAATATTTTTGGCTTATTCCCAGGCATGGCTCCAGCTACAGAAAATATCAATACCGGCATGGCTGTAGGTCTATTTGTTTTTGTTGTTTATAATGGCTTTGGTTTTTATGTTCACGGATTGTCCTATTTCAAACATTTCATGGGACCCATTTGGTGGCTAGCCCCTGCGATCTTTGTAGTTGAGCTTTTTTCCCATATTGTTCGACCTGTTACTCTAGGATTAAGATTAAAAGCTAATATGGTGGCTGATCACATGGTTCTTGGGGTTTTTACGGAATTAGTCCCTTACTTAGTTCCAGTTCCATTTTATTTAATGGGCCTATTCGTGGCTGGGATGCAAGCTTTTGTTTTTACAATTTTATCAATGATTTATGTTTCTATGGCGATGTCTCATGATCATTAAAATTTATTTTAAACTTTTTAAATTTAATAAATAATCAAAGGAGAACCAAAAATGAAAAAAATGATCACAGCAGTAATAGTCCTATTATCTAACATAGCATTTGCCGAAGAAGTAACTAATGCAGTTGCAGTAACAGCATCTGGACCTAGTGATAAAATATACTACGGATTTGCAGCAGCTCTTGCTATTGGTTTAGCAGCTTTTGGTGGTGCTGTAGGTCAAGGTAAAGTGGCTTCTGCAGCGATGGAAGGAATTGGAAGAAATCCAAATGCAAAAGATAAAATGCAAACTCCTATGATTCTTGGATTAGTATTTATTGAAACAATTGTCCTTTTTGGTGTTGTTGTTGCCTTCTCTATCTTGGATAGTTAGTAATATTTTAAATTTCACTTTATATTGGAAAAGGATTCTATTTTAGAGTCCTTTTTTTTATTTGAAGCCAGAACATAGGTAAAAGCAAAAAAATCCAAGATGTAATATGGGCTTCTGATTTCATCTGATTAGAATTACATCCTGATGTTGATTGAGTTTCAGAACTCAAATCTCTTTCCAGAGTTTCTTCTTCAAACCAATTTGAACTTTCGGAAAAAGTTATTGATTTAGGCTCTTTTTTAAAATCATTAATAGAAACTCCGCTATTATATTCCTTAGCCACTTGCAAAGCTTTCTTAAAGTTAAGTAGGGCAGCATAGTTGCTATATTTTGGATCGAAATAGGCCGATACAGTCTTTTGATCTGCCGAAAATAACAAAATATTTATAAGTTCATTTCTGCTTAAGTTAGGAAAGGCTGATTTAAGGTTAGCTATAGCTGCGGTGACAAAAGGAGCTGACATACTAGTTCCTTTCTTTTGCAAATATTTAGAGTATGCAGCTGTGGAATAAATACCTTCATTTTTACGTTCTATTCCATCTCCACCAGGGGCTAAAATATCTACTGAGTCTCCAAAATTACTGAATGTTGAAAGTTGAAAACTAGAGTTATGGCTTCCTACGCTTAAAACATTGGGCAATCCCGCAGGAGAAGTTCTTGAGGCATAAGTTGCATCATTCCCTGCGGCAACAACAACAACAACATCGTTTTGTCTAGCATATTCAAAGGCATTAAATTCAGCCTTAGTGGGTGAACTCCCTGTTCCCCAAGAGCAATTTAAAACATCGGCGTTAATATTAACTGCATAATAAACACTTTTTAATAGATCTGCAGTGGTTGTTCGTCTTTGGTTTGAAAAGGCACGAATTAAGATAAGTTCAGTGTTTATTGCAGCACCAGCCACACCTATAGAATTAGAACTAGCAGCCCCTATAATTCCAGCGACATGTGTTCCATGATCTAGAAGATTAGATTTGTAAGTGTTGAGGCCTATATCACCGTTCTGTAAAGTGACATCACAGCCATGTATATCATCAATACAGCCATTTCCATCATCATCAAAACCTAAACGTCCTGTTAGCTCAACTTGATTTGTCCAAAGTTTTGATTGTAAATCATCGTGATTAAAATCAAACCCAGTGTCTGAAACTGCGACTTTGACCTTAAGATCGAATTTAATTCCTAACAGATCTAATTCATTATTAAGTTGAATTAGACCCCATTGATTTGAATATAATGGATCATTTGGAAAGTTAAAAGAATCATAGTTTAAAGATTCAACAAAACAATTCGAAGTAACATTAACATAATCTAAAGATTGAATTTTTTTTAATTCCTTTGAATTTAGCTTTAATACAAGAGTTGATTCGGAAAGATTTTTAATTATTTTTTGTGTGGTTTTAAATGGCAAATAATTTTGCCTATGATTATATATGAATAAACCATCTTGGCTCGAAGTTTTTAACGAAACATTTAAGGTTGATAAAACTTGATCAGGATAGCTTGTTGTTAAAATATACTCATTAGGGACATACTCCAGACAATTGGCAAAAGTCGAAGAATAATAAAAAAGGGTGGAAAAAATAAGTACATGTTTTAATAACATGTTAAACTTTCGGTATAAAAAACTAAAGGCTTAGGCTTTTGTTTGGTTCCAAATGTAGAATTAGTTTATACGGCCAAAGTATAGATTAAAAATCTAAATTAAGATCAAGCATTTTTGCCATTTCATTTTTAAGATTAGTGAGATCATTCTTGCTGATGGATTCAAATCTTATAGTTATTGCAGGCTGCGTATTAGATGCTCGGACTAAAGCCCAGCCACCTTCAACTCGTCCTCTGAAACCATCCAAAGTATTTAGATCAATTAACCCAATATTTCCAATGGTGGAGGTAATTTTAGCTTTTTCAATAAGTTGTGTAACTATCTTAAATTTTTCGGATTCAGGAACTTCAATTCTAAGTTCAGGACTTGTGAAAGTTTTTGGTAAAGAGTCAATAAATTCGGAAAGCTTAATATTTTCCTCTTCTAAACATTCTAACAATCGAAAACTTGCATATAAAGCATCATCATAACCATAGTTTCTATCATTGAAAAAAACATGCCCACTAAGTTCACCACCAAATGGAGATTTCTCGTCTCTGACTTTTTCTTTAATCAAGCTGTGCCCCGTTTTCCACATAACAGGTATTCCGCCATATTCTAAAATTTTATCATAGTAAGTTTGTGAACATTTGACGTCTCCGATGATCGGGGACATTGGGTGTTTTTTCAGGATACTTTTGGCATATAAGATCATGAATTGATCCACGTAAATGTGTCGACCTAAATCATCTATCACACCAATTCGATCGGCATCACCATCAAATCCAACGCCCACATCACAATGATTTTTGAGTACTGAATTTTTTAAATCAACTAAATTCTTTTCAATGGTTGGATCTGGATGATGATTTGGAAAAGTGCCATCAGGCTCTGGAAACAGAATTTCACCCTTCATTTCTAAGGCATCGAAAAGCTGTGGAACGATTACTCCAGCGGCCCCATTACCACAATCATAGCTAATTTTTAAATTTCTAAATTTACCAGTAAATTCTTTACTATAACGTTCAATATATGGTGTTAAAATATCATAGGTTTCATAAGAGCCTAATTTCGGTAGTGAACTTAGATCAATGGTACTATTTTGAATTAGTATTCTTAGCTCTTGGATAATTGATCCATGAATAGTTGTTTTACCTTTTGATATTTTAAAACCATTATGATCTGGAGGGTTGTGGCTTCCTGTTACCATAAAAGCACCATCTAATGTTTCTAAATGAAAGCACGAAAAATAACTGATAGGAGATGTAATTAGATCTAATAGAATAACATTCCCAGCAGCCTTGCTTATACCATCACAAAGAGCTTGAGTGATCGAAGGGCTAGATAGTCTTGCATCATATCCCACAGAAAGTGTAATCGTGTTTTTCTTTAAGGTTTTTTGTAAGTATTTGACATAATAATACCCTAAAGTTTCAGCAAAACTTTCATCAAAATCACGTTTGTATACACCTCTTATGTCATATTCTCTAAAAATTTCAGAAGATATATTCATGATTTTAGATTCCCCTTTTTTTAAGGTTAATTGCCCCAATAATCGCATCTATCATTGAAGTAGGATCTGCCTTATTTAATTGAAATAATTCTTTGGCAGTGCCATGGTCTACGCTTGTTCTTACAAATGGTAAGCCAAGTGTAAAGTGATAACCGGTAAAGCCATGAGCCATTTTAAACGGGATTAAACCTTGGTCATGATAAAATGAGACATATGTTGGATTATTTTTTAACTTTTTATAGTTTATAAAAGCGGAATCAGCAGGTAATAAAGAATCTATACCAAATACTTTTTTTACATCTTTTAGAATTTTAATATCGTCTAAACCAATAAGGCCATTATCTCCTGCATGAGGGTTTAATCCTAAAATATTAAATTTGGATTTTTGATTTTTAGTTGTTTTATGAAAGTTTAAAGATAAATTAAGAAATTTTTTGAACTTAACAGAATTATATTTAACTTTGTAGATAGGGATATGACCTGTAAATAAAATCATTGAGAAGTACTTTCCAACAAAAGCCATGTTTAAATCATTTTTTTTAGTTACAAGTTTAAGTATCTCAGTATGTCCTATAAGATTTATACCTTCACTTTGAATCTGTGTTTTTGATAATGGACCAGTTATTACAGAATCTTTAGAGGTCAAACAAAGATTGGATACAATTTTGAACCAATGAGCAGGAGTTTTGTCGGGGTGAACTAAGAAATTAAATTTAGATAATTTTTTTTCCTTAAGATCACTTAAAGTTATAAATCTACTCTTGGAACTAAGATTAGAATATTTTTTTAAGAAAACTTGAACTTCATTTTGCTGCGAACTATGTATCCAAATTATAAAGTTACATTGAGAGGATTTATTTACAATAGCAATTAAGGACTTTAGCGTTACTTCTAATCCAATTCCATCTAAATCGCCTGTTGTAATATGGAATCTATGATTCATTTATCCTTCGATTGGTTTTATGACAATATGACTAGTTTGTTTTCTCTCTTCGATCCAAGCCTGGACTTCCGTGGCTATACTAGATTGAATAATTGCTAATCGAGCTTTCCGAACTTCTGGAGTGTCGGGTAATTCATTAATTCTTTTTTTATCATCTAAGCGAATAAAAAATATTTTTCCGTTCATTGCAATGGGCGAGCTCACCTCTGAAATCTTTAAATTCTTAACAGTTGATCTAAATGGTTTTGCAAGTTCAGTCTCATTAAAGTTTCCCAAAAATCCTTTATTGTCTTGATTTAAAGAAAATTTTAAAGAGGCCTCAAATCCATCTTTACGAATCGAGGACTCAATTTTGGAAGGGTCGTCGTCTCCTTCAATTACGATATGAGAAATAGAATAAACAAAACTTGGTTCAAAAGACGAAGAACCTTTTTGAAGTAAATATTGAATAATATCTGATTCAGATATTTCAATTCTGGAAGTAATCTCTGCATCTATAATACGTTTACGAATTAATGATTTAAAAATAAAATCTTTATAATCATCAAAAGTTACACCCTGATTAACAATTTCTTTTTTGAATTGTTCTAGGGTCATTTGATTTCCTTCGGCAATTTTAATTATTTCAGAATCTAATTGTTTTTTTGATTTATCATATACACCAGAGCTTTTAGAATGTTCCATGAATAATTGTTCACTGACTAAGTAGTCTATTTGTGTTTTCTTATCACTCTTTAATTTATTGGTATCAAACAGACTTGCATATTCTAAATCAAAAAGGACACCCTTTTTGATATTACTTTCAAGAGTTTTTAAATCACTTTTTAAAATTATTTCTTTGTTTACAATAGCAATAATATTATCCACTGTTTTAGCATAAGTGGTGACTGATAAAAAGATGAGTATAATTAACTTCATGGTATAAATATCCTTAAAGATTAATGGGCTTATTTACAGAAATTTTATTAATAAGATCCTCGTTAATTTTTATTTTAGAAGCAGACACTTTTTCTTTAATCCATAAGTTTAAAAACTTAGCCTGCTTCTGTTGTAAAATTTGAGCTGAGATTCGGGTTTCAACCTCTTTGAGTGGAATTAATGTGGCTTTCCTTTTATCGACAACCTTAAATATATGGAACCCATTTTCGCTTTTAATAATTCCAGTAACCTGGCCTACTGAGCTTTCAGCAGCTTCTTTAAAAGCTGAGTAAGAATTTACATTCACCCAACCAATGTCGCCACCAACTGCTTTTTCTGGTCCTAATGAGTACTTACTTGCTAGAGTCTCAAAATTTTTATTGGATGAATTTTTAAGGAGATCTTGAATTCGAACGCCATCTTCTTCAGCTTCAAAAAGAATTTGTTTAAGATGAACTTGTTCTTCTCTTTTGAATTCATCTATATTGCTATTGTAATATTCTTGAATTTCCTTGCTTTCAACATTGAACTGCTGACCTTCAAATAATTTAGATTTTACAAGATCTCTTAAGATTTTCTCTTTAAGTCCATCGCGAAAAGTGGCTTTAGTTTGACCGCTCTCATTTATAAAAATATCAAAACTATCCGTATCAGGATAACCAGATTTAAACTTATTATACTCTTCATCTAACAAGTCTTTTTTAACTAATATATTATTTGCACTTGCAAAATCTTCAAACAAAGCCTGAATAATAAAGTCATCGACTATTTGCTTTTTCAAGACAGTCATAATTTCTTGTTTTGGGTATTTAATATCCTGTTCAATAAACTTGCGAACTAGTTTTTTTGAAAATTCAAAACCACTTAAATTAGCTTCATTTACTCTAATAACTGAATCTTCAAAACTGTCTTTTGGCGTACGAGAGCAGGAGACAAGGATTAGACATAATACAATAATGCGTGTGAATAAATTCATAAAAACATACTAATTTCGCGGACTCTTAAAGTCTATGACCGATCACATAAAAGGATTAAGACTACTGAATTAAGCTTTCGTTGATTGAAATAGGGTAGGTTTTTTTCAAATTTATAAAATACTGATCAACAATATCTCTTCTTTTTTGGTCAAACAATCCTATGCGAATCTGATTTTTGTCGGCATTTTTAAAATCTTGGACACCTGTTTTTCGAATGATATGAAAGCCAAATTTGGTTCTAATGGGGGTACTCGTCTCGCCCACCTTTAATTTTGCGGCTGTTTGATAATACGAAGGATGTAAATTAATGCTGGGTTGGAATCCTAAATCTCCACCCGAAGGCTTTGTAATTTCATCTTCGGAGTATAACTGAACAAGTTCAAAGAAAGGGCGTTTTGATTTTAAAACATCATTATAAATTTTCATGGCCCTATTCTGAGCCTCGCTTATTTGGGCGGGTGTTGATTCAATTGGATAGCGAATCAAAATATGACTGGTTCTGATATTTGGATATTTTTTATAATGACTAGCTACTTCAGAATCTGAAATTTTTATAGCTTCAACTTTCTTTGCAAGTTCTACTTCTAGCAGAGCTTTATAAAGCTCCTGTTCCATTTTTAATTTCACTTCTGGAATTTTTGTTATTTGTTTTTTCCGTGCTTCTTGAAGACCAACTTTAAAGCGAATCAAATCTTCCAGAAACTGTTTAGGGGTCGGTGAATAGGGCATAGCCTTCATATTATCTTTAGCTCGTTGGTATTCGGATTTAAACTCTTTGAGGGTAATGGTTTGATTACCTACTTTGGCTACAACTTGAGCATGGGTCGAAAAAGATGCAAAGTTTGCTATTACGATGATGGGAATAAAAAATAATTTCATAAGTTGTGAACCCCTAGGTTGTACATTTAGGCTATAAACTCCTAAGTATGGTCTCAAACACTTTCGAGAGAATTTCGCTGTGCATTATCAATGGCCTCGGCTAAAGCCTCTAGACTGCCCTCTGACTTCGAAGGAAGTTGAGCAATATCCAAGGGTTTTCCAAAGTAATAAGTCACTCTTGCAAAGGGTTTTGGTAATTCAGTGAGATCCCATGATTTTTTGAGCACCCATGAATTATGCCCGTGAGTTCCTAAAGGGACAACTGGTAGTTTTGCAAGACGAGCAACTTCAAGAATTCCCGGTTTTGGTTGATGACGGGGACCTATAGGACCATCAACCGTTATAACAGGACATTTTCCCGTTTCTTTGGTCATGCGAACTAATGATTTTAAGGCTGCAATTGGTTTTTTTCTAGAAGAACCCCAAGCTATTGTCGCGCCAATTTTTTCCATTGCTAGACCAATCATTCGTCCTTCGAAACTAGGGCTAGCCATAATTATAGCGTTGACCACTTTATTTAGCCAAATGTTTGTTAAATTATTTTGGTGCCAACATGCAATGGCAAAAGGTTTTTTTTTATCCACCAAGGCCTGAGTTTCAGGATGATAAATAACTTGCTTTCGCCAAGTCCAAGCTAGAGTTCGATATAATGTCAAAAAAAGTAGGACAATTAAGTTTTGAAAAAACTTGGACTGGAAAATTTTTTTCATATTTAACTTAAGAATTCAAAAGTTTTTTAAATTCTGCATTTAACAGAGGAAGAATTTCAAGAGCATCGCCTACAATACCATAAGTAGCTTTTTTAAAAATTGGTGCTTCAGGATCTTTATTGATAGCCACTATGACTTTACTATCACTCATTCCGGCCAAATGTTGAACAGCTCCTGAAATACCAACAGCTATATATAAAGAGGGTGCTACAGTTTTTCCTGTTTGACCAACTTGCATACTGTGGGATACCCAACCTGCATCCGTTACGGCTCGACTAGCTCCTACGGTCGCTCCTAAAGTTGAAGCAAGATCTTCTAAAAGTTTAAAATTATCTGCTTTTTGTAACCCTCGACCACCAGAAACGATAATATTAGCTTCCGTGAGATCTAATTTTTCAGAAGTTCCTTTTACGATCTCAAGGACTTTAGTCTTAAAATCAGAAACTGGAAGGCTTTTTGAAATAAGCTCAGTGGCTACAGGAGTTGATTTGACTACAGGCATTTGATTGGGTCGCATTAAAATCATTTGTGGTCGGTCTTTAGAAAACTCGACTTTACAGAAACATTTGCCAGCATACATAGGTTTTTTAACAGCAAATCGATTTTGCTCCCAGATTAATTGCGTGCCATCAGATACAAAAGACGCACAGATTTGAGCTGCGACAGTCGGAAAAAGATCTTTGGTCGTAGAAGAGCTTGATCCCAAGATAATTTCGGCTTTGATTTCTTGGATCAATGAGGTCAAAGCTTTAGCAAATATTTCAGGATTATACGTTTTAAGTTTATCGTCCTTAAATTCGAAATGCTTAAGAACACCAAAATCTTTTAGACCGGTAATGTCTAAGTTTTGGTCCCCAAGTGATACTGTCGAGATCTCTAACCCCGTTTTTGTAGCGGCCGTAAGAAGTTCAAGTGAAGAGCTCTTTAGCTTTCCTTTCGTTGCTTCTAAATAAATTAATATGGACATAAAGATCTCCTCGTTAAATGACCTTAGCTTCTTCTCTTAAAAGTTTAACAAGCTCTTGAATGGCAGAATCATTCAAAAGCATTTTTACTAAGGGTTTTTCTGGTGGAAGCGCGAATTCTTTGTAAAGTGTTTCGTTAGAAGATGCCGCAAGACCAAGGTCGGAAATGTTAAGAGTATGAATAGGTTTCTTTTTGGCCTTCATGATTCCCGGGAGACTAACAAATCTTGGAGTGTTTAAACCTTTATTTGCTGTAATGACAGAAAGCATGGGAAGTTCGACAATCTCTTTACTGCCGGCTTCAATTTCGCGCTCAACAACTATTTTATTGTCACGAACCTCAAGCTTAGAAACAACGGAAGTGTGAGGTATACTTAAGGCTTCGGCTAACTGCGGCCCAACACTGGAGTTATTACCATCAATTGAAAGCTTTCCTGCAAAAACCGTAGTCGCAGGTCCAAACTTTTTAATAGCAGAAGCTAATATCGAAGCTGTATACAGAGAATCAAATTCTAATTCTGTTTGAACATGTATAGCTTCATCGGCACCCATAGCTAGAGCAGTTCTTAAGGCTTCAATGCAACGAGCAGGACCCACAGTAAGAGCAAAGACTTTCTCTGCACCTAAGGCTTGTTTTTTTAATAAAGCCTCTTCGACGGCAAACTCATCGTATGGATTTAAGATCCATTTAACTGAAGAGGAATCAATGCCTGTTTGATCCGCATTTATTTTTATTTTTGTTTCTGTATCTGGAACTTGTTTTACACAAACGAATATTGACATAAAAGCTCCTTGTTTTTAGCCGAAATACAATCTCAGCCAGCGAGAATCGTAGACTTCTTTTCGAAATTCAACTACTTTTTAATTTCTAATTTAAACTAATGCATATGATTAAGGAAAGTAAAAGATGATAGATTTCTTGAAATCAACTATCGGTCGCAAACAGATTGTAGCTTTGGCTGGTATCGGACTAGCCTTATTTGTTTTTGTTCACATGGCAGGGAATATGTTAATTCTTGTGAGTCCCAAGCTTTATAATTTATATGGTCATGCTCTAATTACTAATCCACTAATTTACGTAGCAGAAACAGGTCTTGTTGCCATTTTTTTGGGTCACGCCGTATTAGCTTTGGCTCTTACATTAAGAAATTGGGGTTCTAGAAAACAAAGATATGCGAGACCACCTGAAATAAAATCTAAACCAAGGCTTTTTTCAAATACAATGTGGTTTCAGGGGCTTGTGATTTTGGCTTTTGTAGTTTTACACTTGTTAACTTTTAAATTTGGAACCATGTATACTATCGATTACGATGGAAAGACTGTAAGAGATCTACATCGTCTTGTTATTGAAGTGTTTTCCCAACCCATATATGTAGTAGGTTATATTTTTACTTTAATACTAATGTTTGGTCACTTGGCTCATGGCTTTAGTTCGGTCTTTCAAAGCCTTGGTCTTAATGGTGTTCGAAATACCAGCGGTTACGCTCGTGCAATTAATATAGCGGGATATATTTACAGTATTGTTGTTGTTGGTGGATTTATCAGCCAGCCATTATATGTATTTTTTATTTATAATAATTAAAAAGAGCCTTTCAGGAGAAAATCGTGAGCTTAAACTTAAATTCTAATACGCCTAGCGGTCCAATTGAAGATCGATGGAAAAAACATAAGTTTGAAATGAAACTGGTTAATCCGGCGAATAAAAGAAAGTTTGATGTTTTAGTGGTAGGAACTGGGCTTGCTGGGGCATCAGCTTCCGCGACACTCGCCGAACTAGGTTATAATGTAACAACATTTTGCATCCACGATTCGCCAAGGCGGGCGCACTCTATTGCGGCTCAAGGTGGGATTAATGCAGCTAAGAACTATCAAAATGATGGGGATTCCATTTATCGACTATTTTATGATACGGTGAAAGGTGGTGACTTCAGAGCCCGAGAGTCCAATGTTTACAGGCTAGCTGAAGTTTCAGTTAATATTATTGATCAAGCCGTAGCACAAGGAGTGCCATTTGCTAGAGATTATGGAGGTCTGCTATCAAACAGATCCTTTGGCGGAGCTCAAGTTTCAAGAACATTTTATGCTCGCGGACAAACGGGGCAGCAGTTACTTCTTGGCGCCTACTCTTCAATGATGCGCCAAGTGCATCTTAAAACAATTAATCTTAAAACCCGACGTGAAATGCTGGACCTCGTAGTAGTGGACGGTAAAGCCCGTGGAATTACTGTAAGAAATTTAATTACGGGCGAGATTGAATCCTATTCGGCCGATGCTGTCGTTCTTGCAACGGGTGGTTACGGGAATGTGTTTTATCTTTCAACTAATGCTAAAAATTCGAATGTTAGTGCGGCTTGGTCCGCACATAAAAAAGGGGCTGCATTTGCTAACCCTTGTTACACACAAATACATCCCACATGTATTCCTGTATCTGGCGATTACCAATCTAAACTTACTTTAATGTCAGAGTCTTTGAGAAATGATGGTCGAATCTGGGTTCCAAAGAATCCATCAGAGACTCGTAAACCATCAGAAATCCCAGAAGTTGACAGAGATTATTATCTAGAGCGGGTCTACCCAAGTTTTGGTAACTTAGCTCCTAGAGATGTGGCTTCAAGACAAGCAAAATATATGACCGACGAAGGCAAGGGCGTTGGTTCAACGGGTAAAGCTGTGTATTTAGACTTTAGAGATTCTATTCAAAGAATGGGTGAAGCGGCTGTAAGTGAAAAATATGGCAATCTTTTTCAAATGTATGAAAAAATCACAGGAGACAATCCTTATAAAACTCCAATGAGAATCTTTCCGGCTGTTCATTACACAATGGGTGGTCTTTGGGTTGATTATAATCTACAAAGTACAGTTCCAGGATTGCACGTTTTAGGTGAAGCTAACTTCTCCGATCACGGTGCTAATCGTTTAGGAGCTTCAGCTTTAATGCAAGGATTAGCTGATGGCTATTTTGTTTTACCAGCAACATTAGGCAACTATTTAGCTTCAAATAAACTTGAAAAAGTAAACATTAGTCGAGATGAGTTTAAGCTGAGTGCAAATCAGGCTCAAACTAAAATGAACAAAATCATTAAAATTAATGGTCACAAAACTGTTGATGAATTTCATCGAGAGTTAGGTCACATAATGTGGGATCATGTAGGAATGGCTAGAAATAAAAAAGGCTTAGAAGGAGCCATTGATAGCTTGACTAAGCTTCGTGAAGATTTTTGGAATAATGTCAAAGTTCCAGGGGATACGAACTATAAAAACGAAGAGCTTGAAAAAGCGTCTCGTGTTGCTGACTTTATCGAACTTGGTCAACTAATGGCAACAGATGCCCTTCAAAGAGAAGAGTCTTGTGGTGGTCACTTCAGAGAAGAGTACCAAACTTCAGACGGTGAAGCGGTTCGTCAAGATGATAAGTTCTGCACGGCTACTGCTTTTGAATATACAGGTGATGGCTTAGCAAAACCAAAATGGACGGCCCATCAAGAGAAGTTAGATTTTGAATATGTTAAATTAGCAACTCGAAGTTACAAATAAAGGATTTATTATGAGTGAAACTCTGAATTTAAAACTTAAAGTTTGGCGCCAAAAAAACAATACTTCAAAAGGGTCTTTTGAGTCTCATAACCTAGAGGGCGTAAGTACTGATATGTCTTTCCTAGAAATGATGGATGTTTTAAATCAAAAGCTTATAAAATCAGGTCAAGACCCAGTGCTTTTTGATCATGACTGTCGTGAAGGTATTTGTGGTTCATGTGCAATGGTCATTAATGGGGATCCTCATGGTCCACAAAAAGCAACTACAACTTGTCAGCTTCATATGCGCACATTTAAAAACAATGACGAAATCTTTGTAGAGCCTTTTCGTGCTAAAGCATTCCCTATTATCAAAGATCTAGCTGTTGATAGAAGCGCATTTGATCGAGTTATAGAAACCGGTGGTTATATCTCAATATCTACAGGTAATGCTCAGGATGCTAATGCCATTCCAGTTCCCAAAGCAGCTGCTGACGACGCTTTTATGTCCGCCACCTGTATTGGGTGTGGAGCTTGTGTGGCCGCCTGTAAAAATGCATCGGCTATGTTATTTGTATCCGCAAAAATCAATCATCTTAATCAATTGCCACAAGGTAAAGTTGAAGCGTCAGATCGGGTTTTTAATATGGTTGCTCAAATGGATAAAGAAGGTTTTGGAGCCTGTACAAATACTGGATCTTGTTCTGCCGCATGTCCCAAAGAGATTTCCTTAGATAATATTGCTCGGATGAACAGTATGTACACACGTGCGGCACTAAAAAAATAGTGTCCCTAGATTTAGAAATATTAAAAAATGTAGCTATATAGTTAGGGAGTAATACCCATAAATCCACCGACTTTTCCACATTTTTAGGCGAAAACATATAAGAGTGCTATTTCTTTAAGCTAAAACTTAAAGAAAACTATAATTCCAACTTATGATGAGCATAATGATGGATGGGTGATTGAGATAAAAATTATTGCCGATAATCCTAGATTTTCCAAATTTTATTTTTTATGTTGCGATACAAAAAAATCTCTTAAAAGTGTATTTACGATTTCTGGCATATCAAGTTGAGTACAATGACTTCCATCTTTAATTCTTTCTATATTGGCATCAGGAATAAGGTTCTTCATAAGTTCTTGTTGGTGTGAAGGAGTGATACCATCCCTAAGCCCTGAAATAACAAGAGTTTTAGCAGAAATGGTTTTTAAATCCTCTCGTAAATCGGTATTTACCAGATCTTCCATGTACTTAAGTACCACTTCAACTTTTAAATTTTCTAAAGCTTGAGTGTAAATTTCAATATCTTTAAAAGAGGTTAATTCAAGATTGAAACCACCTAGTAAACCAGCCCCAAGCTGAGTTGCAATGTTATTAACTGCTTTTTTCCAAAGCCATTGGGAAAAGCCAGGTGCAAAGGTTTGAAAAGTATAAAGATATTCAATCAATTTTTTTGAAACAGGAACTTTAAATAATTCATCTAAAGGGTTGTAAACAAACCCATTTATAAAAACTAAAGATTCTGTTTTGTCGGGAAACTGATTTGCAAAACGAACACCAACAGGGACCCCAAAGCTATGACCAACAATATGAGCTTTAGAAATCTGCAGATGATCAAGTAAAGAACCTAAATCTTTAGCGACTGAATCCATAGTAAGAATATCAGAGGCTTCAGACTTATGATGTCCTCTATAATCAAAAAGTAAAACTTGATGATCTTGAGCAAGATCTGTGACTTGATAAATCCAATGATTCATTTGGCAAGCCACACCATAAATTAAGACTACAGTAGGCCCAGTTTCGCCATGAAGTTCATAATAGATTTTGGTATCGTCAAAAGAATTAAAATAGGCTTTTTTTACTACAACGGGTTTCATCTTTACACGTACTACCTTCGGAAGATTCAAATATTTTTTAAACAAAATAATGGATGGCCCATTAAAACTCAAACTTAATCCGAGTAATCTCTCGGTCTGATAAGTGAATACTTAAAATATCACCATTATCAATTAAGGATTCAGAGAAAACCGGAATGGTATTAAGTCTAAGAATTCTTTCTGAGGTTAAAGTATTGATGGTTTTACCAGAACCCGTCTCGTACACTTCAAAGACTTCGATGGGCATATTTTGACCCACGAGTAAACCCCCAACACATCCAGATCCAAATTTATAAGGTCCGTATTCAAGTTGCCATGTTTGGTTTAGTTGTAAACCTTGGATAACACTTAGTTTAATTGGGTTTTTGAAAAAAATTGGCTTTTTAGCAACAAATCTAGCAACTTCGATTGATTCTAAAAGTTCAAAAGATTTATCAAGAATATCTTCTGGAACTGAGCTTTCAACCTGTTTTTTTGGGCTTTGTGACTGCTTGATTATAACTTCAACCAAAGTGTTACCGATTTGAAAAATGATACCTGGGTTAAGTAAAAGCTTAGTTATCTTTTTACCCTGCACCTTAATTCCATTTCGAGAATCTTTATCTACTAAAAACATCTCACCTTGGTTATTGGTTTGGACTTCGGCATGAACAGACGATATTCGTTCATCTTCAATTATGAAGTGACCTTTTGAGCGACCAATTATGAAACCCGATTTGAGCTCTATGACTTTACCCAGAATTGCTGGATCTGAAGAATCTAAGATTTTAAAGTGTAATCCCATGGAGTCTTTGCCTTAAAGTTCGAAGCTGCTTGTTTTTAAAATATCTTCATGTTAACACAATTTTTCTTCTTGTTAAAAACAATCAAGTTTTTGGCATTATCCATAAGGAGAAATTATGTCTTTTGAACTTCAAAAGTCCGTCACGCAAAGATCTTATGAAGCTGTAGTTATTATGCATCCAGAAGCTACAGAAGATGAGCAAAAAGAACTTTTCAAAAAAAATAAATCAATTGTTGAGTCTTATAAAGGTGAAGTGGTTTGTGTTGAAACTTGGGGAAAAAGATCTCTTTCCAACCCTATTGAAAAACATAAACTAGGAAATTACTTCTATACAACATTTAAGGCAGCTCCTGAAGTTATTCTTGAATTAGAAAGAACGATGAAGATCAACGATAAGGTTCTTAGATTCTTGAATGTAAAATTAGAAGATGGGTCTGATCTTAAAAAGCATGTAGAAAACTTTCATGAAGTTTTAGCTGAGTCTGAAAAACGTAGAAAAGAATTCGAAGAAAAAGCATCGAAAAAAAGAGCTATGTTTAGAAAACCAGGCTAGTTTTGCATCTAAAATCTTATGATAATTTAATAACTTTTTTGAAAACAGGAGCAAAAGTTTTCTTCTGTTTAATTCTTTATATGTCTTTTTGGGTTTTAACTACCCCTCTTTGTTTTGTAATTTTAAAGTCGACAAAGCCGCTATTTAGAATTCTATGTCTTATACCCTTACTCGGATTAATTGGATATTTGACTGGTTTTCTAAGCTTATGGTTATTGAGTTTGCCACTTTTATGCACTGAACTTGCGTTATTTATTGAAAATACTAAAAAGATAAAAAATATAACTTGGTTGCAACTCCTTGTATTACTTATTGGTTCTATTACACATCTACTTATTTTTTTGGGTTTTGAACTCTTGTTTCCAAAGGCTTTTGAACAGAGTCTTTTAGATTGGTTCACAAAAATTGATGAGTTTTGGATAAATCTAATGCTCAAGTGGCCTTCTGACGTTCAATCCTCTGACTGGTTGAATTACAATTGGTCAGACTATTTGGGATACATGGCCTCTATTTACTTTGTTAGTCTAGTTCTAGGTGTTTTTGCCTGTTTCTGGGGCACAAGGTTGTTGAAAAAATTTAAAGTACCTGATTTTTTATTTTGGTTAACAGTAATTTGTTTTGGTTTAGGGTTTCTTAGATGGGAATCTTTATTAGGGTTGTTAGAAATATCCGACCTATCTATTCAGTATTTTAAGAGTCAGCAAATATACTTCCAGAATGTTTCAATAATTCTTTCAAGTTTATATTTCTTTCAAGGCCTATCTGTATCCGCCTATTTGATGGAAAATTTTAAAATTGCTCGATTTTGGCAAAATCTGTGGTATATCCTTATCATTCTTAACATGCCCTTAATCTTAGTTGTCCTGGGTCTTGTTGATTTTGTATTTGAATTTAGATCTTTTAAGGAGATGAAATGAAAGTTGTATTGCAAAAAGACGTTAAAGATCTTGGTAAAGTTGGTGAGATTTTAAAAGTTAAAGAAGGGTTTGCTAGAAACTATCTGTTTCCAAAGAAAGTAGCAGTTCTTGCGACTGAAAAAAAAGTAAAAGAGTTTGAACACTTAAAGCGAGTTGCTGAATTAAAAAAAGCTAAAGCTGTGGATGAACGAAAAGTAATTATCACTAAACTTACTGGATTAGTTCTTGAATTCAAAGTTCAGGCTAGTGAAACTGAAAAACTTTTTGGTTCAATTTCAAATATTGATTTGTCAAAAGAGTTATCCAAAAAGGGTTTCGAAATCGATAAAAGCGATATATCTATTGTTGAACCCATCAAAATTTTAGGGCAACACAAAGCCAAAATCATTCTTGGCGACGGTCCTTCATTGGAAACAGAAATAACTGTTTCTGTTGTTAGGTTGTAACTTCAATCTATTTTTACGAGCTCTTTGCAAGAGCTCGATACAAAATATGAAGTGAAAATTTTCTTAACATTTCATCATTAAAGTCATCTAGATTTAAATTTTGCTTCTCAAGTTCGTCCAGAATAAGACTTCTATACTGGCTATGGTTTGAAGCATCGCCCATTGTATAGGCCAAAAAATTTACCAGATCTAATCCTTTTAAATTTGTTCTTGAAAGATCCATCCTTGTCTCCTCAAATGTATTGAAAAACGATATGAAAATATGGTCAATACGTTTTTACCCATAAACTAGACCTCGCTTTTTTTTATTCTTAAGGTAATATTTGTTGGTTAATTTTGTTTTAAATGCGAAAGCGCTTCGAGATTTAAACAGAATAAATAAAATTTAATATAGACCCCAAAATAGGAGAAAAAAAATGAAAAAGTTACTTATTATTAATGCTATAATTTTAAGCTTATGCGTTGGATTGCAAGCTAAAGAGACCAATGAACTTAAGAAAGTTATCAATTCTGAAGTAAGTACAGTGAATTGGTTAGGTAAAAAGAAGCTTGTTGGTGATAAACACTACGGAAAGATAAAAATTAAAGAAGGCTCCTTAACTCTTGATAAGAAAGGACAACCTAAATCTGCAGAAATTATTCTTGATATGAAGTCTATAACCAATGAAGATTTAAAAGATAAAACCTACAATCAAAAATTAGTTGGACATTTAAGTAGTGCTGATTTTTTTGATGTTGAAAAATATCCAACATCAATTTTGAAAGTTACAAACTTTGCAAAAACAAAAGTTGATAAAAAATCTGATGAAAAGAACGCTAATACATTTAAAGCTAATGGCTTATTAACAATTAAAAATAAAACAGAAAAAGTAGCTTTTGATGTTGTTATAAATAAAGTTGACTCCACTTATAAAGGTTTAGGAAAGTTAACTATCGATAGAACAATCTGGGACGTTCGATATGGGTCTGATAGCTTTTTTAAAGGTCTTGGAGATAAGGTTATCTCCAATGATATGGAATTTGATTTTGATGTTGTAACTCAATAATTAAAATCTGAATGTCTATAAATTTTTAAAAAGCGTATCCAGTCAGAAAGTCTGGATACGCTTTTTGATTATTTAGGCCCCAATTAAAGCTTTTATAATAAAGAATCAGATTCTATAGACAAAATTTCTAAAGGTCGAATATACGATCAACGAAATTAACTACTTTTAAAATTTTTCACTTTAATGCTACTCCTGACGTATTTATTCAGTACTTTAATGGATTCGGTGAAAATTTAAAAAGATATAATATATGGGAAAAGACTTATCTAGTTGGATTTTCCATAGGGGGATTTTAAGAACCTGGTGCGAAATTTTTTTGATTCGATCTAGGTTTTGATTTTTCAAAAGGAAAATCTTCGGCGGAGGGCATTGGCGCATTTCCAACTTGGGCTTCAATATTATTTGAAAAACGGCCAATTGCAGGCTCCCAGCGAACTTTAACGGTTCCCACAGGACCATTTCTTTGTTTACCAATAATGATTTCAGCGGCACCTGTTGGATTTTCCTTTTCATAATAATCTTCACGGTAGATCATCATAATCACATCAGCATCTTGTTCAATCGAACCTGATTCTCTTAGGTCAGAGAGCATTGGTCTTCGGTCGGCTCTCCCCTCAACACCACGGTTTAGCTGTGCAAGTGCAATAACGGGAATATCTAACTCTTTGGAAAGAGCTTTTAGGGATTTTGAAATTTCTGAAACTTCACGCTCCCTGCTTTCCATTCTCTGCTTCATGCTCATCAATTGTAGGTAATCAATAATTATCATATCTAAACCATGTTTAGACTTTTGTTTTCTTGCAATAGATCTAATTTCAAAAGGGCTAATTCCACTAGTATCATTTATAAAAAGCTTAGATTCACTTAATTTAGCGGCTGTATTAATAAGGCGACTCCAACTACTGTCATCAATTTGACCAACACGAATTTTACTCATATTGATTTTAGATTCACTGGCTAAAATTCTCATCATCAATTGTTCTTTGGGCATCTCAACAGAGAAAAAAGCTACAGATTTTTTCTCTCTTAGCGCGGCATGAGAAACTAAATTTAACCCAAGTGCTGTTTTACCCATAGAAGGCCGGGCAGCTACAATAATCAATTCACCACCATGAAAACCTGCCGTCATATCATCCAGTTCAATAAAGCCTGAAGAGATTCCCGTAATATTACCTTTAAGACTCATGGTCTCTTCAATCTTTTTTAGACTTAGCTCAACGAGTTCAGTTGGATCAGTTAATGAAGCTTTGTTTGATCCAGTTTGAGCTACATTAAAAACTTCGGATTCAGATTTTTCTAAATACTTCTCAACATCCTCATAACTTTCATTGATACCTTCGTCGGCTATTCGTTGAGTTGCTGCAATCATTTTCCGAACAAGAGATTTTTCTTTTACTATTTTAGCATATTGCTCAAGATAGACCGTGGAAGAGGTATGCTCTATGAGCTCAGCGAGGTAGCGATTGCCACCAATAGCTTCCATATTGCCGGTCTGTTGCAGATGGTTAGATAAAACAACAATATCAGCATTAAGTCCTTTGCGACTTAGAGTTTTAACCGCTTCAAAAATAATTCTATGGGCAGGACGATAAAAGTCTGAGGCATCAACGAGACTGGCTATATCATCCCAAATTTCGGAATCAAGCATTAGTCCACCTAAAATGGCTTGTTCAGCTTCTAGATTGTGTGGTGGAGTTCGACTCAAAATACATCCTTTTACAAAGGGTTAAAAGTATACATAATAGAGGTAGATGTCTTAACAATTTTAAACGTCAAAACCATGGTGGACATAGAATGTATGCAATAAATAGATGGAAGAGAAGGGATTATGCCGGGGCTAACGAACTGTGTTGATGGAAATAAAGGACATAAAATTGTAGGTTTTAAAAGTTATTAAAACCTACAAAAGGACTAGTTAACTGTTTTTGAACGAGTTCTAGTTTTAATATTATAATTATCGATTTTTTTCTTTAAGGTATTTCTGTTGATTCCAAGCATTTGAGCTGTACGCACTTGATTGCCATTATAAACTCTTAATGCAAGCTCGATTAAAGGCTTTTCAACTTGTTCGATCACTAAACCATAAAGTCCATTGATTTCAACATTGGCTTCTTTCTGTTGGTCGAAAAGAACTTCTAATTTGCTTTTTACTAATTGCTCTAAGCTAATATTTTGTAAATTAGCAACTAACAAGTGATCTGGATTTTGCGTGATTTCTTGCAAGGTCAACTCCTTCAATTTGTGATTAAAATTTATACTCCACGTTTGTGTTCTGACCAAATATACTTATGCAGCTGTAATTGCAACCTTACTTTTGAATTATTTTTCAAAATTTCTTCAGCTAGCCAATTTGCTGCAATTTTTCCATGGCTTGGACTGAAAAATACTTTGGCTTTTTTCGCAAGGTCATGTTGCTTGACAAAATTAAAAGACCATTCGCAGTCACGCTCAGAACAAATCACAAATTTATATTCGGTTTCAGGGTCATCATTGAATGCTAAGTTATTTATATTAAAGGCATCGGGCTCGCCACTATCAGGGGTTTTAACATCAATAATTTTTTTTACGCTAGAAGGTAGCTTATGGCAGTCAATATCCCCAGAAGTTTCTATGGAAATATTATAGCCATTTTGTAATAGTAGTTCCGTTAATTGATATATACCTTGTTGTAATAAAGGCTCGCCCCCGGTTAAACAAACTTGCTTGGTTGGATAAGTTTGGATCTTGGCAAAAATATGAGGGATGGTCATTTTTTCACCCTCATGATAGGCATATGTTGTATCACAATACGTACATCTAAGATGACATCCAGAGGTTCTAACAAAAACAGTGGGAACACCAACTAATGAGCTTTCACCTTGAATACTATAAAAAATTTCATTAATTTTTAGCATAGTTAATAAGTTGCTCTCGCAGTCTGAGACTTTCGTCAAGAAGATGGCTTAAGATTCTGCTCTTTTATAAGAATCATTATAGAATGAGTGTATGAAAAAATCTTGGTTCAAATTAAAATCAGAAGTTAAAGGATTGTTGTGGTTATCTGCAGGGTTGTTTTTACTTGTGGCTTTAGTCACTTATGACTCAAACGATCGAATTTTTTTTGAAAGTTTTAATGGAAAAAACAGTCCTATAAAAAATGCCTGTGGCCATTTTGGCGCATTATTAGCCGTTTTTGGCTTTAAACTTTTTGGTTTTGCTTCATATGGATTAGTTGTTTTTGCTGTTTTACAATCAATCCAGGGTTTTAAGTCGATTAAAGCCGATTTTGAAAATTTTGCTTTAGGATTTTTAACATTAGTTTTAACAACTATAGCTTTCGAATTGTATTTTAACTCTCTTTTTGCAAGTGAAATGGCGTCTCCTGGTGGATGGGTAGGACTACTTTTGGCAAAGTATTTTTTAAAAGCTTTCAACAATATGGGCTCTGCTTTAATGATTGGGTTTTCGTACTTGATACTTTTAGCCTTAGCATTTGATCATCCTTTTAAGTATTTAAGCCACGTTTTCAATTTAAAGATCTTAAGTTTTTTACCTGAGTTCAAGATTTCAGATCTATTTTACAAATTTAGTAAAAGATTAAAAGCTACTAGCTATAAGATACTCAACAGTCCATCAATCCATAAGAAACCTTCAACGTCCGTATCAGATTTAGACTTTGAATCTAAGGACTTAGAACAAGAGGAAGACCAGGAACCAATTCCTTTAAGTCCTCTGGTTAAAATGGCTTTGAAGCGAAGACAAAGCCAAAAAGAAGATTCTTATAAAATTGAATCATTCAAAAGAGAATCGGCGCAAAAAGTGGCTCATAAAGTAAAAGATGAAGATTGGGAGATGCCCTCTTTAGATTTACTGCAAGATCCACCAACTCAATTTGAAGGAATGAGTGAAATCGAAATCCGGGAGAAGTCTAACTTATTAGTTGCTAAATTGGAGCAGTTTTCGGTCAAAGGTAAAATCGTAGGAGTGAAATCCGGTCCAGCCGTAACACTTTTTGAATTCCGTCCGAACGCAGATATAAAAATTAGTAAAATTACGGAATTGGCAGATGACTTGTCGTTGGCTTTGGCGAGTGAATCAGTACGTATAATTGCGCCAATCCCGGGACGAGATGTAGTTGGTATTGAAACTTCTAATTCTAAAAGAGACACTGTTTTTATCAAAGATGTAGTAGCAATGGATACTTTTTGGAAAGAGGATATGAAGCTTCCAATTGGTTTAGGTCGAAGAGCCGATGGATATCCAATGGTTGTTGACCTTAGAAAGATGCCTCATCTACTGGTTGCTGGCTCTACGGGTTCGGGCAAGTCCGTGTTCGTGGTTTCAATGATAGCCGGGTTATTGCTACGTCATAGTCCCAAAAAATTAAAACTTATTTTAGTAGATCCAAAACAAGTGGATTTAGCGGCTTTTAATGATTTACCACATCTCTTGATCCCACCAATTCGGGACTCTAAAAAATCGGTGAATGCATTAAGGTGGGCGATCAACGAAATGGATAAACGCTATCGTTCCATGTCCAAGTTTAAAGTTCGCGATTTGGAAGGCTTCAACGAAAAAGTGGGTTCATTCACCGAGGAGCAAGTTCAAGAGCACACGGAAATCCACGAAGTTATTAACACTGAAGCTCCAATGAAAAGTTACTATTTTCAGTCCCTTCCATACATTGTTATAATTGTTGAAGAGTTTGGGGACCTAATGGCTGTGGATAAAGTTAATGTTGAACACGCCGTTGTTCGTTTGGCACAAATGGCCAGAGCGTGTGGAATTCATTTGGTTTTAGCCATGCAATCCCCAAGAAAAGATGTGGTAACAGGATTAATTAAAACTAATATTCCTGGGCGGATCAGTTTCAAAGTGGCTAGCAAAATGGATTCTAGGGTTATTTTAGATGAGTCTGGAGCAGAAAGATTGCTTTCTCGGGGGGATATGCTGTTTCAATCGCCTGGGGTGTCTAAACCCATAAGAGCACACGGGGCTTACGTATCTGAAGAAGAGATTGAAAGAATAACTGCTATTTGGAAAGATCAAGCAGAGCCACAATATGATGAAAAAGCTATGCGCGCTGTTGATGGGTCAAGCTCTTCGTCTTCAGGAGAAGGACTAGATTCAGATTATGGGACCGTTGATGAGGGCGAGGACTTTGATGATCGTTACGATGAAATTTTAGAGCAGGTTTCATTGATGAAAGAAGTCAGCGCTTCAATGTTACAGCGTAAATTTCGCTTAGGTTACCCAAGAGCAGCACGAATGATTGAGGTTTTTGAGCAACAAGGAGTCGTTGGGCCGGCCAATGGTTCAAAGCCTCGAAAAGTACTTATTAGCACATTAAAAGATTTATAAATTTGCGAAAATTTTGACTGAACTAGGGTTTGATCGAATTTATAACTCGATTTTAATGCGGTGTTTACTGGGAAAAAAGAACCTGGCACCTAAGGGATATAGTGCAGAGTTCATTGTTTTTCTTAGAAAATGACATTTAGCTATCTTAGACATGGCGGGATGTTTTTTTGAGTCTCAATTATAGGATGAAGGTTTACTATGCATATAGAAGTTGATCGACCATCTAGCCTAAAAAAACCTATAGATGATTTTAAGAATGAAGTTAAAGGTTTAAATACCACGGCTTTTTATCGAAAGGCATTAATGCCTGGTCTTGGACAAGAGATATTTCAAATCAATCCTGCACGATTAGTTGGCTTTGGACTCTGTGGGTTTGGGGCGATTGCAAGTTATTTGTTAATTGTAATTTCAGCGCCCATTTGGCCTATTAAAATGGCGCTAGGCTTAGCAATAGGTTTTTGCTGTGGTGTTTTAGGATTTCTAACTCACGAGCTTTTACATGGAGCCATAACCCGCAATCAGCGACTGCAGAATGTATTAGGTTTTCTTGGTCTTTTGCCTTACGTCATTTCCCCGACTTATTGGAAGTATGTTCACAATAAATTACACCACGGTAAAACCCAAAAACTAATTCAAGACCCGGATGCTTTTCCAACACTTAGAATTTACAAGAGCAGTAAATTTGTAAAAGCGATTTTTCCATTCACTCCTGGTTCGGGGTATAAAAGAAGCTATTTTTATTTTTTCTTTTGGCTTTCGTTTCATGAATTTGTGGCCCAAATTTATCATCGATTCAGAAATGGCATATTTGATGAGATAAACCATAAGAGGGTTACATTGGAGTTGTCGCTACAGATTTTGATTATTTTGGCACTTTTAGTTTTAGCAGGTCCTTCCAATTGGTTGTGGGTCGCGGTGATACCTATAGCTGTTCAAAACTATATGCTTATGAGTTATATCTCGACCAACCATAACTTAAGTCCACTAACTTCTGAAAATGATCCCCTAGCTAATTCGTTAACTGTTACCAATCATCCTTTTTTTGAATATATAAGCCTAAATTTTGGCTATCATGTAGAGCATCACTTATTCCCGACAGTGAGCAGTAAACATGCTAAGAAGATCCATTATGAACTTATTAAAAAATTTCCAGATAAATATCTGTATATGCCAAAGTGGCAGGCCATAGAGGCCTTATATAAAACATCAAGAATTTATAAAAATGCTAATACCTTGATTAATCCCAAAACATTGCAAGAGTTTCCAGCTTTGAAGTCTGGGGTATGAAAAGTCTATTGTTTTTGGTATATCTTATTGTGTTTTTGTTTGCTGGTTTAAGCTGTGGTATTCGCGGTGCCCCCGTGCCCCCTCGTGATCCCAATCTTTACTATAATGACTACCAGACAGATGTTATAAAAAAGGAAAGAGAAGATGAACAAAAAAATAAGTTCAGGCGTCGTTACAGCCCTAGTGACACCCTTCAACAACAATAAAATTGATTGGGAATCTTTAGAACGCTTAGTTGATTTTCAAGTGAAAAACGATGTTGATGGATTCGTAATTAATGGCACAACGGCCGAGAGTCCTAATTTGTCGGTCAAAGAAGTAAAAGAGATCTTCAATTTTGTAAGGCCAAAAGCAAACGGTAAGACAATGATTGTTGGCGCCGGCTTAAATTCAACTTCAAAAACAATAGAGCTACATCATGAATTTAAAGATTTGAAACCCGACGCCTTTTTGGATGTAGTTCCTTATTACAATAAACCAACTCAAGAGGGACTATTCAGGCATTTTGAGGCCATTGCAGATAGTTCAAGTGCTCCTGTAATTCTTTATAATGTGCCATCGAGGACCTTAACTTCATTAGGCTTAGAAACCATTGAAAGGCTAGCTTCGAATGCTAACATTCGGGGTATCAAAGAAGCTTCTGGCGATTTAGATTTTATGAGAGAGATAAAAAAAATTGTTCCTCCAGAATGGACTCTTATGTCGGGTGATGATGAAACGGGTGTAGACTTTGTGGCATTAGGTGGGGATGGAGCGATTTCTGTCTTAAGTCACTTGGTCCCCAAAACCATGAAAGAATTGTTTACATTGGCAAAGAGTAATCATGTCGAGGCCGCAAAAAAGTTTTTACCCCTTTTAAGATTAACTTCGCTACTTTTTGTGGAGCCTAATCCTACACCTGTTAAATGGGCTTTGTTTGCCAAAGGACTGCTTTCATCACCTGAGTGCCGCTTACCTCTGATGAGTTTATCAGAAAAACATTTTGGTTCTATTGAAGAGCAAATAAAACTCTTTGAGGCCTAAATGAGAATTGCGGTTGTAGGTCATACCGGGCGAGTCGGGCAAGAGCTTCAGTCCCTTATTTATAACTCAGGGGATGTATTAACCGCGGGTTGGGACCGTCAAGGCCCCTACATGTTAGAAGTCCATTTAGTTAAAAATGCGACCCCTGAATTAGATTTGGCTCAAACTAGGAATTTTAGAATTATAAAATTGCAAGAGGGTTGGAGGCCCGATGATATTGATGTGGTTATTGATTTTAGTTTACCAGAAAATTTTCCAAAACTTTTAGAATGGTGTCAGGTGCACCAAAAACCTTTAGTTTCAGGGGTGACTGGATTAGGCGAAATCAACGAAATTTCATTGATGCCATTGATGGGACCTAGTTTTAAACTTAAAGCCCCACTGTTCTGGTCTTCAAATATGAGTTTGGGAATTGCTTTACTAAAACAATTTATCGAAATGGCAAAAATCTTCGGTCCCCACGACTTTGCGATATCAGAAACCCACCATATTCATAAAAAAGACAGTCCTAGTGGTACGGCCTTAAGTCTGGCGGCAAAAGTTAAAGAGACTTTTAAATTAAACAAACCTTTGGCTATAGAAGCAGTAAGAACTGAAGAAGTTTTTGGGATTCATGAAGTTACTTTTAAAAGTGACGATGAAGTTGTACGGATCTATCATGAAGCTATGAATCGTAAAGTTTTTGCCTCAGGAGCCCTTAAAGTGGCCCATTGGTTAGTAACAAAGCCCGTAGTTCCAAAGATTTTTGTCATGGAGGATTTTATCCGCGATGTTAAAAACTCTTGATTACGCAATTATCGGTGTTGTCGCCGAACAAAGACAGGGCTTAAGTTGTGCAAAGCAGTTCATAAAATGTTTAAGTTATGTGGGTACAATCTCTAGCATCTCTTCTGTCTATCAATTTATCCCCGAAGAGTTACGAGCTGATATAAAAAACGAAAGTGTTATGACCCATTTGTGTTTCAGTCTTTTGCTACAGCTTAAAGCCAACGAAGATTGGGGCGCTGACTTCGGCAGTCAGATCTTAAAGTTTGCTGAAAAATCAGCTGAGATAACAAAAGCCAGAAACTTTGAAGTTAAAGTTTTAGATTTTAGGTCGCAGTTTTCTATGTGTAAAACTATTACTATCCCTTACCCCGAATGGACCAACCGGACTGAATTCTTATTTCCAAGTTTAGAAATCTTACCTGAAAATTATGTTCACCCTGTGCTCAATGAACCATTAACTGCAGATCTTATCTCCGTTCGTGCATGGCCGAACTCGGAGTTTTTACAAACTGGCCGAAGTTTGATTGCCACTTGATGAGTTGAACTAAATTTAGGACTAAGTTAAATTATACTTCTCAATATTTTAAAACCCATTTCCCAAAAGGCATTGTTATGAAATTCTTTATTGATACCGCTAATTTAGCAGAAATTAAAAGTGCCCATGATAAGGGTTGGTTAGACGGTGTAACGACCAATCCAACTTTGATTGCCAAAGAGGGCCGAAAACTTGAAACTGTTATTGCTGAAATTTGTGAATTTGTTGAGGGACCAGTTTCTGCAGAAGTCATATCAACAGAAGCAAAACTAATGATCAAAGAGGGTTTAGAGCTCTCAAAAATTGCCAAAAATGTAGTAGTTAAAGTTCCACTCACTGAAGATGGCCTAATTGCTGTTAAAGAATTTACAGCCCTTGGGATTCAGACCAATGTGACTTTAGTTTTTTCCCCATTACAAGCCTTACTTGCAGCTAAAGCAGGAGCAACGATGGTTTCTCCCTTTGTCGGTCGTTTAGATGATATCTCAACTTCAGGAATGGATACGGTGGCACAGATTAAGACCATTTTTGATAATTATGGATTTATGACTGAAGTCTTGGTCGCCAGCGTAAGGCATCCCATGCATTTGTTGGATGCCGCTTTGATTGGAGCTGATATAGCTACAATTCCTTATAACGTTTTAAAGCAGTTGACCAAGCATCCTTTAACAGATCGAGGCCTTGAGCAGTTTTTAAAAGATGCTGGACAGATTGGTCGTGCCTAGTCATAAGCTACTCAGATTAATCAGAAGTCACCACATCACATGGTCAGAGCCTCTTAAAACATTAATTTGGTTAGTCAGTTTTTGTGGTTTAACAAGTGGTTGTGCCATGGGTGGTCCAATGTACGGCCCTGTGGATAAGTCTATTGTTGAGATTAGACAATCAATACTTAAAGCTCTACCGATAAAGATTAATTACGCCAATAAAGATAGTCGTGAATATAGATCTGTGCCATTTGTAAGGTATGGAACTAAAATTAAACCAGCTACCACTGAACTAGAGCGAGCCTATGCTCTAATATATATCCGCGGTAATAAAAGGCCTTATACGATTGAAGTTATAGTTGCGGTTGAGGAAGCTGAAGCTCCGAAATCTATTCAAAAAGGTTTTAAAACTATTGGATATGACGAAAGGATAGCCAAGATTATTCTGGCTAGGCTAAAGGCTGACCTGAATAAAGGTCGTGAAGACACCAACTTGGTTGACGACTTTAAGATTTTTTAGGCACACTATTCATAAGTGATTAATCAACAGGATTTGCAAAAGAGATTGGCGCAATGAAAATAAGCTTTGGGCTTTTTTTTACACTTATTTTTTTAACTTCGGAAAAAATTTCGGAAGTTGATTATAAAGGTGTGCAACAACCCATAAGTATTTTTGTGCAAAGATTTTCTCCAGCGTTCGCAGCCTTAGAAGATACGTTTGAAATTAAATCTAAGACTTCTTCAGACATAATTAAAAATTTCCAAACACAAGTCACATCCATTAAATCTGGCGAGCCTGAGTTTAAGTCTGATATAAAAGTTGTTAAACTTGAGGGTTTTAAAATTCAGCAGCAGACTTCTAATGCCAAAGCTTTAGCTAATGTAACTCAAAAAATTTCAACGGTGGCAAAAAATATTTTTGAGACATCCTTTGACTTAAGCTCAAATGTTTCGATGTCTCCCCAAAAAATTATGCTAAGTGCTCCAGAGGAATTAAATTTAAGAAAAAAAATTGATGTTGACGGTGTCGACTTTGAAATTGGATCACCTGTAGCCATATCCAACGCATCTAAAACTGATTTAAATGATGGTATCCAATTTAATTTAAATAATGTACTTCCCAATTTATTAAATTTGCGAAGACTGTCCTCCGCCACAAAAAATGAAAATGCGAACTTATCAGATTATGTCACAGGATTGGGTAATTCTAATACGCCTAATTACTCAAAGGCTCAATTGCTAAAAGGGCAAATTGAACTCACTGGTGGAGCGGTTTATCCTGGGGAAAGATTTCAGTTTTACGTACAAAGGGTATTAGGTGGTGTTGTTCAAGAGCGCGGCGAGATTAACTCATGGACTGGCGAGTTTAGTATTACCATCAAAGAGCCTAAGGGCCAGCTTCTTGTTGAGTTAAGGCACGATAGCGGCGCTTTATTGGCATTAGGGCAATTGCAGATCAATCCTAAGTTGATTAAACAGGCTGAAAATATAGTTAAAATATATCCAGCGGAAGATGCCCATCATATTGGACAAGTATTGTCCTATGAAAGTTTCGATGAATTTGAAGTGGCCGTGAATGAAACGTCACAAATTTATATTGATGGTGAAAATGAAGTAGGACAAACAGATGCAAAAGGTCGAATTTTAAACACTGGAACTATAATGCCGGGTTCGCAGTTAGTTGTTTCGGCCTCTCATAAAGGGTACTGGAATTCGTTACAAATCGCTGAAGCCGGACAACCTTTAAAAACGATTATGCACTCAGATAAGCATATGAAGTCTTTTCTGCAGTTGATCGAACCCTATTTGAAAACAGCCCAAATCCATTCTGTAATTTGGGGGCGAGTGACTGACCGCGGTCATGCTCTAAGCCAAGTTAAAGTGTCACTGCATGGCTTTGAAGATATTCAGCCTTTGTATTTTAGTTATAGAATTCCTGATCCAAATTTAGAAGCTACTAGCTCGGATGGGTTTTTTGCTTTTATTAATCCGCCTGAAGGATTACATATTGTTAAAACCAATCAGCCCAACATGCCTCTAGAAAGTGTTTTGGTCAGAATGGATCATACTAGTCTTGTGAGTCTAGAAACAGCTCCTAAACGTAATGTAAACATATACTCTTATGAGGCTTTCGGTGAAAACCAAACTGTTCCAGCAAAAATTTCTATACCTGGAACTGAAAAACAGTGGGGAGTTGGTGGATCAAAATCAGCGACTCTGCCATTTTTTGATACTGCAACTAATATGGTAATGGATGTTGAGCCAGTAAGTAGTGACTTTTATCCAACTCGATTTTTTATTGGCCGAAGAAGGGCTTCAGTTGAAGTCCCGCAATTTAGAAAGGCATGGTTGGATTCAATTCTGTCGAGTCAAAAAATAAACATAGTTCCTCGAACAACAAGTCTCATCGGATGGATCGAAAAAGGTAGCTACACTTTAAATATTTATCCCAAAACTGAAAGTACTCGTTTAGTCTATTTTAACAAAGAAGGAAATGTTGTTGACGCTTTAAGTGATGGTGGGGGGTATATAGTTGTTAATGTTCCACCTGGGGTAATTACTTCAACATTAAAAAACACAGAAACTTCCAAGTTAATCAAAAGGCTTTCTATATCTGAGCCCTACAGATTAAGTGTCAATTACATCAATGACTTAGATTAGAAAGTAATAAAAAACTTTTAATTAAGAAAGCTGACCTATCAAACATTACCAATAAAGATCTTAAAAAAATAGAATTTGAATTTAGTAATAGACCTATGAAAATCCTTAACTGGGAAACCCCATATAAAGTGATGGTGGAGTAGAGTTGCAATGGGAAATTGTAGTCAGAATTATTTATTATTTATTTGATGATTCAAGGATTTTAGGTGCAATCCAACTCGAGTCTTTTACACACTCTGCAGAGACTTCATAATCCAAATCAATTAGGGCTTCGTTGGCGTTCTGCTGTTGGTCAGACATTTTATTACCTAACCATTTTAAAAGCGGTTGAAACTGTGAAAGGGAAATCAATTTTGGCATATTATAGGTATAACACTTACAGAAGTTTATTTTCTTAGCCTTCATATTGGCAAAAGCCGACAAACAAGCCGAATTTAATCTCTCTGTTTGGGCATTATTTTTTGCAAAAGCAGAGGCCGTTGAAAAGCAAAGAATAATAATAAAAATAGTTGATTTTATGTTTTTCATTTACAGGGCTCCACAGCTTTGATTTAAAAATTCTGAATTATTTTGGATATAGTTTCCAGGATTTACCGGCGTTCCATTTTTTATAAAAGCAATATCTAAATGGGGGCCCGTTACATTGCCTGTAGTTCCCATTTTAGCTATCTGCTGACCTCTTCTAACACGAGCACCTTTTTTTACAGTATAAGAGTTCAGGTGCGAATACCGAACGATAAGGCCATTGCCATGATCCACACGAATGGTTTTTCCCCAACCACTCTCCCGTTTAACAGAAATAACTCGACCATCAGCCACAGCTACCACTGGGGTTCCGGTACCACTTGCAATATCCCAAGCTCGATGATTTCTCGAAGCTTGATTGCCATTATTTGTTCTAAATGATCTTCTGGGACCAAAGCCACTTGATACTCGGCACCGTCTTCCGACGCAACCACACACCGGAGAACCAAAGTTAGTCGTATAATTTCGGTCTCTTACTTCGGGTAGTGATACTTGCGGTTGACTCTTGGTGCTTAATGTCACTTCAGGTTGAGCGGCAACAGGAAAATCATTCGGGTCTGCGGTCAAACTTCTTAACAGGGCCGCTTGCGAAGTCTCTGGGGAATAAGCTGAGTCAAAGGTTAAAGCCTCGCCCCCACGGCCAATTTCACTGATTTCATCCATAGTGTCATATACCCTACGTGCAGTCTGCTCTCTAACGTCGGCCAAGTAAGAATCTAAGGTCGTCTGCTTTTCATCAAACCAACCTGAAAATTGTCGACCATCATGAACATAAGTGGCTTCAACATAAGTAATATCGCTGTCCTGATCCGATACACGTCGACCAGTAAGAGTAAGCTCCATGTTATGGTCAATAGACTGTGCATTTCTACAAATTGTACGAGTTAAACCTGGTGGGCAGTTAAAAGTTGAAGTTTTGTTAGGCTCACCTCGAACGGGCACCCAATTTTGACTGCTTAAAGTTGTAATTTTTCGACCAGCTAATTCAGAATCAACACCTAAGGTTGTTTCGTTTTCTACTTCGATACTTTCCACAGAAGCTAAGTTAACATTACTTTCTGGCTTATCGGTGTTTCGAACCCTAATTACCTGCCTGCCGCTAGGAGTTTCGATAGACTTCGTTGTGTTGCGAAGCTGAATTGTAACTGGGTTATTATTTTCTGCATTAAAATTCACAGGTTGGTTGGCGTGGACAATTTTATTATTTAGCTGTCGGGTAATTTCTTGATCAATGGCAGACCTATGAACAAAGGTATTTCTTCCATTCAGTTTAATAACATAAAAATCATCTGAAAATATCTGACAGGAAGTGGAACCAGAGGGTGTTGTTCCTGGCAAAAGTTGATCCGGAGAAGCCCCTTTATAAGTTCTATATCCGGGTTTTATAATACAACGTGAAGCATTCTCGGGATTAAATGCCATCGCCGAAGTATTTATCCAAAATAAACCTAAAAAGAATAAAGTTAAACCAAAGCATAAATTAAGCCTTTGGGCTGAAATTAGACTGTAATAGTAAAACTTAAGCGTTGGTGTACTCATTACGAAGGTAAAAGCAAAAAAAACGCCAATTCAAGCTAAGAAATTACCTAGCAATTTTAAGCATTTAGCTAATACCCCTGTCTCAAGATTGATCATAATTTGTGATACTATCTAAAGTTTAAACAGTTAAAAGCCTCTTTCTTTTTTCTACACCTTCATGACATCGTCGGGTCTAGTTGACCTAGTCTAGGATAAAATAAGTGAGACACCCCTCATAATATAAAGGCTCGTCCAAAATCTAAATATAAAGGGGGGATTTATGTCTCTA
>JBGSLV010000007.1:0-51917 GCA_041740515.1 Bdellovibrionales bacterium | reverse complement strand
TACCAAAAACTAAAAAAATAGAAACTGTACAAAAAAATCATAAAAAGAAAACACTATTAGACCGATACATTAATTATTGCGAGGGCACTTATTTTAAAAAGTACGGATGGCTGGTGCCGCCGATGTCATGGAGTTCTTCATATAGGTTTCACACAAAACTGTGGCCTTGATAATGTCAAAAGAAGTCAAAAACTGTGTTACGCCGTGAACAGCCAAATTAAATTCAGTCGGCGTTGGCGTAGATAGCGTTAGCAAAGTGTCTGTGGTTGAAAGGCTTAAGTTCATGCATAAAATATTTATTAAAATAAAAATTAAAATTAAAATTTTCACTAGCCCAACCTTTGTAAGTCAAATCTATAATAATGGCAGTCTTAAAGGTCAATTTTAAAGTGTCCTTAAATCCTATAAAGCTTCTGCATTAAAATAGAAATTACCTTTATGATAGTTCAATCAAGTTATAATATTTAGATGAATTGTTTAGCTAGGATACTCACTTTAGTTAAATTTTATACTAAAAATTAGTGTATAAATTAAATTTTTAATAACATAATTCCCAACCTTTTTGCACTGTCTATTTTGAAATTAGGTCATAAGCATTTGTCTATCTATGAATCTTGCTATAATCTTGTAAAACATTGTTTAAATTCTGCAATAGAATCATTTAAACCAAGGTCAATTAACATTGAAAAATTCATATAATTGCAGAATCAAAAAAAGGGATTATTCATTGTCACAAACTTTGATTATAGAATTTAATAAAGCAGTCAGACAACTTAATTTAGCTATCGAACAGCCCAAAAATGAATTCATCAGAGATTCCGTTATCCAAAGATTTGTGTTTTCTATTGAACTTGCTAGATCAGTCAACTGCACGTGCATTGGCGACTTGTGTGCAGCATATAATATTTAAATTTCATATCTCTTAAGAATTAGTTCATCAGTTTTAAAAGACTGTATTTTAATAATATCCCTACATCTTATTTATTCCCTCTAATATCTTGGCTACCTGAAATAATTTGGTCTTTCAGTGTAGCACCAATTATTTCCCCTGATCCTGATTTATTGATATTTCTAAGATCTGAGCTGATAACAGCGCCACTTCCCGATATATTTGAACTGCTTATTTTTGACTCTTCGATGTCGCCAGATCCAGACTTTAAAGTGGTAGCAATCTCTGAGTAATAAATTTGACCAGCACCCGCGATCTGAGACATCTCTACTTTCGAATCTATAATGTACATTGTGCCTTGCACATTAGATTTTATAATTTCAGTATTTCCATCAAGCTCTACTACACCCGAAACAATCGAACCATTAAGAATTTTTACTAAAGGTCCAACCGTTGCGTTTCCACATACAGCCGAGCTGTCATCAATATATGATTCTGGTGCAACATCTTTTGTACAAGAAGAAACAGCCCCACCACCGTTTGCATGAACAGTTACAATTTCATACCCACAGACTGATTTTTCGTTAGAAATACATTTAGACTCTGGGCTACTTTTACTAATGTCTACACCATTACAAGTCGCTGTATCATTTATTATGATCAGTGGACCATTGCATGTATAGGTTTTGGCGTAAACAGAATTAATACCTACTAGTATCAAAATCCAGGAGAGTGAACCGAATAAATACACTACAAAAATTTTTGCCTTCATTAAAACTCCTATTTGGTAATTAATAGAAAACAGAAATGATTGCAAAAAAGATGCTAGCTTTAAAAAATTTTACAACACATCCTGAGGCAAAATAAAGCTAAGCCTTAGTGACTAAAATTGTCTTGAACGTTCAAGTTTTATCCGCGATGACTAAACATAATAAATCCTATGAAGCTTTAATTATAGTCCCTAAGCTAACGGCATTATCTATACGAAACGAATTCTGTACACGCAGTTTTATTAAAATACTCTATTTTGTCACTTACTAGCCTAGTATGGACCTAATAATGTCGCTCATAAATAGAATAAATAATAAATATAATATAAAACATCGGCATTAAAATTGCTCTGTAAACGCAAGATTAACGTACTATTTTTTTAAAGAAGCCCACCTTAGATCATCTTAAAAATTTGCAAAGCACAAAATGAACATCACTAAAAAATATATTTATTAGTGTTGATTACATTTTTTTTGTAGTTTTGCTAACGCGAAAAGAGAACGTTACTGCTCTTCAAAGTACTTTGACTTGCACATACATGCTTTATTATAAAAATTAATTGGATAAGGAGAAATATGAAATCAGTTTTATTTCGAGCCACTTTTATGACTTTGTTTTTTTTGCAACAACTTACCGCTTTTGGACAAGTTGCCGAACCAAAAATGAACATTAAAACTTTAGATGTTTTTAACCTGACTCCAATTCAAATGAACGGCGAGATTCTTCCAGTAGATGCACCAACAATAAAATTATCTGAAGCTTATAAAGGAAAGTGGATAATATTAGATCTTTCGGCAACTTGGTGTCCGTATTGTAAATTAGATCAATATTTTTTTGCATCCCATAAAAATCAAGTAAATGATTATACCACCAACGGTACCCTTTGGACCGCAGATGTCGTTCAAGTTCATTTAACAATTGAGTATAATAAGGAAGGTGCCTTTAAACAGACAAAAGAAATCGTAAGAAACTTTTTGACACCCCGAAAAATTGCCAGAGACGAATATCTAAAAGATTTAAATCGATCCAATATCGATACCGTATTTGTTAGTACAGAGGATAGTGAAGCCTTTATACAATCAAAGACTAAAGAAGGTTTATCAATATTTGAAGGTTTTATCGGTTTCCCTTATCAACTAGTGTTTAATCCAAACGGTGAATTGGTCTTTCAAGGGCAATTTACCGAAACCACAGAAGAAGATGGCGAGAATTGGGAATGGCCTTACCTTCGTCACTATAAGATGCTGACAGAATTGATCGAAGCCAAGTAACAAAAAATTTACAACAGATAGAATTATCGAACAAAAAAACCCTTTATGACTATCTGCTTTTTTTATCCCACCAAGGTGGGGCCTTTAAGATATCTTTAAGGCCCATGATTTTATAATTTCAAGACAGAGTCAGATTATATATAAAGCCTATCAATTCATTATATTTCTATCTAAAAATAAATTATTTTATTGAATATCACTCCACAATTCATAATGAGTGCAATGAGCGAATCTCTTATTAGAGGCTTTTGAACATCCCTGAAAGTGCAGATCGGCCGACTTTTTACCTTCCTCTAAAAGGAAGGCCATCTCTATACCAATTGGCCTTTTATCAAAGCCATTGTCAGATGCTCGAAGAATCTGGCTAAGTCGTTTAATAAGATCGTAGCTTGCAAAAAATGCGTGTAAAGACAGGTATACAGGTTTAGCTCCACTTAAATTATTTTCAGTGTATTTATTATTTAGATCTAATTCTAAGGTATAGCCCTGAAGGTCATCAAATAAAGTAACAGGCCTAGATGTTTGCTTTAAAATATATACAGCTTTCTTTTGCCATTCATGCATCAGTGTCCTGATAGATAAATTTGTATTTTTAAATTCCCCTTCATTTCTTTCAGACAAAGTAGATACAATTTCATTTCTATAATCTAATAGACTACAATCTGACTTATTTTTTTTAGCATCATAAAAACAGTTTCTTGAAGCATCGAGAGATAAGACATGCACAAAACCAGCAAGGCTTGAAAAATAAGTTGGCGTATTCAATTTCTGGCTCTTACACTCTAGAACCGCCGCAGGACCAACGGTATAATCCTGCCATCTTGGACCGTATTTATCTTGGGCCTTTTTTATAAGATCCTTCGACCAGGTCAAATCCAAGACCTCGATCTGTTTAAGAGCGGTATCTAGGCATTCCTTCGAAGCCGTTTCGAATGGCTTATTTCGAAAAATTCCATTAACTTCTTGGGTTTCAGGATTTCTAAAAATAAGAACAAAAATCTCTTGACCATAATTATAATATTTTTTGGAACAATCGTCTTTGAGCAGTTTCCAATTGGAATCTTGGATAGAATTTTTAAGAAAATACGTTTTAAAGTCTGTATCGACGTATTGATTCTGTTTAGATTTAACTTCTGCTTCCGAAAGACAACTTAGACTAAAATTGGGCTCTTTCAAAAGAGCGCAATTTGTGTTTAGAAAAACAGTGATGACTAATGAAATAAAACTAAAGGCACCTAAAATTGCTCTATATTTCATGCTCAACTCCCATAATATATTATTAATAAATTATTTTTTTCATCTATAATTACCATTAAAATTACAATTATAAGTTAAGTTAAGTTAAGTTAAGTTAAAGCTTAAATATAAAAGTAATAAAGCAAATCATATAAGCCACAACCCATTAAAAAAAATCCTGCACTTAGCCATATAAGACGCTTATTCACTGATCTTGGCCAAGGAATAATAAATAATGGAATAATTCCAATAAAAGATTGGTAAGTAGAATTCCCTTCTTGACGTAATTTTAACCATTGAAGCCAAGGATCTTTGCCTCCCAAAAAAACAAGTAAACTTCCAATTATTAAAAAAAGTACTGCATTCAATTCCGGCTCTCCCTAGTTTGGTATTTATTATTTTTTGGGTTAATTTACAGGTTTGGACTTCTGTTAAGAATCCCCGGCCTCTTAGATGAATTCAATTTTTTCTTGAATTTTATGCGCAAATAATTCCTCTATATTCTTTGCAGGAATTGATTTAACAGTCCTTGGCCAAAAAAAAACCTGCTTCCCCCAAGCCTCAACTCGAAAATTTTTGGCGTTAACACTAACTTCAACTTTAATCTTTACTTCACCTTTGTGTAAGCCAAACCAGTTTGATCTAACAATCGAATTAGTTTTATCAATCTTAAACTGAAAATTATAGGGAGCCGTTTTAGATTCCAAGCTTAGATTTTCGTAATCTTTAAAAACTTCGACAACTTTAGCAAAAACCTTCGGATCATGTAGTACGTCATAACCCAAAGGTTGTTTTTTAAGCGCAATATTTTTGATCCATTTAATTATAAACATGAGTTTTTTAAATAATAGGAGTCTGTTAAATCTGTGGCAAACAATATATTTGTGTCACTCCGTTGCTTGGGCCAATAAAATAGGCTTTGAAATGAGGGCAACCATGATATCCTACAAATTAAGCCCTAAAGCTTAACAGATGCGACATTTGTCTTTACCAATAGGAGCTTTGCCCTATCGACAAGTCTGTCATATCAAATCATTATTAACTTAAATACAGCCTATGACCTTGGACCCTATTATGAAAATTCTAACACTTTTTCTCTGCTTAATGTCGTCAAAAACCTTCGCTTTAACAATTGCAGAAGCAGAGTCTCTGACCTTAGCCAGATCCTCTTCATTAAAAGCTCAGGATATGGAACTTAAAGCTATTAGTAATGATAAAAATGTACAGGGGCTTTGGGCGAATCCACAGCTATTAAGTCAATTTGGAAGTTTAGAATCTGCGGCCACAAAAAATTCAACCCTTGAAATAAGCTTAACTCAAGCTGTTCCTATAACGAATAAATATTCCTTGAAACAAAAAATGGCTCAGTTGGCTTTATCTACACAAAAGAATAATATCGAATACTATAAAACCTGGCTTAAACATCAGGTTAAGCTTGCAATGTGGCGAGTCTATATAACCGACGAATTACACCGCCACGGGCAAGAGCGCTCCCGCAGATTTGCATTGATAAAACAAAGTTTAAAGGCCAGGGCCAAAGTCAGTATCAAACAGCGCGTTGAGCAAAATGTCATCACATCGCAATTGATGCTTTTAGAAAAAGAGCAAGATGTCAAAAAGCATAATTTATTTTTAGCTTTAAATGATTTGGCATTTTGGATTGGTCGAAAAGTTGAACCTGCAGAGATTAAATTAAAAATGCCTGACCAACCATACATTTACGATAAACCTGCTAAGTTAGATTTTGACTATACTCAGAATATCGAATTTCAAAAAAAAACCTGGCACGTTCAAAATGCAGAACTTGATATTAAATTAAAGAAACAAGAGCAGATTCCAGATTTGACAGTTGGTGCTGGGTATCGACAAGAAAACGTGAACCCTAATAACACCTTCATATATGGTGTGTTGGGAATAACTCTTCCGATATGGGATGCGGGTAAAAATCGAGTTCAATTTTCCAAAAATACATTTGCCATGGAGAAAAATAATTTAGAAGACCTAAAGAAAAAATTAGAACTTCTTCATGATAATCGAACTGAATTGGTTAAAATGAGTCTTCATCAGATCGAAAGATTTCCCAAAAGTATCTTGCAAAAAAATGAAACTGCCATCATTGAAGCTGAAAAAGGCTTTCGTCAAAGTGTCATCGATGTTGGTATTTTTATCCAAGCAGAAACGCAGTCCCATGAAATGATTGATCAAGTTTATATGACATGGATGCAGTATTTAGAAAATCTTAGTTCGCTATTACTGCTTCAAAATCAAGAATTAAATTGGGAAGGCTAAAATGAACACTAAAAATAATGTGACCAATATTAAATCCTCGGTTCTAGACCGTTTGATAGACTGGGGACTTGAGCATAAATTTTGGGTTATAATTTTAACTTGTGCATTTTTTTTAGTGACTGTTTACAATGTCAATAACTTAACCGTAGATGCCGTTCCAGACATTACCAATGTTCAAGTTGTGATTAACACCAAAACTTTAGGTCTTGATCCTGAAAAAATTGAATTAACTGTTACACAACCTATCGAACTTGAAATGATGGGCTTACCTGAACTTCACGATATGAGATCCATTTCGAAATTTGGACTTTCACAGGTTATTTTAATTTTTGAAGATCAGACAGATATTTATTGGGCACGACAGATTGTATCGGAAAAGCTGCAAACTTTAAGATCATCCTTACCCGGTGGGTTACAACCTGAACTAGCACCTATTTCAACGGGTCTTGGTGAAGTTTATATGTACGCCCTTAATATAAAACCCAACACCGAAATGGCCAAAGCTTCGAAAAAAGATCAACTTTTATATTTACGAGAGATTCAAGATTATCAAGTTCGACCCCTATTAAGAAAAATAAAAGATGTGGCTGATATCGACTCCAATGGGGGTTACAAAAAAGAATTACATATAAATTTAAATCCACAGAAATTAATTCAAAATGGTGTCACTATTGATAATGTGCAAAATAAATTAACAGGCTTAGGTGAAAGTTTTGGCGGTGGTTTTGTTGATTTAAATAATGAATCTTTAATTATAAAATCTTCAACAACAATGGATACATTATCGGATTTTGAAAATTTAAGCTTAGCTCAAAAATTTTCAGGTCAACAATTGTTACTTAAAGATGTGGCCACTGTTTCTTTTGATGCCGCTCCAAGAATAGGCGCTGCAACCTATAATGGACTAGAAACTGTAATGGGCACAGTGCTCATGACGAGTGGTGGGAACGGAAGAACCGTAAGTCTTGATGTGGATGAAGCTATTGATAAGATCGTGCTTCCTGAAAATGTCGAATTGGTGAAACTTTATTCCAGAGGATATTTAGTCAATGCAACTTTAAAAACAGTCATAAAAAACTTATCCGAAGGTGCTCTGCTTGTAATCTTGATTCTTCTTTTGGTATTAGGTCATTTTAGAGCGGCCTTAATAGTATCCGTGGTTATTCCTTTGTCGATGTTAGGCACCACCTTGGGCATGCAAATATTTAATATCTCTGGCAATTTAATGAGTCTTGGGGCTATAGATTTTGGCTTAGTTGTAGATGGCGCCGTGGTTTTAGTAGAAACAGTTATTGCCGGACTTTACACCCTCACTGCGACCGAAAGATTAAACTTAAATAAAGATCAAATCATCGCTGCAAAAGCTAAACAGATTATGCGACCTGTAGTTTTTGGTTTGTTTATGATCATGATAGTTTATCTTCCCATATTATTACTTGAAGGTATTGAAGGGAAAATGTTTCGTCCCATGGCCTATACAGTTTTAATGACGCTAGGATGGTCGTTAATCTTAACTCTATTTTTAGTCCCCGTATTAATGTCCCTCTTTATTAAAATCCCCCCCCAGGAAAAAGCACTTTATACAAAAAACTTAGCTCCATCCGATGCAATCAATACTGCACCTGTAAACTTAGAACACGAAACCTATTTATTTAAAAAACTTAAATCTGGCTATCGACCTTTATTAGAAAAGTTTATTGATCTACCAAAAACTATTGTTGCCGTTTGCTTAATTTTTTTAGTTGTGAGTCTAATTATATTTTCTAATTTAGGGTCAGATTTTATTCCTAAATTAGATGAAGGAGATTTGGTCATTAATATCACTCGTGATGCAAAAATTTCTTTGCCTACAGCTATCATGCAGCAAGAACAAGTTGAACAAAAAATAAAATCTTTTAAAGAAGTAAACTTTGTCTTTTCAAGAATGGGAACGCCTGAATCGGCCACTGATCCAATGGGGGTTCATTTAACAGATACCTTTGTCATTCTTAATAAAAATCACAAAGAATGGACTTTCAAAAGCAAAGATGAACTATTTTTACATATTAAGACTGCCATAGAGAGCATGGGATTTGCGAATCAGGATATCAGTTCCAATCAACCCATTGAAATGCGTTTTAATGAAATGTTAGAGGGCTCTAGGGCTGACATTTCTTTAAAAGTCATTGGTTTAGATCTTGATTATTTAGTTGAAGCCATTGATGGCTTTGAAGCCAATGTTAAAAAAGTTAAAGGTCTTGAGAGTGCTGAAATGGATCCACTAACGGCTTTAAGAAAAAGCGATGTGATTGATATAAAACCTAATTTTATAGAACTTGCTAAGTTAAACATATCGTTAAATGAGTTTAATAAAACTATCGTCAGTTATATGGCTGGTGTTAATATTGGTCAGTGGCTTCAAGGCACACGAAATTATCCGATAGTTTTACACTTGGCAGAAAATTTACGACAAAACATGGATGAGATCAAAACTTTACCAGTTCCCCTACCCGAAGGCGAATCTGTGGCTTTAAACAAAATTGCCGATATCCAAACTGTATCACAAGTTACTACGGTTGCTAGACATTGGGGGCAAAGATATGCAGCGCTTTCTCTAAATGTAAGTAATCGAGACATCATGAGTTTTGTTCAAGACATAAAAAAAATTATTGCCGATCATTCCGTAAGGGCAGATCACCGAGTTGAACTGAGTGGACAATTTAACAATCTAAATCGTGCCAAACAAAGATTATATATAATTATCCCTATTACTGTGTTGTTAATATTATTTATTTTGTGGCGTGAATTCTCATCCTTTAAAGATGCCCTGCTTATTTTTCTATGTGTACCTCTTGCCACATTTGGAGGTATCTTGGCTTTATTTCTTCGAGATATACATTTAAGTTTATCGGCAGCCGTTGGATTTATAGCTTTAATAGGGATCGCGCTTTTAAATGGAATTGTTCTGTTGACCGTATTTAATCAGCTTCGTGTTGATGACCGTGAACTCAAGCTCAGAGATCTAGTCATCAAAGGTACTATGTCTAGACTTAGACCTGTTGTAATGACAGCCCTTGTGGCTTCGATAGGATTTATTCCTATGGCTATCAATACGGGTCTTGGTTCAGAGGTCCAAAGGCCTTTAGCTACAGTTGTCATTGGCGGAATATTATTTTCAACTTTATTAACTTTAGTGGTATTTCCATGTTTATATTTGTATGTCCACAAAGATAAAAACCAATAATTTTAAAATATTAAATATGTGTTGGAATCTACGCATTCTTTCCAACATATCTAAAGACATAGATTAGCCGTTATAAGTTATAAATCTCTTTGACCCCCAAATAAACCAAGGAGATTAAATGTTTAAAATTCAACTCACAACCTTATTGTTATTAGCCATGACATTAGCCTCTGGATGTAATGGCAGCAGTAAAAACAGCCCTAAATCTAGTTCAAGTTCACCAGTCTTGATAGGTGAGTATTTTGCAGCCAACGATAGTTATGCAAAATTAAGTGAAGCCTTAGAAGTCACCCAACTTTCTGCTTTGGTTTATGAAGAAGGTAATATAATAGTTTTTGCTCCTAACAATGAAGCTTTTGCTAAAATTGATCCACTAACTTTGGAGTTATTATTTGCACAGGCTGAAGCAAGTCCTGAAGGTGATGGCACTTTAAAAAATATCTTAAAATATCATATTATCCAAGGCCTTGAAGGCGATTTGGTTCTACTTAAAAGCAAAATTGGTTCGAACGAAAATAATGCTTACTCAACTGAAGCCACTCTTCTTGGACCAAATCTAGAAATAACAGGTTCAGGGGAAGGTATGCTTATTCAAAGCACAAATAGTGAATCCAAAATATTAGAAGCAGATATTTTAGCTACCAATGGAGTCATTCAATCTATTGATACTCTTTTGAATCCCACCGAAACCGTATTTCCAGGTTCTGCAACAATTGAAATTGAGCAAGCAGAGCCAGCACAACCCAAAGAATCCACCGAGGGAGTGAATAGTATTCTTGAAGAAGGTGCAGACAAAGTTGAAGAGGGTGGCGAAAAAGTTCAACAAAATATTGAAGAAAGTACTGACAAAGTTGAAGCAGAAGCCAAAAGAGTGGCTTCCGATGTCGAAGATGTAACTAAAAAAGCACTTAAAGATATTAAGGATGTATTTTAACATCTAAAAAGTGAGTGCATGAATTATCAGAGCCCGTAAAATTTTGAGTATTAGCATTAGTATTTCCAGCACGCCATTCTGAGAATGTGATCTGTTTCATACGACTTGCAAATTCACGATAATTAACCTTGGGTTTTCCCACATAGGCTACAAACTCAGGGTGGGTTTTCCAATGCTCAAATTTAAAGACGCCTTGGGAAGAAGTTCCTAACAACTTTTTATTTAGATAAGCATATTCAACAATTTCTGGATAAGCTTCCCAATGTTTGGTCGATAGGAAATCCTTTACAGCATAACTAGATACGTTTGGGTTATCGATAACAAGTCGAGCCCAATCTGGATTCATCCATCTTTTAATCGTAAGAATGTATTGGGCCACACTGTTTGAGACTAAACCTTCATCTAGTATTCGTTGCAATATCTCTGGATTATTGTACCATCGATCCTTATTTAGAACATATGAGACAAGGCTTCGACGCACTTGAGTCTTTAAGCGCTCGCTATCAGGGTGGTCCTTAAAATCTAAATTCAATAAGTGATGAATCCAACTTTCTTCAATATAAGCTCCGGGCCTACTGAGCAAATTATTAATGTAGTAAATAAATGAAAAATCTTGCTTAGCAAAAAGAAGAGTCATCAATCTTACATTTGTATAAAGGTTATTTTTGGTCATAGTTTGACTCACAATTTCATAGTTTGCATGACCACGCAAAATTAATATCTCAATCCAATCGGTACGCTTTGACCAATACTCTTGATTAAAAAGATATTCGGCAAGCTTTTTGTCAATATCTTGGTCGTTCATATCGATTAAAAATTGAATTATAGAATCGTCCTTCTGCCATTTTGGGCTTGATAAAATAGTTCGAATTAAGTCCGGTAACTCGTGTTTATTTTTCACAAATTCATGGATCCATTCCGGATGTGCGGCAATAAGATCTTCATGGTTTGATAAATAATTTAAGACTTTAGTTCGTAAAGATGGATTTTTAAAAAAGTAATTAAGAAGATGTCCATATCCTGTCAGGTTTAGATTACTAATATTTTTCCAAATTTTATCATCAAAATCGATGACCCTTCTAAAAGTATTAGATATGGATGTACTGAAAATCAATTTTGATAACCAATTAATTTGTAAATTTTTGGGTAATTTTTTTAGAACTCTTAAAACTAGGGAAAAATATTCAGAGCCTATTTGGTTAAGATCAGCCGAATTTTGACTCTCTATAACATTAAATAGTTTATTAATTGATCGATCAAAAATCAATTTAAAATACATCTCTCTTTTTTCGATAAAGCTTTTGTCCAAAACATATTTTAAGATTAAGTAGTCATATTGATCGTTTTGTAAATAAAATTCTATCAATTGATCAAATTTCTTAAGTCTATTTCCTAAAGGTAACACATATCTTATTATATCTTCAGCATTACTATTTTGTGATAAAATTTCGTCAAGAAGTTCAGAATGTGAAACCATAAATTCTTTGGAAAATACATACCGAATAAGCTCTGAATTTGAGGTTCCTCTTTGAATTAAAATCCGAATCCATTCTAATCTTTTTTGATGAAATTCTTGGGATTTTATAATGGAAGTATCTTTACTTAAAATTAGTCTTATAAATTCATGATCGTTTTGACCACGTTCAAGAATTTTATCTAATATTTGATGAATAAGAACATTATCAAGATATTTTTCGTTATAGAATACATAATAAGTCGTTTGTTGACTTAATACAGCCAATATTTGGTCAATGGCTATATTTCTGCTAAAAGCTTTAACTGTAATATTATAAATTTCATAAGAATCATAAAATTTGATAAAATATACCGAGGTTTTTTTTAAAAATCCAACCAAAACTTCTTCATTGCCACTTTCGACAATTGTATGAAGTAATTTATAATAGTGCAGCTTTTTTTCAGGACTATAACCACTATATCTCAACTCATCATGAAAACTATTGATATGATTTAAGATATCTTTGTTGTTTTTACTTTTTACTAAATATCTAGAAATCCATTTCTGAAAATTACTTACACCACCGTTTGCAAGAATAATTTTAAGCATCTTAGTGCTGGTGCTTTCGTCTTCCATCCAGTGTTCAACGAGGTCAGACCTTGTCTCTAAGAAATACGGCATAGCCATTATATCGTCGATAATTAAGTTTTTGGAAACGTTATTGGCAATCAGTGCATCCAGTAACTCTTGATACTGAACCCAATGCGGTTTGTTTATAATTTGTGTCATAAAACTAACGTCATCGCCTATGACAAGAGCTTCGTTAAGAATTCTAAAAATCCAATCTTTTCTGTGACCCCAATGAGGCAAAGTTAATATTTCAACCGCAAAATATTTATACATGTCAGGGTATTTATCTAGAAATTTATCATGAATTTCGGAATGCTTTACCCAAACCTCACCTTTAATAAATTTTAAAAAAAGAAAGGGGTTATTTTCCATTAGAAATTCTGCATGTTCTAAATGGTACTTACTGACTCCAAGTTCAAGCCAAAAAGCAAACAAGGGACTTTTAGAATCAAGGGTCTTCATAATTTTATATACTTCTAGACCTATGTCATCAGGAATAGCTTGTCGGGTAAATTTTCGTTTTAGTTTTTCAATCAGTCCCTTGTCATTGCTGTTTATAAGTCCTGCAGAATAAATTTTAATAAAATCTAAAAAAGATAAATTCAAATTTTCATGAATTAAACTTAAAGCGTTTTTATTTGTTACAATGACGTATCCAACTTCTTTCTGATATGTAAAATCAACACCTTCTCTGGCCTCAGGATTTATTTTAAATCTAATTGTAATACCAGATCCAACAGCACCTGTTCTTCCTACTCTGGTATAAAAGCCATTTCCGTAATTAGCGCTCTCACCTGGATATTTTTCTCTGGATATAAAGACATTGGCCAAATTTCTAGTTGAACGAGTTATATTTTCATAAGCTTGAAAAGTCTTAGTTTCATGCGATACGATATCAAGTCCTAGTTCACTCGCTTTTATCCCCCGACCTTGTCCAAGTGGTTTAGATCTTAAGGGTTCTTTTTCAAACCAAAAGCTCATTGGATGATTTAAATAAGTATAGTTTTTACCAAACTGAATCAGATGCGGTAGTAAACCTAATCGAGTTAAAAGATCGTTTGCGTACTCAACATTGGGTGAATTCAACAAAGCTTTAATCCCAAATTCAACGAATTTTCTTTGATTATATGAACTTAATTTTGCGAAATCGGTTTTTTGAATGATAGCTTCAATAACTTTTAAATCTGAATCTTGGGGTATAACTTCGTACTGTGTCAGTTTTGCCAAGTATCGAATAACTGAAAGAATGGGATCATTATGCCCCGATTTATACCTTTCTGTCTCTTCATGAAGTCTAGAGTAAAGATAAGTGATTTTTCCACCGGCAATATCCCGTAAAAATAATGAATTCCTGTTATTCCAGTCTCTAAGGTCATAAAAAATTTGGTTATCATTGGTATTTGGATTTAATAGTATTAGGCCTGTAGAATTTGAATCCGAATGCTGGTTTTGAAAGTCTAGATCCCCAAGTAGTGGTGGCTTAACCCCTCTTTTAACTTTCAAAAGTCTAACTTCCCAAGCATCTTTTTGACCAATAAAGTGTGGGAACTTTGAATTTAATTCCGATTCAAAAGCTGTTGCTATATTTTCATCAGCATCTATTACAATATCCAGATCTTGGTTGCCTCTATAAATGGAAGTAAAATCATAATCAAACCGTTCGGGCTGAAAAGTATCGTCCCCATTTTCACGTTCTAGATCCCATCTTACATAATGACCAAAAGCTGAGCCCGTTCCACCGAAAAGATAAACCTTTACGTTATATTTTTTTGCCGTTTCAATGATAAATTTATATTCAGGAACACGAGAAAACCTAAGTAGTACTTCTTTAGATAAGACGTTTGGCGATACCGCTGCAAAAACTAAATTTAAGGGAAGAATAATGCCAAAAATAATGGCATATAAATACAATCTAATCATTTTTTTGGCCTTTTGCAGTTATGCTTTCAACTCAATCACGTCGAAAAATTTAATTTTAATAAATAATTAATTTCTACTGTAAAAACTTAATACACATAGATAGATTGTTATCAGCTTCAATTGGTTTTGGTACTTGAACTTGAAAAGACCTATTACCGTTGGCAACTTGTGCTGTTTGGAACCGGGGCTTTAAAAAATCTTGGGTTTTAGCAATATTAACTTCTTGCGGTGAAGTTGTTTCTAAACTTGCATTTAAAATTTCTTGAATATGAGTTGAGTCTAGTTCCCCGAGCTGTAAGAGCTTTGCTTTAAACAACTCCACTCTAGACCAATTTTCGATCAAATTAGCTATAGCCAGATTCCAAGCCGATTCAAAAATAAATTTTGAGTACAATTTTTGAGTATTAGATCTAGAGGAAGACCCAGCTTCAGCAACTGCAAAGATCAGTTCAGGTAAAGCTCCACTATCTACAAAGGACTGAATAAGTTTTTTGGCCTGTTCAATATCTGCCCTCATACCTGTATCTGGAGGATAGCCCGCTAAGTGTTGGGCCGCACTTCCCGCTAAAATTGAACTTAAAATGTGTATCATTCTTTGCTCTGTCATAGCGGCATGACCTGGAATGTCTTCGTATCTGGCATAACCTAAATAATTGCCTCTCCCCTTAATAGTCAAAAACGATAGCCTTTGTTGCGTTACAGCCTCTTCATTAACAACAGCGTGTCCAGCCTCATGATAAGCCACTCGAGTAGCTTCAGCTTCAGTCATTAGATTAATAGGATCTGCATATCCTGTTAAATCTTTTTCACTACTTTGAACCACTTCATTATTTTCATTTAGGACTGCGACTTGAAATACAATTTGTCTTTCCGTGAAATGAGCCGGTAAGAAAATTTGTCCATCTAAATTATCCATAATTGAGAATCTAATTTTAAATGAGCTATGATTCTGTTCTTTATTGATCCAGTTTATAGATTTTAAAATAGCTGAGTACAGATGCGTTCCCACAAGAGTTTCAATACTTCTTGCCCCTTGGTCTTGGGTATAAAATGTAGTGCTTAGTTTTTGAATAAATTCTTCGGTTATTTCAAAATTGAATTTTTCAGCATCAAATTGTGATAAAAGATTTACTAAAAACTTGTCAGATATTTTTTCTGCAATTTTTGATGTTAAAGGCTTCATTAAAATAAGATCAGCTAATCGACCAATAAAAGGTTCTGGAACAAATGATTTTCTTAAAAGCTGTCTGACTTTATTAGGATGGCTAAATTGTTTCCAAATCGAAAGCCTTAAATCGTCCGAACCAATCCCTTGAAATAACTCATCGCCATCATTACCTGTAAATAAAAACACATATTTTGACAAATCGTAGACTTTTCCAGATACGCTCGATGTCCATTCGTGTTCATCGGTAATTTCGTATAACATTTTAAATAAATCAGCTTTAGTTGCCGGACTATCTCCACCCATATTAGAGGATTCATCAAATAATAAAACACCACCCTCTGGATTTTCGATTAAAAACTTCTCAAATTCACCAAATTCATCATGACCCTCTATGCCTTTGGGGGGACTAAACAAAGTATTTCTTAGTTCAACCTGATGTTTAAAATTGCCTAAATTTATTTTACCTATCCGATCTTTGCTTTTATACAATGCAAAGGCCAAAGCTTTGGCGGTTTGTGTTTTACCAGTTCCCGTAGAGCCTACCAAAAATAAACTTAAAGCTTTCCTTTGTAAGGTTTGAAGTTTGTGAGCAAATACGCTTGTTGAGACTTTGGCAATCATTTCTTCTTGACCAAAAATATTGGCATTTAATTCGGCCTCAAGCTGATCCAAAACTTCTAACAGTTCAAAATTTTCTAATGGATTTTGTGGATCTTTATTAGGTGCTGGTAATTCGACTTTCCTTTCGACATTGGAACTCATATAGACTGAATATTTTTTAGTAGCTATGTCGTAATCTAAAATTAGTTTGTCGCCATCTGCAATAGGCAGTTCATTGATGGCAAGATCTATGGTTTGCATGGTAACAAAATCCAATCCTCTTTGCAGGGGTCTGACGCCATACTTCGGGTGATAAAAATAATCTAAGACATAATTTTTTAAATTTTCTGAGATCTCAATAGCTAAATCCTTTTCTTTATACTCAAGTGTTTTTGCAGTTATTAGATCTTCAAGGATTCGTGAAGCCATCGTTTTAAGTATGGGCGTAGATACAGTATAGTTTGTAATTCGGTTTTTAATTTCTGGAGGCAATTGATTATCTTTGGAAACATAATCTAAATATTTTATTAGATCCTCTGCGGTTAATTTATTAATATGCGCTTTAAGCTCTGATTCGGTCCAAGTGTGCCATTTGTCAGGGAAAATCATTTCGACACCTCGATTAGATGTCATAATTATAAATAAATTTTTAACATATCTTTTTTTGCCATCACCACCCTCGATTACTCCACGATCTAAGAGCTCCATAATTCGTGTCAAAAAATCAGGGCTTGCTTTATCAATTTCGTTGATGACAAGAACTCCACCCTTACCACCTTTAGCGTTGTCATCCAGCCATTCAATAAAACTGCCCTTAGTTGTATCAGACGAAATAATTCCATTGGGTGCACCAAAAAGTTTGTTTAGATCATAACCACCTATAGCGTAATCATTGCCATTGATTTCAAAGTAAGCTTTGCTATTACTTAAAACTTCTTGAGCGATGCTTTGCCCTAAATATGTTTTACCTGTCCCCGTTGGTCCAGTAATATAAATTGAGGCCACCTGATTTTTGCCACTGGTAAGTAATCCCTTAAAAACATCTAGAGTGTCGTCAATCATTCGATCTTGACCATGAATTTTTGATTTTAATTTTAACTTAAGGTCCGTAAAAAATTTATTTGTTTCTACAAAGTTATTGGGATCAATAGGAAGCGAGTAATATTGTTTTCTAAGTTCAGACAACATGGACTTATTAATTGATACTTTTGGACTGCCAATTATGGGTGAATTTATAATGGCTAAATCATTTAAAACTTTTATCGAACCATCAATTTTTCCGCCATGGGGTAAAAGTTTTTCGGCTTCTTTAATTACTTTTCGAACCACTTCAATATCAAATGTGACGTGGGTTTCAGTTTCAATTCTAGGAATCCATGTTAGCTTTAAAAGAACCTCCACTTCCTCGTCAGTAAGTTCTTCCACAGGGATCTCTTTGAGTCGTCTTAAAAAAGCGGTATTAAGTGAGAACTTCAACTTGAACTCTTCAGAAGTGGAAGCAAAAATAAAGCTGATTTCACTTTCTGAACCCGAGTATCGTTTAATGGCCTCAACCGCTCCTTTGTGTAACATGTGAGCTTCGTCAATAAAAATTATAATTTTTCTACCCAATTTTCTCTGAGCTTGGAGTACGCTTTCAATGTACGTTTCCATCACAGCCGCTTGAGATTGAGGGTCATTGGAAACAGCAAATGACGATAATAAGGAAGGAGTTGTTTCAAGGACTATCAATTTTTTTAACTTCTTATGACTGTAAGTATCTGGGATTAGGTCTTGTGAAGATATGTAGTCAATAAGTTGAGCGATTGAAGTTTTGCCCGATCCCGCTGGTCCAGACAATAAAACATTTGCTCCCGTTATACGAGCAAGTACATCTAACACTTCTTTGGCTTCTTTATCACGACCAATAATAGGGATATAAGTGCCTTCTTCTAACTTTTTTAAAGTTGTATCTCGAATTATGTTTACTGTCGCGCGAACTAAAAAGTCCCCATTTTCTGTGTCTCTTAACAGCTCTTTTATATTTTCTTCAGTATAAAACTTCTGTAGCTTTACCTTTCCCTTTTTATAGTCCTTAACTAGGAGGTTAAATGACGCTAGAATATATTGATGATCCATTAATGTAGTACTGGTGCTTAAGTCTTTTATTAAAGCTTCAATCTCTTGGTATTGCTCTGGACCTGAGAGTTTGGATAGACCTACAAGACCAGTTGTTAAAATATAGGGATTAATTTTTTGCCCAGGAGTTTTTGATCTTAAGATTTGATCTTTAATATTTCTAATTAGAATTTTAAAAACTTCTTTATACGGATAATCCCCAGCATTGCCTTGAGCACTACTTACGGTTTTAAAGTCAATTGAGGTTAATTGTTTTAAGTAATTTTCAACCGAAGTATTTGTATCGGCAAATACTGCAGAAGTCCCACCACAAATTTGTAAACAAAAAATAAGTGAAATTATCTTTCTTTGCATTTAACAGATCCCCGAAGGCTAATTTAAATAATTTTTCAAAAAAGTTTATTTTTTTTGAAAGTTACAGTAGCTTGAGTATGTTTTATGGCTTAGTTTTTTTTAGAGTTTAAGAGATTAAGCTTTATATGTAATTATTTCAGCTTTAGTTAAGGGCTTATACAGTATGTTCGATCTGAATATGATTTATAGTTCAGGCTTTAGTATTACGAATTACAGTTTTAAGCATTAGTATTACGACAATTTTTTGAGAGAAAAAAAATGAAGATCTTTTTGATCTTTAAAATAAGTATCTAACGATCAGAAACGTTTTTTTTAATTTATATAAAATAGCATTTTTTTATAAATGATATAGCTGTATTTTGAGACTTTCATACCGGGCTTTTAAATAGGTCAGTTTCTGATTCGATAGCTGGGTATTTTCTAAGAGTTTAAAATCTTCAAAAATTCTAGTAAGAAGTGCAGCTAAAGTTAGTTTAATTTGCGCTTTATCTTTTGTCGTCAAATTGGTTTCTAAAATTTTAGTTATCTCTTGCTCCCACTTTAAAACTTTTTCATTATGTAGATTATAAATAGGGTCAGTCATAACCCCGCTCGAATTGCAGTTAAAGTACTGCAACTGGTTGGAACAAAGATCTATTCTACCATAACTATGTTTTCGACATTCAGGACTGGCGAAACTTAAGTAGTGAATAGATTCAATGGGTTTAAGAGCTACCATAGTTTGGCCCATGTAATCCGCCCCAGGTTTATCAATTCCATAAATGGGATCAAGATATACAAAAGCGTGTACAAACTGACCAGAACTAGGATTTATATAAGCTCCAATATCACCCTCATCGGGGGTTACGACAGGTGTACAGTATAAATTTACAAATTCACGAAATTCAGGCTCATCAACCCCTCTGAAGCTGACGTAATGTTGAGTAACTCGTAATGCTGCTGAAAAACAATTAGGACCAAAAACCTTAAATGTTCGACCTAGAACAGATTGATCGATCTTGGCATTTACAGAACTTATACCCAACATGATCCAAATTATTATAAGCCCTATTTTCATGATACTTCCGTCACTATAGGTAGGTCCTAGGACAAAAATTGTCATAAGACATCGGACTTAAACTTAAAGCCATTAAGTTCAAGTCCGATTCTTAGCTATAGAAGCAAGCTTTGTGCCTATTAACTAAAAAAAACAGACTAAACAAGATCTGCTAATTTATGCATTGATTTAAGTACTGACCATTAGGACTAAGCAAATAATCTGTAATACTTGAAGTGATACATTTCTGACTTACAAACACACCATGAGACGCATCTTTAAATATGGAATTATGAGCATTGGGCATGAATTGCGAAATTTCACTGACATATTTCGGATTTGTGACGTAATCAAACTCACCGCCAACTACTAAAATTGGTTTATTAGAAGTTATTGGCGAAGTTAAAATTACATCCTCGTCAGACTTAGGTATGTTTAAATAACATAAACCACTAACCCCCGAATATTGCTCTTTTACCTCTTCACCCATTAGTTTTGGCATAAAAGTCCAATCTTTTACGGCTTGAGCCCCATCTAATTGAGCAAAGGAAAACTCACGACACACTATGCTTTGATACATTATCGAAGTCACATTTTGCCCCAATAGTTGCAATTGCGGTAACAAAAACCCAAAAACAAGTTTGGCCTGTTCTGGGTTAGTTTTAGCTGAATAAGCGGAATCCAATAACATTTTAACCACTGCATCGTCCGGATACATTATTAACATTTGAAATAACAAGCCCATAAAAAAGTCACCATCAACTATGACATTCACTTTTTCAGCGCCCATCGTGACAGGTACTTTTAATGGTTTTTTACGAAAAACTTCAGCTGCGTTTTTAAAATAATCGATAGCTTCCTCAACAGTTAAATTTATAAGATGTTTACTTCGAAAAGCTTCGAATTTAGTTGCAGCTAAGTTATCCGTGTTTTGAATTGCGTCCATCATCCAAAGCTTACCTGGTACCACCGGTGAATCCAAAACCACATTGGTAAGATGCTTCGAAGAATACTCTACCAAGTACTTGCCTACGAGTGTCCCGTATGAAACTCCGTAGTAATTAAAGACATCAAATCCCAATTCCGATGCTATATAAACAATATCTTTAGCAATTTGATAGGTAGATATTTTGGCAATATCAATTTTATTGTTAGCTCTTTGTAAACATTTTTCATTGGCATTTAACATTGCAATACTAGCTTGCTCTCCCGTCAACGTTTGCTCTAAAATTTTCTTATCAACATCGCTCACTTCAGGACATGTTGCTAAAGGCTGTGTCCATTGCGTACCTCGCTGCTCCACAGCTAAGATATTAAATTTCTGAGCTAATTCAGGATGCAAAGACAAATACATGGCGGCTAACATCATTGAAGATCCGCCCGGTCCTCCTTGCTCTAGGACCAATAATGGCTTTGTGAAATCATATATTTTTGGAACTTTTAAATAACCTATAGCAAAGGCTTGGCCAGTTGCGACTCGGTGATCTGCCGGGACTCTAACACCACCACATTCAGCATTAAAAGCACGAAGGGAGCCGGCTATTTCATCAGGACAGCTTTTGGCCGGCTTCAAAGGTGAAACTGTAGGATCTAATACCGCCGCAAGTGCCAAATCTAAATCACTAGCTTGTCCCACAGCCCTTAGACTTGATGGATTATTTCTTGCTATGGGTTCATTGTTCTTTGAATCACAACCTACAAAAACTATAACTGACATAAGTAAACAAATAAATTTCATACCCCTCTCCCCTTTTTTAAATGGTATGGTTAGGGTCGCGTTCTCGTCATGGGCGTGTATGTCAAGAGCCCAATGTCCTTAGCTGAAGGAGTTTTAAGGGCGGTATTTAAGCTGTAAGCCCTTTAAAAAAGATCTTAGTATTTGATCTTGGCAGGCTCGAAAATTTTTATGATCAGATTTTCTAAAAAAAGCTGATAATTCATGATCACTTAAAACAACATCTGTAAGCTTTAAGATATCCATCACGTCTTGGCTTTTTAAATTCAATGCAATTTTTATTTTTTTAAAAATAATATTATTCGTCATCCATTTTTCAGGTTCGGGTTGAGGTCCATCTTTGGCGCCTCGATGCTCTATGATAAATCCGTTTAAAAAACTAGCTAAATCTTCACCTTTTAAAGCTTTAAAATTGGGATCTTCATCTTTTTTTAACCACTGACTGACTTGGTCCCGTGATACAGTCTGCCCTGCGTTTGCAAATACGGCGATCATTTTTGCATCATTCAAATCGAAGGTATATCGTAAGCTTCGTAAAGTATCATTGTTATTCATGGAGTCTCCGAGCTATCCGAGATCCAAAATTCTGAATCAAGTTGCAAATAAAATTTATCGTGAATATTTGGTATGAGATGCTGTGACCAAGTTTTTTCCGCATTCATGCTAAAATTGGTAGGATCCCAAGGTGGAAGTGTAGCTACAAGTTTTTCAGCCTGTTTTAAAAACACATCTTTGTGCTCAGCACTGATGGGTTCCGCACTTGGAAACTTTTGTCGTAAAGGATCCACAAAACGGCCATTGACATAAAATTCGTAGTGTAAATGTGGACCTGTTGATAATCCTGTATTTCCAACATAAGCCACAATTTGACCCTGCCTAACTTTGGCCCCGGATCTAATGCCTTTAGCATAACCATTTAAATGTTTATAGGCCGTTTGGTAAGTTGAGTTGTGGCGGATCTTTAACACTTTGCCCCCACCGCCACTGTAATGAGCCATCGTAACTGTGCCATCGGCCACACTTCTAACAGGTGTTCCAATAGGGGCTCCGTAATCCACACCATTATGGGGACGTCTAACTCTAAGCTTGGGGTGAAAACGACTTTTGTTAAACCTTGATGTGATACGGCCAAACTTCAAAGGACTTTTTAAAAACATGCGTCTTAAATTTTCACCTTCAGTGCCATAATATCCCATATCTTCACCATTCAAGCGAAATAAAATGGCACTGAATTTTCGACCTTGATTAATATATTCTGCAGCTAAGATAGAACCCCAGCCCACCGCTTGGTCTTGCACAAATTTCTGTTCCGCAGTAATTCGCCAGGAGTCCCCAGCTTGAACTTCGCGGTTAAAATCGACCTCCCAGCCAAATATCTCCGACATTTCAAAAATCAAATAAGGGTCCATGTTGGCAAACAGCGCTGACTCCCAAAGAGTCGATTCCACATATCCTACAAAAGAAATGGTTTTGATTGTAACGTCTTCCGTGATTTTTTCTGCCACCCACTGCTGTTGATTTTTTTTAACAACAAGTTTTTCAACGGCCGAAAATCTAAATTCAATGTGCTGCAAATTATTATGTTCATCTTTAGTCACTTGAAAGCGAGTGCCAGGCAAGAGCATAGACAAACTTCGAACAGGTTTTGCGGCCTTGACCATTTCAATAATGTCCAAAGATGAAACACCTAATTCTCGCAAAGAGGTATAAAGAGGTTTGTTTCGGCCAATGATCAGAGGAAACTGCTCTTCTAAAGATAAGGTGTCATTGGACTTAATAGCCTGGTGATTGGATTTAATAATAGATCCAGACTCTTCAAGAGCCTTAATAGAAACAGAGCTTGCGACACTGGCGCTGGCATGCTCGTTAGTTGTGCTTAATAATGGATTTGAAAATGAATTAAAGTTTTTTAAAGCTACGAATCCAACAGTGATCAACAAAGCCGTTGCTATAAATATATTGTTTTTGAGGCCCAATTTAACTTTCATAGATGTTTAAAGTATTCATGACAAAAGCAAAAATGACAACTCAAGGAAAGCTATTGCCGAAGTAATGGACTTTATAACGGCTCAATCTGCTGCAGCAACAAGCTTTGTGCCTTCTTCTGTAAAACTAACCAGTCGCTTTTTGTAGAGAGCTCCGAGTGCCATTTTAAAATTTTTTTTACTCACCCCGAAAGTATCATATACTTTTTCAGCAGGTGATTTTGCATTCAAAGCCATATAGCCACTATTCATTTTAATATGATCTAAAATTTCCTCAGCAAGTTCTTGAGCTCCCAAATTACCAAAAGCTTTAAGCTGTAAATCAATGGACCCATTCGGCCGAATAAATTTTATAAAACCTGGAATTTTTTGCCCTGGACTTAATACCTCAAAAATTTCATTATGATAAAGCAGCCCTTCGTCCTGCTCGTTGATCATGGCCGTAAAACCTAATTCGGTTTCGCGAAGGATTCGTAAGTCTACTTTTTGTCCTAATACATATTTTTCAGTCATAAATCATTTTCTAACATGAGCCCAGGAACAATGAAACAACTGGTTTACATGCTGGACTTTAAATGAAGCTTTTTAAAAATTTGTCCAATAGATATTCACTGGATAAATTTTTATCAAGGGCACATGCTTTTACATAATCCGGTTCAGTGGCAATAGTTATTAAGCTTGAGTGCAAAATCAGATGTTTGAAAAAGTTTGCATTTTTAGGATCTATGGATTGGAAAGTATTAAAATAATCTAGATCAATGTCTAATATATACGGGTATTCTAACAACAAAGGCTCACCTTGGAGCTTAAAAATTGTGTCAAATTTAGCAATGCAGCTCTGTAAAAAAATAGAATCCAAAACAATATTTGAATCGTAACTGATTTTTTGGGTCTGACTGGGCTTTAAAGGCACAGAGCAACAGATGATTTTATGCTGCTGATAAATTTTTACATCTGTGTTTTCAGCGTTATGGGCAATCACAGAGGCTGAAGCTATGATGTCAGTATGGATGGCGGTACAAATGTGCTCATCGTTATTTAAATTTAAAATTGCGGTTTGTATCGAAGACTTATCTTCAAAGTTTATTTGATTTAAGTGCGTCTGCTGTGCCTTTAAAAAATTAGCTTCAGAGGGTTCAATATTATTTTTACGAAAGTTCTGACCAATATGCTTTCGAAAAGGCTTAGATGTGTCAGTGTGATGATCTAGTGTAAGCACTCTTGGGGCTTTAGGTAACGTTTTTCGTAGTTCAGCCCATGGCTCTAAAACTTTATGATGCTGATCAACAATTTTGATTTTAGAAGAATTAATATTTTCCTTAGCTCTAATCATTACGACTTAATATCGGTCGCATCCATTGCAACCGCTAAAGTTATATCACTCAGTACATTTACGACGGATCTAAAACGGGCCAAAATCCAGTCCACGGATAATAACAAGGGTAGAACTTCCAGAGGAAGACCTAAGACTCCCACAATGACTGAAAGTGAAATAAATCCAGCCTCTGGAATTCCAGTAATACCAATGGATGCTACGATACAGGTCATGGCTACTACCATAAGCTGATAGGGATCAGTTGGAAGATTATAAATATTTAAAATAAACATAATCGCCATGGCTTCATATAAAATTATACCATCATTATTTAAATTGGTTGCAACACCCGCGCCTAAAGATGCTGATCGATCAGACACTTTTAACTTTTTTAAAGCCATCAAAGTCAAAGGCAAGGTGGCAAGACTGGAGTTCACACCCAAAGCGTAAAGCACAGGCTCTTTGGCATACTTTATAAAAACTTTATAAGGAATTTTAGCAATAAAAAATATCCAAAATCCATAAACTAAAATTATTTGAAGAACAAATCCTAAAGTAATGACACTTACAAATTTAGCAAGACTATAAAAAACGTCAAACCCAAACTTTGAAACAGTTGCCGCAATGATGGCGAAGACGGCAAAGGGAATTGTGCGAATAATCCAATGAAGAATGACGGCTAAGGCACTTTGTAACTGCAACATAAAGCCAATCAAACTTTGTCTTGAATTTGTAGTTACAGTTTCAGAAGCTCGAACGGCAATTCCTAAGACCAAGGCCAGTAAAGCTATAAATAAAATATTATTATCTACAAAAGGTGCTAAAATACTGGACGGCATAAAAGTTTTAGAGACTTCAGTTAAACTAAATGCTGACTTCTTGTCCTGCGGATCAGCAGTTTTAAGTTTTATCGACGTCTGGTCCTTGATTGAACTTTTGAGATTAAATTGATTTTGGTTTTGCGCTAAGGGCACTGAAGAAGATACTGAAGGGTGAATGGATGAAGGCAAGGATGCATTTTTAAAAAAGACGCTTGCAAGTATCACCGAAAGCAGCAGGGCCATAGTTGTATTTAGTAATGCGATACCAAGAAGTCTTACACCGTGCTGCCACTTAATATCAACTTGAATGATGGCTATCAAAATAGTGCAAAATAAAAAAGGCCCAGCAATCAACTTAACCCAATGAATAAATATTTTACCAAGTTCAGATAAAACAAGAAGTTGTTCTGGGGGAAAAACCCTACCAACCATGGCCCCCAAAATGACCGCTATTACAATTTGCAAAGGAGTACTTAATTTCATCATCACCTAGATTTGTCGATGAACCATAGTCACAGACGCTTGATCAGTGGGATAAATAACTAGCTCTTGAATGTTTACATGTTGAGGTCTAGATAGGGACCACTCAATGCTCTCGGCAATATCTGAAGCAGATAAAACATCAAGACCTTGATAGACAGCTTTGGCTTTGATTTCATCTTGAAGTCGCACTTGACTAAAATTTGTGGCGACTAATCCCGGTGAAATATTTGTGACCCTAATACCACTTCCATGAAGATCCATTCTTAAGGATTCCGTTAACGCACGTACCGCAAATTTAGTAGCGCAATAAACCCCACCACCTGGATAAGTCCATCGGCCAGCAACAGATCCTATATTTACGATATGACTATTTTTATTTACTTTTAAAAAAGGTAATGCCAACCTTGTAACATAAAGAAGTCCTTTAAGGTTTGTGTCTATCATTTGGTCCCAATCTTCTATGGAAGCCCTATCCATGGGATCAACACCTTTGGCTAGACCGGCATTATTAATAAGTACCGACATAGTTTTAAAAACCTCTTGGTGAGCCGCAAAATTGCTTTGGCAAGCTTTCTTATCAGAGATATCAAAAGCTATGGGTGTCACTTGAACACCGTGCTTGGCTTCTAAATTGGTTTTAAGGTCCAATAAAAGATGCTCTCGGCGCGCGTTTAAAATCAAATCCCAACCTTTCTCAGCCAGTAGCGACGCCGTTGCCGCACCAATCCCAGAGGTCGCACCCGTTATAAAAGCCGAAGGTCGCATAAAGTCTCCTTTTTCGAATTGTCATGGCCTGAAAATCAAATACACCTTTACCTCAAAGACAATAGACAGTTCAACTTGCTAAACTAAATAAAGCTTACTATCCTATTTTTAGGTTTTGGGGGTTATATGAAGTGTGCCGTAAATTTAGCTAAAAATTTAGTCGTAAAATTAAGCGTAAATTTTAATTTAGTCATAAATTTAATAGCAACATTTATTTTCACAATCCTAATTGCAGCCTGTTCCGGCAGCGAACCCGCGAGTAGTGGGATTTCCGGTCCAGGGGGTGGCAGTGGCTCAAGTGGTGGCGGCCAACCAACTGGTTCCAATTCACCTCTTGAAATCAGAGTCCGCACCAATTACATAGGTAACACATCTTCAAAATCTGTCTTAGTTGAATGCATCACTCCTGCGGGCACACTAACCACTAGTCCTGCAGCAAATGGTGTATGTACGGTGCAAATGCCCGAGCTCGACATGTACTTTAGTGATTTTGAATTTAGAGTCGCCACCAACAGCCCAGAAACTTGCACTCGAGTGGTTTTTATACCCTTTGAATATCAAAGATCCACTTCAGATGTCTTTCCTAACGACTCCGTTCCGAATGGCACTTTTGACTGCTCAGGAGGCAGACCAGCCGAACCTAACTGCTACGGTGGAGCGGCTCGCTTTATCAATGAGATTGAGGGCTACCCCGCTAATCAAGGAAGTTATTTTTTAACCGTTAATAGTTTATCACAAGTTTATACAATGGATGCTCCTGATATTAATAGGTCTAAAGATGCCCATAGGTCTGGAAGAACTAATATTAATATTGCCAACAATTTCACAGGTAATCGTGCGGCCAATATCAATGCAGCCGGTGTGGTTGATTATGTGGCTAACACTTTTGAAGACTACCAATTTATTTGTCAAAATAGTTTCGGAGAAGTCATGTACAGCTGGACCCTAATTATGGGTGACGATGATTTATTAAATACTGGAAGCAATACTACTTTTGATTCCATATATGATTGGGGCAATTAGGATCTTTTTTTACGCGGTTTTTTAGGTTTTAAACCAAAGGCTAAAGACTCTTCTAAAGCCAGCATTTCAGTAACAGACATTGCCTTTTTCAATTTCGGGATTACAATATTTGTTTCAGTTGCTACTTCGTCTGGATTTTTAGTCTTTGATTCTAATTTTGGATTTAAATAACTAGCTTGGGATTTAAGCTCAGGAATTTTGGTCTGGATAAATTCTTCGATGAGCTCAAGTTTTTCTAGCTCTTCAGGGCTTACTAAAGATAAAGCATCACCTTTATTAAAGCCCCGACCCGTTCTACCTACTCTATGTATGTAGTTTTCAGGATCATCTGGTAAATCATAATTGATGACATGAGTAATTCCTGGAAGATCAATACCTCGAGCGCTTACGTCCGTTGCTATTAATACCCCAGCTTTTAAGGCCCTAAAGGACTCAAGACTTAATTCGCGATCTTTTTGTTCCATACCACCATGAATATGTACTGCTGCGATATCGTTTTTAATAAGATGATTTAAAACCCGTTGGGCACGCACTTGAGTTCTTACAAAGACAATAATCTTAGCACTTGGCGTTTCTTGGATAAAATGGACCAGCAAGTGGCGCTTTTCATCCATTTCAATTTTAGTGATAAAATGGGAAATATTTTTTGATACTAAATTTTCAGGCGACACTTGAATTCGCATGGCATTGGAACTGATTTGGGAATAGGCTAATTTTTTAATCTTTGCATTTATGGTCGCCGAAAAAAACAAAGTTTGATGTCGCTTTGGTAATTTAGTTTTAATGCTATTAATATCTTTAATAAATCCTAAATCCAACATTCTATCAGCTTCATCTAAAACCAAAGTTTTAACTTTTGAAACTTCAATAAAGCCTTGAGCTATCAAATCAAACATTCGTCCCGGTGTTGCAATTAAAATATCAATACCGCCTTCTAATTGGCGAATCTGAGGGTTTTGTTCGACGCCCCCATAGACCGCATAGCTAGTAACTTTAGTATTTTTAGCCAACTGTGAGAAGACTTTGCCAATCTGCTTGGTCAATTCACGAGTGGGAACTAAAACCAAACATTTGATAAACTTAGAATTTATTTTGCCTTTAACAGCACGGTTATCTTTTAAGCCTAACTTAAATTCTTGAATGGCATTGATGATGGGAATCGCAAAAGCCCCGGTCTTACCAGTTCCAGTTTGTGCAATAGCTAAGACATCTTCGCCATTCATAATTGGTGGAATGGCTTTAAACTGAATATCTGTGGCTCTATGAAACCCAATTTCAAGCAGGTTTTCTTTCAATTCGTCAGAGATACGAAACTTTTCGAATTTCATAACCTTGCTTTTTTCGGCCTAGGTCGGCGAGAAGAGGAAGAAGAAGATCTTTGGCCAGATTTGCGCTCGGCTTCAATTTTGGCTTTGGCCCGCCCTACACCCATCACCACAGCATGTTCTGCCACTTCCGAATGATAGGGTTGATTTTTATCCACTGGAATTTTTTGCTGGGTGACTTTTTCAATATCAAATAGGTAAGATTTTTCATCTCCTGTCACAAGTGATACCGCCATACCATCTTTGCCGGCTCTTGCTGTTCGACCCACACGATGTACATAACTTTCAGTTATATTTGAAAGTTCATAATTGATAACATGGGTGATGCCATCAACATCAATTCCTCGAGACGCAATATCCGTGGCCACCAAAACTCTAACTTTACCATCTTTAAAATCTTGCAAAGCTTTTTGTCTGGCACCTTGAGATTTGTTACCGTGAATAGCCGCCGAAGAGATGCCATTTTTAGTTAAAGTCTCGGATATTCGATTGGCCACATGTTTCATCTCAACAAAAACCAGGGATCGTTTAAAACTTTTATTTTTTAGTAAATGCACAAGTAAGTCAGCTTTTCTAGGTTTATCAACATACATAACAGACTGCTGAATTCTTTCAACAGTTGTTGATTCCGGGGTGACTTCAATTTTTTGGGGTTCAAACAAGATCTCCCTTGCTAAAGCTTCGATCTCTTTTGGCATTGTGGCCGAGAAGAATAAACTATGACGTTTTTTGGGTAGTAATTTTATGACTTTTTTAATCTCGTTTAAAAAGCCCATATCTAACATTCGATCAGCTTCATCCAGTACAAAAGTATCCACTTGATCAAGTCGAATATGTCTTTGCTCGATCAGATCATGAAGTCGACCTGGGGTAGCCACTAATACATGGGGCCCTTTTTGTAAGGCTGTGACTTGGCTTCCCTGTGAGACGCCACCAAAGATCACCGCGTACTTTTGATTCAAACTGTCTCCGTACTCCACTAAATTAGTATGGATTTGAACAGCAAGTTCGCGAGTGGGTGTTAAAATTAATGTTCTTGGGCATCCCGATTTTGTGGACACTTTATCAGTAACCAAGTTGTTAAGAATAGGCAGACAGAAAGCCGCTGTTTTGCCAGTACCTGTTTGTGCTATCGCTAGCAGATCTTTTTTGGCTAAAATAATCGGAATAGCTTGTTCTTGGATCGGAGTAGGGATGCTATACCCTTTTTTAGTTAAAGCTTTTAAAATATTTCCATTCAATGCGAGTTCAGCAAAAGTCATCTCTTTCATTTGGGGCCTAATCAGCTCAGGGTCAATAATTATTCGTTAAGCTGCTTATTGATTTTTTCAAGCTCTGTATATTTTTCTTGAAGTTGACTTTGTTTTTGACCCACGACTTTATAGTGATCTGCAATCTGCTGATTTTTATCTTTGGCATCCGACATAACTATGGCTTCAAGCTTTGCATTGTCCTTTTCAAGAGCTTCTTCCATAGTCAAGATTTCGTCTTCCAGCTTAGTTAAGATTTTTTTTAGACGATTATGTTTTTTACGCTGCTCTTGATGCTCAAAGGCCGATTTAAGGGTTGCAACTTCTTTGACAGCTGTGGATGAGTCATCTTCCCAACCCACCTTGTCTAAAAATTCTTGATAAGTGCCTGCAAACATATGCGCTTGCCCATTTTTAAAATAAATTAAATGGGTGGCTAATTTATACAGTAAACCTTCATGGTGGGTGACAAAGACCACAGGTCCAGGAAATTTATTGACTTCATCCCCTAGCTTTTCAACGGCGTCCCTATCTAAATGGTTGGAGGGCTCATCAAGTAACAGACAATTATTGGGCGACGCTAAAATTTTGCCTAATAATACTCTGGCCTGCTCGCCCCCCGATAACACACTTATTTTTTTTAGGGCATCATCACCTGTAAACATAACTGCACCACAAATGGCGCGCACTTGAGTCAAAGTCAGCAGTGTGTTGGTTTGAGCAATTTCATCAGCAACGGTCGAATTTAAATTTAAATCTTTTTTATTGGTTTGATGATAAAAACCAATTTTTGTTTGAGGATGAAGCCAAACTTCGTCCTTAAGGTTTGTAAGCTCTTGGGCCAGTTGTCTAAGCAGAGTGGTTTTACCTTTGCCATTTTGTCCAACGATGGCAACACGGTCGCTAGGAGTAAGCTCAAAAGATAAATTTTGATACAACCACTCCCCAGGATTATAAGCAAAACTTAAATTTTCAGCTTTAAGTAATCGCTTGGCCGGAGTTGGTTGATAAGTGAATTTAAAACCTAAGCTTTGATCTTGGTCTTTCAGTTCAATGACTTCAATCTTTTCAATGGCTTTCATTTTTGATTGGGCCTGAGTCGCTTTCGAAGCTTTAGCGCGAAATCGTTCGACAAATTTTTCCATCTCTTTGATTTTTTGCTCTTGATTGGCTTTGCTTTTAACTAAAATTTCATACTCCATCTGAACTTGATCATAATATTTTTGCGAAGGTCCCTTAATTTTTTTGGCCTGCTGTTGATGAATTCCTAAGGTGTGTGTGATCACTTGATCCATAAAATATTGATCGTGGGTGATCAGCAAAACTTCACCTTGGTAACTCATTAAAAAATCTTTCAGCCATCTTAGGGATAAGAGATCCAAATAATTGGTGGGCTCATCTAAAATCAAAAGGTCAGGTTCCTGCAAAATACACTTTGCTAAGTTAATTCGAAGCTGATAACCGCCTGAGAAACTGAGTGGAGATTTTTCAAGGCCCTCTTTTGTAAACCCGAGGCCCTCTAATATACGTTCGGCTTTATAATGTTCAAAAACTTCTAAGCCTTCACAACACTCTTCAAGCACGGTATTTTTATGAAACTCAAGATGCTGGGACAAATATCCTAATCGATAACCTTTGGGAAATACCACTTGCCCAGAATCGGCTTGCAGTTCGCCAATAATAATTTTTAATAATGTCGATTTACCACAGCCATTTCGACCCACTAACCCAAGTCTTTCATTTTTTGACATAGTAAATGACAAATCTTCAAATAAAACTTTACCAGGATAGGACTTCGAAATGTTAGATACCGACAGCATGTATAATTTATAAAAGAAGAACCAGATATTAGCTAGGCCTATTTAAGTAAAAAAATTTTTGTTTAAATGAATTAAAGCCGTATCACAACACTCTATTTTTTCGTAAAAAAGCCTGCAATCGTATAGCACTTAGTCGAAGCCGAAATACAGAATGAAAAAAAGACTATAGAAACACAATCTGCCACAAAATCTTGCTAATAGTGTATACTTAGGCTTTGCCATTCTAAAATTATGAATAACAATTGGAGACCTCATGAGCCCTATAGACAAAGATTTAAAAATTAACCCTAGCAAAGAGCTTATTCCGAAAGAAACTGTAATTGAATTTGATAATAATTTTACAAAATTATCTAAATTACTGCAAAGAGTCCTCAATAGTAAAAGCCAAAAGCAACTTAAAGCGATTGAAGATAAAAAGCAGATGCAATTTGAAAAAGATCGAGCAGCTAGTGAAGGTATGGTGTAATTTATTTTTATTAATAATTTAAAAATATTCAGACAATACTAATTGAGTGCTTTTTCTTTTATAATAAGGGCTGTTTCTTTACATTGATTGGCTTTAACAATCTCGACTTAAATACTTGGAAAGACATGAAAAACCTAGCCACAAATTTACCAAAGATTATAATTGTTGGTGCAGGCTTCGCGGGCCTTAATGTTGCAAAAAAACTAGCTAAATCAAAAGCTGAAATAGCTATTATTGATAAACGCAACTATCATTTATTTCAACCACTACTTTATCAGGTCGCAATGGCTGGACTCTCGCCGGCAGATATTGCTAATCCTATTAGAAATATTTTATCCCAGCAAAAAAACGTGAACGTAATTTTAGGAGAAGTTACCAATATTGATTTAAACCGAAAAAAAATTCACGGCGATTTTGGGGATTTACCTTATGATTTTTTAGTGGTCGCCACCGGATCTGAACACAGTTATTTTGGTCAGCAGGAATGGGAAGAGCACGCTCCAGGACTTAAAACTATAGAACAAGCCACTGAAATACGTCGACGCATATTAATGGCTTATGAGAAGGCTGAACAAGAGCAAGATAAAGATATACAAAAATCTTTGCTCACATTTGTAGTTGTGGGTGCTGGAGCTACTGGAGTTGAACTAGCAGGTGCTTTATGTGAAATTTCAAGATTTTCGTTAAGAAAAGATTTTAGAAACATTGATTCAACCACTTCAAAAGTTTTATTGATTGAAGCGGGACCCAGAGTTCTACCAGGCTATAATCCCGAAAGTTCAATACATGCCACTCGTGATTTAGAAAAACTAGGCGTTAAAGTCATGACCTCAACTAGGGTGAATAAAATCACGGCTGAAGGAGTAATTGTAAATGATAAGTTGATCAAAGCCTCAACAGTGATTTGGGCCGCTGGAGTTAAACCCAGCTCATTAAACCCTTTGTTGGGCGGAACTGATGCCCAGGGCCGTGTTTTTGTCGAACAGGACTTAAGTTTAAAAAACCACCCTGAAGTGTTTGTGGCAGGTGATCAGATTCATTTTGAACAAAATGGTAAAGTTTTAGTTGGTCAAGCCCCGGTAGCCATGCAACAGGGGCTTCATGTGGCGGCTAATCTTAAAAGACTTCTGAAAAAACAACCTACCAACCCTTTTGTATATTTTGATAAAGGGCAGATGGCTACCATAGGACGAAGCCGTGCCGTTGTTAACATTGGCCGATTATCGTTTTATGGTTTTTTTGCGTGGTTGGTATGGCTGTTTGTACATATTTATTATTTAATAGGATTTAAAAATAAATTTTTTGTCCTTTATCAATGGGTCTGGTCTTATTTTACCTACCGAAAAGGGGCAAGACTTATTGTCAACAAAGAGTGGCGCCAGCAGTCTTAACAAATATATAGCCAAATTAAACAATAAATAAAACTCAACCCTACAAATGCAAATCTTAAAAAGTATGAATCTAAGTGAATAAACTTTTTTTACGCATTAATATTTACGATTTACCACTTTTTATTTCTAATTTTGATTTCAAATCCTAAATACTTTTCAGTCTGTTCATTCTGAATATTTTCGAAATTTCTAAGTCCGTAGATTAAACTGATATTAAAATCATAAATTTTATGTAGTTTTATAAAAGAAAAGTCCAATCCGCCATAATAACTTAATGATCCTGATGGATCTAAAGCACCAAAACCCAGCAATGGGTTTTCAAGCCAAAAATTTATTCGTGTTGTATATTTTGTTGAGCTCTGAATTTTGTAATCCGTGCGAATGATGGCCGACAATAGGCTTGCTTTTTCAAGATCAATATTAAGACCGTTATAAATTATAAAATTGTCTTCAAAGTATTTAATATCAAAGCCAAAATTTAATTTCTCATTAAAAGCGAAATCAGAAATAATTGCAAAACTTAATAAATTAGGAGCACTTCCATCCCAATTATAAATCAAATTATCATCTAATCTAAATTTTCGAAATTTATATGAAGCTTCTAAGCCTAGCCAAAATTTAGGAGCTAAATTATATTGGTAAGCTAACCTTAGCCCATGATTAAAATCAGTCACCCAAATAGCTTCAAAACCTGCAGAATTTGCTGTGAGTTGGTTGTCTGAAACTTCATAACCTAAGGAATATCTCTGTTTTTCTTTAAATTTTCGCCATGATTCAGCTCTAAGCTTTCTAGCTTCAGCTTCTTGCTGCTCTTTCAGTAGTTGTTCAGCTTTTTTCTGTTCTTCTAATAATAGGGCTTCTTCCTTTAACTTTTGCGCTTTTAATTCTTCGGCACGTCTAGCCTCTTCTTCGGCTTTTTTTAGGGCCTCATTATCAACTGTAGTTTCAACTTGAGGCTCAAGAACATTATCAACAAAGTCTGTAACTTTATCACTTTCGACATCAATGACATAAAATCGATTTGAAGCTTTTGCTGCCTTAACTAATTTTTCGGATTGCTTGGGTGTTAAACCATAAATAGTTGCTACTACTCTTCGATTATTGCTTCGACCTGTTTCGGTTTCATTCGTATCAATTGGTGCATCAAAACTGAACCATTTGGTTTGTATCCGATTTGCATCCATTCCATTTTTAACAAGCAGTAATTTCAAAATTTCGGCACGACCCGCCGACAATTCAACATTTGTTTCATATGAACCCAAAGAGTCTGTGTGGCCTGAAATCAAGATTTTTGAATTAGGCAAAACGTCACTAATTTTTTTCAATAAAATAACTACAGGCATATCTTTTTTTTCAACATGTGACATTGCGGTTTTATAGTTGATCCTCAAACCCAAGTGGACAGAGTTTGCATGAGCATTTGAAAGCCCTAGAATCAATAATAGAAAAATACCTAAATTTCTAAACACAATTTCCTTTAAGAACCTAATCTTAAAAAGAATTTCGGCATTTTATTGATTAGGAAAAAGGCTAGTTATGATTAAAACCGGCACTTTCGTCTGTATAAAACATTTGAAAACCAGCATAAATAAACTTAATTAATAGCACAAATGACCGGTTCTTAACTTGTAATCCATAAAATCCATATGTAGTTTGGCATTAAAAAATTCGAAGGATACTTTTATTTAATATAAAATGAATTTTAACAAAGGAGCAATATATGAAATTTGTAAGTATATTTATATTAATTGGGTTAAATTTAAGTTCTAATTCTTACGCTGATATTATGAAGTGTGAGCATACAGATAGTAACTACGCTATAGACTTTACACTTCAATCAAAACAAAACATACTTGAAATTAACTCGCCTGTTGAAGTTAATCTTAAAGCCTATTCTCTCTACGATAATCCTGGTGAGCTTAAGAACAATAAGGCCATTATGAATACCATGAACAATAATTTACAAATTGTTGTTTATGGTGTCGGTGAAAATCCAAATGTAACCACTGTTTTTGCCGCTGTTATTGATTTAGCTAGCTATGTTGATGGCTATTACTCCGGTGCTGCGCTTCTTAAGTCTGATGAAGAGTCCGAAATTCCAAGTGAAAAAGATCTTATAAATTATTTATACAAAAACATAAACAACGGTTCTGGAACCGTTGTCTGTCAGATTATTTAAATTTTCTTAACCCTTTCGCACAATATTTTTAATTTAAATTATTGTGCGGAAGTTAAAAGTATATCTTCAGGTTTTACTGATAGAATTTGAGATTGTTGATCCAGTCCAGCATTTCTTAATGAGAAACGGTTTCTAGGATAATAAACAAGAAGATCATTGGTAGCTTTATCCCCTACCAAAAAATCGATTTCCAATTGTGATTTTGGATCGATAGATATTTTTTCAGGAATATTAAAATAAGCCGAAGAAATATCTGAGACATCAACTGTGTGCCACTCTTTATCTGAGTCACTCAAAACATCTGTTCTTTCAACATTGTATCTTCCCCCATAGGAAGTTGAAACTTTTAATGCTATAGATCCCGAAGTTAATTTCAATTCCTCTATTGGGGCTTCAACAATGGCAATAGTCGATGAATTGTATGAGGTCATTGGATTAATTGATATCAGCGCCGACTGAAACGAAACTTCAGGTTCTGTTTTTTGTTGTTTAATGACTTTAGCTTCATATTCATTCCAAAGTTTATTTAAGATGTTATAGTCAAAGAGCATACTTGATAAGGGTAAATCATTAATCTCTTGGGTATCATCAAGACGCCAGCCGGATGGAAATGAGCCGATAATTTCAAATTCTGGTTGTTCATCTTCACTAGTATCCAATTCTACAGATACATCACAAGGCTCCCATGTTGACACGGGATTATATATTTTAACTCCAACTTGAAGTACTTTTTTGTTCGATTTATTTACAACCCGAAATCCAGCAGACTGAATGTCACAAGCCGAAGTTAAGGTATTGTTTTTTGGCTTAGGCTTTCTTTCGTCTTCGCCAATAAGATTAAAAACTAGGGCTTCGCCTGAATTAGTGCCTTTGTTAATCAAATTCAATTTCACATTTTTTATAGACTGACCATCTAGCACTGAGCCTATTTGCAACTCATCTGCCGACAAAACTGTGGTTTTATTTAAGATAGCAAGAACGGGTATCTGTCCAAGACTTAAACCATTTTTATTGATTTTGATAAAGGCATCGATCTCAACCACTTCAATGGCAGGAGTACTAACATCAACCCTGACGCTAACATTTTTGGTTTCACCAGGAGCAAGGCTAATTTGATGGGATGAAAATGAAAATTTAAGTTCAGGGCTATCTGGGGCCTCGAGGGAGTAGCTTTCTGCGCTCTCCGATATATTTTTAAAATTTAGGGTTTTATAAGCCACTACACGCTCTGAAACGGCCAACTTGCCCAGAGACATAGCCGGAGTCAAAACGGCGAATTTGGCTTGAGCGGCCTTAAAGGCCTGAACTAAGCCAGCACCCTGTCGAGAGACAGGGTAAACTTTGCCTTTTTCATCATCTAGTACTAAAGCCGTATTCATCAACGTAGATTTAATCTCTAATGGACCTAAGTCTGAACGGTACTGCATCAGCAAAGCCCCAACCCCCGCAATGTGGGGAGTTGCCATAGAAGTCCCGTTAAATTTAACCCCTTCAGAACCAGAGCCTGCCAAAGCCGATATTATTTGCACACCTGGGGCTGTAACTTCAGGTTTAATAAGACCATCAAACCCTCTAGGTCCTTGAGAGGAAAATTCAGCCATAGTGTTTATTAGCTCATCTTTACGTATTTTTTCTTCAGGTTTAAAATCTACGAATACTTCACTTAGTTTTAGGGCTTCTTTAATCTTTTCCCCATCACTTTGTGAAACCATAACCCCAGGTACGGCAAAATCTTCTTCGCCACCCATAGAAATGGGGTCACCCTCTTGATTATTAACCATTAAGACACCCAAAGCACCGCCTTCAACGGCTCGCTTTATCTTTGTTGCAAAATCGACAACACCTCGATCAATCAAAGCGATTTGATCCTTTAATTTCAATTTAATATCAGCCGGTAAATCCTGGTCAGCAAGTCCAAGATAAACAAGTTTACCTGATAAAGCTTTGACTTCCTTAATTGGGGTAGTAATTGCTCCATCGGCAAATTCCAAAAGAAAGGCTTTCTCTGGAACATCTTTAGTTGTGATTCGAATGGCTTCAAATAAAAGATTGTGATCCATATCATCTACAGACGCTGCGACTGTAAGCATATCGTCAGAAACTCCAGGTGAACCAACTATATTTGGGATAGGTCCTTCGTTGCCCGCAGAGCCCACAGCTAGCACACCTGCTTTTGTCAGATTTCGAATCGCGATGTTGTAAAGATCTGCTGGTCTGCCATAACTGTTTCCAAGTGATAAGTTCACAATATCAAGCTTACCCTTCATGCTCATGTCCCCTAGAGGATCAACGGCATATTCAAGAGCAGCCATGACCACAGAGTCTGATGTGCCGCCCCCCTTATCTCCAAAAACCTTAAGGGCATAAAGTTCAGCTTCAGGAGCTGCACCGTCATAAGTGTTTATTCCATCACCTACACCAGCTGCAGTTCCTGCTACATGGGAGCCATGCCCAGAATAATCTAAAGGGTTTGGATCGGGATAAGGGCGATTATTGATATACAAATGAGACGACGGATTGAAATTGGCTCCGACAAAGTCTAAACCACCTTTAACTTTTGCATTTGGAAAATAAGAACTGGCTTGATTGGGATTAATGGATTCATAAATCGATTTGTCTCCAGAGCCCCCCAACATCGCATGGGTGTAATCAATTCCTGAGTCGATAATGCCAATTTTTTTTCCTTGGCCTTTAACAGGGACCCAAATCCCCTCTTTATTCATAACTTTTAAATTTTTGTGTATTAAATCTACACCGATTGCTGTCATAGAATTTTTTAGATTTAAATTTTTGCTGACCGCTGTTTCCATATCGTCCTCGATTATATTGGGACGAACAAACAACTTTTGACCTTCAATAAAATCCACGGGTAGGCCATTGATCTGCTCAGCGTACTGTTGTGGAGCTTCGATAGTGATGGCATTTAAAACCATGCGAAATTTTTGCACCACCCGTATATCTTGAGATAGACCTTTTAATTTCAAAACAAAATCTTCTTGCTCAGCTAAAATTCTTTGTTTTAAATTTTCATCCACTTGCATTTGTCCATTTTCATCGATGTAAGCTGATTCCAAAAGCGCAGGATTCACTAAATTTACGGTTGCGATGAAAAGGGGAACACCTTTCGGGAATTTGATATTTGTATTCTGAAATTGCTCACTGATGATAGGCTCGCCTTTACGATTCAAGGGATTGCTATTTCGATCGCATCCTGAGGTCAATACGACCAATAATAAAGCAAATTTAACTTGTGTACAAAAAATCCAAGAACTAAAATTCTTAACCACCCCAAAACCCCTTACATTTTAAAGTCAGACCCCAAAATGGCGAACAAAAAAAGCTTACGTTCACCAAACTTCTTTAAACATCATTTATTTTTTTTAGCCAATTAAATTTTATGCATGAGAGCCATAAGACTTTTTATGACAACGATCGCAGTGGCCACATTTGGGTATTTTTTGGGTATCACGAAAGTATTTTAAAATTTCGGAATGACGACAGCTATAAGACTCAGAGTAAGCAACGATAGCATCCAGGCTTTGCCACCTATGAGTGATCACAGCCGGCGAAGCTTTCGCAGTCTTGATAAAAAAGGCATGCAGTGCACGGTCTTTTTTGGCATAAAGCATAAGACATTTTGAAGGTAAACCGTCACGACCGGCACGACCAATCTCTTGATAATAGGATTCAATGTTGCCCGGCATCTGAGTATGAACAACTAATCGCACATCCGCATGATCGATCCCCATACCAAAAGCATTAGTGGCGACTAAAATACGAATCTTGCCGCTATGATAGCGCTGTTCAATACTAACCCGCTTTTCGGCACTTAAGCCTGCATGATAATAGGCTACTTTTTTGTAAGATTGCTTTAAGAACATGGACCACTCTTTACACTTTTTACGAGTGCCACAGTAAATTAAAATTCTACCCGTGGGTTGAAAATCGATAGCTTGTGATAAGATTTGCTCTTTAATTTTATCAGAGCCGCACAACTCAACTTGGTAATAAAGATTCGGGCGATAAAATCCATAAATGTGCAATTGGGGTTTTTTAAGTTTTAATGAACTTACAATATCTAATTTCACTTGGGGTGTAGCCGTGGCTGTTAACGCCATAATAGGAACTTTGGGACAAGCCTTTCGAAGCACTTTGAGTTGTCCGTACTCTTTACGAAAATCATGTCCCCATTGTGACACGCAGTGGGCCTCATCAATGGCAAAAAGATTAATATTTTGTTGCTTAACCCAATCGATAAAACCAGGTTTTTGAACACGTTCGGGGGATAAAAAAAGTATAAAGCCTTCATGTTCACGGGTCTTCATGTCACGAAATATAAAACGACGTTCCTCATCCGTTAAGCTGGAGTGTAAAGCCCCAGCCCCGAGTCCTAAATCCTTTAAGTGACGAACTTGGTCATTCATCAAAGCGATCAAGGGCGAAATTACAATGGTAAGTCCAGGTTTAGCATAGGCGGGCAATTGATAGCATAAAGATTTTCCACCCCCCGTGGGCATAACGGCCATCACATCGTGACCTTTTAAAATATCCTCGATAATGGCTTGCTGGCCGATCCTAAACGTCTCCAGTAAAAATTTAGTTAGTAAGATGGAATGTAAATGTGAATTAAGCTTTGGTTGAGCCAACTTTTTGATTTCGGAGTCTTCAAGATCAAGACTCATTTGAAAATTCTGAGAGGAATGGGTTGGCATATTTTTATCTTTCAGCTTTACAGCTTTGGGGTCAATGCCAGTTCAACTTTCATGAGCTCCATTTCAACGCCTGACGTTAACATTGCTTCTTATTTTAAGTTTAAAAACGCAGATGTATTTACAGATGACCTTAGTCACACTAAATCTATAACCCAAACTTCATTTTTTAAACATTTTTATTAAGGACAAAATATGAGCATCTTTGAATCTGTTAAAAAAGCCTGGGTTCCCATTCATTGCGCGGGCTATCCGTTCATTATTATTTTTGCCGTTATAACTTTAGTTCTTGGAATTTTATCTACACATTTATATTGGATAGGAATTATTTTAACAGCTTGGTGCGCCTATTTTTTTCGTGACCCAGAACGAGTAACGCCCCTTGATCCCAACGCAATTTTTAGTCCAGCCGATGGTCGAATTTCTTTCATCGGCTTAGTGGACCCACCTAAAGAATTCACTTTTAATCAAAATACACAATTGCTTAGAATTTCTGTTTTTATGAATGTCTTTAATTGCCATGTGAACAGATCACCCATTCAAGGAGAGATTAGTCGTATTCACTACGTGAAAGGTTTATTTATCAATGCTGATTTAGATAAAGCCAGCGAAAACAACGAACGAAATTTAATGCAGATCAAAAATGATAAGATTGAAATTGGTGTGGTTCAAATTGCGGGTCTGATTGCTCGACGAATTTTGTGCTGGTCGAAAGAGAAAGACAGTCTACAACCCGGCGAACGTTTTGGTTTAATTCGATTTGGCTCAAGACTTGATGTCTATGTTGATCCTAAAAAGGCCGAGCCTGTAGTCCTTTTAGGTCAAACCGCCATTGCTGGAGAAACTCCACTTTTTAAACTCAAAGGATAAACAACTGCAATGCCTTTTAATAAAAGTAAAAAATTACTAAGATCTAAACACATACCTGCAAAGTATTTAATTCCCAATGCTATCACTTTGCTAGCTTTAGGGGCTGGTCTTACCGCCATTCGCATGGCCTATGAGCAACGCTTTGAACTTACGATCTATGCCATTATATTTGCTGCCGTTTTAGACGGTTTAGATGGCCGAGCCGCTCGATTGCTTAAAGCCTCAAGCAAATTTGGTGCAGAACTAGATTCTTTGGCAGACTTTGTAAACTTTGGCGTAGCACCGGCTCTGATTGTTTACTTTTGGTCCTTGAAAGATTTTAAATCTTTAGGATGGATCGTTGCTTTGACTTACGCCATTTGTATTTGTTTAAGACTAGCGAGATTTAATGTCGAGACCGAACAAGAAATAGCTATCCCTTGGCGAAAAAAATTTTTTCAAGGCACTCCTGCCCCCGCATCTGCGGCTTTGCTTTTAATGCCTTTTTATACCCGCTTTCTTGAAGTTGAAGTCATCTTTCCGTCTTATGTGATCATGGGTTATACAGTTATTATTTCACTACTAGCAGCTAGTAGTATTCCAACTTTTTCTTTTAAAGACCTAGGCTATATACCTAGGCAAAGAGTTCGTGCCGGACTTGTAGTAATTATTTTGGTAGCATCAATGATCGCTACCTACACTTGGGAATCCTTTATTGCTTGTGGCTTTATCTACTTAGCAACAATTCCTTTTAGTATTTATCGCTTTTCTAAATATGAAAAGAATGAAATTAAACTGACTCCCGAAGAGCAATTAATACTAGTGGCCCATGGGCAATCCGATGAGTAGCTGTTTTTTTCTTCGAATCTTACCTATGTAATTTTCTTGATTTTTGTCTATCGCAGTAAACAGAAACTATTAAATCTAAATCTAACTTGCATTCCCAACTTTTCAAGTATAGTCCTCAAATTCTAACTATAAAATCCCTAAGGAGGAGTATATGAAATCATTGTTACTATTATTGACTACGAGTTTATGTTTAAGTGTTCAAGCTATGCCTGAGGCTAAGTCCTTATTCCAAAAGCAACCCATGTCTGTTGTAAGTCTTCCTGGATATGATTCGCAAACAGTAGACTTAGCTGCAGCTCTTGAATTTAGTAATCCTTGTATTGCCGAAACTGATGATATTTTTAGTTCCCAAGTTGATGCCCAAATTTATATCTACGCTTCTGGCAATGATCTTGGCATTGTTTGTACGGCTCATTTTGAACCCACCCCAAGATGGTCCATTATTGCAAGAGGCCTTAAAGTGGGTGAACAGATTACAATTAATACCAATTCATCCATAATTGTTGAAAGTCCTGTACCCTCGATTTGTATTAAAAGTATCTGTTCTGACGGCAGTCAAAGAGATAGTTACACTTGTGCTTGTGCGAATGGCTTCGAGAATTAATTAATTTAAAGATTCAAGTAAAGGGTAAATTTACTCAATTTTTACCAAAAATAGTTAAATTTAAATAAAAAAAAAGCCTACTTTGAACAAGTAGGCTTTTTTTATTTTTTTTATGTAAAGAAACTAACTATTCAGCGTCTTCTGGCATTTCGTCAGTAGCTTCATCCATAGTTTCTTCAGAAGCTGCACCAGTATCTTCTACGGCTGCTGGCTCTTCAGTAACTACTGCTGGAGCTTCTTCTTTTTTTCCTGGGCAACCAGTTACTGTTAAAGAAAAGGCACCTAATAACAATGCTGCTAATAATACTTTCAATGAATTCATGTTTTTTCTCCTTATAGATAATTGAATTCTTCATTATTAAATTCACCTGCAAGTTAACCACTAACTAGAGATAAAATCAAATATATCAATGAGTGTGCCATGATGAGTTGCATTCCAATTTAGCCGCCAAAAAACAAAGCTTAAAAAGCTAACTTTTGCTTCTTTAATGTGACATTTTTTGTCCATCCTCATCATGTTTTCATTTTCGTCATCAACAGATTTTCAACTAAGAATAGTTTTCATGTTTTCGTGGACACACTAAAAATCCATCATTAAACCTTTTATAAGTCCTCTATTTTAGAGGTTTTCGATGCTAACTTTTTTTGTTTTCTAAATTTTAGGAGAAACTATGTTTAAAAAAAATTTTCTATCAGCCCTTTTTATGAGCTTTACTACTTTTAATTTCGCACATGCCGAACTTGTAATTTTGGCTGAAAGCTTTGAACCCCATGCTAATCTTATTGCTGACTTTGAAGCACTTACTGGGGAAAAGGTTGTGATTAGTAATGCCGCTTTCAAAGATAACTTAATTACCCTTACCAACTTTTTGGAACCGAATGTCTTATCAGCACCAGAGTCCGTGAAACCAGATCTAATCATTGCCAAAGATCTGGTTTTTTTGTCACAAGTTAAAAAGTTAGGTTTCACCCAAGCTTTTGATGATTTGGAAATTTTTAGCGATCTTAGACCCGGCATGATGGATGAAACAGATCTACATTGGGTCGGGCTAACTTACCGTGCTCGGACTCTAGCTTATGGAACCAATGTCGATGTATCTCAAGTAAATTCTTATGAAGATTTAGCCAAACCTGAATGGGCGGGTCGACTTTGTGTGCGCACAAGTAATAGCAGTTACAACTTAGGTTTCGTTTCTTATCTACTTTTAGAGTATGGCGAAGCTAAGGCCAAAGATATTTTATTAGGCTGGATGGATAACTTAGCCCTACCTGTATTTACCGGAGATACTTTAATTCTTAATGCTATTAACAGTGGCGAGTGTGAAGTCGGGATCGTCAATCACTACTACCTAGCTCGTGAGTACGAAAAAGCTAGAGGTCAACGAACCAAATATAATGTAAACATTAAATACCTTAACCAAAAACAGAAAGGTGTTCATACCAATGGCTACGGCGTAGCATTACTTAAAAGCAGTGCCAATAAGGATTTAGCCCAAGAGTTTGTGACCATGCTGTTATCAGAAAAGGCGCAATTACAAATTTCAAGCTCGCAATTTTCTTATCCAGTGATTCAAAAGCTTGAAGCACAAAGTTTAATCAAAGAATGGGGTTCTTTTGAAGCCAGTCCCATCATCTGGTCTGAAATTGGCGACAATTTAGATCAAGCCACCCAACTTATGAAAGACGTTAATTACAATTAAACAACAAAGCTTATTGGCTTTATAAAATAAAGGAATCGTATGTTTATTAGACTTTCCCTTCTGATCGTTTTTTTAAGTTTTGGATGGATTGGCGCTTCGCAACTGTCCCCCCAAACTTTAACTGAAGATGACATCCAAGCTTTATTTAACAATGCTGAAAAGGGCTTGCCTGCAAAACAACCTGAAAGCTTGCCCGAACTTTTGGTGCAACTGGGGTTCAATTATTATGTTCCAACATCTAAAGAGTTTCACACTGACGCAAAAACTATGGTTCAGACCATCTCCAGTTACTGCGAACAGTTGAACACCGCCAATCTAGACACCTACAAATCTGAGCCGATACTTTCGGCTCAAACAGCTGCTGAAAACGCTTGGCTTAAAACCATGGGCACTTATCATAAAATATTAGCCGCCCCTTTAGGACCAATTTATGAATCCACTCGAGAAATTGCCAGTGCAATTTACAGTTGGCCTTTAATGAACGAGTGTGGCATGCACGTTGAAATGCTGGCTGTTAAAAACCAGGGGCAATTTAATCCGAAAAGTTTATATACAAGTAAAGGTTTAATGGCCGTTGAGTTCGGTCTGTTTAAAGATCTCGAGACCACGACTTGTAATACACGCAACAAAAGTTTTGCCAAAGTTCATGAATGGATCAAAATTGACGATTTCACAAAAACCAAAGATTTGTGTGGCTTAGCGAAAGCGGCTGCTGAAGATGTTGTGGTTCAAGGGCAAAGATTAGCTGAAGCTTGGGATCTTGAGGGCCGAAACTTCACGCGCCAAATAATTAATGGCTCTGAATTTGAAAGTTTTAAGTATGCCTTAAATCGAATCACAGACAGTATGTTCACGATGATTGAAGTAGCCAAAGACGTGCAACTTGGCAAACCATTAGGTTTACACAAAGACTGTTTAGATGAGAGTGGTAAATGCCCTGCCGATGTCGAGCACAAATGGAGCCAAACAAGTATTGAAGGCTTAATTAAACAATTTGAAAGTTTAGAATTTATTTTAAATCAAGGCGGCTTGGGGGCCTTTATATCCGCCCAAGGTTTTCCAAGCATTTCGCAATCTTTGCAATTTGAAATTCAGGTTTTATTACAGCAATTGGCTGAAGTTCAAAAATTAGGTTCGTTGCAAGAACAAGTTATGAATTTAAATCCTGAAGATTGTGAAAACACCACGGTGTCAAACAACCTAGTACCTATTTGTGCCGTCCAAAGACAGACCCGTGTCTTAGTTCATATTTTAAGATCAGAGATGCTGCCCGCATTAGTCTTAGATGCCCCGTTGGTATATCAAGGGGACAATGACTAAGATTGGTTCAAGTTTTTTTTTCCGATTGAAGTTTCTTAGATCTTTAACTTTAAGGTCCATTGCTAATTCAATTAAAGAATTATGTTTACGAAATTTTTTTAATTTAACAAAAGTTTTAATCTTAGTTTTAAGCCTGATCCTACCTACGGGCGTATCAAGCTTAAAAGTTTATGCGGCTGAAAAGGTTGCAACTAAGGACCGAAAAACCCGCCCTAAAATGACCCAAAAAATAGTTATTTTTGGCGACAGCGTTGACCAAGTGGACCGAGGTTTTACCGGGCAAACCGTGAATGAAAAAAAAATTGATCTGTATCAATTTACGGATGTGCACCGGGCTTTAAAACAAGTCAGTGGCGTTTATGTCCGGGAAGAAGATGGATTAGGACTTAGACCCAATATAGGTCTGCGTGGAACTAATCCTGACCGCTCCAAAAAAATAGTTTTCCTTGAAGATGATGTTTTAATTGGACCCGCCCCATTTTCGGCTCCCGCTGCTTATTTTACTCCGAACATGAATCATGTGGAACGTTTAGATGTTTTCAAAGGATTTTCAGCGGCCCACATTGGCCCAAATTCTGTAGGTGGGGCGATCAATTACATCACTCCACAGATACTTTCACCAAAAGTCACAAACTCTAATGACAACCTTGCCACAACTACAGGGGCAGAAAAAGTTAAATTATTTAAGGCTTACAATACCCAAATCTCTTATGGGTCCTTTAATACTGTGAACACAAAGTTGAGCACCTCTGGGGCTTTACCTTTTGGTAGCTATCTAGTGGAAGGCTCACACTTGATGAGTGATGGTTTTAAAACCATCGATGGCGGCGGCAATACCGATATAACTAAAACGGAAGTTCTAACAAAGCTTAAATGGGACATTGCTAAAGGTGAGCATTTTCAAAGTTTAGAATTTAGATTAGGTCTTTCTTTTGAAGATTCCAATGAAACCTATTTGGGTTTAAGTGAACTTGATTTTAGGCAAAATCCTTTTCGAAGATATGCCTCTTCGAAATTAGATAATATGAACTGGGATCACCAGAAATTTCAAATTCGACATAATTTACAACTCTCAGAGACCGGCTTACTTGAATCCGTGGCTTATCGACATAATTTTAATCGCACCTGGAAAAGACTGGATCGCTTTCGTGGAGCCGGCGCACCTGCACTATCCGCGTTATTAAATAATCCTAATTCGGCCCCTGACTTTTTCGACATATTAACGGGCCAACGAGACTCTATTGAACTAGGGGCCAGCGGGGATTTGGCTTTAGCCAATAATCACCGAGAGTATTTTAGCCAAGGTCTTCAGACTAAATACACCGATGAATTTACTTTTAACTTAAGCTCCTCGGGCGGGGTTAAAAATAGCCTTAAGATTGAACCTGAAATTTTTGTGCGCGCTCATCAAGATCAAATCCTTCGAGATCAAACAACAAGTTTTTACCAAATGGAATCGGATCAACTTTTTGCAACTTCTGAAGCCAGTCCCCAAGCTAATCTTGAAGAACAAACGACATCGGCTTTTACTTTTTCTTCCAAAGCGAATGTCTCTTATAAATCTATGATTTTTACTCCGATTCTACGTGTTGAGTCTGTCAGTTATGATTTTAAAAACCAATTGAACCCTTCATCCAACGCCAGCAGAACGGATCTTGCTTTTATCCCAGGGCTTTCGATTTTTAAAAGGCTAAGTCCCCACATGTCCATAGGAACAAGTTACAATAAAGCTGCATCCTTAGCAGGTCTTTCAAACTCGGGCGATGAAGTCAAAGAAACCGCTGATAATTTCGAGCTATTATTTAAATATCTAAATCAAGAGTTATTACTACAAGCCGATGCTACGGCTTTCTATACAGATTATCAAAATATCACAGGTACGTGCACAGTGTCTGGAGGATGTTTGAGTGGATCGGGCGAAGCTTTTAATGGGGGCCAAGCTGATGTTCTAGGATTTGAAGCCGGGCTTACTAAAGGTGTTTATGCCGGTTCCGTTTATATTCCCATAGGTCTTAATTTAACCTATTTGGATGCTACTTTTAAATCCGACTTTTTATCTAATTCCCCAGAGTGGGGTCAAGGCAATGTAGCTAGTGGTGATCCTCTGCCCTATATTCCAGAGCTGCAATACACTTTAAGTTTAGGCGCCGATTACAAAAACTTTCTGGCCGAACTTTCGTACACTTATCAAACCAAAGTGTTTGACCAAAGTGTCCAAGCTGGTCGAATTACAATTGATGATTTTGCCTTTATAGATTTAGGCGGGCATTACACGATAAATTCAGCATTAAAAGTAAACTATCGAATCAGTAATCTTTTGGACCAAGAGTATGCGGTGGCCGCTCGCCCCTTTGGTTTACGACCAGGCCAACCTAGAGCTTTACAGTTAGGCATAAGATATACCTTTTAAAAAAATGGGACTTATTCTGTTTAGTCATCGTTATTCAAACTTGAACGATCAAAGTAACCGGGTTTAAAAAACGATTACTTTTAAAAAGTATTGCCGCTAATTTCAGGTTTATTGCTAAAATTTTGATTATCTGTGGTGTAGATTTCCATAGTCCAGAATCCAGATTTTATAAACAATTAGAAAACCTAAACTATAAGCGGGAACTCATATGACTTATACACTATTTATTCCCTGTGATGCTTTGATTTTTAAACTCTTGATTGAAAATGGCAGGCTTTAACACTATTGTGCAGATTGTTCTTTATTATTCTAACCTAGTTTTGCGACATTTTAAATTTATCGCCTACATTAGACAGAAGTCGTACTTTAATACGTCGAAGGCGAAATAAAGGATAAAAAATTTAATTTGTCGCAACTCTGATTTGTTTTTTTTTGAGGTTTTAAAAGTTATGTTAAGTATTTTTTTAATTGGTTTATTTGTTGCTGTCAGCTCTTCGGTTTTGGGTCTGATTGTGGCAAAAAATCATATTTTTTTTAAACCTTATCTTCCATTTTTAGTGGCTACCGGAGGAGGGTTATTAATTGGCATTACTTTGGTCGAATTTTTACCCCGAATTTATGAGAATCCAACACCCTTAACTGGAATTCTAATTTTTTTAGGATTTTTGGCAATCAAAGCTTCGGAAAATCATTTAGCACCTTTAATTTTTGGCCAAGAGGCTTCCCCCGAGTGTCATCACCATCATGAGTCCCCTGACCACAAACATCTCATCTCTCACCATGCCGCTTGCACTTCCATTGGTTGCATATTGGTCTGTGCTTTTTTTGATGGGATTGAAATCACGGCAGGCTTCATGATGGATAAAAGCATTGGAGTATTAGTTACTCTTGGCTTTTTGGTTCACACCATAGCTGAAAGCAGCTTAGTAGTTAGTATTGGATTATCAGGTGGCTTTAATAAGGCAACTTCCTATAAGAACGCTATTCTTGTGGGTCTGGCTATTTTTTTAGGAACCTTGGTGAGTTTGTTTGCTTCCCAGTTTTTAAATTTTGAAATTTACATTTTACCAGTTGTCACTGGCGTTATGCTTTACGTCTCGTTTGGTCACTTAGTCCCTGCCTCTCTGGAAGACAAACATGGATTTTTAGGGGTAATACTTGGCGCCTGTTTTATCTTTTTAATGCATTAGTTTAATGGCATTAGTGGAACATTAATATCGTTAACTGAAGGACTAAAATAAAAAAATAAGACTTATTTTGTTTTCTCAACGCATATCAAACCATTTACCTTGAATGTTCAAAGTAGACGGTTTTTTAAAAAACCTATACGCTATTCAAACTCCGCACTGAGAGATTGGATTTGGCCATTGGACTCTATATCCACTTTTTGACCATTGATCTTTTGCACGACACCCACTGAGCCATCTGGAAGTTCAATCTCTTCTCCCACCCGAGTAGCTTTTGGCAATATAAAAATAACTCCGCCACCAATTATAGCTCGACGTCTTGCACGCCGTCGAATACGTCTTCGAATTCGGCGTCGACGTCCTCTTCGAACAACCCCTGGGACTGCGCCGCGATCATAAACCACACAACTGTCTAAAGATATTAATCCCAAAGCTAAAAGTATGGATTGAGTCAACAGCTTTACAAAACTTCGTCGTTCCATATTTACCTCAATTCATTGAGCAGATTTTTTGATAAACCCTTTAAAGACTTATCAAAAAGCGCTTTCGCAAAAGGGATTTGTTACTTAAATTGAATTTAATTATAGGCTGAAATTATGGACTGAATAGTCCAGTTTTTTTAGATCCTTTGATAAAGTATTCAATTGTTTTAAGACCCTCTAATAAGACTCTTTATTTTAAGACCCTTTAATAGTGTATTCTATGGGAATCGTAATGGTAAATTCATCGTTTAAATTTTGCGGCAAGGGTTTAAATGGTGCTAAAGATTTAATAAGGCTTATAGCCCCTTGATCAAGGGAGAGAAAACCCGATGACTTTGAAATTACAATGGCTTTTAGTTGACCTTCTTTAGATATTTTTAGCTGTGGATAAACCAAACCTTCTTGTTTCAGCCTAAACGCCACTCGAGGGTAGGTTTTATATTGAGTGATATAGGATACAAGGTACTGCTCGTAGCTCATTTTTAGTTTTTGTTTTTGACTAGAACCTGTCTCAGAATCAGTGTCTATGGTTTTCTCACTTGTACCTTCACTTGTAATTTGACTTGTGCTTTCAGAGGTTAAGCTATCAGCTTTTTCTGTAAACTGACTCTCTTTGGCCGTCTTTGAAAGGATCTCTTCATTTAAGTTTGCAGGCTTAACTTTAGCTATCTCTGTGGACGAGACCTGTGGCTTTGCAAGTTGTTTTTGTCGCACTGAAGACAGGTCTTGATCGTCGGATGTAAATTCAATATCAACCATTTCAATATCGATTAGAGGTGATAATGAAACCTGACTTTGTTGATAAAATGCAGCTCCCATCATTAAAAAGACAACAACAACATGTAAACCCAAACTTGTAAGCATGGGTTTGTTAAAGGTGGCTTTTGTAAATTCAGAAAACAAGTTTAAGCGTTGAAAACCACTTAAGACCTTTGTAAGAGTTGGACTGAATCTATTAGTTGCCGAAGAGTTAACCATAATTCGATATTTTATAACAAAATCCACTCCAATTGACACTTTAAAAACCAAAATAAGCTGATTTTAAAACTCAAATGAGAAGAATCTTGGGTGAAAATGCATTTTTTAGGTAAGATTTAACAATGACTGTAATTCACCGCACTGACATCCATAGCATGAATAAAAGATTTCGCGTGCAATTGATCAATAGTCTGACGGGATATAAATCAGCCAACTTAGTGGGCACTGCCAATACCGGGTTTTTTCTAGAATTTGTGGGAAAAATGTGGATAAGTTAGCTAGACCTTTAAAAAAAAAGCCCCAGACAACCGCCTGAAATTCTGATTTGATTTTTGTAGAACCAAAACATCAAAAAGGAGCATCAGGCATGGACGCC
>JBGSLV010000006.1:0-60951 GCA_041740515.1 Bdellovibrionales bacterium | reverse complement strand
GAAGAAAATCAAAGGCTACAAAGAAATTACAAATTTATTAAATGGTGTTGAATACAAGGACGGAGTAGCTGTACGTAAAGATCAGTTAGGACATCAAGGTGTCGCTTAAACTAGCAATCCACAACATTTTGAAATAACTCTGAGTGCGAAATCATAGAGTTGAAGCAGCGAGGCTTCTTGCCGATCGTTATCTGGAAGATTAACGATAGCAATCTTACCTTTGGACTGCTGACGTGTTAGTCGTGGGAAACCAGGTTCATTAAAACCGAAAGCAATTAGACTCAAATCAGAACTTGCTGTAAAACCTGAAAATGGCCACTCAAAGCGTCCGATCTCAACCTCCGAATTCGGGACGCCCAACATACCTGCTTCGACATTGTCTAAAACATCGGCCTCGGTTTCACCAGCTAAGGGAACTCCCTTGATGGAAAAAAAACCATATCCTAAATCTCTAAGTAATTTTTTAAGAGATATCTGTTGAATATCTATTCTTCCAGGTTCATTCTTCGGGTCTGCGGCGTAAACATGTATGGAAGAAAAAGTGCTTATAAATAAAATACTAAAAACTAAAAAACTTCCAATAAGTTTAGCCATAAATTTAATCACCTCTAAAGATAAATAAATTAAAAAATAATTAAACATTTTCAATTTAGATAAAAGTTGTAATAAAAATGCGCACCTAATTAATTATTAATAAAAATTTCATTTTCTTAAACTATCCTAAATAGTTTCTGTATGTTTAGCACAGCAAATTCCATGCTCAAAAAACTAATGCTAAATATGAACATATTCGTAGAATAACAAATTAAAACTAAAAAAACTGTCGAATCTGGGTGCGTAAATTGTCACATCAAAGCACGTTAACTGAGCGGCATTTAAAAATGAAAAAAGCATTGATGAGTTCAGCAATGCTTTTTAGTACTGAAAACTTTTTGATTAATGACTAGACCCTCGTGACCCTTTATTGAGATTAAAACTAATTTTAAATAGATGTGATTTAAACGTACCTTATGACTAATTTTATGGTTATAAAGACCCGTTTGATACCCTGGTGAATTGCTAAGAGAAATATATCCACATCGGCAGCAACAGTACCAGTTTCTGATTGTTTGGTGGGGGATGTTTAAAATCCGACTTAGCTTTTGAATATTGATTCCATCATCAACGAATTTTTTAATTTCTTGCTTTATGGATTTTGGATATCTGAATCAATTAAGATTTGTAGCTTCAGATTTTATGACTTCGACCTTTTATTTTAGATCTTGTATTTCCATAATTGGAGCTGATAACAAAAATTTTATTTTAATAATAGACAGTGTTTAAGCCCGAGTTACGATTTTACTTGAAATGATTTTTTAAATTATATTTATTTTGGTCGTTTCCTTCTGCAAAGAAACGACCATATATTTTTTTTAGCCATTTGGCATTTTGGTGTGAACTGCAAATCTATCAAATTCACCGTACTCGTGAAGTTTGTTATAAAGCGTTTTAATTGTTATTCCTAAAGCCGTTGCGGCTTGGGTTTTGTTACCATCAAAATGATTCAAGGCTTTGATAATATATCTTTTTTCAAGCTCATGAATGGTGATGTTTGGATCGTAATCCTCCAGAATAAATTTGCTTTCAGGATTTTTTACAAAATCAGGCAAATCCTTTGGAGTTATAATTTCACCTTCAGAAAGAATTTGTAACCTTTCACAAACATTTTGAAGCTCACGAATATTTCCAGGCCAATCATACTTAAGAAGCACATCCATAGACTCGGTACTTACGACGATGCCACGGTTTAAATATCTATGAGATCCGTTTTTTAAAAAATAATCGATCAACATGGGAATATCTTCTTTTCTACGTCTTAACGGAGGCGAGCTTAAGACGATGGTGTTGATTCGATAGTACAAATCTTCGCGGAAATTTCCTTTGGCTACTTCTTTATCAAGCTCACGATTTGTCGCGCTCACTAAGCGGATATCAACCTTTATAGGCTCTTTACCGCCGACCCTAAAGATTTCACCCTCTTGCAAAAATCTTAAAAGCTTAGACTGTATTCCTGGGGTTAGCTCTCCGATTTCATCTAAAAAAAGTGTGCCTCCGTTCGCTGCTTCCGCTAAACCAATCTTGCGGGCGTAGGCTCCAGTAAAGGCTCCCTTCTCGTGACCGAACAGTTCGCTCTCTAAGAGAGTTTCTCTCAGAGCCCCACAGTTAATCGCTACAAAGGGTTTACTGCGTCTTTGGCTTCGGTCATGAATCGCTTGTGCAATAAGCTCCTTACCTGTTCCACTTTCTCCTAAGACAAGAACAGTGGCTGTAGATGGAGAAACTCTGTCTACCATTTTCATAAGCTGATCCATTAACTCTGATTTATAAACTATTTGCTTTTTAGGAATAAAAGGCTCGATTCTGGGAACAAATCGAGTCTGTTCACCCACAGAAAGCGAGGTTGGTTTGGAAAAATCCGACATACGTACAACTCCTTGTCCTGGTTTTAAAATTAAACCTGAAAGTGAAACTTTAAATACCCAACCATTGTCTCGATTTGGTACTTAGCGTCAGGACGTTTGTACTGCATGCTTGAAAAATATGCAAGAAATTTTTTTAAAAATGGCATAATAATTACATAAAAGAGGAAAATTTAACATTTTTAAGCCCACAGAAAACCTTATTATAAATATCTCTAAGTATCTGAATTTTATACTATATTCAGGTAAATATGCGCCAAATTCTAGCCTTAACTATATGTCTGACCTTAACCAAGCCTTTGCACCCTTTTTACAAGGTCATTTTATCGAGAAAAAAGCCTCAAAAAGCATAGTTTTCAATCAGATTTCTAAAGAAAACTTAAATACTAACTCTACTTTGAGATCCAAAAAATCGATCAGTTCGAATTCAAAAGAACAATTTTTGGCAAGTTTTGACAATTTTTCATATGACCTTTTTATTAAAGCAGTTTTTGACCATTCAAAATCCAGACTTGCCCAGTTAACTCCCGCGAGTCGGCGACGAAAACTTTCTTCACTGAAGCTTTTCAGCGCTTGGTGTTTAGAACAAAATCTATTGACCTCAGATCCTTTACGTTCAGCACCTAGCGCGAAACTGCCAGAACGTTTACCCGAGTATTTAAATTTAGAAGAGGTGTTAAGTTATTTCAAATCAATTACCCAAGATTTCGAACTTCAACCCCATAAATATAAAAATGAATTACTTTTATTTTTAGTACTGTATGGCTGTGGACTTCGCATTGAAGAGGCGTGTCGCATTCGAGTTGAAACCATCGATTGGTCAAACTCTAGAATTACTATAATTGGAAAAAGGAATAAACAAAGGTTTGCCATTCTTCCTGAGTTTATAAAATCAAGACTAATGAAACTTGTTAATACTAGTGATACTTTTATTTATGGAAGCAAAGCTTTGATTCCTCGAACAGCCTATAATTGGATTAGAAAACGTGGACTTAAAGCGGGGCTTCATAAACCTGTGCATCCTCATATGTTTCGCCACACCTATGCGACACACTTACTACGAGAAAAAACCGATCTTCGTCATTTACAAGAGCTATTGGGCCATGCTTCGTTAACAGCTACTCAACGCTACACACATCTAGATAAGGACCAACTTTTACAAAGCTTGGAAAGCTTTCATCCCTTATCTAAAAATGAATAAGAAATTTTAAATTAGATTTATTCGATATTTAGAGTTCAATTTGAAAATGTAAAAAATTTTTAGATCTTTAAGTCGAGATTCGATACGAAAAATTTAGTATCAAAATAGGATTATGACTTATACTTGACTTTTGACTTAACTCTTTAGACTAAGAAAAGTCTTATAATCTTACCAGAGTAAACTTACGAAAGAAGCCCTGCTCGAAAAACCAATAGCCATTCGGTCAAATCGTATTTCGATTTAATTTGAGTCAATTCGTCGTATTTCGATTTTAAAAGACAGATTACGTCACTTAAAACTTAGTCTAGACACTTTTTATGTGTCATTTATCGAAAAAATGGTCTTAAAGCATTGGGTTTTTTGAGCATGATATTTGCTTTTATCATTCTAAACGGAGATATCAAATGCATAAAATAGTATTTGTTTTAAGCCTATTATTGGGAGTAAATTTAATGGCCCAAGGGGTCAAGAAGCCTGAAGGCTGGAATATCGGTCTAAGCAAAGACTCCAGACAAGCCTTAATTGACTGGTCGCAAGACAACCAGAGTCTTCTAGATAGAGCGGGCAGAACTAAAAACGAAATTTGTAGAACTGCGCAAGGTAAAGTTTTACTTGAAACCCAAGCATTCGATGAATTAAATACTTTTGCCTTACATTTTGAAGGAGAAGATGAATTGGTTCAAATTTCCGAAGCATTAATTAAAAGGGCTGGCCCATTTGTGATAATCGGAATTGTTACTTTAGATAGACAGCGTTCGGTTTTTTGTCGTCTTTAACTAGTCATTAATCAAAAAGTTTTTAGTTCTGTTTAGCATTGTTGAGTAAAACAATGCTTATTTCTTTTTTTAAAGCCGCTCAGTTACCCGTGTTTTTTGAGATGACAATTTTAGCACCCCCTTAGACAGTTCCAATGTGCTCTTCTGGTAATATATTCGTTTTTAGCATTAGGTTTTAGAACAGGCGAAGAAATTCAGGAATGATATGTGCAAATTAAGATTAAAATAGACTATTGACGGAGACTAAATTGAAAAAAACATAATCTTATTATTAACTTTTTTCGTCGGTGTAACACTCAGTTTGGCCTCTCTGAGCTGTAAGGATTTTTTAGAAGACAGAAAAATAAGTTTATTTGATCATCGGCATGGTGAGATTAGCGCAAATGGGGTGCTTGTTACTGGTGAGCAGACTTGGGCTTTAAGTGAGTTATTTAAAAATATGGCTATCGACAACAACGTAATTGAAATCTGGGCTCAATCTCATGCTCTGATTCTCTCCCTCGGTGAAGGTACCTCGAACCTTGTTCCAACTTTAGTGCAGCGTGGGGTGAACGCTTATGGATTGGATGTTTGCTATAGTATCGCTATTGATTTTCCTAATACCCCTCGGGGTGAAGAAATGAAGAATTATTTAATTTTAAATAGATCTCGTCTTATAATTGGCGATGCACGCTATTTGCCCTATGAGGCAGAAACACTCGATGTTGTCGTGAGCCATAAGCTCGTAAACAATCTTCACATAGCCGATACACTTGATATTATCACTGAGATTCTTCGGGTATTAAAAATTGGTGGAGAAGCTCGAATCTATGGTTTTTCACCAGCAAAACTAAGGATTGTTTCGGAATTTATTGTTAAGAATTTTCCGGAAGAGCAAAGGAATTTTACCTTTACGAATGGGCTACTAATATACAATAAACAAGGCCATGTAGCGTGGCCTGATAAAGTTTCAAAAGGCTTCTGGTGGGACAGAGATAAAGCTTATGGCGATGGAGTCTTAAGCGGACCCAGGGGATTGCCGTTTCTTGGGTTTGGATGGCGGTAACAAATTCCCTAGTTAATAATATAAATCTAATCATGACTATTAAACGATTTTGAGCAAGAGTAATTTGTTCGTTTTGTTCAGAAACTTATACCTTTGTGACATATAGTAGAGCTAAGAAATATATTTGAAAAAATCAAGCCTTAGTTATTACAAATAATTCAGTGAACAAAATATTTTTACAAATAAAGTTTTTCACAAATTCAAGCTAAAAATTAATTTTTAAACTGATTCTTAGAATTTTATAGATTTTTAAATGGCTTGGATAAATTTGATGGCGTTTGATTTTCTTTGGTCACTTTAAGTAAAACCGTAGAGGCAAATGGAACATTAGTAAGGTTTTGTATTCGACCTTCAAGTAATAATTTAAAAACTTTTAAGTTAAAATCTGACCATGATGATAAACACAGATCGGGGTTAAAACTTTTAAAAAAAGTTCTTTGATTTTTGGCTTCGTTGACCAAAACCGTCTTAGCGCCCAAATTAAAACCAACCACAAGATCTCGCCACTTGTCGCCCGCAAAAATTGCATTTTTCAAATCGACTCCGTAATCACTCATGACTTCCAACGTAAGACCTGGATTGGGTTTTCGGCGATAGTGATTATGACTATAAGGGGCTGAATAAAAATCTAAAATACGAAGACCTTCGGAGTTTAATAAATACTGAATTTTATTATGAATCAAATTCAAGATAACAGGTTTAACTAAACCCCGAGTTAAACCTGATTGATTTGTGGTGACCACAAATTCAAAACCTGCATCACGAAAGATTTTAAGAGCTGGGACTAAGCCCTCTAAGAGTTGGACGTTGTCAGGGTCATTTAAATATCCAAAGTCTTTGATAATAGTATCATCGCGATCTAAAAATAAAATTTTACGGCTTCTTCTCATACTATCTAAACTCAATGAAATAAATCCTCGCTAAACTTCAAATAACTGCTCAATGAAATTTTCTAATTCGAAAGAGCTACGCCTTAGGACATGCTCTGTCTCTGCTGACATATTAATTCTATCACAATCATAAAGAGAGGTTTGAATAAAAACATCCAGCTCGGGCGTTATGTCTAACACACCCTGAAGACTTAAAAACTTCAACTCAAACTGAGCTTTTAATATCGAATGTTTTTTTATTTTTTCAAGACTTTTAAGTGTGTGTAATAGTAAATTAAAAACTCGAGAAAAATCATCTAGCCCCGATATTTCGACTTTGTTTAAAACTTTTAAAAAATAAAGCGCCACTTTTATTTTATCGTAATCAGTTTTTAGGTTAGGAAAATCATAAATCATTTGCGCTTCATTCAAAAAGTGAAATTCTGAATTAGGTTTTTTGGGGCTCATTTGTAACTCCAAAAAATTGAGTGGATCTAAAAGACCACCGCCAAAACGCTTTTTACTTTTTAAAGCCGCCTTAGCGAATAAAGTTACTTTTTCACCCGACGATAAAATCGCCTTTAAAATTAAATCGGACTCTTGAAAAGGAATCTTCTTTAAGATAATACCCTTAGCACTTTGCATTCTTCCTCTACCCAAAGGTGCCAGGTTCTTTTTTCCTGTTTACGGTTACTGGTTACTTTGTCAGGTTCTTTATTCCTAACACTGTATACTTAAAAAATTGTAACACACAGAAGAAAATTAAGGCTCCAAGAGTCTTGTTCACAAAACTCTAATTTCAAAACTAGTCGGAAAGATGAATGTTTTCAATCTTGTGCTCAGAACAAAAGTAAAGATTATGGTGCTTAACAGTGGACTATCTAAGCAAGAAAAATGAAAACTGGCTTTGGACAAGTGTTCCGACAATTTAAATTTTTCGACCGCATAAGTCTGAAGTCGTAATAGAATAGGTCAAAGGTGCAATAAAAGATGAAAAATTTAAATTGTCGCAATACTAGTACTTTCAGTTAATAATCCAGGCCTAATATATGGCCTGGGAGAAAAAATGAACCTGGGGCACCTAAGGATGGCCTGGATGGAAGAAAGGAGCCTGGCACCTTAGGTTGGCTGGCACTTTAGGAAAAAAGAACCTGGCACCTTGGGTTTAGATGCCTTCTTTGTGGCGTTCTTTGTCATCTAGGCGAGAGACGATACCGCCTTCAAGACTTGGACGTCGTGCTAAGTGTTTAATGTCGTAACTAAAGGTCGATCCGTTTAAACCAGCCGTCTGCCACTCAGGCCCCATACGGATTGCATCTACAGGACAAGCCTCTTCACAAAATCCACAAAAAACACAGCGTAAAATATCGATTTCATAGTGTATCGGGAATTTCTCAACCTCAGGATCATTATGCTCCGAAGCTACGATGGTTATACAATCTGCAGGACAGTTAGTGGCACACAGCATACAGGCTGTACAACGAAGTGAGCCGTCTTTTTTTACAGTTAGAATATGATTGCCTTTAAACCTAGGACCATATTCATACTTCTCTTCGGGGTAATTCAGTGTGGGCATTTGCTTTTTATTAGCTAAGTTCGAGACCATCTTTTTGAAAGTAAACCCCAACCCTTTTAAAATCCCAGGTATATACCATTTTGTATTTAAATTTTCTCTTTTGACTACAATTGTACTCATAACACTCTTCTCTCTTTAGCCATTTCATTGAATTTTCTAGTTTTAAGAATTGCATCAGGCTCAAAGTTTTTTTCACACATTTGAATGAACTCATTCATGCTGACAGCACCTCTGACTAGAAGTTGACCTTTTTGAACTTTTCGTAATTGGCCTTTAAAATTAGTAAAGGTTCCATCCTTTTCAAAAAAAGTTTTAGCCGGAATCAAAATCGATCCTTCTGGCAAATGATAAAGCTCTGGTATCATTTGCGAGCCAACAAAGATAACTCGTGCGCCTTGAGATGTTAAATTCTGTACCATCTGAACATAATCAGGATAAGCGAAAATATTTTCAGGCGCAAAAACCACTACAGTTTGTAAACCACTTGAAGCTAATTCCTTAAGCGGGCTCATGGAATTAAAAGTTGCTAACAAACCCTTAGTGTTAGGATTTTTATCTCCACGTTTTAAAAGACCATCGAAGCTATCGAAGCTATCAGGGTTGTTTTGCCAATAGAAAAGCTGAGCTGATGATTTTTTTGTACTTAAAAACTGTTTAAGCTCTGCGTACTCTTCATTAGTATTTTGACCCGTCAAAACAACACCAATTTTGTTTTCAGAAGCAAATGCCTTTATGATTTCGGATTCGGCTTCTTTTACATTCATTGGAACCGGAGTGTTATTTTGAATTCGAATGTAGGTTTTTATTCTAGATTTACTATTTACAAACTTATACAATGGGCGTCCTTCATCACACATCCAGTACCCATTGACCTCATGGTCTTCGACCGGTTTAACTCTGAATAAGCCTTCGTTGTTGTAATACACTTTTACACTGCAGCCCGTAGCACATCCAGGACAGGTTGTTTCCACATCTTTTAAATACCAAACCCTTTGCTGAAATCTAAAATCTTTTGATGTTAAAGCTCCAACTGGACAAATGTCTACGGTATTAAGTGCATAATCATTTTCTAGTTTTTTATCCCCGAAAGTTCCAATTTCACTATGGTCCCCTCGATTAAAAATTCCAAGCTCATGGGTCTTGGTCACTTCATCAGTGAAGCGCACACAACGAGAACACAAAATACAACGTTCAGAATCCAAAACAATTTTTTCACCCAAATCTACAACTTTACTTTTTTTCACCTTAGGTTGGGACATACTAGAGTCGTATTGACCATATTTCATATACTGATCTTGCAAGCCACACTCACCCGCTTGATCACAAATAGGACAGTCAAGAGGATGATTAATCAGATGAAAGTCCATACCCCAACGAACTGTATCTTTGACTTTTTCAGATTGGTTAGAAACTTTCATGCCTTCAGTGACTGTGGTATTGCAAGCGATCTGAAGTCTTGGATTACCTTCAACTTCTATCATACAAAGTCTGCAGACTCCGGCGATTGATAAACCAGGGTGCCAGCAGTAATGAGCAATATCTTGTTCTGATCTTTTGAAAGCTTCAATTACTGTTGAGCCTTCTTTCACTTCCATTTCTATTCCGTTCACAGTAATTTTAGGCATGGATCATGTCCTCCTGAGGCGCTCGCCCTTCAAGAATATATCTTTCAAACTCATCTCGAAATTTCGAAACAAAACTAATTGCAGGTAATGCGGCGGCATCAGATAAAGCACAAATTGTTTTGCCTTTCATGTTTTCCGCAACTTTTAAAATTAAATTTAAATCTTCAATGCGTCCTTGGCCTTTAACAATACTTTTAACGACTTTATCTAACCAGCCTGTTCCTTCCCGGCAAGGTGTACATTGGCCACAACTTTCATGATGATAAAAATGCATAACTACACTTAGCAAATCCACCATGCTGTGTGAATCATCAATAACAATTACAGCTCCTGATCCTAACATAGAGCCTTTGGCTGCAAGGTCCTCATAATCCATTTTAGCGGAAAGACACTCTGCAGCCGTTAATACGGGAGCCGAAGATCCACCAGGGATCACAGCTTTAAGCCGACGACCTTGTTTTAATCCGCCGGCCAATTCAATAAGATCCATAAGTGATGTGCCCAAATCAACTTCGTAGTTTCCAGGTTTTGTGACAGAACCACTGACGGAAAACAATTTGGTGCCCGCAGATTTTTCAGTGCCTATAGCTTTATAGAATTTGCCACCTTTATCAATAATAGGAATAACCGCAGCTAAAGTCTCTACATTGTTTACTATTGTTGGTGATTTTAAATACCCTTGTACGGCTGGAAAAGGCGGTTTTAATTTAGGTTGCCCTTTAAGTCCCTCTAAAGATGAGATCATGCCGGTCTCTTCACCGCAAATGTAGGCCCCTGCCCCCACATAAATATCCATGTCATGATCAAAGCCTGAACCTAAAATATTTTTTCCTAAAAATCCGGCTTCATAGGCTTCAGCTAAGGCTTGCTTAATCACACGAACGCTTTCATCGTACTCACCACGAACATAAATATAAGATTTTGGGGATTTAATAGCAAAACCTGAAATGATCATACCTTCAATCAATTGATGAGGGGCACGTTCCATCATCATGCGATCTTTAAAAGTACCTGGCTCACCTTCATCGGCATTGCACAGCAAATAACGGGTATTATTATTGTTTGGTAGAAAACCCCATTTCACACCTGTCGGAAATCCAGCCCCACCTCTTCCGCGAAGCCCAGACTCTTTAACTTCGTTGATAATTTCTTGAGGTTGCATTTTTAAAGCTTTGGCTAAAACTTTATAGCCTCCTTTATCTTTATAACCTTTGATAAATCGATATTCATCTAAGTGATAAAATTCAGATAAAAGTTTATGTTCAGTGGCTGCCATTGTTATTTATCCTTCCCAAGTTTTTGAATCGTTGCAATAGCTGAATCTAAAGTTAAATTTTCATAATAATTGTCATTGATCTGCATCATAGGGGCATTGTGACAAGCTCCTAAACACTCCACTTTATTAACAGTGACTAGTCCATCTTGAGAAACATCACCGTAACCCACGTTAAAGGTTTTGCAAATATGGTCCGCAAGTTCACGCCCACCATTCATAGCACAAGAAAGATTAGTGCAGACTTGAACGTGTAATTTGCCTACAGGGACTTTATTGAACATGGTGTAAAAATTTAATACTTCGTTGATATGAGCTTCAGGTATTTTAGTAATCACAGACATTTCAACTACGGCTTTCGGTGGCACCCAACCGTGAGTGCGCTGTATGCAAAATAGCGAAGGGATAATAGCTGAATAGTGGTGCTCATATCTTTCAATTTCAGAAAGTATAAATTTTCGATCGTTATCATTGATCCATGATTTAGAAGGATCGCCAAAATCTACATTTTTACCAAAATGACTAGATTCAATTGTGTCTGTGCTACTCATCGGTCTAATTCTCCTGCAATGACATTCATACTTCCTAATACGGCAACTACATCGGCCACCAATCCCCCGGTGATCTGTTCAGGTAAGGATTGATAGATAGGAAAACAAGGTGGTCTAACTTTAACACGGTAAGGTTTCCCGCTGCCGTCGCTCACAATATAAAAACCAAGTTCACCATTGGCACCTTCATGAGCTAGATAGGTTTCGCCGACGGGAGGTCTAAGCCCATGAATCACAAGCATAAAATGATTCATTAACCCTTCAATATTGCCGTAAACATCTTTTTTCTCAGGTAAAACAATATTTTTATCGCGAATGGTGTAATCGCCTTCAGGGATATTTTTGGCAACTTGTCGAATGATACGTAAAGACTGACGCATTTCTTCAACACGTACTAAGTAGCGATCATACAGATCACCCGTGGTTCCAACTGGAACATCAAAATCTAGTTGATCATAACCATAGTAAGGTTGCACTTTTCTGATGTCGTAAGCCATCCCTGTAGACCTTAAAAGTGGGCCGGTGTAACCCCATCTAATAGCTTCTTCCGTTGTGATGGCGGCAACACCTGATGTTCGTATAATAAAAATTTTATTACCTGTGACTAAAGTATCAAGCTCTTCAATGCCTTTTGCGATTTTGTCACAAGTCTCTAGGACCTCTTTGTGCCAATTCGGAGGTGGTTCTTGAGCCATTCCACCAATTCGAGTCAATGATACTGTTAAACGTGCCCCACACAATTTTTCAAATAGGGTGTAAACCATTTCACGATACGTGAATAAGTGAAAAAATCCTGTTAAAGCTCCAAGATCGACAGACGCGGCTCCAATACAAACAATATGATCGATGATTCTGGAAAGCTCACACAATATAATTCGAAGAGCTTGGGCTTTGGGTGGAATATCTACACCTAAAAGTTTTTCGACAGTGGCACAGTAAGCCACATTATTAATAGGTGCTGAGCAATAATTTAAACGATCCGTATAAGGTATAACTTGATTGTAGGGATGGGTTTCAGCCATTTTATCGAAGCAACGATGCAAATAACCAATCTCAACATTGGCTTTGGCAATTTTTTCGCCGTCTAAAGCAGCCATCACTCGCAAAGTTCCATGGGTTGCGGGGTGGGAGGGTCCAATATTTAAGGGCACTAAATTTTCGCCCCCAATGTCCGCATTATTATAACTTGGGTCAAAATGCACAGGTAAAGACTGAGACAAATGCTGCTGTTGATCAGCATCATAAGTTTTTTGTAAAGGATGACCTACAAATTCGTTGTGGGTCAGTATCCGTTTTAAATTGGGGTGATTTTTAAATTTTACACCGACTAAATCGTAAGCTTCTCGCTCAAACCAATTGGCACCTTTCCATACGGGAGTGATTGAATCAATGGTTTGATGTTCACCGACTTGTGTTTTGATTCTTAGTCGCTGGTTCATGCTCGAGGAATACAATTGGTATACGACATCAAATCTTTTTTCGCGATTTGGATAATCCACACCACACAAATCCATCATAAAATCAAATTTCATGGCTCGAAGGGAAGTCATAACGGCAAGAATATCTGCTGAGTCCACATTAAGAATGTGATCGCCGAATTGAACCTCTTCTCGAAGATTTTTTGCAGCACCGTCTTGAATGATCTGATTTTTTATATTTTCTAATTCCAATGTTTTGTCCTTAAAGAAAAAATGCTTTGCTAAGTACTAGTTAATATTTTTTTAATAGGTTTCTAAATTTTAATTTAGCTGAATCTAGTTTAATTTTGTTGTTGATCATTAACGTCTTTTTACATTTAAAATTTAATTTAATTTAGTGTCTAAAAATAAATACTTAAAGTGTTTTTAAAAATGCAGGTCGCTCCCAGTTTTTTCGCCAAGGACGGGGATGGTTGGTTTCAATCATTCTTTGAATAGTCATAACACCATCCATTACAGCTTCTGGAGTTGGGGGACACCCGGGCACATAAGCATCAACAGGAATGACTTTATCTATTCCTTGCAGAACGTGGTAAGCCCGATAAAAGCCTCCTGAGCTTGCACATGCTCCCATAGATAAAACATATTTAGGCTCTAACATCTGTTCATAAATGTTGACCAATATAGGTACCATTTTTTCAGTGATCGTGCCGGCAACAATCAACAGATCCGCTTGCCGTGGTGAAAAGCGAACCACTTCAGCTCCAAAACGGGCTAGATCGTATTTAGGTCCCATCACCGACATCAACTCAATACCGCAACAGGCCGTACCGTAGGGTAAGGGCCATAAGGAGTGCTTTCGTCCCCATGCGACCAATGCATCGACGGTTGTTGTTAAGGCAAACTGACTGGCTTGCGCTTCTAAGTCCAAATCTTGAACGGTTTTTTGACGGCTTTTGTCCATTTACTAGAATCCCCAACAAAAATTTTAAGCCAAACTAAAAACTTGTAGTTATTTACTTTACATTAATCGACTACAAAGCGTTTTCACCAAGCTAATTTATTCATCTATTATCAATTTACTTTTATTAACATTACACGAGTTTTGTGTCATCAGAAGCAAAAATAAAAGATTAGAACCTGTATCAAATAAATTGAAACCCAAGTTGGATCAAAATATACTCTATAAAACTCATGCAAGAAAATTGGCTCAAACACCCTTTTATTCACTACATCAAAAAATTCCATAAGCCATTTAACCTAGGTGTTGTTGCTCTTTTTATCACCAATGGCTTTGATATTATGGGACCTTTCATCATTGGTAAGCTAATTGATGCCTTGCCTGGGGCAACTCTTGCTAGTTTGAAACTGAATTTATTTTTGTTGCTCTGCGTTTCTGTTGGAACTGCGGTTTTTCGTTACTTATGGCGCATCTATTTTGGACGCTTTCATCATGAGGTCGCAGCCGACTTACGGAAAGTCTTATTTCAAAAGATGATGAATCTTGGTCAAAATTTTCACCAAAAAACACCCACTGGTGAAAAAATGACCTTGCTCACTCAAGATATTGAAAATTTTAGAATGGGCATCGGTCCAGGACTGCTTATTTTATTTGACGCCATTATTTACGTTTTCGCACTTATACCTTTGATGCTTTTGATTGATATTCAATGGACGTGGCAGTGCTTGGCATTGATGCCACTGATTCCGTTTGTCATTTATAAACTTGAAAACACTCTGAATCATAACTATCGCCAGTTGCAGGATGAGACCGGCGAGCTGACCAGTTTCACTCAAGAGACCGTTTCAGGCATTAAGGTTATCAAATCCTTGGGTTTAAATTCATTACGATTAGGACTTTTTGATCATACCAATCGGCGCTTAAAAGATTACGGTATCAAAGTAGATAAAATTGAATCCGCTTTTGGCCCTGCTTTGGAATTTTTTGTTATGATTGGAACTGCAACTTTGCTTTTTGTGGGTGCCGAAAAAGTAGTCTCTAAACAAGTTAGTGTTGGTGATTTTTTTGCTTTTTACCAATACTTGCTTCGCATGATTTGGCCTATGACTGCTCTTGGTTTTTCTTTCATGATGTACAAAGAGGCTGACTCCTCCTTCGACCGCATCAAAGATATTTTAACAAAAGAGCCCTGGCTTCCAGAAGGTCAAATAATTGTAAAAAAAGGCTTAGGACTTAGCATTAGAAACCTTGGTTTTCAATACTCATCGACAGCAGACCTAACCAATCTCACCTTACATGAAAGCAAGTTTGCTTTGCAAAATATTAGCTTTAATTTAAAACCAGGTGAATCTATGGCTATTGTCGGTCCTGTGGGGTCAGGCAAAACAACTTTAGTCCAATTAATAGCTTCGATTTTACCACCTACTGAAGGCGAAATTTTATACGGGGAGACAAAAATTCAAGACCTCAATAAAATTCAGTACCGAACTATTGCAGCCCTTGTACCGCAGCGAATATTTCTCTTTAAAAAAAGCATCAAAGACAATGTTCTAGATTTTTTAACTCCCTCGCCACACAACAAAAGCTTTGCAACTTTAGCGCAAGAAGCTCATATCTATGACGAAATTCAAAACTTACCTAATAAAGAAAACACTGTACTTGAAGAAAATGGCCAAGGCTTATCTGGAGGGCAAAGACAAAGGCTAGCTCTAGCTCGTGGGCTCGCTTTACAACCGCAATGGTTATTACTTGATGACACTTTAAGCGCTGTCGACATTGAAACCGAACAAAATATTTTAAAACATATGCGAGCCAACAAATCCAACGAAACAAATTATATTTTTTGCTCCCATCGCATTCAGAGTCTTAGCTGGGTTGATAAGATTTTAGTCTTGGATCAGGGACAGTTAGTTGATAGTGGCGATCATGAGACTCTTATGGCTCGATCCCAAATTTATCGAGGCCTCTATAGTTCACAAAAAAATCTGGACTTATCAAAAAAAGAAACAACCAGAGTCCTAAATTCAACGAAGGAGCTATTATGAAAGCTAGTTCGGCCCAAAGTGATCTTAAAGATTATATGCAGTTTATGCTTAGGTATGCCAGACCCTACAAATTGGCTTTAGTTTTTTTAGTAATTTATATTTTAATTTTTATTGTATCTGGCCGACTCATACCTTTAATTTTTGGATGGGCTGTAGATTATGGCATTAAACCAGCCAACAAAAATTTTATCTACTTTTGTGGCTTCGGTCTGATAGCTAGCAATGCCCTTCGTGCCATTCTTTCATTTGTGATTTCGTATCAGTTTAGATATATGGGCCAGAATATATTATACAAAATTCGAGCTGATTTATTAAACCATGTGCAAAAAATCAAAATCTCATTTTTTGATAAAAACGCATCCGGTCGGATTGTGACTCGTGTCGCTAATGATACAAAAAGTTTAGGCGATCTTTTCGCCGATGGACTTTCTGGGGCTTTCATCAACTTGATTGAGATCTTTTCCATTTTGATAGCCTTATTTTTTATATCTTGGCCGATGGCATTAGTCGTCACTTTGATTCTTCCGCCAGTTCTTTGGGGCGCAGTGGTTTTAAGTGAGCTGATTCGTAAACAGTATATTTTAATTAAATCCAAGCTTTCCCAAATCAATGCTTTTTGCGCCGAAAACCTAAATGGTATAGAAGTTATTCAGCTTTATGGGGGCGAAAGTGAAACGACTAAAAAATTTAACCTAAATGTTGACGAGTATAAAAATCTGCAATTAAAAGCGGTCACATATTTTGCCTTACTGTGGCCTATTGTTGAATTCTTCCAAGTATTTTCGGTCTTAGTAAGTCTTATAGTTGGATTTTATTTACTGAACGAGGACTTAATCACCATCGGACAAATCGGAGCGTTTATTTTAATGCTCCAAGGTTTTTTTAGGCCTTTGAGATTTATTTTGGAAAAATACAATCAGATTCAAAACGGTGTTACAAGTTCACAGCGAATTATACGTCTTTTTGATGAGAAGATAGAAAACTACAATGATACTTCCACAACTTCTAACTCCAGTTTTGAAAACCATACTTTAAACCACACCATAAATGAATTCGGTGGGCTAAACAGTTTTGATACCAAAATAGATTCGAACTCAATATTAAAAAAAGAAAAATCAACGACTGTTATCGAAATCAAAAACTTAAATTTTGGCTATAATGATGAAACCTTAGTTTTAAAAAATATAAACTGTTCCATCGCACGAGGAAGTAAAACAGCCATAGTTGGTCGCACAGGAAGTGGCAAAACAACTTTAGTATCCTTACTTCAAGGCTTTTATCAAATGTCAAATTTAAACAGCTCGAATGAAAATGAGTCTTACATTAAAATTAACAACACCCCTATTGAAGATATTCCTATTGCCTTGCTTAGACGAAAATTGCTGGTCGTTCGGCAGGATGAATTTATTTTTAAAGGAACTGTTGAAAGTAATATTTCGATGGGTGCCAAAGATCAGAAAATCACAACAGAAAAAATCTCTGAAACCCTTAAAATGGTCGGACTTGATCTACCTCTAGATACTACTGTGGATGAGATGGGTGCTAATTTGAGTGCGGGCGAAAAACAATTAATAGCTCTGGCCAGAGTTATGCTCTACGACCCAGAGATTGTAATTCTTGATGAAGCTACTTCAAATATTGACTCTCTATCTGAACAGAAAGTTTTAAAAGCATTTGCCAAAGTTTTAGAAAATCGCACTTCTATTGTCATTGCCCACAGACTCACTACTGTATTGCAGGCCGATTTAATTTTAGTTTTACAAAATGGGTGTTTAGTTGAATCTGGATCGCCCAAAGATCTTTTAGCTCAACCGAATTCGGTATTTCACTCTTTTTATGATGAGTTAATTTAACTAAACAGAAGCGTTAATTTTGTAAAACTCAATTTTTTTTATAAAAAAATTTAAATTTTAATTCTTAAAACCTAAAGAGTCGATCCTAGGATAGGGTTACTTCGTAATAATTTACTTTTTTCAATATCATTAAGCCAGCTCTTTCAATATTGATTCAAACAGGCTTGTAGTGCTTGTTGTTTAGTAGTGTTCTTCTCGTGTTGTTCATAAGCCTATTAACCAGCATGATACGCGCTGATAAAACTTAATTAAGTTACTTTTCTTAAATTACATTCCTTAAGTTAACGACATAATGTTCATTTTTTTTTGACAGTTATATGCACTTAAAAAATTAGTCAAGTTGGCATAATGATTGGTTACTCAAAATAACATCAGGATGGTATTTATGACCTTAGTAAAATATTTTTTTGTGCTAATAATTGATGAATCCTCTGGAATAGAAGTTGAAAATTTAAAAGATTTTTCTTGGATGCCAATAAGTTTAATCACTGAGCGAGTTAATACGCTCCCAAGAACTTGTGATTAGCTTAATTAAATTATTAGCATCACAAGTCAATTAAAGAAAAAATCTTACCCTAACAAAGTTAAATTTCCCTTTTTAAAAAAAAAATATTTTTTTCAAATATGTTAAGGACCACAAACCTTTGTTACTTTTCTTCAGCAGAAAAAAAGATACCAGAATATCAAATCTTAAAATTAGAATTATTTTTTGCGCATTTTCGAGAACATATCATAATTTACTTCTGATATTTTCTTTTGTTTAGCCCAATTAGAAGCTTCGTCTTTGTAAAGTTTAGTTTTGTCGAGCCATGCATTTCTTTCGTTGGTTGTGTTTGAAGATTTAGACTCTATAACTTCTAAAGTTGAAGCGACCTTACGTTGATTCACGTCCCATTCTTTGATCTTTAGATCAACTTTTTCAACAAAGCTTTGGTAAGCTAAAATATTTTTTTTGCGCTGATCAATATTAGTTAAAACTCTTCGAGTAAGTTCTTTTAGTTTTTCAATATTTTGTTGCTCTTGACCAATAAAATCAGCTTCTTCTTTAATATATCCTTCATATGTCAGTTTGGCTTTTCCAAGTTCTTCCAAGTTTTCGTTGGCAACTTTTAAATCTTTTTCACCTTGCAGCTTAAGCTTTGCCATCTCGTTTAAAATTCTAGAAAGCTCTTTAACGTTTTCAGCTGAAGTATCCATGTTTTCTTTGTTTCTCTCAAAATTATGAGTTGAATGATCAACATTAGTTTTCATCACACTCATTTTTTGATCAATATCCACTTGAGCAAATACCTGCCAAGAACAACAAATGGTAAACAAAAAAACTAGTTTGAAATTTATTACTTTATTCATAGGATAACCCCTTAATTATTAAAAAATATTTACTTATCTTTTTGGGCACAAATTTTCTACGTTAGATACAAATTTACCAATCTCATCCGCCCAAAATTCACCTTTAAATTCCCAACCATAATCTTTGCCTTTCCCGCTTTTCTTGGCTGTTTGAATCGAGGCTTGAGATCGGCCTTGAACTTGTCCACCTGCGGATCTGAATCTAATGTTTTTTCCAGAGTTCGCATAAACTTCATATCTTAAGAGCTCGTTATTCTTTAAAACTTTTGCCATTTTAGTATCTACGCTCGTCATAGCTTGTCTTAAAGTCTGTTCGGCTTGAATAATGTAAGCGTCACGAATTTGAACCACACGTTTCGTGGAATCCCCAGTTAACTTTCGGTACATGACAAAACCTTGATCGATTAAACTTAATCGATAAGCTCCCGTCATAAGTTTCTGTCTTGCATCCGACAATTCTTCTTCTTTGACTTTAGCTTGATCAAACTTTTTACGTTCATCTAATCTTTTAATGTCGACTTCAAGCTGAACGACAACTTTTTCAGCGGCAGCCATTTCATCTTTAATGCCATTTCTAATTTGAATGATTTCATTTACAGCGTTGTTGTAAAAGCTAATTTCATCGATGATATTATTTAATTTCTTTTGGACAACGATGAACTCTTTATCCCTAATCATTTCTCGAATGATTGGAAAAGGTAAACCATCCACATCTTTTTGTGAACTTCCTGCAAGATAAGTCATTGCCGTTTTATAAGCTGAATTGGTAGGAACCTTATTGTATTCACTGACTAGTTCACGCCAAGTTGGGTAAACATCTTCTAAATAGGCTAAGGTTTTATCAGCATCTGGGAATTGACACATATTCAAATACCCAATTGTACGTATAACATAAGTCTCAGGTTTAAATACGGATTTAAAAAATGGGGAATGCAAAGTGTACATATTACCAATGGCTTCTGGATACTGCTGCAGTCTAATTTGTGTCCAACCTTTTTCAGTCAAAGAATCAAACCACATGGGATGTTCACGACTGACTTTATCATAAGCTTTAATAGCCTCTTTATACTGAGCTAGTTCAAAGTGAAAGCGACCTAAAGTGAGTTGAGTTAAACTGTAAAGATCTGTAGTAAATTCCATTTCTGTAAATTTATTTGATAAAGACGCTAAAATCTGAATGCCACCTTTAGTGTTATCTCGTAAATATTCTGAGGCCCCTAATAGAAATTGCGCATCTCGATAAAACTTACTTTTAGAAGAAACGATTTCTGCCAATTTGCTTGAGTCTAAAAACTTGCCTTCAATGAATCGACCCTTAGCCAAAATGTAATTATAGAAATCTTTTTGTTTTTGATCTAATTTTCGATAAACTTCAATCGGTGCTAAAGCATCAGCAATGACTGCTTCATATCCCGTTGGCAAATCATCTAATAAATGTTCAACGGCTTGTTGCGTATAATAATCTATGCCTGTGATTATGACAGACGCTAGCAAAGGTACTGACTCTGAATATAATTTTCTTTTATGCTGGCATGACCCTAAGAAAAAGCGAACTTCAGGTTTATCCATACCTTTACTTAAAAGATAATGTGATAACATGATAACTTCAGGACAGGCCATTTGATCATGATATAAAATTGATAAAAACAAAAAGTCTTTTTCTCGTTTGTCCTCTTCAGACATTGGTTTTAAAGAAAAAGTTTGTGGAGTTAGTAGCGTCGGCTTTAAAGCAACTACAGATTGAGGCTGAATAACATCAACATCTTTAAAAGCCCCTAAATTTTCTTTTACTTTTCCTACTTCTGTAGGTTCAAGAGTTGCAAAATCAAACCCTACGAATGGTGATTCAAGCTGTGGTAATTTTTTTAAATCATTAAACTTAATGCTCTTTGAAGGATCGAAATTTACAAGGACTTGTTCAGGGACTAAAACTTTGGGCTCCTTAGAAATTTCAAGTTTGGGTATATTTTCTTTTACTTCAACTTCTGTTAATCCTTGTTTAATTTTTTTCTGAATAAAATCAAAAATAGGTAAAGTAGTTGTATTAGTTGGTGTTGATTCATAGCCATAAATTTCTGACTCTGAAGAGAGTTTTACGACTTTGGCAGGTTGGGCAAAACCACTTAAAGAATACAAAATAATAGACGATAATATCAAAATTTGTTTCATAAGTTTTTTATACTCCTAATAAAAGGGTTACAAAAATTGTAACCCTTTAAGAACTACTGCACTCTAAAAGTAGTAAGTTACACCAAGATTTAGTGAAGATATGCTGCTTAGGTCATCTCGTAACTTATCACCTTTAAACACACCACCGCCTTTGTCATTAAAGGCAAGGACCTCTTCATTAAAAAATCGCATTTTGTAATCGGCACGAATAGCAAATTTAGGATTGATGAAAAAAGTCTGTGATACATCAAACGCTAATGATGGAGCATTAACTGTAGCTGCCACAATTTTTCTCCTGTTACTGTTGTCACCGCTACTAGCTTGGTTTTCTGTAAACTGATCGTAAGATAACATTCCTAATCCAAAACCAAATGACATATCAAAATAAACAACTTTTGTTCCCATAAAACTCATTTTAGAGTAAAAGGGAACCCATCTAGCCATTACACCGTAAAAAGACTGCACTCGACCAAAGTCAGGCGAACCACCGAGTCTACCAATTTCTTTTGTCACATCGTTATCATCAAGTGAATAAATTGAACCTTGTAATTCAACACCCCAACGCTCAGTGAAATGATAAGATAGTGCTAAATCAAAATTAAAACCAGTGGCGTAGTCATCCGCTAAAATAGTACCACCCAAAAGAGATACTCCAATTTTTTTCTCTTTTGCAAAAGTACGGCTTTGTACCACCGAATAGCTTTGATCACTGGGTTGCCAGTATTTAGCTTCAATATTTTTCATATCTACTTTCTCTGGTGCTTTATCTTTAGCGTTATCTTGTGCCATGGCTTGAAAACCAAAGAACAATGTGAAAATCGCGCTGCTTATCAATGTTGCCTTCATGAAACGTACCCCTTTTATTTAGTTTTAAATGTTAAAGATTAAATTCTATCCTTAAATACTATACCCTTTTAATTGTTAGCCTTAAAGAAAAACGGGAAGGCCACGATCACATCCCCACCACCGTCTGGTCTAGGAAAGGTCCATCTTTGAACAATTCGAAGCATACAACCTTCTACCATGCTGTTCTTCATCGTTGTTTGCTCAATCTTTTGTCCAGATACTGCACCCGCCGCTGTAATAACCCAAGTAAGTTTAACTTTTCCATATAAACCTGGATTTGCAGCAAGCTCACGTTCATAACAGTATCTAATTCGACCCATATTTTTTTGTACAACATCTCTGATAATAGCAGGATCAATCCCTCCACTGATCTCAGTCTCTTCTTCGATGGCATCAACAACACCACCACCCCCAACACCTCCAGCAGATAATCCACCTAGTTTGCCAGCGGCCGCGGTTCCACCTTCAACACCATTCGTTGAAACTGAAGTGACGTTAAAAGCCCCTGCATTTTTAGAAAGAGTTGCGCCTTTGACAGCAACGCCTTTCGAAGCAAAGGATCTATTTCTTGATTTACTGACATTATTATCTGCACTTTCTAAAAGTGAATCGGCAGAAAGACTGATAGCTGCAATCTTCGAGATTTTATCTGTTAAACCAGAATCTTTAAGCTGCGTAACTACTTTTTTAGCTTTTTCAGTTGTTGGTAATGCAACTGGTTTTTTCTTTTCTGGTTCCTTTTTTACAACCTCTTTTTTCTTTTCCTCTTTCTTCTCGATTTTTTTCTTAAGCTCTTTAGCTTCATCCTGCTGTTTTTTGATAACTTCAGGATCAAAAATCATTTTTGTATATTTGTTATTATCTAACGCATTTGGATCTTTAGGCATTAGCTTGGGCATAAGCCATGCTGTTAAAAAGAAAAATAATGTAACTCCAAAAGCTATTCCGAAAGACTTAACAAGTTCTTGCGGGAAATATCCAATAAAATTTTTAGGCTTAGGATTGATAAATACAGGTGCAGTTACAAGTCGTCTTCTAACTGTGATTTGACCTAATTTATCTTCTAACCACTTTTCTGATTGCGCAGGTTCAAAGCTATGGTCTTGACCAGCATATCGTAGTTGGATTTTTTTTCCTTTCGCCAACATGTTTGAACTTAAAATATTTTGACCTAAAAGAACCACAACCTGTTGTGTTTCAACTAAATTCTTACCTTCAAGTGTGATTGTTTTATTTTGTAAATATAACTCAAAAGGTTTAACTTCAATCGGCTCAATTAATAAAGTTTCATCGCCAAAACTAACAACCATGGTTTTTTCAATTGGAGTTTCATCGATAGATACTTTTCCGTTCCAGGTTCCATGCCGACTTGATAAATCCACAACATGCCATCGACCATGTCTTTGCTCTATGGAAGCATGGATATCATCGACTTTGGAATCTCTAATTCTAATTTTGGCATTGGGAGACGATCCTACAGTAATAACATCAGATGCCGAAACCACCCGGTAGTGATTCAGATTCTGCTTACCGCTTCTATGAATGATTTTTAGCTCAATCTTTTTCATCGACTACCTCAAAAAGTAAATTGATTTTTTAATTTCATTTTGCATTTCAGTTTTAACTTCATAGATAGGTAAAAAATCCACACCGCTTTTTTGCAAAATGTATTGTCCATCTGGAGTTCGTACTTCGCCGTCTACATCCAAAGCATCAAAGTCAATTCGTTTTGGTTTTTCTTTCTGTGCATATAGACCAGGACTGAATACCAAAACCATTAGTATCACCATAAATTTTTTCATTATTGTCCCCCTTGTTGGGTTTCATCTGAATTTTGATTCATATCCAACTGAGCCTCATCTTCAGAACTACCTTCAACATTTGGTGACGGTGCAGTTTGTGACCCCGAAGCAGAACTTGTACTTGTGGCAGGGTTTCTTTGACCTTTAGCGTTTGTCGCTTGCTCAGTCTTACCTGCATTTTTTTGTTCTTCTAGCTTAGCTGTTAACATTGCTATTTTATTCATAACTTCTGTTCTTTCTTTGGAAATAACTTCTTTTGGAAAGACTCCACTGATCTTTTCATACCAGTCCAAAGCACGTTTAAAATCTTTGACTTTAGTTTCATAGATATCAGCAAGTACATAAGCTAAATCAATTCTATTCTTTTTGATTTTAATGGCTCTAATGTAAAACGGAATAGACTCTTTATATTTTTCTAATTGTGAAAAACTTTCGGCCATTCCCAAGACTGCGACAAAGGTCTTATCATTGGCATCAATTACTTTTCGGTAATAGATCTGCGCATTTTCAAACTCATAGTCACTAAAATAAACCTGAGCCATCAACAATGCCGCTTCCGACAATTTTGGATCAAGCTCTAAGGCTTTCTTTGCAGACTGAAAAGCAGCATCTTTTTGATTCTGCAGCCATAAAAGTCGAGCCTTTTGAAATTCAATAATAGCGTTGTCTGGAGCTTTACGATCAGCTAAACCAATCATCCAAATGGCTCGGGGCATATCCCCTGCTTTTTCCGAAACTAAGGATAAAAAGTAAGCTCCCCATGGGGCATCAATATGACGGGTATTAAAAGTCCTACCAATAATATCTACCGTCTTCCAATCGTTTTTATTTACACAAGAATAACCTATACGAAGCATTTTGCCCCAATCTTTATATTCTTTTTGTGCATCGAATTCACATTTTTCTTTAACCGAATCATTTTTAAGATTACTTAATAAAGTGTTATTCTGAGTATAAAAACTTGCTCGTTTTAAGCGATCAGCTAAATCACCTGCAAGCTCTTTCTGACCAATATCAGAGACACTGCCCGTTCGTTTTTTTAGAATAACTGATTCTTTGGGTCCTGATGTTCCACATCCAGTGATAAACAAAGCAAGTGCTAAAGCAGAGAATATAGTTTTAAAACTAATAACTTGAGTTTTCATCACTTAGCCCCCTTATCACTTTTGTCGTTGGCGAATACTGGGCCCGGCAAATATGTTTGAACTGCAGAAATATTTCGTTTTTTCATATTTAAATTATCTAAAATTCTTTGAACTTTACCAACAGAGCCATCGCGTAAGTCGGATTTGCGAGCAAACTTCAAAGCGGTATCAATGGTTTCAACAGCTTTTTCTTCAAAAGGAAACACAACATTAGAAAGCTCGTCCTTTAACGCCATTTTTTCATCTTCACCAAAACTACTCGGACCTTGAATAGAATTTAAACTTGTTACAAATCCCTGATACAAACCTGCAAGTCCCACAAGACTATTGACTGTGGTGAAAGCATCCCCACCTTTTGTAGCTGCTTGATAAGAGGCTTGAACTGAACCTAACATTTTACTTTTTGTATCAATATCTTTTGTCAAAGAATTCATCGAAGAGTCATTAATTGTCATATTAAGATAAGCTTTTTCCTTCAATGTTCCTTCATAGTAATTCAGTTTAGCTCTATCTTCAGCTAATAAATTTCGCTTCAACCCTGCACTCGACCAGTCACCTAGCTCGGCATTTTTATTTTGATTAAATAAACTTTCAGCATAGGTTGAAATCGCTGGCGAAGAAATAGCCTGAACATTACTTGAAGCCATTTCTTTCAACACGCTTAAATATTTTTCTTCGTTACCAATTTGATCGGATAAAAATATAACTCTGTCGATGGCTTGTGAAGCAAACTCTGTCAAATTACTTTGGCTAGCAAACATGGGATTATTATAAATGCCTTTAAACTCATTAATGGCTTCATAATACTTTCCTGAAGCCGCATAAAAATCACCACTGAGCAATAACCAGCTAGCAACGTTTTTTGGATCCGCGACACTTAAAATTTTTGTGACTTCTAAAGCTTGAGACGGCATAGCCATTTGTTCATATAAGTCGGCTGATCGAATTAACCCTTCAACAGCTCGTTCATGTCTTGGAAATTTATTATAAAATTCCAAATAGGCAGAAGCGGCCCCTGGAAAATCTTCCTTCTTAAAGAACAAATCAACAATATTCCACTGCGCTTCATCTGCTAAATCAGAATCAGAATGATTCGTTGCAAATTCACGGTACAAAGTAATAGCTTCGTCATATTTTTGCTCAGCCACTAACACTTGAACATGGGAAAAATACGCTTGTTCAAAAATAACTTGTAGACTTGCTCTACGCTTAGGATCTTTTTCCAAAGATTTCCATTCTAAAGCCCCTTTTTGTAAGGCTATGTAATCTTTCTTTTTATTTAATATATCTAAATATAAATCTTGCGATTTTTGCCCTTTAGCTTCGGCCGGAAATCTTTGGCCCAAAAGATAAAATCTTGGTAAAGCTAAATCTAGCTTCTCTTTAGTGTAATCTAGAAGAGCTACTTTAAATGAAACATCTAAGTAGTGTTTGCCCGTTGGATGCTGGACTAAATACTCTTCAGCTAAAACTTTCAACCGAACTTCATTTTCATCATTCCAATCTTCTTTAACGGCTTTATCATGAGACACCAAAGCGGCATAACGAGCATCATGGGCTTTATCTTTATCCTCAATAGACTTACCAACTTTTTCATACTCAAGACTTGCTTCAGCAAATTTTTCTAAATGAAATAACAAATCTGAAAATACATACCGTGCTTCAGCATTAGCAGCTAAAGCCTCTTGCTCTCTTAAATGAACCCTTAAAGCCTGTTCAGCGGCGATAGCATGTTTTTCATTAGTTTCTTTTTTCCATCTTTTTAGCCAATCTTTTGCTACTTTAATAGCATATGAATCCACTGTGTCTTTACACTCTTCAACTTCGGGATCATCGATAACATCACCGGCATTGATTACATCATCGCAAGCTCTATCAAATTTAACTAAATTAATAACTGCTTCTTTGAGTCTGTTTTGGGAATCATAAGTTTCAGCTAAGCGTTTATGAAAAAATGGACGTCTAGGATTTTTGGGGAACTCTTTAATCATTCCTAGCAAAATCATCTCTTCATCTTTAATCTTACCATGTTTATTATAAATTTTAGATAAACGCTCTAGGTAAGGTGCTGGATTTATGTTTTGGGCCTGACCTACAAAATACGGTATAGCTTCTGAAGAGGGCTTAGCTTCACTAAAAAATAAAGCCATGTCGTTTAAAGCTTCTTTTCTAATATCTAATTTTAAATCACTTCCTTCTTTTTCTACACGGTGACCAATGGTAACAACCTCTTCCATCGAAGAAAGAGCATTTTCTGGACTTTTCATATTGTAATGGCACCATGAAGATTTATAGATTCCGTAAGGGTAAACTTTAGATTCAGGATATTTTCTAATAAGTTCAAAAAAGGCTAAGCCTTTTGGAAAATTATTTTCTTGAAAGGAAATTTCACCCAGTGCCAGCAATGCGTCTGGTATCATAGGGGACTCGCGTAGTCGTTTGTTTTGTAACATTCTAGTAAATACTAACTCTGCACCAGCTTTCATTTCAGCTTGTAGATGCGCATATCCATTGTTGTAGATTACAGCGTCCATTTGATTAAATTCAGGATGACTCTCTTCAATGGCTTCATAAACTTTTACAGCTTCTAAAATAAAAAGTTTTTCTTTACCAACAACGTTTTTTGGAATGAAGCTGGCACCCGTTCCGTCTTCACCATCTTTTACTTCTTCTTGAAACATTTCAAAAACACGAGAAGATCTTGCCTTGTTCATATATAATTCTGCAAGTCTAAATAATAGTGAAGCTTCTGTAGGGGTTCCTTGATATTTTTTTAATAGTATTTTTAACTGTTCAATAGCTTTCTGCTCATTTTCAGAAGCTAGCACTTCAGTTGCAAGTTCTTCTCTAGCGCTGGATCTTGGCTTCGAAGTCACTTCAGGTTGAGCACTCTTGTTAGGTGAAGGTGTTGGTGTAATTTTAGATTCAACTTTGACTTTTTCATTTGTAGCATCTGGTTGATTTTGCGCGTGCGCAAAAAAATAAAAAAGCAGTAAAGACAAAACCATAGCAAGGTATTTCATTTTATTCTCCACCACTTACAGTAGCTAATCGAAGATCTCCGAACCCGGCCACTGAAGATGTATACAAGACGCGCTTTAAAGTTGCGTAATCCATATCTTTATCCACTTGGATAAAAACTGTACCGGTGAATTTAACTAGAGCGTTGGTTTTCTTTTCAACCAATTTACTCTTTTCAGCTTCCGCCAATAAGACTTTCTCCAAAGCTGGAATAAGGTAAGTGTCATTTTTTGCTAAATCTTTAGCGAAAACTTTTCCATTCTCCATAGATACCAACTGCTGCTCATTAACAGTTATAAATGCTGGTGCAATTTGGATTAACAAAGCTTCTTTGGGCTCTTCACCCGTGTAAGAAGTTGGAAGTCTAAGGGATTCTGGTGGAGCTTTAATGGCTGTTACGGACATTGATTTTAAAAGAAAAACCACAAGAATTGTGAACATATCAACCATGGCCGTTAATTGTAAGGTCACTGGTTTACTTGTTTGTGCATTTTTGAGCATTCGTTTTACGATAGACATATTATTCATCCGCTCCCATAATGTTGCCAAAAGTAATGTCATCAAACATCACTGGAGTATTATACACTTTACCAGTGTCTTTATCTGTTACAGGAAACTCTTGGTTTTTTGGCCCTACACGCATGGCATCGATCAAACCAACAATCTTTTCATATTTAACGGTTTCGGTAGGATTCAAACGAGCTCTAAAAACCGAAGGATTAGCCTTTTTAATTTTAACCAATTCAGAAATAAACATGTCTTTATCGATATTATTATCTGATGTTGCAGGAACTCTAGAACTTTGAATTATTTTTTCATCTTCTTTAAGATTTAAAATTACAACATTTTCACCACTGACAAGTACGTACAATCCGATTTTTTTCTCTTCATTGTCTTTCACGTTTTTGTCAATTGCGGCTTGTGCCTCACCAATGACTGGAACTTTTGCATTTAAACTGGAAAGCTTTAAAAAAGCTGTTGCTAAAAGTAATACGGGAATTAAGGTCGCCATAAGGCCAAGTAGCGGAGCCAAATCCAACTCCATGTCCTCTTCTGGGTTTCCATTTTTGTAGATTATATCTTCTATTAAACTCACGATCCACCTCTTGTCACAAATCAGCTTTTTAAAAAATTATTATAATAAAAAATAATTAAGCCGCTTTTTTAGCAGAGGCCTGATTACTAGAATCATCACTTCTATAGATTCGACTGGTTAATAGATCTAAAACTTTTGAACCGTTTTCCGCACAATCTGTTAAAATCCCGTCTTTTTTTGCATTTAAGATTGAAAATGAAATCATAATTGGAATGGCAGCAGTTAATCCCATAGCGGTGGTATTCATCGCAACCGAAATACCCGCAGCTAGCATCTCTTGCTTCTGTGATGGGTCAGCGCTTGCAACCGCTTTAAACGCATCAATTAGACCTGTAATTGTTCCAAGAAGACCTAAAAGAGTAACAACGTTTGACAACATGGCTAAGTATCCAAGTCGTTTAGTAACGACGGGCATAACTTCTGTAAAAGCAATTTCAAAAGATTTTTTCATGGATTCTTCATCACGATCTGCTCTATCTAAAACAGATTTAATAATATGAGCCATCGGCTTCTTTTTGTTGGCTTCACAAAAAGTCACGGCTTCTTCGATCTGATCTGCAATTAATAGACTGTGAAGTTGCTTCATGAATGAATCAGACTTTAAATTTAAGTCTATAAATAAAGCTTTAATTCGGTCTAACATTAATCCCAAGGCAACCACAGAGAATACAACAATTGCATAACCCGCAGTACCACTTTCCGTTATCATTTTTAATATGCCTTCCATTTTTGGCTCCTTTATAAAATTATAAGCACTATTATTCAGAGTTACTTTCGGCAAGGGTTGCAATAAAGTTAACGACATTGTTACTTTTTTTTACACCGAGTTTTTAAGAGATTATGATAAATTTAGTTAAACAATATTCTAAACTTTAGTCTCAATTCGAGACCTAGAGGAAAGCATTGTTAAAACTGAAGGATTTAATGATTTTGGATGTTCTATTTTTACCTAAGATAATTTAGCTGCTTTAGAAAATTAAAAAAATTGTGTTACTATTTGCATAGTAATGAAGTTTAATCACTCATGTTGCAATAAAATTATTAAGCCGCGGACTGGGATTCATTCTTAAGAGTTTTGATAATCTTTTGCAGCAGAATTTCAGATTTTGAATCAAACTTGACAAACTTTAACCCATAACTAAATACAAAAGTATTATCAATGGGATTTTTCCAATCTCTTTTACTCACAACTTTGGCAATGGCATTGATAGACATTTCGTTTATTTTAATATGGACTTTCGTCATATCTGAAACATTAAGTAAACCATAAATCGTCTCGATTCCAACACCACCAGATCCAAGCTCCTCGACCTCAGCCCATACATTAATGTTGTCGTGATTTAATAAAATCTTTTCTTCTACTTTAAATCGATCGTAACGTCTTTTATTTGATAGTGGTACACGATGACCCAAGACAGAATCTGACAAAGATTTAAATTTTTGCAATTGAAAGTCCGGAATATCAGCAACTTGGGACCAGAATTTATCCGTAGATCTTTTGATAAAATCCATAGAATGGATTTTATTTTGTTTTATAAAACGAATAACTTCAAAAAAATCTAGAGGCCCAAGTTCTTGTCCCTCTTTTAAGATCTTCCATTGTGATTTTTCATTTAACTCGGACATAAATTCTTATCGGAAGCTTTTATTATAGATTTAAGGGTTTTTGGTTTTGTTTAGAACATAAGACAACTGTTGTAATGATTTTACATGAAGTGATTCATTTATTTTTTAATTAATTAAAATATTTAAACATCATTTTTCGCTCTATTTAAATCTCATTTTAAAACATATTTTGACTAATAAAAGATTTAAACGACCTAGACACGCGCCATTTTTTTTAAGTACATACTACTTAACTTGTGTTTTTATATTAGTAAGACATGACAAAATCTAAATTTTTAATCTTTTTTATATTACTTTCGGTAGTTGTCTTCTCACTGCCTCGGGTTTTACTTCATTACTTAGGTGAAAATAACCCTTGGACAAGTTTTATATATATTTACGTCCTGGGTGGAATATTTTTTTCAATCGGACTTAGAATCACTCTTTCTCAACATGCCCTAAAATTAAATCTGAAAGCTGATAGGATTTGGTTTCGGGGTGTAATTTTAGGCTATATATTTTTTTTATCACTTCATGGCGCCTGGATTTATTTTGCTTTACACGGTCCCCAATATACCAATTGATTTAGGATTTCTATGAACGATGTCACACTACAAATTCCTGAAAATTCTATTCTCATCATCTCGCTTATGATTGGTATTTATGTCGTTTTCATAACTCTTTTTGGAGGATACTTTGCCCGGTTCAATAAGGATATAAATGATTTTTTTTATTCCGGCCAAAGGTTTTCTTGGTGGCTACCAGCTGCCAGTATGGTTGCAACAGGTATTGGATCTTATAGCTTTTTAAAATATTCCGAACAGGGCTTTAGTACTGGTATGAGTAGTACTATGACTTACTTAAACGATTGGTTTGCTATTCCCTTTTTTATTTTTGGATGGCTTCCAATTATTTACTTCGCAAGAATCAAATCTATACCTGAATATTTTGAACGGCGCTTTAACAAAACCGCACGTTTTATTGCGCTTTTTATTATTCTTTTTTATATGCTTTTTTATGTAGGTTATAATTTTTTTACAGCCGGTCTTGCCATTGAAGGTCTTTTTAATGTCCCTCAGCATATTTCAGTTCCTTTGATTGCACTTTTTTTAGGGGTTTATGTTACCTTTGGAGGACAAACAGCCGTTATCTTTACCGATTTTTTCCAAGGTCTTATGCTTTTTATTGGTGGAATTGTAGCCTTAATGGCAGGTGTTACAGCTCTTGGCGGTTTGGACCAATTTTGGACCTATCTTCCAACTTCCCATCGATTGCCCTTTGCGCATTTAACAGCCAATGAAAACTTCAACACCGCTGGTTTATTTTGGGGTGAAGCTCTTGCAGGTAGTATCGCTTATGCTTTTTTAAATCAGGGTTTTATTATGCGATATTTAACCATTAAAAGTGTGAAAGATGGAAGAAAGGCCGCCTTTTTTAATTTAATTGTAACTATGCCCTTGTCAGCGATAGTAGTCGGAGGCATGGGTTGGATTGCCAAGTCCTTAGTTACTAAACAAACAGCCATGGGTGGTGCTTTGGAGGGATATGATTTTATTAATATCACAGATACATCTCATACTTTTTTAATTGTATGTTGGGTCACTGTTAAACAAAATCCTTGGATCTTTGGGTTTATAATCGCCAGTCTATTGGCAGCACTGATGTCAACCATAGATACATTGATCAACGCCTGTGCTGCGCTATTTATTTACGACATCTACAAACCTTATATACGTTCCGATGGTTCTACATCCCAAGATCTTTTCGTTGCACGAATCGCCTCTATCCTTGCAACTTTAATTGGGTTAGGGCTTGTCGTTGTTTTCAATATCCAAAAGGATAGCGACCTAAACTTAATGTCACTTCATTACAAAGGCATTATGATTATTATCCCTTCAATTGTAACCACGGTTTTTTTAGGCGTTTTTTGGAGCCGGTTTCACGGGAAAGCCGCATGTTTAGCGATGATCTTTGGATCATTATTTACCATTTATTCGCTCTGGCAGCCCCAACTCATCTCGCCTATTTCTTGGTTTGTTTCGGGTATTGAAAATGGTCAATTTATATATATGCGTGCACTTTTTGGTATGCTTGTCACAAGTGCCTTCGGTGTTTTTTTTACTTATGCTCTTAGTGATTCTCGTCCTAGAGAAATGGGTCTAACTGTAGATACGATAGATATTGCCAAACAAAATTATAAACAGAATGACCGAATCAATGAAGTCGAGGGGCATGTGGTCCGTTCGCTATCTCTTGAGATCGATGAAAGTATCAATGACAATGAAATCTTAGTACCTCAAAAGCATATGGATATGATGAACGCTCTTGACGGCGATATTATCTATATTTCAGATAACCGTTCAATTTTAGGTGGACTTCGAGCTGGACATGTAAAAGCCAAAGGGCTAAAAGGCAATGGCGTTAATAATACAATTAGGTTGTCATCGAAAACTTTAAATCGGTGCTACCTTTTAAGATACAAACCCGTTTTGCTTGAGAAAATATTTTAATGAATGATGAACTATTTAAAAAATTACTAACTTTAAAACCATCCGAACAACGTGTTTTTGTTTTTGATATCGATTCTACACTTTATGACGTAACCCCTAGAAATCAACAGATTGTTAGGCACTTCGGTGCAACACAAAATTTAGATTCTGATCTTAAAAACATATTGCTAAATTTTATTTCACTTTCAGAAGATTGGGGAATTAAACCGGGATTAATGAGAATAAATAAAAATAATTTTAAAAAATATATTACTGAAGATTTGATTAAATCCATTAAAGCCCATTGGAATACTTATTTTTTTTCTAAAGATTTCTTACATTTAGATCAAGTTTACCCTGGTGCCGTCGAATTTTTGCAAAAACTTAATAAGCTTGCGCCAATTTATTATTTAACTGGCCGAGACGAACCTAGGATGGGACATGGTACTCGCGAACAGCTAACCGCTTCTAATTTCCCATTAAGCCCTCACAGAAATCAACTTATTTTAAAACCTGACCAATCACTTTTAGATCATACATATAAAGTGAATGAACTCATTAAATTGCAAAATCAATTTGAAGAGATACATTTTTTTGAAAATGAACCAGTAATCCTAAACGCCGTGCAGGAAAAAATTCCTAAAATTAATTTATATTATATTGATAGTGTAAATTCTGGTCGTGCAGAAATTGCAGCTAATATTAAAAAACTTAAACCCTATTACCTTACGAGCTAAAATGTCTTTAACTTTAATAGCAACACCCATAGGCCACATCGAGGACATCAGTCTACGTGCCCTTAAAGCTCTAAAAAACTCATATATTCTAATTGGCGAGGAGCCTAAAACTTGTCGTAAAATTTTAACTGACCTTGAGATTTCGCCTCGTGAAAAAAAAATGTATTTTTTGAACGAACATTCGACGGCTGAAGGTTTAAATGAACTATTAGAAATTTGCAAATTTGAAGATGTCTGTTTGATATCGGATTGTGGAACTCCAGCCTTTTGTGATCCTGGTGCGGATTTAGTAAAACTTTGTCGACTGCATAACGTAAAAATCACAGCCCTTCCAGGCCCAAGCAGTCTAATGAATTTTATTTCCCTGTTAGGTGAACGATGGGATCATTTCGTATTTTTAGGATTTCCACCTCGCGACAAATCAGATCGAGATTTATTTTTTAAAAATTTAAAATCTAATACTCATCCCGTATTTTTTTTGGAAGCACCCTATCGATTAAAGTCTACTTTAGAGTCTTTGGATCAATGCTTGGGACCCATGAAATTTCATTTTGGCTCTAACTTAACAGCTCCTGATCAAGAGTACTATTTCAACTCAGCTAAAACTATTTTGAAAACTGCTGCCAACCTCAAAGCTCCATTCATCATTGGCTTTGATCCTAAACAAAAGTAAGTATAAATATATTATATTTTCAAAATAGGCTATCGAGCAACTAATGTCGCCAAGCTTATGGCTTTTAAGATAATAAAATTTAACTTAATTTATACGCCGGCCTGGTATTCCGACGATCGTTGAATCTTTTGGACAATCTGTTGTGACCACAGAATTCGCACCTACTTTGACAAAATCATGAATTTCGATGGCTCCCAAAATTTTTGCTCCAGCCCCAATTAAAACATTATTTCCAATCTTAGGGTGCCGACGAATATTTTTATTCTGACTAGTTCCGCCTAATGTAACACCATGATAGATCAAACAGTCATTGCCTATAATTGCTGTTTCCCCTATGACTACACCCATACCATGATCGATCACTAAGCGTTTACCAATACTAGCTCCAGGATGAATTTCAATACCAGTTAATAAGCGTGCAAATTCTGAAAAAAACCGAGCGATAAAAAACAACTTAAAACGGTAAAATACTTTAGCAATTCTGTGAATTAGAATAGCTTTCGGACCAGGATAAAGTAGTGCAATTTCAAGCAACCCAGAAGCACTTGGATCAAGCTTTTTATAAGCAGACAAAAAATCAATCATGACAGTTATAGTCCTTTAAAAAATTAGTTCTCTAACTCTATCAGGGGTTTATAAGATGGTGAAAGTAATAACCCATCTGATAGCCATTTTTTAAAAGGTTGAGGCTCATTCTTATTTTTATAGTACATAGCAAGACCCGAATAAATACCAATTTGTAATTGGTCTTTATCGTGAACCATTGTCCAATATTTTGCTGCACAGGCTAGATCATTTTTTTGCTCGCAAAATCTGGCTTGTAGAATCAATGGTAATGTAAATTTTAACTTAGTGTCAGAACTTAATGCTCGACCAATCAAAAGGCTTTTCTGATAAGTCTCATCTGCATTACCTAAAATGACTGATTTAACTGCAAACATCAAAGTTTCTTTGGGATAAAGCTGTTCTGCTTGCTCGATGCTAGATTCTGTATCTTTGCCAAGGAAGCCTAGCTTATAATAGCATACACTTTTAAAAAGGAGGGTATTAAGATCATCAGGTTTTAAAGTTTTGTGAATATCTGAACAGTAACTTTCAAAGCGCTTATTACTAAAACTAAATTCGTAAATGTTCTGTTTAAATTTTGTGGTGACATAAGGATCTGATTCTATAAATTTAAGAACATCTTTATCAAGTGTTCCGACAATTTTTGTTTTGTCTTTTTGTTGCAGCCAAATTTTTAATATTTGATTTAAATACCTACGATCTGCACTTGTAGCCAAAAAATTACTTACAAGATCATCTGCTTTTAAAAGCAAACTCTGATCGCCATTTAATTTCCATTGTTCAATCAATGATAAAGACATAAAAACAGGAATGTGCCCTTCTGTATAGCCTCGCAAGTAGGCTGCATAGAAAAAATCCCAAGCCTCTTGAAACTTACTTTGATTGAAATATAGATGTCCTAGGTTTACCCAAGCAGGTAAAAAATCAGGATTCAAAGAGATGCTTTGACTTAAGTACTTTTGACCCTCGACATAATTTTGATCTATTAGATAACTTAATCCCATGGCTGTTAACCATTCTGGTGTGTTTTTGATAGCTTCAGACTCTTTTTCCAAAAGATCACGTGCATAAACTGTTTGTCGCTCTTGGTTTAGTACTAAAGCCGCCAACTGCACATAAAAACCTTTAACTTCATTTCTAATCACCTCAAGTTGATTAATCTCTTGAAATTTTTGATACGCAAGTTTGTAATCACCTTCGGCCAAATACTTTTGCGCCGTCGAAATCACTTCAGAGCTGTTGTACTTTATGGTTTGGTTTTCAATCCAATCCTTAAAATAATATCCAGTCCCTGCACTGATCAATATTAATAAGATAAAAACTTTTGAAAGCCATGATGATTTTTTCTTGGTCTTATTTTTTGCTACGACAAAGTCATCAACCCCAGGTCTAGGAAGTTGTGCAGATCTAAGGGGTTGAATTTTAGGATTGGGGTTGGTTCGGTCAACATCACCAATATGCGACAGTTCTTCTGTATCATCATAAAGTTCAGTCGAAGTCATATCATCAGTGAATGTGCCTGTGACATTCTGGGTTTTAGTAACTTCGACTCCAGCGGTTTTAGCTTGTTGGTTTAAAGCTTTATGAAAAATTTGGACATCTCTGATATAAGCCCAATGTCCATTCTCAGGAATGATTTCATCAATGGGTATTATATTTTTCTTTTTAATAAGTTCGAAAACTTCTTCAGTCTTGTAGGGACCTAGAATTTGTGAAGAGGACTTGACCACCCACTGCGTGTTTTCATTATGCTTTTCCAAAAGTTATAATCCTTTAGTGTTTAAAATGTCTTTGACCTGTCACTAAAATTGTAACACCTAATTGCTTCGCTTTGGAAATAACTTCTTCATCTTTTATCGACCCACCAGGTTGAACTATCCACTTTGCCCCTTGGGCATGAATAGCTTCTATAGAATCCGGAAATGGAAAAAAGGCATCACTGGCCACAACTAAGTCTTTGGCATGCGGGTGAAAGTTTTTTTGACGCTTAAACGCCTGTTCCACAGCATCAATGCGATTAACTTGACCCATGCCTAATCCCACAGTCGTCATTTCTGAAACGACAGCAATAGCATTGCTTTTTAAATGTGCACAGACTTTCCACGCAAAAACTAAGCTGTTCATAATATCAGAATTTGGGGGCTCACCATGAATGATCCAATTCGAAATATCAGCATCAATTTGGTCTGGAGCCTGGGCTAGATAACCGCCAGCTATGGATCTAAGTAATAATTTATTAGATTTAAAATTTACCATATCCATCCAGCTTAAAACTCGAAGATTTTTCTTTTTAGCAAAAAGCTTTAACGCCTCATCTGAAAATCCAGGGGCAATGACACACTCTAAAAAAATGGTATTAAAAAGTTCCGCTACTTCTTTTGTGACTGTTCGATTACAAGCCACGATCCCACCAAAAACGCTGACTGGGTCTGCCTTTATAGCATTCTGTGCAGCCTCATGTATTGTAGCCGCGCTGCTGGCTCCACACGGATTGGTATGTTTAACACATACCACCGCTGGAGTTTTAAATTCAAGAACGGTGCGAACAGCCGCATCTAAATCTAAAATATTATTATAGGAAAGGGCTTTGCCTTGTAGAATCTTAGCGTTGTGCATGCCTGCATCTTCCGATCTTAACCAATAGGCTTTCTGTTGTGGATTTTCGCCATATCTTAGCTCATCAATTTTTTTGGTTCCAAAACTGTGTTCAGCCATCATTTCCTCTGAAAGCCATTGAGCTATCTGGGAATCGTAGTAGGAAGTATGTCGAAACACTTTGGCTGCTAGATATTTTCTTTGGACTAAAGTGGTTGGAGTTTTTAGTAAAATATAGTCTTCGGGATCACAAACAACAGCTATACGTTGAAAGGATTTAGCTGCAGATCTTAAAAACGAAGGCCCGCCAATATCTATCAACTCAATCTGTTGATCTTCGGAATTATTTTGTTTTAATCCAGCTTCAAAATCATAGAGGTTACCAATCACAATATCAAAAAATTCAGCGTTAAATTTTTTTAAAGTTATCAAATCCTCTTCATGATCTTTTCTAGCAAGTAAGCCCATATGGATTTTTGGATGCAGGGTTTTCACTCGCCCGTCCATGATTTCGGGAAAATCAGTCAATTCACTCACATCTTTAACTTCGAAGCCTAACTTCCTAAGAGCTTTGGCTGTACCACCTGTGCTAACAATAACATCGGTTTTATTATTAAAAACCTCGGTTAAGACTTCTAGATTTTTTTTGTTATAAACGCTGATTAAAATATTTCGTTTCATAGTGTTTCTCGATGGCAGATTTTGACTCAATTGAGAGTTTTATAGATTTAATTGTTAAAAAAAATTAACGGAAAAACTGGGCCGCAAAGATATTTATATCATCGTTGGTGATGGTAAGACCGCCACCAAAAAACGGATTAAAATCCCGCTCTTCTCGTTGCAAAATTGAATCGCCTCCAGCCACTAGATAAAAGCCTTGCAAAGGACGCCAAGTTGCAAAAAGTCTTAAATTGGGATCACCAAAATTAAACATTTCACCAGACAAAGTTAATCTTTCTCGATAAAAATGATAATCTACCCCGAATCCACCGCTGGACTGAATAAGCCCACCCTTAAGGGTTAAGTTATAAAAGTTTTTGGCAAAAATCGCAGTGAATTTTATAGCATCACGATCAGTTCTACTTCGCTCTGTATCAGTGGTCACTTCGCTACCGGCTCCTGGTGGCGTTGTTGTCGTTGTAGAAGTCGTACTGCTTTTTTCAGTGACACCTAATGGGTCTTGGACAATCCCTAAATAATAATATCGGTCTAACCCTGGTTGAATTTTCAAACCCACAAAAGATTGAATATCACTTCGTTCAGTCATGAGTTCCGAGTGATAATCAAAAGTCGTTCTTAAGTTTAAAGCCCCACCTAATACTCGATTCAAATTATCAATAGCTTTGTTAACACCATTAACAGTCTCTTCATCGTTAATCAGTCGGCCAATAGTACCTTCACCGTCAGCGATTTTTCCTGTGACTTCTTCAATGTTCGCCAGCGACCGATCAAACTTTTCCATACCTTGAGTCACATTACCCCAAGCCTGTTTAAATTCCGCTCGCCCATCTTCGCCAAATGCAATTTTCAAAGTTTCAGTAAGCTCTTCGACCCCATCAATGACGTTATTAACTTTTTCTTTATTGTGAGCCGTTACATCGGCTAAATCTGCGGTTAATTTTTCGATGTTCAACATGATCCGACCAATTGGAGTTTCGTCAGTTCCCTCTACAGTCGCAGTTTTAATAGCAGCTGCCACATCTTGTAAAGCTGAGGCCACTTTACTGACTTCGCTCATAACGTCACTCAGTGATCCCGATGCGACAACTTCTGTGATTTGATCGCCATCTTTAAGCTTTTCGCCCATGGGATCTCCACCGATGATAGAAACGAATTTATCACCTAGTATGCCATTAGAAACGATTTCGACTTTGGCTCTGTCTGTAAGATCAAGACCTCTTTGCAATAAAATTTCAATACGAGCACGACCACCATCTAGAGTGATGGATTTGATGATTCCAACTTTGACGCCGGCAACTTTAACAGCCGTGTTGTTTATAAGACCGCTAGCATCGTCGACCAGAAAAAAATGAGTATTAGAAGCTCCTAATACAGAAGGATTCTTGGAGAGCTTAAGGTTCATGACCGCCACAACACCCAGCGCGATAAGAGCAAACAAACCCACTTTTAATTGTGTAGATCTCATGGCTTTCTTACTCCTTTAGAAACGAATTTTTCGACGAACGGATGATCACTTTTTAAAAATTCGTCAGGTGTTCCTTTCATTAATACTTTACCCTCATGAAGCATTATTACAAAGTCCCCAATACGAAAAGCCGCATGCAGATCATGAGAGATCACGACCGAAGTCGCGCCCACAATTTTATCATGGGTTGATTTGATCAAATCATCGACCATTTCGGTTAGAATTGGATCTAAGCCTGTCGTTGGCTCATCATACAAAAGAATTTCAGGATCCAAAGCTATTGCTCGCGCTAGGGCGACTCTTTTTCGCATACCACCACTTAATTCTCCAGGCAGTTTTCCGTGGTGCTTAGCGTCTAAGCCCGACATCTGCAATTTTTTAATAGCGATATCCGTTCTTGCTTTGATGGATAACTCTTTACGATGCTCCTTTAATGGAAAGCAGGCATTTTCAAGAGCTGTCATATCATCAAATAAGGCCGCATACTGAAACATGACACCCATCTTTTGCCTAAACTTGGCTTTTTGCTGGGGTGACATGGCCTTGATATCCGACCCTAAAATATCAATATGACCTGAAGTGGGGGTCATTAAACCTAAAATATGTTTCATTAAAACACTTTTACCTGTGCCACTAAAACCAATAATCATCGTGATTTTATTTTTTGGGATCTCAAGATCAATCCCATTGAGAACAAATTCTTTACCACCATCGAAGGACTTCTTTAAATCTTGAATTTTAATGGCGATCGACATCTGTTAACCCGCCACTTGAAAATAAAGCCGAATAAAATTAGTTAAAACATAATCAGCAATAATTATTGAGACCATACTAATCACAACACCACGATTCGTTGACTCGCCAACACCTTTAGCCCCACCAGAAGTGTAATAACCTCGGTAGGTACAAACCAGTGAAAAAATTAAACCAAAAAATCCAGCTTTTACTAACCCTTGAGTGACATCACTTGGATTAATCCACTCGGTAATTTTATCCCAAAAAATTGCGCTGTCGATTTCAAAAACAAATACACATATGGCATGAGATCCTGCCATAGCTACAAAGTCAAAAAATCCACACAACAAGGGTAGTGAGATGACTGAAGCTAAAACTCTAGGACCGACCAAATATTGCACAGGATCAACACCCATAACTTTGATAGCATCTATCTGTTCGGAAACTCGCATGGTTCCTAATTGTGCCGCCATAGCACCGCCAGCACGAGCGGCAACGATCAACCCTGACAAGACAGGTCCAAGCTCGCGAAAAATTCCCAGAGCCACAGTCGGGCCTACAAGATTAGGCGCACCGACCATGCTAAATCCCAAATAAATTTGCAGGGACAAAGCTAACCCTGTAAAAATTCCGGTTAAAAAAATAATACTTACCGATTTATTACCGACAAATTCAAGTTGTTTAAAAATCTCTTCGAATCGATATGGCCTTTGAAAAATGGATTTAAGCGCGCCCCAAGCAAAAATACAAAAGTGTCCCAAAACTAAAAGTAACTTTTCTAAAAATGGGAAGGATAAAGCTTTGACCAATTTAAAGCCCCACAAGCTTTCGTTTAAGACGTGGATTCAAATGTACCAAAAACTCATATGTTATTAGACCTGCTTTTTCGGCTAGGGCTTCTATTGTTATGCTTTTATCAAGACTTTGCTCACCAAACACAACAGCCACCTTTGTCATCCAATTGGAAATTAAAGATTCTTTGTAGGTCTCCTTTAAATCAGAAGCTTGTAAAGAAGACAAGTCACCCTCCCAGGACTTTAGAGCTATATCAGTCAAATCAATCATTATAAAATCCATACAAATTTTGCCCACAACAAAAGCCCTTTGGCCATCTATTAAAACATGGGTTTGTCCTTGCAAAGATCTTGGATAGCCATCGCCATATCCTAATGGCAAAGTTGCTATCAAAGAAGGACGTTTAGCTATCCATTCTCCATCATAAGAAACCGTTTCACCGGGCTCACACCATTTTACGTCTATGATGGGGGCTTTTAATGTAAGCACAGATTTTAAGTTTTTTTGCTTTTGTGAAATTCCGTACAGACCAAGTCCTGGCCGAATACCATATTTTAATAAGTCCTTAGAATGGGGCACCATGAGCGCATTATCGTTGATAGCTTTCGAACTTGAAAAGTGACACACTAATTTATGCATAGCTTGAAGGTTTGGATTATTTTTTAAAAAAAATTCGACTTTATCTACAATGTTAGAAAAACTTTGGACCTGTGAGGCAGAACGTCCCGACGGATCTGGCCAATCTTCAGCCTGAACCAGATGAGAAAAAATCCCTGCAACTTTTACTTTACTAATGTCTTTTAATATCTGAAACAGCGATTGCAGATCTGAAGATTTAAATCCTAATCGATTCATACCCGTATCAAACTCTAAATGTACTTCGAAACTTACAACATTCATTTCTAATAAAACTTTACTTAAATCTTTAAGACCTTGGATATTAGAAATAACAGGAGTTAACTGCAATCTGACAACTTCTTTAAAATCATTCTCATCGCAAGGATTAAATAATAGAATTTGTACCTTTGAATCTAAATTGCGAATTGTTTGGGCTTCTGACAAACGAACTACACCAAAAATTTCAGCGCCACTAGACCTTAGAGTCTTAAAGACTTCAACGGCACCAACGCCATAAGCGTTCGCTTTAATCATGGGGCAGACAAAGCCGTTACCTGCCTGGCTTTTATACCAATTAAAATTTTCTTTAAGATGTGCGGCATTAATCTCTAAATAACTTTCTTTCATTTTTTACGTTCTGACTCCGTATAAACAAAGTCAGGTTCAAAAGTAGCACTTTTTGTGACTTCCATCATTTGTGAGGGCTGTATATCAAGCATAAGCTTTTGCACTGTGGATAGATGCAGATCTTCATAATCGTGAGCCAGGCTTGGATACTCGGAAATACATATAGAAAAATTAACGTGTAAATTAATTTGGCTATCACTGAAATACTTTGAGGCCACTAAAATAGTTTTTATCTGTTTAGCTTTATTTCTAGCATTTTTTAAGCTCATATGTGGCAACAATAAGCCAAATTCAGCTTCCGATAAAACACCCAAATAATCGGTTTTACGAGTTGATTGCATCAAAATTTTGGCAATCATTTTTAACAAGGATTGATACCTATCAATATTTAAATTGGATTTTAGCATCTCGGCTTGATCAAGTCTAACAACCATAAAGGCCACGGGATGCTGGATTCTTTGGGCTCGGCCAACTTCAAGGGCCATATACTCAATAAAAACCTTTTTTTGTAATAACTCAGTCAATTCATCGATGCGATTTAAGTTATGTATCTGCTCAAGTAAAAAAATCTCAGCAGCCCAGTGGGATAAAATCCTTTCTGTTAGTTTAAAATAGGGGGTTTCTAATTTATCATTTTCAATATCTGCATAAACAAAGACGCCTTTTACTTCACCCTTAACCACACATAAGGATGTGACATAGTTATGATTAGGCAAAAGTTTTTTCATCATAGCTGCAAAAGATGAATTTTGTTGTAACCGCAAAAAATCTTTAATAGGCGCAAAATTTTTATCATGAGAAAAATTTAATCCTTGACCACGAACCGTTTCAAAATCAAGACCTTCACAGTGGGTTGCTAATAAGGAACTAAAAGATTTTAAATACTTAAAAAATATAACACTTCGTGCTTGCAAGCCTTCATAGACTTCGAAACTAAAGGATTTTATGGCCTCATCAAAATGCTGAACCGAATACAAACGAAGAGTCCAAGAATCCAGCCTAGCAAGTAATTCTGGGTTCAAGGGGCGATCATTAAAATAAACCTCATCCATAAATGCTATTGTCCTTTGGACTTATTTCAGTAGGTTTTAACTTCGCTGTGTTGATCTCTTCTGTAAGCTCTTCAATTATTTTTGCCCAATCATTAGTTTCAGAATCTGCCCCTATGTACTCTTGAAACACAACTCCTTTACTTTGACCTTTATTTGCAAAATTTGGATTAGACTTAATCTCATCAGATTGAAGTTCACTTTCATGCTCTAGCAATTCGAAGTCTTCACCAATCTCTAGTTCTGAAAAATCAAGTAAGTTATCAAAAGTTGCCGAATTTTCAAATTCGGATTCAACATCAAATCCTTGATCACGAAAAACAGCTGCAGCTTGAGAAATAGAAGTTGGCGCAACAGGAATCTCAGTTTTATTATCTGCATTTACAATTTGATTTATATTTGGATTAGCGTTTAACTCCTTAAATTTAGGATTGCTCTTACTTGGATTTGTCACTTGACCGTCTTGAGAGGCTAAATATGTGGACTCAATCGTACGATCTAAAACATCAAAATCATTTTTTAGATTTTCGAACAGCCGAGGAGATAATTCGCCGTTAGCTGCCAGATCGATTCGGCCTTTTAAGACCGAAGAGAGTAATGACATTTGATTTAATGAATCTCTTATTTCATTTAGTTTTAAAATTGAACCATACTCATCTTTAGTGGATTCTGAAGCTTTAAATGAATCAGAAGTTATATCAATTGCAGATTTTAAGTTAATTGGTGCCTGCATAAATGTTTCATAAATTAAAACGCCAAACGCTAACACTAGTCCTAGGCAAGTAACAACCAGCGGCCAAAAGATTTCAACAGCAAATTTAGCTTTTGGAACTTTGTAAATAAATTCAAGATTTAAAACAGGTAGTTTGGCTTTTTTTTCAAAAAGATCATTCGTATTATTAGATAAAAGATGTTTGGCGCTTTGCCCAATATATTCTTTTTGGGGATGAAAAAGGAAACGGCTTTTAGAATCTAAAAGCGTAGTGTTTAAATCTGGACTCAAGAGTTGTACATAGTCTAAGTCTAATGTGCTGAGTAACACGCCTTCACCCAATACATCATCTAAAATTGGAAAACCAAAAAAAATCTTTGGACCTTGTTCGGACGTTTTATCAGCAAAGTAAATGAAATCTTTTTTTAAGATTTCATCTTGGCTAATAGATTTCATTCTGGCTAACAGGCGTCCTGGAGTTGGCACTGTTACACTACTCATATCTTTAGATTTTATCCATTGGGTTTTTAAAGTGTTTTCTTCAAACTTGAAAAAATACATGTCATTAAATTCAGATGTTAAAAAGCCTTCTTGATCAAAATCAAGTCCTTTGGTTTTAACTAAATGATAGTTATAAGACCATTGGGCTAATTTAAATTTTAGATTTTTAGACTTTTCCAACAGCTCTCTTTGAGCGTGCTGAATTTGAATTTCGGCTAAATTTTCTGCTGAACGTTGACTCACCATTTGAGTGAATCCCATAAAACTTAAACACACCCATAAAAAACCTGCTAAAATAAGAAGTGATTTTATATTTATAATTTTCATTCTCAACCTCAGTGCTTTCTTCGTGGAATATATTAACTTTAACCTAAGCTCATGTTCATAATGCGTAAAGTCAGTATCCCATGCTCTTTAAATTGTATAAGATGAAAAACATCATGGATAGATCAAATAGTGCGACATATGATTTTATTGTAGTTGGTTCTGGACTTGCGGGATTAAGTTTTGCCCTAAAAGCCTCCGAATTAGGAAAGGTCCTCGTCATCAGCAAAGATGAATTCATTCAAACCAATACTTGGCGCGCCCAAGGTGGTGTTGCTTCAGTAACTTCAAAGTCTGATTCCTTTGACAATCATGTGCAAGATACAATTATAGCGGGAGATGGCCTTTGCAATAAACCCTCAGTGATACAAATCATTGAACAAGGACCTAAACTTATCCAAGAACTCATAAATTTAGGCGTTCATTTTGACTCAACAAATAACATCATCGACTTAGGCAAAGAAGGTGGTCATAGCGAACGTCGTATTTTACATATTGATGATTTCACTGGACAAGCAGTTCATAGCATACTTATTGAGGTTGCTAAAAATAAACCCAACATCACCATGGTGGAAAATCTTCAAGTTTCAGCATTGATTATGGAAAATGGAATATGTATGGGTGTTAAAGCTTATGATGATACACATCTCTATGAGTTTAATGCCACTTATACCCTGCTTGCGACCGGTGGCTCAGGTAAAGTGTTTCTTTACACTTCCAATTGGAGTGGTGCGACTGGGGACGGCATCGCATTAGCTTATAAAGCGGGTGCACAGATTTCAAATATGGAATTTACCCAGTTTCATCCAACATGTTTATTTCATCCTGTTGCAAGAAACTTTTTAATTTCGGAAGCTTTACGTGGTGAGGGCGCAAAACTTTTAAACTCTAAAGGCGAAGCCTTTATGTCTAAGTACCATAAGCTGGCTGATTTAGCTCCCAGGGACATAGTGGCCAGGGCTATTGATCAAGAGATGAAATCTTCTGGTTCGGAGTGTGTTTGGCTGGATCTTTCTTACTTAAAAAACGAGGACTTAAAAAACCGATTTCCTAAAATTTATCAACGTTGTCTTGAACTAGGAATTGATTTTCTGAAACAACCTATTCCTGTTGTACCAGCGGCACATTATCTTTGCGGAGGCATCACTGTTAATAACTCTTCGGAAACTTCTATTCCCAATCTTTTTGCCCTTGGCGAGTGTGCCGACACAGGTTTGCACGGTGCCAATCGATTAGCGTCCAATTCTTTACTTGAATGTTTAGCAACAGCGGAAAATGCTTTTGCAAAGATCGCTATTTCATACAGTGAATTAAAAGCGAATATATCTAAACCCTCTAAAGTTATGCAAAAAACTAAATTGGATTTAGATGCCGAAACTAAGTTTCAAATCACTATTCTTTGGGATGAGATCCGAAGCACCATGTGGCACCGAATGGGTATCGTTCGAACAAATCAACTTATGAAAGGGGCTTTAGCTCAAATACTTTTTTTTGAAGACGAAATCAGGTCGATAAAAATGCAAAGGCCTCAGGTTGCTGAATTCCAATCATTCACTGAACTGGAAAACTTATGCTTAGTGGCAAAACTTATGATCTTGTCGGCTATAGACCGAAAAGAAAGCCGCGGATGTCATTATAATAGCAATTATCCAGAAAGATTAACTGTCATTAAAAAGAGCACTTGCCGCTTAGGATATAATGTAGAATATCATTTATTATTACCGTAGGATTTTAGCGATGAAAAACACAGAGACTTACATAAATTTTAAAAAATATGATATTTTTACGCAAACTTGGCATGCCGATAACTCTTCTAAAGCTCAACTTTTAATAATTCATGGTTTAGGAGAACACTCTTCTTGTTACTCACATATGGCCGAATATTTATGCAGCCAGGGTGTAACATGTCACAGTTTTGATCTAATTGGCCACGGTCAGAGCTCAGGCCAAAGAGGGTACGTTCCAAGTTTTCAAATCTTTGTTGATCAAGTGGCATTCATTTACAATCAATTACAATCCAAGTTTGATGCTGAAAAACTATATATTTTCAGTCATTCGATGGGTGGCTTGATTGTTTTAAAAGCCTTGCTGGATCATATTATTGATGCAAAACCTGGTTTGATTTTCTCCAATCCACTAGTAAACATTAAAGTTGAAGTGCCCTCATGGAAACTTAATTTAGCACAAGGGTTAGCGCAATTTTTACCAAGGTTTACATTGGGGAACGAAATTGACAATAATGATCTCACTAAAGATCAAGTCGTAATTGAAAATTATAATTCGGACCCTTTGAGACATAAAAAAATCTCTTCAAAGTTATTCACGGAACTTCAAGACACAACTAATATAGTAAGCCACCAACTTCATGCCGTTTTGAATCCAAGTTTATTTCTAATTTCACCCAGTGATAAGGTCTGTGATGCGGATGCAACACAGACTCTAACGAAAGAGTTTAAAGACGTTCGCTTAGAACTCTTTCCTCAATCTGGACACGAGATAGTAAATGATCTAAGTAAGTTCAAAGCCTTTGATGATGTCATCGCCTTTATAAAGGAAAGCCATTAATGCGATTTTTTTTGATGAAATTTTTTATTGTATTTTCAATTTTTGGTTGTGCTTCTCAAGCCCCACTTAATACCCAGCTGGACCCCTCTTGGATGTCACCCAATATGTCTGAGTACAAAAAAGTCATTTCCAAAAATACTTTGCACGAACGAAAGTACGATGGATTTTATAACAAATTTGATATCAGTATCACTAAACTTAACCAAGACATTCGCATCAAACAGCTAAAGCTAAGAGCCAATTATAGCCAGTGGACTAAAGAATTAGCAGACAAAGAACGGGAAAAGCTTATCGAATCCATGTCTAAAGAAACTGTGTTTTTTGTTAGCTCATTCACACCGAAAAGAGATTTAAACAATTTAACAATGAAAGATATTGGTTGGGCGGCAACTTTAGAAGTCGATGGAGTCAGATATCCCGGGACTTTTAAAGCCTACACAAAGCACCCTTACAAGCTTGAAAACCTTTACCAACATCACACAATTTGGCACCGCGGATTTCTACTCAAATTCGATGTTCCAACTCCTAATACCGAAAACAAAGCTCAAGTCATTACTCTAACCAGCCCCTTCGGCTACGCCATCTACCCCTTCAAATAACTTAGGTGCCAGGTTCCGCGTTCAGGTCATCTTGCGTCAACTTTTAACTTGGTTGCCAGTTTCCGAAATTAAGTAACCCTATTTATAATCTAATTTTTACAACCTTAAATAAACCATAATTATACTTAAATTCTATTTGATTTTAAAACTTTCTTTTACTACTTTTTTTATTTAACACTTGGATTTAATTTCAAATCTGAAATGAAAGTAACAAGTTGACCTTCTGTGATATACAAAACATGGGTTTTGATATTTTTTTCGGGATAAATTTTCTGTAATACTTCTTTATAAAGATGAACCTGAAGTGCAGCCTTTTTTTTAAATTTACTTGGACCAGTTTTATAATCAACGATATGAAGATCTCCTTTCTCATCAAAACCCCAAAGATCAACTTGGCCGGAAACTAAAAAGTCCCCAAATAGCAAAGAATTAAACCCCCACTCAGCTCTTGCAGATTTAAATATTTCTCGGAAATTGGGATCATTGATTATAAGTAAAGAATCAATAACTTCTTGTAACCCGGACAAATCACCAAGGTAAGTATTTTTAAATCTCTCCTGAAGTTCCTCAGATTTAAGTCTTTTAGCAAATAGTTCAAAATATTTATGAAAAAGCTCACCCGCTAAAGATTTTTGAAAGGTATGATCAAGAAAACGTGATTCATATTTAAATAAAGTGAATTCTTTAATAACTTGAAATGAGAAATTTGAATTCTTATCAAAAATTTGATGAACTAATGAAGTAATACTTATGTTTTTTAAACTTTTAGGCTCTTTTCTATCTATTTCATTTGGTTTCATCAAAACTGCCTTAGTCTGCGAAATGAGAATTTGATTATAATCATAGACTTCATTTTTATACGACTTAAAATCCCAATCCCGAAAATGAAAATCTGCTTTTTCCTTTTTTGAATTTGCTGCTTCAAAAACATCGATCCAATTAAAATCATTATTTGAATCAATTTTCATATTTTTATAAATTGAATTATCGCCGACATTTGACTGACCAAAAAATGTTAGGGAGCTTTTTGCTCTAGTGGCTGCAACATAGATTTGTCTTAAAGTCTCTTGGCGTTCACTGGCAATCCTTATTCTTCTAGTGTCTTTTAAAATTGGACCATACAATTTGATATTCTTTTGAACATCGGATAATGGTGCGACAAATGTACCTTCCTGATTAACTTCAATAGCTTCAGTATATGTCAGATTACCCTTTACATGACATCCAACAACAAGAACGTGTTCAAATTCAAGACCTTTGGAACCATGAATTGTCATAAGCTTTACTCCCAAATCACTTGATGAAAAGACCGCTTCCGAGGCCTGCGATTTATATTTGCTTGCTATAATTCCTTTCAAACTTTCAGACAACTTTAAGTTGTCAACACTTTCCGAAATAACCTCAGTCAATAATTTATAAAGGTTTGAATGTCTGCGATTTAAATCATTTTTATTTTTAGCTAAATTAAGAAGGTTTGAATTATTGAGATAAGTTTTAAAGGCTTCAACTCTTCCATGATTTTGATAAATTTTTAAATATTGATTTAATTCCTTAGCTAAGGCTAGTTCATCATAAGGAGATGAATTTATCATTTGCCAAAGCGACCATGATTTTTTAACTTTATAATTTTCAAATAGATTCATCAATAAATCATCAGAAATAGAAAAAACTTTAGATTTAAGAAGAGTATACAAATTGTGATCATCATTAGGCTCTTCAAGAAATGACAAAAACCTAATACATTGACGAATTTCAAACCTATTTTCAAAGTTCCCCGCCACTAAAAGAACAGAGGGGATATTATGCTTGGATAGTTCATTTTCAAATTTATAAAGTAAAGATTTCGTTCGTGCTAAGATACATATATCATTAGCTTTGACTCCAGAATCTAACTTGTTTTTTATAAAGGCAATGACCATATCCTTTTCTTGAACATCTGTAAGATTCGTGTGAATTTTTACTAATTTAGATTCTAAGTCTGATTCAATTAGCTCAATAGATTCATCTTGCGGCTTCATTGGACGAAAATTGTTCGAGTCAATATTTTTAAAAAGTTCATTCACAGCGAGCAAAAGGGGCTTTTTGGATCTATAGTTAACATCTAAGTAATTTAGATTAATTCTATCATTATCTTTAGCTAAACTAAATTCTTGTTCATATATCGATGCTTTAGCTCCACGAAATAAATATATACTTTGTTGAGGATCACCAACTTTAAAAAAACCTACATTTTCAATTAAAATATCAAATATTTTTTTTTGTGTTAAATTTGTATCTTGGTATTCATCAATATAATAATAATCCCATTGTTTAATGAAATCTTGGCAGTCATTTTTATGGTTCATTAACAAATCTAAAGTTAAGGGTTCAATGTCAGATAGCTCAAAACAACCCGATGATTTTTTAAATTTTGCTAATTCATCTTTATATTTTTGGAATAAATAAAATATACGACTTGATGATTTAGACAATTTTTTAAAAATCTGAATATCATACATTTTTTCAAAATTTGTTTCGATTTCTTTTTTAATTTCATTCCTTAAATCCCAAATCTTAGACCATAATAATTGTTTTAGTTCATCTTTAATTTTATATGTTGGTTTCCTAAAATCATTAGTTAAAAAAAAGTCATTAACTGGTTTTAAATCGCAACTTTCTTTTGCTTGAAATAAAGAAGATTGAAAACCTCGTAGGTAGTCAAAAGCTAATTGGGAATTTTTAATATTTCCCAAATCAGATACTGTAATTTGGTTAAATAGGGTATTAAACCTAATATACAATTCCTGAATAAATTCTTTAAGTATAGCAATCTGATGAGTTTCAGTAATAGGAACGTAGTTAATTTCATTGGACTTATCCATAAAGTTTAAAATAGTCATTAATTTTTGAAATTCAAAGTCTTTCAATAAATCTTGAAAATCAGAATCCAAAATCGTATGTAAAATTTTTTTTTTAGCAAATCCTAATGTCTCAGCGTTAACAACTTTAAAATCTTGAGGATATCCTATAAGATGAGATTTAGATCTCAATAATTTAAGACAAAGACTGTGCACAGTACCTATATTAAGCGAACTAGAATAGGCATAATCAATAATCTCAGGATTATTAAAGGTTCTATGCAATACCGAAACTCTATCCTGAATTTCAGTGGCTGCTTTCTTTGTAAATGTTGTTCCAATTATTCTCGGCCAACGGCCATGTTTTTTTTTAAATGAAATAAAATTCTCTACGATATGATTTACCAAACGAGTAGTTTTACCGGCTCCAGCTCCAGCCATAACCATATAACTTTGTTCACTTAAAATTAGTTCTTTTATATTATTCATCTATTTCCTAGTACAAGTGTTTAGCATGACAAGAGTCTTTCCAATCACATTTCAGACAATACTCTGGTTTTAATGGAGCTGGACTAAATTCAGAAGATGCAATACCTTGAAGAGTTTCTTTTATTAAAGATCTAAAAGGATTTAGCTCCAATTTTAGAGTTTCAAAATCTGGTTGCGAATTTGATTTATTAAAAGTCAGCCCTAAATTAAATTTTTGATCCTTATGATTTATCGAAAGACCGTTTTTGAATTTGAATTGATTATTTATTACAATAAATGAAAGTTGAGAAAGCTCTCCCTGAATAAGTAAAACTCCATCAACAAACATCAATCCGTAAATGGGCATTTGCAAAAGAAAATCTTTTTTCCAATCGCCTAAAGACTTACCTTTAGACAATTTATAGTCAAAAATATAGACCTTATCCTCATTGACATCAATTCTGTCAATCTTACCCACAATTTTAAAATCTTTAGAATTTAATCTATAATTACTAAATTTTAAATTATCTACATTAAAATAACATTTTATATCTAGTTCTTTATATATAGTTTTACGTCCCTCTAAAAATTTATTTTCTAAATCAAAAATCACATAATCTTTAATTTTTTTGGCATATCCATTTAGCTGACTTTGCAAATTTTTTGTATCATTCCAATGATTATATTTTTTTGATACTTCTTTAAAAATAAATTGTTCAATATCTAAGTCGGTAACATCAGTCCGCTCCAAATATAATTCTAGGGCTTTATGAATAAGATTTCCCTTAAACATATTATTGGGTTGCATATCTAGTTCTTCTTCAATTTTTAAACCTAAGACATACTCACAAAAATATACGTATGGGCAATTAATGTATTTTTGCAAAGAACTTGCTGAATAATAATCTCGTTTAATTTCCTCATCAGAATCCATCTTTAAAGATATATCAGACAAAATTTGACTAGATGAGCTTTCATAGCTTAAAAATCCATGCAGAACTTCATCATCTAGTTTGCAAAGATTATTATTTTTTAATAAAGTCAGAAATTTTGCATCATTTTCTTTCTCAGAGAGTAATGAGAAATTTGGTGAAATGAAATGAATTTCGGGATTTAAATGATTAATTTTTAAATTTAAAAATTCTTCGTAGAGCTGCTCTGAAAATTCCTTGCTTTCAAAGTTAAAGCCTAAATCATTTTTAAGCTTATCAATTTCGAGATCTGATAAATATGCAAAACTAGACAATTCATAATTTTGCTGTGTACAACCTAATATAAAATAAATATAGTCATTATTAAATTCAACATCTTCAAGTAGTTGAATAGGTAGATCTGTTAAAAGTAAATTTTGTTCTAATTTGATCTTTGTTAGATCTTCAAGATATGTAAGCCAATTTTCAAAAGACAGCTCAACTATTTCAGGTATCTGACTAATCATACTACCTGACCATTCTAATAAATTACTTACAGACCATTTATCTATGTCTAACAAAAATTCACTAGAAGGATTTTTAGAATCGATAACAGTAGATAATTTATTATACAGAATAAGAAAAAAATTATAATAATTTATTTTTTCAAAAACATCTTTTACATTAAAAAGTATTTCTTCATTTAGTGTAGATTTAAATGATTTTTTTATTTCATTTATTTTTTGGTTTACATTATCATTTTCTTTAGTATTGGATATTTTAAACTTAAGATTTTTAGGTTCAATTAAATGCTTGGTATGCTTTGAAAATTCATTAAAATTTTTAAATTTATTCTCGTGGCCTTGAAAAATTATAATATCATTAAGATAAGAAGGTTCGTTACTTTGACTTTTTATTTTACTTAAAATACTCTCCAAGAGCACTTGAACTCTATGAAAATTTAATTTAGGATCAATAATTAATTCTTTGTTAGTCTGCTTAAAATAGAAATTCAAAAATATCTCGATACTTTTTACATACTCAATTCTATTTCTTGGAATAATAAGTCGAACATTAGACCATATTAGTTCTTTTTCACTAATAATTTTTGCTAATTTCTCTAATTCATCTATTGGAGTTGCTACTTTATGCCATATATAATTTTTTTCTTTAAGTTCTGCTTTCTTATATATTTTTTCTATGGATTCTTCTTTAGAAAATTTAAAATTTTTAACAATAAATACATTAGCAGAATGGCTTAACTCTTCAAAAAAATCTATCTCAATTCGTTTTAATGATTCAGGTTTAAAAATAACGATGTTTGAGTTCTGAATTGGGATTTTGTCAAGGTTTTGGTACAGCCATCCCAATGACCACTGTCGAATCAAAAATGAAGATTCAAGAATCAAATCCCAAATTTTTTTCATTATGGGATAAACATCTTTATAGATATTTCTAAAGACATCATCTTCATTTAAATATTCTTCAAATATGACTCTATATCGTTCGTGGGACAACAATGGACCGTAAACACTTAAATATTCTATGGATCTTTCAACAAGATATTGCTCTGATGTGCTAATATTTAAGTTAATAAGTTCTTGATTCAAATATATCTTAAATAAATTTTTATCTAAAAATTGTATGCTTGGGTTTGTCTTTTTGACTATTAGAATTAAAAATTCACTTAATCTAAGAATCAATTCGTCTGGAACAGATCCGCTGGACATTGCTAATGAATTAACAAGCAATTTCTTAAACTCTAAGTTTGGCGCTATTATAGTAAACTTGTCCATTTCAAATTTTGTTTTGAAATCGAAAAATTCTTGCTCAGTCGAAAAACTTATTTCATTAATGGACACTAGATATCCCTCAAAAATTAGCAACATGTAATGATATTAGATTTTCTATAATATGTGGACTTAATTTTAGGATATTACAATTATTTACGATTAATTTGGATAATATAAAAATCTTCTTTATTTTAAACTATTATTCATCCCGCCATAAAAGCAGTGTAAATTATAAAAAATTTTATTAACCCGAATATTAACGCAATATTACATATAAGATTTTTAATTTTTAATAATCTTGCTAATTTAAATTATACTACAAAATGCGGCTACTAGATTATTTCTTCCAAATAGAAGAACGTCTTTCCAACCTTAAACAAAACTCTACCAAGGTTGGTTCTAAGATCTTTTGAATGCATTAAGTGCCTCAGAATGAGATTTTTTTTAAAACTTATTAGTTAAGACAAACTCGAGTTATGACGATAGTTGTAATGATGTGGCCAGATAAAGAAAAGCTTTTAATAGTTTCATTCAACCAGCATTTTATGAGCGAATTTAGCTCTGAGTTGGTTGCAAACTTTGATATTCAACGAGCAAACTCAGAACAAGTTGCTTTTTTTCTAATTCGTGAAGCTAACATTAGGCTTGTTATAATAGATTTTGATACACCAATTGGTAATGTAGTTCAAACATTGAGAAAATCATTTGGTTACTCCATAGCACTTATTGGTTTTGGACAGTCCTCAAAAAACACGCTAGAAAGTGCTTTTCGAGCTGGATGTGACTATTACGATACAAGAGATGTTGCGAATTCTTTAAAATTAAAATTAACTTTATTTGGATTTAAAAAACGTCTAGATAGAACTCAAGCCATAAATCAGAGACAAGTCGAAACAAGAAAAGATACCCGAGCACGAGTTAGTTTAGGACCCATCGAAATCTTTCCAAACGATTATTTAGTGCAATGTAATGGTGAAACTTTAAAAACTACTCCTATTCAATTTAAACTTATTCTTTCATTCATAACTCGACCAGACGAGCTTCTTAGTAGACAATGGTTACAAGAAAATATCTGGGATGATCACCCTATTTCTCATAGATCTATTGATGCACATATTTCCAAACTTAAAAAGACTTTACCTGAACTAAGCCCTTCACTGATCAATATATATGGCAAAGGGTATATGTTAAGTTCAACGGCTTTATTAGAATTAAGCAATATTACAAAAAAATCAGCATAATTTAATTATTTTCTAATATAAAGATATTTAAAGTAAACAACTATTAATCTGAGACTTAATTTTAATTCTCATAATTTGTAATAGTAATGCCCATTCGTGGTTATTATAACTCATTGTTTTAATTCAAAATAACATATTTTACAGAGAATTTTTTAATAGATCGAAAATTTTGTAACTTAAATACATTTATAATATAATAATGCTCTGTATTCTTCGATCTTACATTAAAAAAAATAAATTCTAACTTTTAACCATTTATAAATACTCTACTAATTTTTTTTTATAAAGCTTTTAGTTGTTCATGCTAAAATCCTTTTATTAATAAATTTTATTTATAGCAATAATAACTTAGACTTGCCGATTGATCTGGGCTCAATGGAGGGAAAAATGAAACTGATTTCTCTCCGGAGTCTAAACTACAAATAGTGCCATTAGGACAACTTTCGATTTTAAATGTGTCTTTCAAGGGAGCACAATTCAAGTCAGTCTTAGCTACAAATCTATTGGCATCTTGGACTAAAACATTTAGCATACTCCCTAATTGTGCTGTATAATCTTGTGCACAAATGCTTCCAACGGTCCCAAATAAAAGTTTTCCAGGTGCATACGAATCTAAAGTTACACTTGGATTTAATCTTGAAAGTCTATTGCGATCAGAAAGGCTTCTATAGAAGGTCCCAATTTGAGCCAAAATATACTCATTATTATTTTGATATAGCTGTTTTTGTAAACAGTTTGGATCTACTACATCTTCCACAATTATAGAATGTGAGCTCATTGTATGTGAGGCACCCAAGTCTTTAAATACACTAGTAATTAAAGACTCTGGATAATCCCCATACTGCGGTTGTAACTCAGGTCTGTTAGCTGGATTTTTTAAGGCATTTCCTCTTACGTCTTCATCCGTCAAAAATACAAAAGCTATATGGCTTCCAGGTCTAAAGAAATTATCTTGGTTTCGCTTAACAGCCAAATTAGCCGAATAAATCCCTCTTTCATCACTTGAGGGACATTTGTCGATAGCAAATTTCCCACCCTCACAATCTAAAGTTTCTTTTCTTTGAATTGTACTTCTAAACTGATTTTGAATATCAGATGAAGTATTATCTAAAAATGATTTACCATCAGGGAATTTTATAAATTGACCATCTTGTAAAGCACCCATTGGTAAACCTGCAAGAGCTTTTTTAGGATTAAGGGTAGAAGTTACATCAGTTGTTATAATGGCAATTCGAAAATCAAGATTTGACAACTGCATTCCTTGCAATAACTGAGGAAATGAATTTGCCATTTTTACTTGCTCAACATACATTGATCCAGAGTTATCAACGACGAAGACAATGTCGACTTTACTTGAAGAAATATCTTGGACAATTTTATTAGGTGGTTTCTGACTGAACTCTGTATCTGAACAACCCAATTGTAAAATTAAAGCTAACAGTGCCAAAACTCTTATAATATAACTTTTCTCTTGTTTCCCCTGTTTCATTCGAAACCTCCATCAACCTATTTACAACTCCTATGCCGCAAAGTTATCCATAGCGTAATTCCTAAATGTTTGAAATCATTAGCTATTATTAGTGGTCGAATTCTTTTTTAAAAACACCTTAATGTCAAATTTTAGAACAGTTTCGACAATTTTCGGCTCTTAATACTAAAAAATTCATTTACAAAAAATTGCATTTCATCATAAAAATTTATTCAATAGCAAAGCTAAAAAGACAAAATGACTAACGAATAGGGTAACATACACTTTATACTTGTCTTAATAAGTAGCTGATACAAAAAGAGAGGTTCCCTACCAACTTTTTTTAATGACTCACAAATAAGATAATTCTCGCTAGCTATTGTTTTTTGAGTAAATCATTGAGTGACTTATAAAAAAGGCACACTAGCTTTAATTGAAACTAAGAAATTTACAATAAAAGCGCGAACATGGGTCATTAAGTTTAACAGCAGTATTTCATTTTAAAATTTGATAAATAACAAACTTAATTAAAAAAATGCAAGATAACTTACCTATCGCTTTCAGTCCCAAATTCAGTCTTTATAGGATATACACTATTTTAGAATATTATATTTCACTTCTAAAAAGTTTAGTTAGTAGAAGAAAGCGTTTTAGATTGAGAATGCAATAACGAATACAATTTAACTTTTGGATGTCATAGAACAAATCTTTTAAAAAAACTGTCAAAAATTTTCCTGAATAAATATCAAAATTCTTTAAGGATCATCATAACAACCAAATTCAAAATCCTTAACTTAAGAAACCCTATCGATTGCTTTAAAAAAACAATTATTAAGTTAATACTTAAGTGATTGCTATTTTTTTAGTAATTAAATCTAATATAATTATGAAAATTAAAATCGTAGGTATGTTTTTGATATTAATTTCAATTTTAGGTGGTATGAATCTATTGTTTTTAGATGATATTTCAAATTCTAAACAAATTAAAAAATCAAAAATTAGACAAAACAAAATAATACAAAAAAACAGGCTTATAATTAACGAATTGTGGCGAGAGGATTACGACAGACTTTTAAAATCTGGAAAAATTCCTATTGCATGGGTAAAAGTTAATAAGGTCATATATATACCTACGGACTCATTAACAGCTGAGCTTAGTGCTTATTTAAAAGCTCCTTTATTAATTGTTAAAAATGGTGACTATAGACTAGAAGTTACGGTAATCAGCCACATCTCAGAAAATGGCAAAACGCAAATCTTACTTCAGCAGAATATTATAGATATTCAAAATGAAAACACAGTTTGGGAAATGAATAAGACATACAATTTATATTCGGGTTCAAAAAGGCATAAATTCAATAAATAAAAAGTAAATTAATTACTACAATTATTTAAATAGGAATTTTATTGATTATTTTTTATAAAAAAAAAGCTCTGAAGACTTAACTTCAGAGCTTAAAAATAAAAGTTGGCGTTGTGCTACTCTCACACGGATAGAACCGCATTACCATCGCCGCTGACGGACTTAACTTCTGAGTTCGGGATGGGATCAGGTATTTCCCCGCCGCTATCAACGCCATTAATCGAATCATGAATAAGTGCTCAAATCTAATTGAACCAGTAAGAAGATATGATTAATCTATATTACTAATCTAATCAAGATAAATAAATTTGATATTTGCAAATACGATATTTATTGGGTCGTTTCGCTTAAGATAATAGATATTAAGTTCGTTCAAATCATTCTTAGCAGTTTAAGCTAAGATTTATCAAAAAAGCTAAAGCTTGTTTAATATTTAAAGTCGAACGATATATTAGTATTGGTCAGCTAAATACATTACTGCACTTACACCTCCAACCTATCAACCTCCTAGTCTAGAAGGAATCTTAAGGGAAAACTAATCTTGTAGTTGGCTTCCCGCTTAGATGCTTTCAGCGGTTATCCTTTCCGAACTTAGCTACCCTGCAATGCCACTGGCGTGACAACAGGAACACCAGAGGTTCGTCCATCCCGGTCCTCTCGTACTAGGGACAGATCTACTCAATTTTCCTACGCCCACAGAGGATAAGGACCAAACTGTCTCACGACGTTCTGAACCCAGCTCGCGTACCTCTTTAATTGGCGAACAGCCAAACCCTTGGGACCTGCTCCAGCCCCAGGATGAGATGAGCCGACATCGAGGTGCCAAACACCCCCGTCGATGTGAGCTCTTGGGGGGTATCAGCCTGTTATCCCCGGAGTACCTTTTATCCGTTGAGCGATGGCCCTTCCACGCGGGACCACCGGATCACTTTGGCCTGCTTTCGCACCTGCTCGACTTGTAAGTCTTGCAGTCAAGCTCCCTTATGCCAATACACTCGACGACTGGTTTCTAATCAGTCTGAGGGAACCATCGCGCGCCTCCGTTACCATTTAGGAGGCGACCGCCCCAGTCAAACTGCCCACCAGACAGTGTCCCTCGCCCGGATTACGGGCGCAGGTTAGATCTCTAAGAAAACAAGGGTGGTATTTCAAGGATGACTCCATCTGAACTGACGTCCAGACTTCAAAGTCTCCCACCTATCCTACACATGCTGCCTCAAAGATCACTGTCAAGCTACAGTAAAGGTTCACGGGGTCTTTCCGTCCTTCTGCGGGTACCCGGCATTTTCACCGAGAATTCAGTTTCGCTGGGCATTTGGTTGAGACACCGGGGAAGTCGTTACGCCATTCGTGCAGGTCGGAACTTACCCGACAAGGAATTTCGCTACCTTAGGACCGTTATAGTTACGGCCGCCGTTTACTGGGGCTTCAATTCTCCGCTTCGCCTTGCGGCTGACAAATCCTTTTAACCTTCCAGCACCGGGCAGGCGTCAGGCTGTATACGTCGTCTTGTGACTTAGCACAGCCCTGTGTTTTTGATAAACAGTCGCCACCCCCATTTCACTGCGACCCAAATACGCTTTAACACGCACTTGGGCACACCTTATTCCGAAGTTACGGTGTCAAGTTGCCGAGTTCCTTAACCAAATTTAACCCAATCGCCTTAGAATACTCATCCCACTCACCTGAGTTGGTTTACGGTACGGGCCTTTTTGCAACACGTTGAAGCTTTTCTTGGAACCATGGATTCTACCACTTCTGAGGACAAGTCCTCTCGCATTCGTACATCAGTGTTATGTATAACGGATTTTCCTATTATACCACCTAAGTAACTTACACCTCAATCCAATAAGAGGCTGGTATATCCTAGTTCGTCACTCCCACGCTTAAACAAAGAAGGGTAAAGGAATATTAACCTTTTATCCATCGACTACGCCTATTGGCCTCGCCTTAGGACCCGACTAACCCTGGGACGATTATCGTGGCCCAGGAACCCTTGAGTTTACGGCGTGCAGGTTTTTCACCTGCATTAACACGCTACTTGTGTCAGCATGATCACTTCTTAATAGTCCACCCGTGCTCACGCTCGAGCTTCAGCCCATTAAGAACGCTCTCCTACCACATATGAAATAAATCATATATCCGCGTCTTCGGTATTTAGCTTTAGCCCCGTTAGATCTTCCGCGCAAGTCCACTAGACCAGTGAGCTATTACGCTTTCTTTAAAGGATTGCTGCTTCTAAGCCAACCTCCTGGTTGTCTCAGTAGCCTCACAACGTTTTCCACTTAGCTAAAATTTAGGGACCTTAGACGACGGTCTGGGCTCTTTCCCTCTCGACTATGGACCTTATCACCCATAGTCTGTCTCCTGAGATAGTTATCGACGGCATTCGGAGTTTGATTGGGTTTGGTAATCCGGTAAGGACCCCTAGCCCATTCAGTGCTCTACCTCC
>JBGSLV010000005.1:0-3893 GCA_041740515.1 Bdellovibrionales bacterium | reverse complement strand
CCTTTTGAAGGTTTGTATCGCCGGTATGGGGTCTTTGGTTGACTGACTCTCATAAGGGCTTTTTCTTTTAGAGCAAGATTCGCTTTGATATAGACCTTCATAGTTGTTTCAATTGAACTATGCCCAAGCCACAGAGCTATTACTGAAGAGTCTACACCAGCTTGGAGTAAATTCATGGCTGTAGTATGACGGAGTACATGAGGTGAAATTCTTTTTTTATCAAGGGTTGGACAGCTTTGAACAGCGACTTTTTGATATTTTTTAAGTAATGATTGAACCGTGTCTGTTGTCATTGGGTGACCATTTCGATTGGCAAAAACAACTGCGTCAGTCTTTGGCTCCTTTAGCCATTCTCTCAACGCTGTCAATGTAATTTTCCCAATAGGAGTTCGTCGTTCTTTGCGTCCCTTTCCCATGCAGTAAACATTCGGGTGCTGATCAAGCTCTAAATCCGTGCGTTTGATGTTTAATAATTCTGAAACTCTTAAGCCAGTTTCAATCGCAAATAATATTAGCATGTGATCTCTTCTTCCGATCCAAGTGGAACGGTCAGGAGCCTTTAAAATTGCAGCTTGTTCTTCAAGAATGAGGAAGTCGACAATTCTATCATCCGTTCGTTTATTTGAAAGAGATAACACCCGATGGATTAAATCGGATTTATCTGGCAATTTAATATTTGCATGTCTTAAAAATGATTTTATAGCAGCAAGGCGTTGATTCCTGCTCCGCGCACTCGAAGAACGGTTTAGTTCAAGATCATTTAAAAAAGACAATACGGTGTCGATGTTTAAGTCATCAAGGATAATTTCATTTAACTTTTTATTTTTGCTGATGATTACAAACTGAAAAAAAAGTCGAAACGTATCACGATAAGATGAAATGGTATGTGCGCTTACCTTTTTTTGTTGAACTAAATATTCGGTAAAAAAATTTTCTATCAAAAAACCAAGTGTAAAAACTTTTTTTCTCATTGGGAAAGTCCTCCCATATAAATATCCATGCGCTCGCTTGCAAGCGACATCAATTTTGGTGTAATTGTCATATACCAAAATGTGCTTGAAGGTTGAACGTGCCCAACATAGGTTGAAAGAATTGGAAGCAGAGTTTCGACATCTTTTTTATCGCTATACCAAGTTTCAATTGTTCTCACTACAAATGTATGCCGAAAATCATGGACTCTAGGGCCACGCCTAGATTCTTTTCTAACTCTACATTCCAATGCTATTTTATTAAATGTCCAATCAACAACACCTGGTGTGACAGCACCGCCTTTCAGATTAATAAAAAATGGTGAAGGCCCAAAAGATTCAAGGCCAATATTTTTACAGTAATCATTTCTTGAAGCCTGATATTTTTTAAGTCGATTTCTTACTGTTTTATGAATCGGAATTGCGCGAATTTTATTAAACTTTGTGACTCGTATAGTGATTACGTTGTTTTTAAAATCTATATCATCATTTGTTAATGATAGTGCTTCTGAGACGCGCAAACCACAGCTCGCAATTAATCCAAAAATTGTATAAAAGGTGATTGGACGAATACTCTTTTTAGGTTCAAGTTTATGACAGGTAAGCAATAGTTTTTGAATTTCGGTCACACTAAAAATATAAGGATTTTTCCTTTGATACCTAATCGGCCAATGGTTGTGGGACCACACTTCAGTTTTTGATTCAATTGTTTTCCAATGGATTGCAAAAGCTCTTAAAACTGAAAGTTGCTTTGCATTTGAATACGTCGGATGTTTCATCCCGCCAAGTGCCCACTGTGTGGCCAAATTAAATGTGATTATTTTTTGCTTTTTATTTTTCATGAATTTACAAAAATTACGTAATCGCATTTCCTGATCATAAAAAGAAAAGCCCATTGCTCTTTTCATTAAAATATAGTCTTTAACACCTTCTTCTAGTAAATTCACTTTATACCTCCAACCCAAGGCTGGGTGACGTGTGAAAGTCTTTTAAAATCAACTTTTGCATAAATGGCAGTGGTGCCCAGATTTTCGTGACGGAGTATCTGACTAACATCACGAAGACTTGCTCCATTTTTTAAGCACTCGTTAGCAACAGTATGTCTTAGAAGATAAGAGCCTTTATATGAAGATTTTATTTTTGCGCGATCCAATCCAAAACTAACAATACCACTGATGCTGCATGTATTCTTAAAACCACTATAAGGAGGAAATACTGATACAAAAACAGACTGCGAGAGGGTTTTGGGCCTAAACTTTTTTATGTACTCCGCAATAGCATTGCCTACATCAACGGGCATTGGCATTTTTGATTCTTTACCTTTTCCGCGCACTGTTATTGCGCCTTCGCGCCAGTGTAAATCCCCAAGATTTAAGTTTTTAACTTCACATCCACGAAGACCTAATGTGGAAAGTAGAACCAAAACAGCATAGTCACGAGATCCAATTATTGTTTTTTGATCACAACTATCTAAAAGTTTTTTTACTTTTTCAGGCCCAATGTAGATTGGAAGGCGGGTATGACGCCAATTTGCTGGACGAGGAATTACATTTGATAAATTGATTTTAGTTTTACCGCTAATGTATAAAAATTTAAAAAATTGAGCTAAGTAACGTGAGCAATCCCTTACTTCTGATTTTGATTTAGCCTTTATAAGAGTCATAAAATAATCATTAATTATTTTTGTCGTATACCGATCAATTCTGTAATTAACTGATGGAAAGGTATCTTTCAAAAAGGCTCTTGCAGTACGAGTCAATTGGTAAATATAAATTGAACTCAACCCACGTTCTTCCCGCAAGTATTTTTCAAAAATATGAATTTTCTTTTCAATTGGACAAACAAATGCTGGATTTTTTAGTGATGGAATTACGTCTCGATCTCTTAAAAAATTAATAAAACCACCCAAAGGCTTAAAGTCACAATGTTTACGAAGCTCAGTGTGAAATATCCAAAATTCTTCTATTTGTGACTCATTTAATTTATTCAATTGAATCTGTTTAAGTCCAACCCAGTCACTGAATCTGAGAATGACTCGAAAGACCTTCGTAAAATACCTTGTAGGGTAACAAGCTTTTTTGAGTTCAATATAATAGTCATCTAGAAATAAGTTAAATGGTCCAAGCTCAAGTCGCGCCTGAGTTCCTTTATCTTCAAATACTTTTGTTTGCATTTTCATGCCTCCTGTTTTGGTTGAAGGCGACTATTGCAGTGGCTTAAAATTATGCCGAATTTATAATGGATAGATAACAAAAATACTTAGTATTTATGAAAGAAATGCAGACCAATTCGGCATAATACTTCGTTCGGGATAATACGTGTTATGCCGAGTTCGGCATAACTGTGATGCTTATGAACTGAATATTTTTTTCCTTAAATTTTTGAAGTGCTGTCAGTAGATGAGTTGTTGATCTTGCAAACCTACTAAATGCAAAAACAACGACAGCGCCAATCTCTTTATTTTCAGCCGCGGCCATCATTCTGTCTAATGAAGGCCTTGATGACTTAGACCCTGACTGATTTTCGTCAATAAAAAGCTCATAATTAGTAATCTTGTTATGTTCACAGTAGTCCTTTAAAACTCGGATCTGGCTCATGAGACCAGAATTTTGGGAATCTGTGGAGACCCTGGCGTACAGGGCCCATTTCTTTTCAAGCATTAAGTTTCTCCTTGCTCTAATTTTTAAGTAATAGTGAAAGTTGTAATTGCCCCTTTCACAATTAATATTGCTAAGAGGGTGCCAAGCAATACTTATAGGATAAGAATTTGTAACTGTTAGTTAATTCGTAACCAAGAAATAAAACAGGTCCTATAAATCCCAAAGTATATTTGATAAGTGAACCTCAATCAGAGGTGACCAAATGACAAATAATAATGAATTAATGGAACTTGCAGTTCAAGTGTTTGAATTTCGAAAACAAAAT
>JBGSLV010000004.1:0-3051 GCA_041740515.1 Bdellovibrionales bacterium | reverse complement strand
GCATTTAAACTTAATTAGAGACATAAATCCCCCCTTTATATTTAGATTTTGGACGAGCCTTTATATTATGAGGGGTGTCTCACTTATTTTATCCTAGACTAGGTCAACTAGACCCGACGATGTCATGAAGGTGTAGACTCGATTTTTAAGTTCCAACTCTTGTCACCCCAGATATTCAAAATGACAATTTTTGTACTTTTTCAAAATTCAAAAAAATTATCAAAAGACACAGCTTATGTGCCCGACTTAGATCAAAACCCCATTAATTTTGACCCCAGCCCATAAGCTCTCGTATATTTGATTTGAGTTTATAAGAATTTTTTGATCAATGAGATTGGGTTTTAGTCTATCAAATCAATATTGATTATAATAAGTAAATGGCACCATAAATTTAAAGGTTTTTCTCCTAACCTGGCATATCTTATGCTAAACCAGGGCTTTAAAATGAATTAACATCGCAAGAATTAAACATCCAAAATCGATATTAAAATGGATTTAGTCATGAAAGTATTAGTGTTATTTATTATATTTATTCAGTCTTCAAAAGTGTTTGCTCAAGATGCCGAGTGGTTTAATGTAGCTTGCGCAACCAGAGCTCCTAAAGATGATTTCCCCATGGATATCTCTTTTAATGATATAAGTTCACTTATTCCTTCAACATTTTTAGGCAACAAGCTGCTGGTCTGCAAGTTAGCTGTCTCAGCGGCGAAAGCTAACAGTGTTTATGACACTTTAAGTGAAGAGGGTGAACTATTTTATCGAACTCAGGGCGCAGAAACAGTTTGTACATATAAAGTGAAAAAAAAATACTACGTTAACGACAAAGTTTATGTCGATTATCTCGATTTAGTTTTCAGCGATATGGAGAGTGGTTTTACAGAAAGCCTTAAGCAAGATTATTTGAACTACCTATTTAAATATGCAGCTGAGCTTTTTGATGCTGTTGAGATTAATTGTACCGACGATTTTTTAGCTTCAAAAATATCTTCAAGAGGTTTCGAAGGATAAATTGGACAGAACTTTAAAGGTTTAAAAAGAGGCTCCCGTTCCTCAAATGAAGATTAGCGAGAAACTCAATCAAAAACGCATCGAATTTTTCGTTCGACTCAAAACCCCTTGGTTTTGATCTGAGATTTCAACAATTCAATAAGCGATTATAATAAAACGCTGTATTTGGCTCGATGCGTAACACTAGTCATAAATCCAAAATTTTTTAGTTTTAATAAGCCTTGTTGGTAACAACAAAGATTGCTTCGCATTTTAAATTTTCTCAATTAAGCGTGTTTTTTGATGTGACAATTTACGCCCCCACATTCGACAGTTTTTTTGTTTTAATGTGCTCTTCTACGAATAAATTCATTCTTAGCATTCGGTTTCAATTAGATATTGGACCTTTAATAGAGTTAGTCTAAGTGTGTTTCTTTCTCTTACTTCGCAGCCATAAAACGTATATTTGGCACTGATTGTGCTAAACTTGGTATTATGAATAACCCACTAAGGTCTATTTCCATTTCACTATTCATCTTCTTCACAATGAGCTACCTTTTTTCGTATTCTGTTTATGCGAAATCAAACTCCACGCGAGAGTGCCAAATAAATCAAATCTTCATAGATAACCATCACTTTGATCAAAATTTATTTCACGCGGTAGATACCGCACGAAAAATGCAGACTCAGGCATCGCCCATTTGTACACTTATGAGTCTTCAGAGTATTGTGCATCTTAATTCAGTCCTCGATGTGTCAACAACCCAAGTTGACCAAAACAACGGATACTATGCATTGAATATCAACTATAAGTCGAAAGGATCTGATAGTTTTCGGGTTTGGAGAGTAGTTTTGTTTGGGTCTTTGGCTTTCGCGTTTCATGTCTCTGGAAATAATGAATATACTATTGATGCCATTTTTGAATTCGATGATAAAGGTGAACCTAATGCGTACTTGGATTTAAATCCAAATGTCCAAATAATCGCAAATATGCAGCAACTGATCAGGCTTGATTCTACGCATTCTCAATCTCCCTTTGATTACCAGAGATTTATCGGGCTCCTGCCTCAATATGATTGGAAAGGTATCCTAGCAAGTGAGATCATGTGGACGGTGCGTCCCCTTAGATCCTTCTTCTTAATTGATCCACTAAAAAAGATTTACGGTAAAAGTTTTGTCGATCCTCCTGTTTTGCCCTCTAATTTTGTAGCCGTGATTGACGATTCTGAGTTTAATTTAAACGAACCAATGGTAGCGCGTAAATTTAAGTTCCGTTCTGATTCAGACATCGAAAGCACTTTAATAGAAATTGGTAGAATTGATGGCTCAAATCCGCAATATTTCACTAAAACCATTAATACTTTAGTCAAAGGATTTCAATTATTTGAAGATCGCGCTCCGGAAATCTTAGAATTGATGAAACACCAAAGCCGATGGAATCAATTCAACCCTTGGGAGAAGCATGGTGAGCTTGTTACCTCCGTATTGGTCCAAGGAGGAATACCGGATTACTCAATCGTTCCTTTACCAGGAGCTTTTAGTTCAGAACCGATTAAGAATTTGGACTGGAGTGATGATCTTAAGAAAATTAATGAAAAATATCAGGGTAGAATCGCAGTTGTGAATATGTCATTTGGAAGTAGTATTAAGGAGAACCAGGCGATCATATCAAACAGCATCCGAGCGACTTTGTTAGAGAACCCAAGTATTCTTCATATTCAAAGTGCAATGAACGAGGCTGCTAACACTTGTGTTGATTCGAATCTACAAACTCTTTACGATTTACCAAACTATTTAGTGGTTGGAAGCGTCAATCAAACCCTTGGAATCACTTTCGTAAATAATGGCCAGGGATCTAATTATGGCTGCGTTCATGTAGCAACCCAAGCCTACGACATTCGTCAATTTACCACAGCCATCTTAGGTGGGTTTTTTCTAGAATTTGTGGGAAAAATGTGGATAAGTTAGCTAGACCTTTAAAAAAAAAGCCCCAGACAACCGCCTGAAATTCTGATTTGATTTTTGTAGAACCAAAACATCAAAAAGGAGCATCAGGCATGGACG
>JBGSLV010000003.1:0-1960 GCA_041740515.1 Bdellovibrionales bacterium | reverse complement strand
TAAGAGAAACTAGTTTCATCACAAAAGTAAGTGCCATAAGGCAGTTTACGAATTGGCTTAACATAAAAAATAATCCTTTTTTAGAGAAAGATTTTATTTTCAATCGTACAGAGATTGATTATTTTACTCAGGACGCATTTGAATCTATGTTTGTTGAATCTAAGTTCAACTATCAAGAAATGTTAATAAGAAGCTTTTACGAATTACACTTAAGCTTAAGTGAGCTTTCTGGGCTCAAGTTAAAAGACTATAACCAAGCGAATTCAAGCTTTAACATCAGAAAGCTTAAAATCAAATGCTCAGATCGGCTCACAGACTTATGTAAAGAATATTTAAAAACTCAACGAGAAATAATTGCAAACCAGGCTTTTTATTCTCCGCAAATAAATGATGCTTTTTTCATCAAGGAGCAAAGTCAAAACAGTACCAATCAAAGCCTCCAAAATCTTGAATTAAGTGAAATCATCAGATCTTATGGGCTTAGTTTAAATAAAATAAAAAGAAGTCGCATTATTCATCTGATTCAAAAAGGTCAAACAGATGAAGAAATTTACAATCTACTCGGAGTGAAAATTTCGAATTTTTATGATCAATTTAAGCCAAAAAAAGATTATCGATTATTAAAAGCTTATGCTGACTTTCATCCACGAGCCAAAAAATCTTAACTGATTATACGTCATCGCGAAGGAGACAAAGTCGACTGTGGCGATCAACTGTGTCTAAAGTCAAGAGCAAATTTTAAATAAATGCTCAAAAACAAGTAATTCTTTTAATTTTGCGTTGATAATAGTAATAAATTTTCTCATACAAGCTGTAATCGCGACTTTCTTGTTTTTACCTGAGTTCACTAGTCTTTGGTAGAAGCCTCTAATAAGATTATTGTTAAAGCATGCGCTTAATGTCGCCATGTAAAAGACGTCCCTGAGGTTTTTTCTACCACCTCTAATGAATCTTTTACCTGTTTTCTTACCACTATCAGCATTGTATGGGGCGGCTCCTAGAAGAGCCGCAATCTCATTACGGTTTAATGTACCAAGCTCTGGTAAATTAGCGATTAGGTTAGCAGCTGTAATTTCACCAATACCTTTAAAGCTAATATAAAAATCATACAGAAATTTGTAATCTGAATTACTTGATATTCTCTCCTTTATTTCTTTTTCAAGATTTTTAACATAGCTTGCAAGTAACTTTAAATGCTCTTTTGTATTTTTAAGAACAGTCTCACTTATGACAGTTTCGCATCTACATTTCTCTGCTTTTATTTCATTGACTAATTGTGTTCTTCTGTAAAGAAGCTCTTTGATCTCCCTAAGATCTTTGCTTAAAAGCTCTCTATCATTAGGTTTCATGACAACAGCAAATTCAGCAATGATTTGAGCATCAATTTTATCAGTCTTGCAATGTATATCTTTAGCCCTAGTAAAGCTTCGAATTCTTTTTGGATTAATAATAGCTATAGGTAAATTATTCTCAACTAAATTGTAAGCACATGCTAGTTCATATCCACCAGTTGCTTCTAAACAAATTAATCTAATATTTCTTTGAGAAAGAAAACTAACTAACTTTCTAAAGCCTTTTTTATCATTTGTAGTAGTGAAATACTTCTTTTCTGGCAGTATATATACATCTAATTTATCCTTTGATACATCAATTCCAATAAAACTCTCTTGCACAAAATGTCTCCTTTTCGTTATGATATGAATGTAATGGTTCTTACCGACTCTTGATTGTAAATCCGAGCGAATATATAAAATATTGCTCATTCAACTGTTCGAGTGAAAGGTAGGAATGGATCTAATGACCACGATCGCCAACGCTTTTGAGTAAAGCTATCCATTAACGGTCGATTAAATCCAAGAAAAAGGGAGTTTCGACAGCTCCCTTCTTTCTACCACTAAGTTTAAAACAAGTATTACTCATCATTCAAAACTTACAGATTTGATCATACAATCCATTCCTC
>JBGSLV010000002.1:0-23029 GCA_041740515.1 Bdellovibrionales bacterium | reverse complement strand
ACGGCATTTAAACTTAATTAGAGACATAAATCCCCCCTTTATATTTAGATTTTGGACGAGCCTTTATATTATGAGGGGTGTCTCACTTATTTTATCCTAGACTAGGTCAACTAGACCCGACGATGTCATGAAGGTGTAGACACAAGGATGTCAAACTAATCTGTCAATCTAATCGACAGGTGTTGATTAGATAATATCCTAAAATTTCAAATATATAATGTTTACTTGATGTTAAATTTGGATTTTTTTTTGCATTAAAACTTAAATCATAAGGCTAGTTAGAAGGAATACAAAATGAAAAATCTAGGTTGTTATCTTTGATCTTATCCTTCCCTGCAAGCGCAGATAGTACTGTTATTCAAAATTCAAATATTAATACTCAAGAAGATGGCAATAAAACCTTGCAATCCAGTAATCAATTGTCTTGTCTTAAATATATTTTGGGAGACCCTAGCCATCAGCTTGAAGAGGAAGCGCAGCTTTTAGAGAGTTTTAAATCCCAATTTACAAATGCCCAACATGAAGAAGCTCAGAAAAAAGCTGATGAGCTGATTAATTCCAAAAACTATACCGCACAACCAGCATGGTTGAACGCAAAAAAACATTCAAAAATGGTGCTTTTGTGGTTTGGATACTTAGGCCTTGCCTTCGGTGGAAAAATGGCGCTAATTTTAAGTGAACCCAATTTAGCTTATTTAAATATTCACTATACAAATTTTTTCTTTGGTGTTCCATTTATGGGGATAGCTCATCATAGTTTATGTGCACTAAGCGATAGCTGTAAGGTCGCATATAATAGTTTAACCAATGAATACAAAAAACGATTCGGCAAAAGCAGCCATCATTATACTAATGCTATTTCTAGCATAGCTGAAGATATGTCTAAGGATGGATTTAGCTCTGCTGAAAAGACAAAGCTGGGTATATTCATCTTAACGGGACTTATGTTTACCTATTTCAACACATCCTACGAACTTTTATATTATGAGGATGGTCTGTTAGATCCATTGTTCATCAATGGCTTAACTCCACGAGGGATTGATCGCGATTGGGTTGATTTTGGTACAGGCCAAATGGCTTTAGTGGCTTATTATTTCATTCAAAAAATACATTCAAAGAACCTAGGGTTAAATTCGACTCCATAAATTGGTGGTCAGGTGAAGTCCTATTCTCCTGAATTTGATTCGAATGTCACATTAATCCCTCGAAAGAATGCGGCGGAATAGGCATATCCATTAGCAACAACAACTTTTATCACAATGGGTACACCAAAATCTTCAGAAAGTTTTTTAGCCTCCTCCATGTCCTCAGGACCAAGTGGATGGATTTCAAAATTATTATTTCCAATAGCATCTATAGTCAGATTTGAACGAATGATTTCAAGATAGTTGATGCCCTGGCGTTCCTCAGTAAGGTATTTATCCAAGAAATTATTTATGGCTTGAGCAAAAATTTCAGGTGGGATTGAATCACTAGTTCCTTCATAGAAATCACCAAAAGTTATAAGTTCGCCATTGTTTTTGGCTCTTATGGTTAATTGCATTTTTGAACGGGTTGACGAAATTTGTGATCTTTTAATAAGTTCATTTTCAAGATCACCAGATCGCTCAATCAATTGATTGCCAGTTACAAAAGGTAAGCGCCATGTGTTTTTCAAGCGATATAATCCTGGATATTTAATATCTCCATAAGTTTCAAAATCTAGAGGTCGAATGTTTGAAGTTCCTAGATTTCGCTCTAATGTTCTGCGTTCTAAAGCGGAAATTTGATCTAAAAGATTGGAAGATTGGGCCAAAAATTCTTGGCAACTTTTTGAATTCATTCCATCACTAGCTCCATAGCTTAAAATAGAAAATAACGAACAGAGTAAAAAAATACTTAATTTTAAGTAATTCATAGATTAACTCCAAAAATTTTATCTTTTTAAATAGATACAAATACTATGCCATAGTTTTAAAGTACTTTAATTTGAATTGGATAGGTTTTTGGCCACCCTCTACTTTGATCGTTCAAGTTAACGGGTTTGATACAGGTATTTATTAAGTATTATTTATATGACAAGCAGAATTGATTCACTTCAAAACTTAGCCTTCTGGATTTACCTTTAAGCTCATGATATTTAATTAAATCTTCTTTGCTAAATCTGACTTCATTGTCGCTGGCTACACTTCGGTTTTGGCGACCAGAACCTTGGTTGGAATAACTTTGTACAACATTAATGGTTTTTCCCGCAGATCCAACAAGCCCAAGGGCTGTCTCACACAACGAATTTTGATCAGCACAGGTCTGAGCTTTTGCTAAAGAAGCACACTGTTTAATGCTTATGAGTTGTTCTTCCAAATTGGCAATTAAAGACGCTAACATATCCATTAAAATCTTTTCTTTAGTTGCATCTTGTAAATCTGAACTTGCCGCATCATCAAATGAGTCAAGCTGAGTTAAATCATCTTGGCTGTCATACACATAGGGCTCTGTAGCACCTACAGCATGAGAGTACAAAGAGAGCATGATAAATAAAACCAACATCACTAAATGTGACGCCATTTTTTTATAAGGCTTTAACTTTAAGATTTTCATAACAGTCCTTTGGTTATCAACAACGTTCCATGCCAAATTAAACTGAGAATATTTAATGTATTGTAATTTTTTAAGATGCAATCAGCAGCGAATGAGCAATCTGATCACCATTTTTTATATCTTTAATCTCCTCTTTAAAGTGCTTTTGTGAATTTATATAAATTTTAACTAATTGATCGTCGAATTGAGACCCGGCGTGCCTTTGAATCTCTTCAATTGCACTTTCAATGGCAATCCCTTTACGATAGGGTCTTGAACTGACCATGGCATCAACGGCATCTACAAGAGTTACCATTCGAACTAATTCAGAAATGTCTTTCGAATTCAGACCGTAAGGATACCCTCGCCCATCTAATCGTTCATGATGAAGCTCCACACCTATGGCTACATCTTTAAAAAAATCTATGTTCATTAATGGTCTGATGATTTGTAAACTTTTAACAGGATGCATTTTCATCATGTGCATTTCATCGTCGGTTAAGCGAGCTGGTTTTAAAAGTACATTATCAGGAATTCCAACTTTACCTATGTCATGAAGTAGACCAGAGTATTCTAAAACAATCTGCTGGTACTCATTAAGTCCGGCCACTTTACCTAACAGGCGAGCATTTCGGCCTACACGGCAGCAGTGAAAAAATGTGTAAGGGTCTTTAGCCTTAACAGTTTCAAGGATGGATTTAGTAACAGCTTTGGCCCACTCAGGTATATCATTCCAGCTCACGTAAGACCTCAAAATAAAAACTAACAAGAATTTATCGGGGTCCTTAAAAATATAATTGAGAGGAAAGACCGAAATCGTCTCGATCTGCTACAAAAAAAGTAAATTAAATGTCCAAAACAAATTAAATTTGACCCATTTTATGTTTTACTTTGAACTAATAGAGCTTTGTTTAGAAATGGGGCGGTAAAACTTGAAGCCTGTTTGGTTAATTCTTCGGGAGTCCCTTGAAACGTAACAAGTCCTCCTTGTTCCCCACCTTCAGGTCCTAGCTCGATAATGCGGTCACAATTTTTTAATACATCCATATTATGTTCAATCACTAAAACCGTATTTCCTTGATCTACTAACTTATGCAGCAGTTCAATCAGCTTTTTAATATCCTCAAAATGTAACCCCGTGGTTGGTTCATCTAAGATATAAAAAGTTTTGCCAGTGGCACGCTTCGATAGCTCTCGGCTTAATTTTACCCGCTGAGCTTCGCCACCAGATAAAGTTAACGAACTTTGTCCAAGACGTAAGTACCCCAAACCCACTTCATCCAAAGTGCTAAGTTTAACAAAGATTTGTCCCTGGTTTTTAAAAAATTCTTTGGCATCGCTCACCGACATCTCAAGAACGTCAGCAATACTTTGATCCTTGAATTTTACTGTCAAAACACTGCTGTTATATCTACGTCCACGACAATCTTCACAAGGCACATAAACATCTGTTAAAAAATGCATTTCAATTTTGACTTGACCATGACCTTTACAAGTTTCACAACGTCCACCTTTGACATTAAAACTAAAATGTCCGGGTTTAAAACCCCGCATTTTGGCATCAGGCAATCGAGCATATAGATCACGAATTAAGGGAAACAAACCGACATAAGTTGCAGGCGTTGACCTTGGGGTTCGTCCAATAGGATTTTGGTTGATCTGGATTACTTTATCAATATTTTCATAACCAGATAGGGTCTCAAATGGTTCACTGTATTTATTAAACCCATATACTTTTTGGCTTAGAGCTGGGAATAAAGTATCAATGATCAATGTACTTTTGCCACTGCCAGAAATTCCTGAAACGCCAATTAAAAGCCCTAATGGAAAAACCGCATTGACCTGTTTTAAATTATGACCGCTGGCTTGTAAAAGCTTAATGTCACCTTTTGAGGGTGTACGTCGAATCTGTGGATAAGCAATAATTTTTTTATGACTTAGGTACTGACCCGTTAAACTGTTAGGGTTGTTTTTAATACTTTCAAGATCACCTGTGGCCTGAATAATCCCGCCGAACTCACCCGCTCTTGGACCGATATCAACAATGAAGTCCGCATTTTCCATGGTCTCTTCATCATGTTCTACAACAATAATGGTATTGCCACGATCTTTAATTTCATTTAAATGCCTTAACAGTTTGTGGTGATCTCGAGGATGAAGCCCAATGGAAGGTTCATCTAAAACATATAAAATTCCCACCATCGAAGCCCCTAGCTGCGTGGCTAGACGAATTCTTTGGCTTTCGCCACCTGATAAAGTCGCAGAACTTCGGGATAAAGATAAATACCCGGCTCCAATATTTTCAATATAAGTTAATCGACTTAAAATCTGTTGTAAAATTTTGGCACCAACTTCTTCGTCACGACCAGATAATTTTAAAGTCAACAAGAATTGTTTAAGTTTGGATAAAGACATATTGGATAGCTCGGCGATGTTTTTGTCAGCGACAAAAACACTTCGAGCTTTTAAGTTTAATCGAGTCCCTAAGCACTCAGCGCAGGGTCGAAGATGAGTGGGGACTTCATCCTCTTCATCCGAGTGAGACTCTTCAAGTTGACCTTGATAGCGATACTTAGAAATTTGTGATTTGTGACCGTCAAAACCATCGGCTATAACCATTTCTTCTTGAATATCGGTTGTGCCTAACCCCTTACACTCCTCACAGGCACCTCGAGGATTATTAAAACTAAAATGATTAGGATCTAGATCTGGAAAACTATAACCACATTTGGGACAGGAAGCATCAAGGGAGAATAAGGATTTCTCTTGGGAGTTCAAATACACAATCGACACTAGCCCTGAAGCAATATCAAAAGCTCGATTTAAACTACTTTTTATTCGATGACTAAACTTCTCTTCCACAGGTAACTGATCGACAAGAATATCAATATCGTGGGGTTTAGTTTTAGTAAGTTTATTAACTTCGGAAAGATCCGTCCATTGCCCATCTATAAGAGCGCGAAGAAAGCCTTTTGACTCCCAGTAACGAAGTTCTTTTTGGAATTCACCTTTTTTTTGGCTGGCCACAGGAGCTAAAATTTGAATCTTTTGCCCCAATTTATTTTGCAGCAACTGACCTAGCACTGTTTCGGTGTCAGAGGCTTTAACTTCTAAATTATGATCAGGACACTTTGCCGAACCAACACGAGCGTACAGTAATCTTAGGAAATCATAAATTCCAGTGATAGTCCCCACTGTCGATCTAGGGCTGGTGTTAGTTGTTTTTTGTTCAATGGCAATCGCCGGAGTTAACCCTTGAATCGATTCAACTTCAGGTTTTTTAAATTGCACCATATATTGTCTAGAGAAACTGGATAAACCCTCTAAAAAACGTCGTTGTCCTTCAGCATAAATAGTGTCAAAAGCTAAGGACGATTTGCCACTTCCGCTTAAACCTGTAATCACTACTAAACTATTTTTAGGAATATCGACAGAGATATTTTTAAGGTTATGTTCGTTGGCACCTTTGACTCGTATGTAGTTTTTCATAGGGAAATCCGATGTCTAAAGAATTTTTGCAAAGAAAAGCAGAATTACTAATACAATAAAAACTTAAAACTCTAAACTGAACAAATATCTTCTTTGAAGATTTAACAGAACAAAAGTGATTATTAAAAAAACTTTTAACCATAATCTTTTCTGCGTATCTTGAAAAAATAAGAATTTTTTTGGACCTATCTCTTTAGGATTGTAAGCCAACCAAAAACAGAATTGCACCCAAAGAGCTACAAAAATTGATTGCAGTACAAAATTAAAATCAAATACATACATCATTACGTTTTCTCATAGGTTAAGATGAGTCACAATAAAAAAGCAGATTCTTTTTGAATCTGCTTAATACTATTAGGTCATATTAAATTTAAAGCCACTAAGGCGACTTATTTTTTCATATGTCTAGATCGACAGCTTGAGTTGCCACACACGCCATAAAGCTCCAAAACATGACTGGTAAGAACAAAGTCATGCTCACGAGCAACTTCTAGCTGTAGCCTTTCGATATTTTCATTTTGAAACTCGACGATTTTGCCACATTGAATACATGTGATGTGATCGTGATGATTATTGGGCGATAACTCATATCTAGCGGGCATACCTCCCATTCTAACTTCGGTGACATACTTATTATCTGTAAGCTTTCTAAGGAAGCGATACACTGTTGCAAAACCAATTTCTGGATGCTTATTGTTAACGATTTCATAAACCTCTTGAGCCGTTACATGGGCTTGCCCCATGTTTAAGGCTTCAAGAATGGCAAGACGTTGTTTAGTGACTTTTAAGCTCATTTCGCGAATCATCCGCTTGAAGGCTTTAGAGTCTAGACGATCCCGTGTCACTAATTCTTCTTTTGGATTTTGCTCGCCACGGATTAAAGAGGGCAAGCCATCATCACCTAAAATATTATTACCTATTGGTAACTCTTTATATAAACTTTGCATAACCTCTCCTTGAAGATTTCTAGATAAATTAAATTTTATGTCCATATTTTGATGTCTCACTAACTGCATTGTGTGAATGTAAACTTTCTAAATGCTCAACCCTTAGCCAAAAGTCTTCAACCTGATCTTCAACTTTAAGGGCTGAATATATCTCTCGGGCTGCATCTTCGCAGAACATCAAATGCGAGCCATTAAGGCGGGCAAATTCTTGTTCATCTTCTCTTTTTACTGCTGTTTGAACTGGTGTTTTTAATGTGGATTCCAGTAGGTCAATAAATTTTATAAAATCAATATTTTGGGTATTATTAATTTTTAATCTAACAAGTGCACGACTTCGCTGCGCATGAGGAGTGGCCACAATAGACTGTTCCTTTTCAAGCCAAGCGGCTACGTCTTCAACGGTTATTGGACTGGACGATAAATTTGAAGATCCAAAATCAGCCAGCCATTTGTTTTTGATTAACTGACGGGCTAAAGCCGCAGAGCAAGGGCAAGTGCTAGAGTAAATAACTTCAAATTCATAAATCTGTTCAAGTTCATTTTTTTCATTTAATTGCCAATCTAACGAGACTGGATAGTGCCTTAGGCCCTCAAGCTCACTCATCAGAGCTTTACGTTTCACTGGCAACTCAAAATGAAGGTTTATTTTGGCTTTATCACTTCGACCATCTTGACTTGCAACCATACTTTTAAGCAGTGCAGTTATGTTTGCTGATGAAGCCATTTGGTTTTCAAGAGCTTGAGTCGCAAGTAAATAAATTCGAGACATGTGAATACCTTTGGCATTTGGATCAATAAGATTCACATAGATATTGGCTTTCGCTGGCAGAAGATAGGATTGGTCAGCAAACTTGTACTGAATCGAGGTTTCCACTTCACCCATGCCTACCCAATCCAGTGGTATTTGAAAATTTGACTTTTGCGCCTTAGTTATATCTGGCATTACGTCTTTAGTTGAATTGGTAATTACACCAGTGCCGTCAGCTTGCGAGGTTAAGTTTTTCATTTCTGTTCCGCCTTTATTTTTTAAAATTTGCAATGGCTTTTACCCTTAGTTTTTTTCATTTCGTAGTACTCAGACTAGGCCCATAAATGTAAGTGATTATAATTATAAATAGAGTTTAACACTTATTAAACTAGTTTAAAAGATATTAAACTAGCCAAAATTTAATTACAAGTGATTTTCATTACGAATGCTTCAGCGAGTAATCATCTTTTGACGTCTCTTCAAACCCAAACTAAGCTAACTAGAGTGAGGTTTTGTATCTAAATGATATAAGCTTTCATAATCACCTTTGCAACATTATCATTAAAGGCAAAACCATAAATGTTATCTGTATCTATAAAAAAGTGGCTCATATTTGGATTAATGTTGGGCTTTGTTGGCATTTTTTTCTATTTTGGCGGTCATAAGTATCTGACTTTTGAGGCTTTAAAAACAAATAATGAAGCTCTAAAAACTTGGTCATCCTCTAATCTGTTGTTAGCAAGCTTTGGATTTTTTACGGTTTACGTTATAAGCACGGCTTTAAGTCTTCCCGGAGCTGCAATTTTAACTTTAGCTTCAGGACTGATTTTTGGTTTTGGCTTAGGCACTTTACTATCCTCTTTTGCCAGCACAATAGGTGCAGGACTGGCCTTCTTGGCTTCACGCTATTTTCTTAAAGATTGGGTGCAAAGACAATTTGGTGCAAAAATTCAAAAGATCAATAAAGGTATCGAAACCGAAGGGGCCTATTATCTTTTCACTTTAAGGTTAATGCCCGTATTTCCCTTCTTTCTGGTCAATTTGCTCATGGGATTAACGCCTATAAAATTTTGGACCTATTATTTTGTGAGTCAATTGGCCATGCTTCCTGGCACGGCCATATATGTGAATGCGGGCACCCAACTTGCTGAGATTTCATCCCCAAAAGATATTATCTCCTTCCCACTGATTTTATCCTTTGTCTTGCTAGGGCTCTTTCCTTTGTTCATAAAAAAAATCATGACTTTGACTGCTAAAAAAAATAACACCTCCATCTAGAGAGCTTTATGAACTATAAAAAACCCAAAAAATTTTCCTATAATACAGTTGTCATAGGAGCTGGAAGTGCAGGCCTAGTCACATCATATATTACAGCTCTGCTGAAAGCTAAAGTGGCCTTAATTGAAAAGCATAAAATGGGGGGAGACTGTTTAAATACCGGCTGCGTCCCAAGTAAAGCCTTAATAAAATCCGCAAAAATTTTTGGCCTGGCCAAACAGGCCCCCAAATATGGTCTTAAAAGTGTTACCATCGATTTTGATTTTAAAGATATCATGGCGCGAGTCCAAAATGTTGTAAAAAAGATCGAACCTCATGATTCAGTGGCGAGATACGAAAGTCTGGGGGTAAATTGTTTTCAAGGGGATGCGGTCGTTAGATCCCCTTGGGAAGTCGAAGTCGATGGTAAAATACTTACCACAAAAAATATTGTCCTGGCTTCAGGAGCTCGCCCCTTGGTTCCACCTTTTGAAGGTTTGCAGGATGTTTGCTATGTAACTTCTGATACTTTATGGCAACTTCAGGAGTTGCCTAAAAAATTATTGGTACTTGGTGGAGGCGCTATTGGCTGTGAGCTCGCCCAATGTTTTGCCCGCTTTGGCTCAGAAGTCACATTGGTTGAAAAAGCAGATCGCCTGATGGTCCGAGAAGACCGCGAAGTCTCTAATGTAATTGAAGCTAAGTTCAAAGAAGAAGGCATAACTATCATCACCAAAGCTATAGCGAAGAAATTTTATAAAAAAAATTTACAACAGTATTTGGTTATAGAGCATGACGACGGCGAAACCAAGGACCTAGAATTTGATATGGTACTTTTAGCTTTAGGTCGAAAACCTAATACCGAAAACATGGGACTTGAAAATTTAAATATTGAATTAAATCCAACTGGGACCATAAAAGTAGATCAGTATTTACGAACCACCAAATATAAAAACATTTTTGCCTGTGGCGATGTGGCGGGACCTTATCAATTCACACACATGGCGGCTCATCAGGCTTGGTTTGCTTCCATCAACAGTCTATTTCAGCCGCTCAAAAAATTTAAAGTTGATTACTCTGTAGTTCCTTGGGCCACATTCACGGATCCAGAAGTGGCAACTGTGGGCATGAATGAAACTCGAGCTTTGGCTGAAAAAGTTAATTTTGAAGTGACCATATATAGTTTAGAAAAAAACGACCGAGCTATAGCCGATTCAGAAAATCAAGGCTTTGTAAAAGTGCTTACAAAAAAAGGCAGTGATAAAATTTTAGGGGCCACCATCGTTTCGCCATCAGCTAGTGATATGCTGATGGAATTTGTTGCGGCCATGAAAAACCATTATGGCTTAAATAAAATCATGTCGACCACGCACCCCTACCCAGGACTTAGTGAGGCCAATAAATTTGCAGCCAGCACTTGGAAGCAAAAGCACAAACCGGAGTGGATTTTTAAATATTTAAAAGCCTTTCATGACTTTCGAAGAAATTAAGAAAATTGATCTATTGCAACCCATGAATCTTTTTTTAAGGGGTTAAAAAAAATATAAATCATTTCACCACCCATAAACTGATTAAATTCATTTTTATGAGTGTTTATTTGAAAAAAAAGCTGGTTTGCATCTTTTAAGTATTCAGGTCCCTGAAGCCAACAGGGCCAACCTAAAAATTTATTGTTGCTTATGGCTATGGGTATATTATCAGAATCATGCTGTTCAAGATGATCAAAAACTTGATCTGAAAGTTTGATATTTAAATTTTTATAATCCTCTTCGTCAAAAAATGGAAAATCATCTATTGGCACCATTTCTTTTAAATAAAAAACTTCATTAAAAATTGTTATTGGTAAGAGAGACGGATAAGATTTTCGAAAAATATCTTTGTTTATAACTTTAAAAGCATATTCGAAATCATAGTCATTTTCGAAAGAAGTAATTTGTAAAACGTTATTAGCACCTAAAAATGATTTTAGTTCAGATGGCAAATCTTCGGCGTCAAATTGAGCTACTAGTTTTTCTGGATGTAAAGTTAAAAAATATTCTTTTGCTTGAATTTGATTTTTTTCGACTAACTTTTCTGTTACTGGGACCCAAGATGTTCGGCGATGAGCTTCTAGTAATTTCAATAACTCTGGATGTAGTCTATCTGATAAATATAACAGATCTTCTTCTTTCGTTGACGTGGGCTCTTGATTTGGAATTAATGGAATCTCTTTAATATCGTGATTATATTGAGTTACTATAACTTCACTTTGTTTTAATTCGGCTTTAAATATTTTTGTTTCATCTAAAGAACCATGAATAAAAATTAATTGCGATAACACATTTTCTAATGTGTTATTTTTGATGCCCAAATTAATCCACGAAGTAATTATTTGTTTTATATTTTCATTGTTTATAATTACGGTTGTTCCTAGAGAACATCCTGTAATAAAAGCATTAAAAAACATTTCATGACTTTCATCATCAAGATATGAAAAAACAAAGCCATCGGGGTCTGATCGTAAAGAGGACATTATAAATTGTTTTTGACTATATTGATCATTACCAAGTGTTTTAATCATTTCAATGGAATCAAGCTGATTTATTTCAGAAGATTTTTTTGTGTAATACGTAAGTCTTAAATTTTTTCGGAAAGCTAAAGATAATTTTAAACATTCAAAATTTTCAAAATCAGAATCTCCAAATATAATTATCGGAATTCCTAATTCAAAAACATTAATTAGCGTTTTATTTACTTGCATTTGCTTAGGATTTTCAAATTAGCAATCAATGTCAACACTTTTAGATTTGGACTATAAACTTAGTGGTATAATTAAAAAAATCTTTAAGAACAGTTGCTGCTTAAGTCCTATGTATCAGCATTTTTTAGAATTAAAATGTATAGTACTTTGAATTAAAAATCTGTTTGGGTTTATCGGATTCAATCATAAAGTCGTACTCAACTTGCATGCCATTTGAAAGCAGCTGTCCCATGTCTAAACTAATTTTATTGTATTTATCCACTAACACTGATTTCACATAGCCTGCTGCAAAGCTGCAGTTATAAGTAGATTTTGAATCAACTTTTTCAAAAAGCGCACAAGCATTTGTTGTATATGAAAAATTAGTTAAAGCTTCCCCAGTTTTTTCATCAAAAACAGTATAGATTCCAGGGTTTAAATAACTGGCTATTAAATCTGTGAATTTTTTTTTGGGGTCGCGAGTATCAGTGGGTTCAATTGTTGGGTTTTGAACTAAAATTTCTTTTAATGCTAAATTTGACACTTCAATATCGTTTTGGCTGAAAGCTTGTGAACCAAAACTTATAAGGGCAAGAAAAAATAAATGAATCATTAGAATATCCCCAACTTGAGTTCAAAAAAACAAAGGCTAAGTTAAACTTAGCCTTTGAAGGGATAACTGATACTTATACTGAAAACAACTAAAAGCTTTGTTAGGTTTTAGTTGAAAAATTTAAAGCTAGCAGGATCAAAATCCACTAAACCGGTTTTGCTTGATGAAAAGGATTTTAGTATATTAAATTCTTTTCTTGCTGAAACATGCTTCAAAACATAGTTGTTAAAGGACATATTTTTGGCATAACTATCAGGGAAATTACGCGCCATAAATCTTTGCACCGGGGTTTCGAATTCACCACGGGACACATCTAAGCGTGTTAATGCCGACTGCGCCAGTTGGGCTCCTAGTTCTGCACCACCCTGATCTAAAAGAATTCCTTGCAAAAGTCTAAAATGAGCCATGTACTCTTCTTGATTGAGGTTAAAATCTCTTTGATCTTGGGCAAAAACTTCGAAAACATCATCAGCCGTAGTTTCCAAACTTTGCGCCATCAATTGGCGCATCTGCTGTTTAGAAGGAATAGCTAGTTTAATGTTTGGATTTTGGCTCTGCTGCTGAATAGCAGCCTCTATACTTGCAAAAAACTTAGGAAGATCGGCATTGATCTGAACGAATGCCTTTTGCAATTCAGCTAGCAGGTCTGATGCATCAACACCAGCTTTAGTTCGGGCATCAATTTGATCTACTATGGATTTTAAGACTAAATTGTAAGGCATTAAAACAGTCGACGCGATCTGATTGGCAAGCGAAAATTCAAAATAATCCAAGTCTTCGCTAGTTACATCAAACACGGTATAGAATTTTTTTCCAAACGCAACATAGTCTTCAGCTGTAAGGTCTGCGACCAAGTCTGGTAGATCGGCAATTGCATTTTCAAGTTTTAATCGAGTGCTATCAACTAAATCTCCTTTAGCAGGTGCCACTTGCTCCATGATAAAGAAACCAAACCCCACTTTTTGAGAGAGCTCTTGATACACATTGGCTAAGGCCATTGAAACCGTATTTTCAGCTCGAATGATTAGATATCGACCTGAAGAGACTGGAATCGGAAGGCCTTTTTCTTCTCTTAAACTTTGAATGTCAGCTTGGGATAAGTTATCGATGAATCGACCGTACTTTGTTGATCTTGCGGCTGAGTCAATAAAAGGATTGTTCACACCTTCTTCTAAAACAGTCATCATAAGATTTAATAAGGGTCCTTCAGCTTCAAATTTTGTGACTCTGAAATCCGCATCCTCAGGAAGGTCAATTTCTAGTTCAGGCTTACTTTGACCTAAGAGTGAAATGTCTTTGCCAAGGTTTGCACCATTTAATATACGGTTAAGAACACGATTTTCAAAATCTAAATACAGATCTGGCTCATCCAACATATTGGGTTGAATTTTTTGTAACAAGCCTGGAACTCTTTGACTTCGCTCAGTTATGAAAACACCCGCTAATAGACGTTCCCCAAATGTACCAGTGACATCCAAAGCATCTTCAAAGGCTTCTTTGCCATCCACTTTAAATTTAAAATCATTCAAAGAAAATCCAATATCACCTATATAAGTAAGACCAAGACTTTCGATGTATTTTTGCACCAAACCACCCTCGTCCTCACAGTCAGCTATGATAGCCTCTGGAGCCTGACTTCGAACCTGAATTCTAGCTTTTTCAAGTTCAAGAAAGAACGGGTTGCCGTTTGCAGGGTCCATGGCGACACAGTACTTATTATTTAAAAAAGCGACATCAATCAAAAAGTTATAAATTTGGTCACGAACCGCAAGATAGTCCCGACCTGCAAAAGAAGTGTCGTTTTTAAGTTGAGCCATAAACTTTTGGTAAGAGGCTGGATCAAATTTATCTAAATATTCGTTACCTACACCCAGTCGATCTGCCAGACGATAGCGATATTCATCATAAAAACGTTTAAGTCTGTACATGATCCCAACTCGAGCCATATTTGCACTTATGCTTGCGCGGTCATATCTAGTGCCATAAACAATTAAACTCTCGTAATAGTCGTTGATCAGACCTTCAACAATCTGCTTAGGGTTAGTCCCAAAATCATGTCTTTGGCATAAAGGATCAAAATCCAAACTGGCTTGATGATCCGTACAGAATTTATAGTTTCTGATTTTACCAATTTCAGCTTGGTTGTTAATAATATTACCCTCAGGTCCAGATTTTGTGGCTTGATCATTACCTGTTAAAGGTCGAATATTTTTCGCTAAATTAGGTCGATCCGAAGATTCAACTTCCACTTGGTTGGCATAGCCATATCTAATGGCCGCAATGTCGTAGTGACCAGGATAGTACAAACGATCTTTATCCGAAGGAATATATTCCATGGCTGAAGAGCTTTGGGGAAGTTTTTCATCAGAGACTAAGCTGATATCATATAATTTTTTAATTTCATCCCGGTTGAAGAAATTTCGTGGATCGGCTGAGCCATAAAAATTATGTCTTAGACCTAAATTGTGTCCCATTTCATGGACAACGGTAGCCAAGATTTTTTCAGGTATAATTTTGTTCATGCAAGACTTTACAATAGGATTTTCCTCGGCCGAAGTGATCGATGGTTTTATTCCCAAAGTCTTAGCTTGGGCCAACTTATTATCCACAAAGGCTATAACTTCAGGACATCTTTCACGAATATCTTTATCCATACTGTTCATACTACTAAGAGCCGAAATATTTTCGGTCTGCATTCTTAAGCGATAAAAATCAGGACGGTATTTTTCGATCAATTTTAAACGCTGCTCATATTGTCCTAAAGTTCGAATGCGACTTGAAGACACTCTTTCCCCTGATACTATTTTATCGGTTTCAAGAATTCGATCGCTTATCAATTGAATCAATTCAACTTCATCAGAGTTGGCATCAAAATCTTTATAAGCATTGTAAAAGTCAAAAAGCTGTTTGCTGTTATTAGCACCGTAAGTATTTAGACGGCTTAAATCTCGGTTTTTATTATACTGACCAAAGTGATAAAGTTCCGCCACATAACGACGAAGTGTGATTGGAATTAAACTAAGGGCTTTGTTTTGGATACCCTCAAAAGTATGTAAGCTTTCGCCAAGTATAGTGCTGTTACCAGTGATTGTTCTAGAGAGTCGGTTAGATCTTTCTTTAAAAAGTCCCAATCGACCACTTAAAAATTCCCGAACCTCACGACTGACAATAGAACGAAAGGGTGCAATGTGCACATTCATTGTGGTGTTGATAACTTCCCCAGAAAAGGGGTCAACAAGGGATGGACCCACACCAAGAAGATTGGTGGCTTGGATAGTGTCCAGCATATTGATGGAGTTGTATTGTAAATCCCCTAAAGGCGCATCAAAGCATTCCCCATTAGCATTAACTTCATGAAGTTTTACACCCTTGGGTGCGCCCGCGACTTTAAAAGCCGAGTCCCAATATTTTACCGCGCGTCGACCAATTTCACGATAATTAATTTCACCTTTAGCATCCACTAAAGCGCCTAGGGTATCATCATTGTTAGGTCGACATTTGCCATCGTTATCTTTGGGAGTTAAGTCCGAGAAATAAAATACCACGTCTTGGTTAGGATTATGTCTTTGCAATAAAATATTTTTTTCAAAGTCCTCTTCACGGTAATCTTCAGCATCACGAATTAAGCGAGTTCTTACTGTTGGAAAGTAGCCAAAAATTTCCCGATCTTCTTTGTAATGACGTCGTGCTTGGTAATTTCGATCTTTGGCTTTTAAAAATGAATATCTAAGTAACCGACCGTTAGTTACATCTTCAAAAGTTAAAAAGAAGCTATCTTTGGCAAACATAACTTCACGAAGTACCCCTGCACTAGTAGTACCTAAAGTCCCTAAGAGGTTTACAAATTTACTATCAAAAATGGTTTGAATTGTAGTTAACCCTTCGAAGTGAATTTTCACATAAGGTGCTGATTCGATTGAAATGTTGGGAACTTCAATCTCTGCTAACTGTGGCAAAGCTCCTGAGTCTGCAAGTTCATAGTTTTTACCTTCAGCGGGAATCGAAATGACCGGACTTAAATTTAAAGAGTCATTGGAATCTAGCTGCTCATCAACAGCCACATTGTAGCCCTTAATAGCTGAAGCCGTTCGGAAAAATTTAATTTTAGACGCATTTCTAAAATCAGCATCAAAAGAACCACTGATAAAGCCAATAGCTGTTTCGCGACCTGGTTTAGTATTTACTACCCCTTCTGAAAAATACCACTCTCCACTAAAATAATCCGCAGGATAAACATCTTTTTTATCTTCAGCGACCGTAAACTTTTGAAAGCCCTGATCATCAGGTTTAATCTCAATAAAGTCCGCACAGGTCGAACATTTGGTATTTAGAGATCCATCGGGATTAAAAACTAACCGAGCAGGAACATATTCAAAACGGTTCGTAGCATCGTTGTCATCATTTAATACTCTTTTTCTACGAAGAGGTTTTGCCGCATACCCACCTAGAGGCACAGCAAAGGTCCCATTACCTAAATTATCAGAATACGGCAGCTCCTGATGAGTGATTTCATTTTCAGAAATAATTTTCATCATTAACAAAGCCGACGGCGTTAACTTATATTTAATATCGTAAGTTCGATTAGGCTCACCTAAAAAATCAACTTTACCCGCATTTAGTTTTAACAGCGGCGCATTGGTTTGAAACTTTACTTTATCCAAAAAACGAATATTGTTTACATCTTTGGAAACCACTATATTGTCCACCACTGACATTCCCGAAGGCTCAACTTCGCCACTGGTTTGTGCTTTATAAGTTGATGGCTCAAGAGTATAGTATTCTAATTCCGGTCGAGCTGATGACGTAGGTGATACACTAGAAAAATTATTGGTCGAAACCACATAAGTAGCTTTCAACTCATTTAAAGCTACCAATTCCCCAGCATTAATTCGCGCTTTGTCGGTTTGGTTACTATCCAATGGATGCTGTTTCACACAGCCGGATGCAATGACTAAGACCCCAAAAATAACTAAACTTGATATTTTCATTTTTTAAACCCCTCTTCTAAATCTTGAAAAAAAATCATTACCCCAATTAAAAATTTGCAATTAGCCCTAAACCCAATTCAGATGTCTCATCATCAAACAAAGAGTTGTTGGTATAAACACGATCTCGCCACGACACAAAAGCTTGCAACCCCCACTTGGGAGTAACCTGATAATATAAATTTGAAGCAGCCCCGTTGACAGGAGCTGAGCCGAAATCATAATCCCACCCATGCTGAGCAAAAGCCGAGACTGTAAAAAATAAATTATTTATGACCGACATTCGAACCGCAGTCACAAGTGTTGCCGCCACTGGGACGTTTTTAATTTCGCCAGCCTCATCAGCGGTTTCAAATTCGTGATAACTGAGACTGATACGTGGAGATAAAATAAATGCAAACCGACCCACATTCATCAAAGCAATTAAGTTACCTTCTAAGCTGCCAAAACTATTCGCGGCACGTGACGTCCCAGACACAGGCGCTCGGTAAGTCAAACGAGGCACAAGGTTAATACTTCGATCAGCGACTTTGATAGGATTTAACGCAGGGGCATTCCATACAATTTCAACGTCCTCAAATCTCCAAGGTTGAGTATCATCAGTGTCGCCATCTAAGGGGTGTATGTAATCGGCATTTAAAGTAAACGAAGAGTCGCCAGCTACATAACTTCCTGAAAAATTGTAAGTTCCTACCGACTCGGCAAACTCATCAAAACCGCGCCCCATTGAAGCGCCTAAAGTTGCAAAATATTTTTTTTGTGGCCCCGAACTTTTGCCTCGGTAATTTGGTGATGTGGGATTATTCGGATCAGCCTGACCAAAACAAATGGCTGTTGATAAACTAAAAATAGCAATAGTAACAATACCTAAAAGCTTTTGCCCCAAACCTAGTGTCAAATTATCCCCCGATAAACACTAAAAAACCCGGTCTTATAAAATGTTTGAATCCTGACAAAACTAAAAAATGAAGTCTTGATTCACTCGCCAGAAGTCTAGCTGAGATGAAAAAGATACAATATAAAACTTACATGGCAAAGAAAATCTTATGTAAAAGAAGAAATTCAGGGATTTAAAGCCATTTAATGCTTTGTTGCATAAGCAATAATTATGCGATCAAGAAGGAAAATTTTTCATGGGTGCTTTTTTTCAGCTTTTGCTTAAAAAAAGTGTAACTTAAAACTCGAACCGAAAAGGCATCAATTGTTTAAATTGTAATACTTTTTTTACCTCATGCTCTGTGCACAAAAACACTTCGGCTTCAGGACTGATTATAAATTCAGCCATAACTTGCAAACACAATCCACAAGGCACATCGCCATCTTTTGTAACCAAACAAATTTTATTAACTTTGGTGTCAGGTCCAAGCTCAGATACAGCTTTCCAAATGGCCACTCTTTCAGCACATACCGTGGCCCCGTAGCTGGCATTTTCAATATTGCACCCTGAAAAAACTTGGTCGCCACAAAGCACTGAAGCACCGACTCTAAATTTGGAATACTTCGCATAGGCTGTATTGTAGGCATTGACTGCTTTTAAGTGCATTTCATGGGTAGACACTTTGGCTCCTTGAAGATAATTTTTAAATTTAAAGATTAAGCGTGCCAGATTTTGTTTTGCATTGTTAAAGATAACTAAATGCACAACTTTTTTTGGATTAAATCTTTCGTAGTTGATGTCAAAATAAGTTTGTCATCAAAAGGTATAAAATATTTTTAAACACAAGTTCATAAAGGACCACATAAACCTATGTCACAACTGCAAATCTACAATACGTTAACGGGTTCAAAGGAACTCTTCAAGAGCATTAAACCTGGTGAAGTAAATATGTACTGCTGTGGACCAACGGTTTATGACTATCTACATGTGGGTAATTTTAGGGGGGCCGTTTTTTATAATTTTTTAAAGAACTGGCTAGTTCACTTAGGTTATCGTGTCACTTATGCTTATAACTTCACCGACATCGATGATAAAATCTTACAAAAGTGTCGCGATGAAAACCGAAGCTTCGAAGAAGTCATCTCAACTTACATTGCTGCTTTTTGGTCGGACTTTAACACTTTAAAATTAACACCTCATGATCTTAACCCTAGAGTTACTGACTCTCTAGACGCTATCATTGGGGTGATCGAAAAACTTATTCAAAATCAAGCGGCTTATGTTGTACATGGTGAAGTTTTTTATTCAATAGAATCCTTTGCATCTTATGGAAAATTAAGTAATCGAAATCCTGAAGATATGATCTCAGGCGCACGAGTTGAGCCTGATCCCAATAAAAAAAATCCCTTAGATTTTACACTTTGGAAACCTGCCAAAGAGGGTGAAATGTCGTGGCCCTCTCCATGGGGAGCCGGTCGACCAGGGTGGCATATTGAATGCACAGCTATGATTTTTAAACATTTAGGAGAAAACATTGATATCCACGGCGGTGGCTTAGATCTAACTTTTCCCCACCATGAAAATGAAATCGCCCAAGGCGAAGCCTGCTCCCATAAACCCTATGCCAACTATTGGGTTCATCATAATATGTTTACTTTTGCCGGCGCCAAAATGTCCAAATCTTTGGGAAATGTTCTGACCATGAAAAACTTTTTAAGTCAGTACCACCCAGAAATTTTTAAATACCTAGTTTTATCTTCCCATTATAGATCCCAAACGGAGTTCTCTGATAAAACTATTATGAACTCGGTGGTAGGACTATGCCGAATTTATGAAGCCTTAAAAAATAGTGATGATTTTTTAACAAAACCCTTTCCCATAGCAACCACCAACACCACTGATGCTTTCTTAAAGTCTATAACCCATTTAAAACAGCAACTTTTTGAAGCTTACAATGATGACTTAAATACAGCTAAAGCCATGTCTTATGTGTTTGAAGCTGTTCGCATGTTCAATGCCGCTTGCCCTGCTGGATCTGCCAAAACTCAGGATAAGTTTATAATTGCAGGGCTTTTTAAAAGTTTTATACTAGCAACTGGTGAGCCTTTAAGTCTGTTTCAAGAGGACCCAAGCACCTTCTTAAAAAGTATTGATCAGATCCTTATTCAAAAGTTACAGATCGACGAAAACCATGTTCGTTTATTAATGCACAAGCGAGCTGAAGCAAAAGCCCAAAAAGATTATCAAGCGGCTGATCAATACCGGGCCGAACTGACGGCCCTTAAAATTGCGGTTAAGGACACACCTACGGGTTCCGTATGGGAAGTCGACAAAAAACTGCTGGAGGAGTAATTTTATACGGGTTATTTTGTTCACAAAATAATATAAATTAGTGTTAATAAAAATATATTTTTATTTTACAAATATATGATTTTGTTTGATTTTTTCAAGTATATAATATATAAAAATTCACAAATAATTGCACTCGTATATATATTTTCCTGGCTCTCCCGAAAAGTTATTAAGTCTAAAAGGGAGGACGCCAATGAAAACAAACAAGAACGTAGTTATAAAAGCATTAGTAGCAGGTTTACTTTTAATCAATTCAGCCTGTTCAGGATCATCCGGTCAGCTAGCAAATGTATCTTTAAGATTGTCGGATTCAAACGCCGTTACAACTCATAATTTAATGTCACTATTCTTTCCAAAAGCCAAAGCCGCCGAATATGGCGACATTTTGTTCTGTTTAGAAAGATTAAGATTCGAATTACCGGAAGGTATTGTAACGCAAATCACAAGCCAAGACGATGATTCCACAGAAGAAGAGATTGAGGACAGTATAGATTTTGAAATAGGTGAAGTTGTCATAGATCCTCAAGGAACTGATTTAGGCAACATTCAAGTGCCTGTAGGAACTTATTCCGAAATTGAATTTGATTTAGACAATGACTGCTTAAGCGGTAAGAGCATCCAGATCACCAATGCTAGCGGCAGTTTTTCAACTGATGAAGAAGTCACAATCAAATTTGAAGGTGAGTTTGTGGTTTCTGAAGGCGTTCAAATAGTCCTGCCTCTAGCTGAAATTGTTGCGGCCATAGACAGCTTTAATCCTTCGTCACAAAACCAAGAGATCATCGACGAAGAGCTGGAAGAATTAATGGAGTCATTAAGTATTAGAACTGAAGACAATGATTAAGATATAATAAAATAAGGGTTGTTATGAAAAAACCAAATATTTTTAAATATCACGATTATAAAGAGTTCATAAAAGAAAGCTTAGAATATGTAAAAGTTGAATATGGACTATCACAGAGAAAAGTTGCCGAAACATCAAAAGTTTCGGCAGCTTTATTAAGTATGATTTTATCGGGCGAAAGAACAATCTCTGAAGAAGTCATCGATAAACTGAGTTATGTTTTTAAACTTACAACTTCAGAAAAGAATTTTTTGAAACACTTAAGAGTGCTTTCTGATTCTAATTCCCTTGAAGAAAGAAAACATGCCGTAAAAAGTATGGCAGGGTTTAAAAGTTATAAAGGTAAAAATGACGACGAAGTGATTAACTATAGTTACCTTTCAAAATGGTTTAATATAGCCATCAGAGAAATGGTTGCATGCCAAAATTTTAATAATGATCCTGAATGGATTTATCAAAATCTGCAATTTAAAGTTTCGAAAAAGAAAATTAGAGAGTCTTTAAAATTTTTGTTAGATAACAATTTCTTATCAATTAATGAATCCGGAGAACTCACTCAAACTGAAAAAAATCTGGTCTGTAATCAAGAGATTTACAAGTTGGGCTTAACGGAAGCCCACAAACAGATGTTTGAGTTAGCAACTCAATCGATTAAAGTTGTACCAAAAAGTAAAAGATGGCTTGTTGGCAAAGCTTTACCTGTAACATCATCACAGTATGATGAAATCATAGAAATACTCAATGAAGCTTTTGAAAAGATTGAAAATATCAAAAATGAAAATCAGATGAATGAATCGGTCTATCAGATAAGTTTTGCTGTGTTTCCATTAACACTTAGTGAAGGGGATAAAAAATGAAATATTTTATATTATTAATATTGTTACTAAATCTGAGCTGCACGGACAACGACAATACAACCATTGGCAATCCGCTGGTATCGCTTAAAATTTTACCTTACTCTACACCTCAAGCTTTTAGTAAATTAACTCCGTTTGCGGTTAGTTCACTGCAGTTTTGTGTCAAGCGTTTACGCTTTAAAACAGATCAAGAGCTAACAAATCCAATTACCGATGAAGATGAGGATAACGTAGATATAAACTTAGGTTTGATAAATATTGACCCCACAGGAACTGTTTTGACAGAAGTTAACATCCCCAAAGGAGAGTATACTCGTATAGAATTTGATCTTGAACCAGATTGCGCAGGAGAAATTAGTCCAAGCGTAATTTTATCTAATGATAATAGTATGGGGACACCTTTTGTCACAAACGATGATATTACCATTCAGTTTCGAGGTCTAATAAGCCTGAACTCAACCACAAGTATCAGTTTAAACATATCAAGCATGATACAGGCTCTAAGTAATGTCACAGATGCTGACGAGATCGAGAGTGTTCTTGAAAACTCTCAAAACGAAGGCGACTTTGATGAAGATGACTAAAGGCCACATAAGACTTAAGATTGTATGGGTTCATTCGTACGCCGATAAATGTCACATTACTGGGTCTGTAAATTATTTTGTGTATGGGTGACATTACCACTTCTTGTTTGAAACAATCTAACAAGGAGAATGCCTTATGCACAAAGACCAAAAAAATAAGTTCCTATTCGATCCCGAAGAAGTAAACTCAGCTTTAAAACA
>JBGSLV010000001.1:0-8002 GCA_041740515.1 Bdellovibrionales bacterium | reverse complement strand
GCGTCCATGCCTGATGCTCCTTTTTGATGTTTTGGTTCTACAAAAATCAAATCAGAATTTCAGGCGGTTGTCTGGGGCTTTTTTTTTAAAGGTCTAGCTAACTTATCCACATTTTTCCCACAAATTCTAGAAAAAACCCAGCTATCCCACAAAGCTACGCTGAGGGTCTGTGCGCTGGTTTCTTGAATCAAGTCATTCCAGTTGTAGAAGATTTTTCGAAATACACACTTGACCAAAAGACTGAAGAGCATATTTTTAATGGCGATATTGCAAGAATTAGAACATCCTTCGGTCAAACTCGTTATGAAATCTCTGGAGGGTTACACACCTATGACGGCTTGATTCGATTTTTAGATTTGCGACCTGATATAAAAAATCTTCAAGAGGAAAGGGATTCAATACATAATTGGTACAATATTTCTACAAATGGCAATGACGTCATTTTTGTAAGACTTCCCAGCTCGGCTTTCACTAAAAAAAGTTTAAAGAGTCTCTGGGCTTCAGATTTAAATTTCAATAGTGGGTATCTTTACAAAACTTTGTTTCCTCACTATCTCGAAAAAGCAGAAATCATAGATTTGATTTATCAAGTCTTAAATAAACCAGATACTGTCAAACCAAGAGGATGGTCGACAACCATAATGAGCACTGTAAAACTTAAAAATGGAAGCCGTATTGCTTTGACCGTCTACGTCGATACGAACAAAAAGAAAATACTTTCGGCCTTTCCTTCCTTTAATCAACCCATTGATTCAGATTCAAATAATTATGCATTAGGACTCAGACGACATAGTGTTTTTTTGTCGCTTCAAAATCCACAGGTCAATCAGATCAGAGAAGAATCCGATCTATTGGTGCCGCAATTTGAACTCATGAAACAATCCATGAAAAGGATCAAAAGTCAGATGGATTGGAATGCCCTTTCCCCTGAACAAAAACACAGACTGCTAAACAATCATGTCTTTGCCAATGTGAATTTATCAGGTCGACATATAGGAGGTTTTGACTTATCTTTAAGGCTCAATCCTGATAAATTTAACTACGCTCCGGGCGAGGCCTATAAATTTGCAGGCCAAATCTTAACTTACTATTTGCAGGACGCACAGATAGACTCCACGCGAAAATATGAACTATTAAAAAAACTACTAGCCACTGCGGTTATAAATGATGGTTCTTTATTCTTTGATATTCTTTGGGCGAAGTCCGTTTTTGGATTGATCCTTAAAAGCGAACATCTTTTTGAAAAATCATTATTCGAAAACTTAATCCTTATGGCTAAGGACTCCCCTTCTTTTTGGACTCTTTTTATTCCGACACAAGCGACTCTATTTGGTCCAAAAAGTTCTAAGCAAACAGCGAATAGGCTGTTACATGTCATGAATGACTTTTATTTAGAGGAAAAGAAATATGGCGGTCATGATTTAGATAAATCCCAGTTGGAGAATTTAGAAACAATTCATGAATTCTATTCAAGAAGTTGGGTCAGCGAATTCACGTTCTTGAAAAAACTAATTGAAGCTGAAAGTTTAAACCCAGATAGTAAAAATTTACACATAGCCAGAAAACTTTTGTTGGATTATATCAATGCAACTATTTTATTTTTATTCAATACAAGAAATGAAGTTAATGATCCCCAAGATAAGATATATTTATTTGGTTTAAAATCTCACTTTAATCCTGAAGTCAGAAATTTAAAAAAAGCTTTAAGTTATTTAAAATTATACTCCCCAGATTTAGACATAACGTTTATCTTTAATTTACTTTATGTTTTTATTAATGGATCTCAAAAAACCTTAGAAAGACTTAAATCAGATCCAAAGTATGTTAACAATTTTAAGTTTCAGAATTTTACTGAGATTTTAGTCAAAGAAAGACATGAAAATGGAATCAATCCAAAACAAAGGTTTTTCTTACAACTCTATATTTCTGATAATGGAGCAATTGATTTCGTAGTGGTTATAGTTGGAATAGAAAAAGTATTTTCTGAAACAGAAGTTCCCCGGTGATTCTAAGATCGCTTTTAAGGTTGAGATCCCAACTAAGACGAGACAAGAAAAGTTAAGCCGGGCTTAAGACAAATACTTTGGACATTCAATGTAGACGGTTTACAGAGTATCCCAAAAGTCGCAATGACTTGTGAGTACACCAAGACCACCAACTGGTGAATCTCGTAAATTTAAGTAGTCATCATTAACTGATGAAAACTCTGGCCAGATTGGCGAACCCAACCCATTAGGGCTTCCTGTTTTTGCCATTTGTGTCCAGTAACCAAGAACATGTTCTTCAAGAGCCAAATCTCCAGTACTAGGAGTATAGCTTGGTAGCCTCGACATAGTTTGGAACACATAAAATAATTCTAGACCATGTGCAGCCCCTAAAAAAAATGCGGATCCACTCATCAAGTGAGTATATAAGTAGCGATAAACAGGTTGTGTCTGACCTTGATCTAAGGCAAGAGCAGATTGCCTTGCAGGGCAAACAAATTGGGAGTCCGTTGTCATGGCAATATAGGCCAATCGCGGCGATAAGAAATTCGCTGAGGGATACCTAGATAATACCTGCGCCCCTACAGTGGTCCCAAAAAGTAGATTAATAGCTACAACATATTCACCGGCTGTTAGTGTAGGAACATTAAAAAGTGGTAAAGCTGTTTCGTCAGCATTGACACCAATAATCACGGGCACTTTGTTGTGTGAGCCTTCTGCGAAAGCAACATTAGGCATTTGAGGCAGCACATAACCATCAACGGTCGGTCCCGCGGGCGTTTGGATAATTCCACCCTCTGTGACCGTTGAATTCATAGCAGACACAATGTCGGTCTCAGATAATCCGCGCAAGCAATCGAGTTTGTTTACACTGCTGGAGCAGGAAGTACTTGCAATAAAAGCTTGGCTCCAACTTTCCACAGCGCTCTTGGTTTTGCCTAAACAGCTGCCGCTTTGAATAATGGCACTAGAAAAAAGACCTGCGGCTAAGGGCGATGCCAGCAGACCGCAGACATCAGTAGCACCACCAGATTCTCCAAAAAGTAAAACTCGGCTTGGATCTCCGCCAAACGCTGCGACATTGTCTTTGATCCATTTCAGCGCTGCAATCTGATCTAATATTCCATAATTTCCAGAGACTCCGTTTGAACTTTCTTGTTCCAATTCACTGTACATGAAATAACCAAAAATATTAAGCCGATAATTAAGCGTGATTACTATCACATCGCCACGTTCAGCAAGCATTTGACCATCATAAAGCTTAATCCCACTATTATCCTCGGAAGGGGAACCCGTCATATTTCCACCTCCGTGAATAAACACCATAACAGCCTTGGAGCTTTCGCCATTCAATGGCTTCCATAAATTTAGACGTAGACAATCTTCAGACCCGCTTACCACGCCAGAAGGGGATTTTTGTATACAAGCTGATTCGAAACTTGTGGCGTTAAGAGTGACTTCACTACACTCCAGACTCTCTGGAGGTTTCCAGCGTAAATTGCCAACCGGCGGCTTCGCATAAGGAATTCCGAGGAATGCTAAACTTGTTGAATTTACTGTCCCTTGCACAGGTCCGTTTTTGGTAATAACAATACTAGAGTTTGTGGACGTATCAGTTGCGCAATGATTAACTACATTGCCTGTCGTCCCTGTGAATCCAGACTTACAGTTGACATAACAAAGAAAGACAAAAGTTAGAGTTAGTAGTGTAAAAACTTGACCACTAAATTTTGTTTTTAAAATGCTTATACTAAAAATCATGGGTATCTAATAATAACACGGAAAATTAATAAATTGTTATATTGAAAAGGACTATAATAACAAAAATAAATGATCCATTTTGCAATTTGTTAAGGACAAATATATATCATAGTGAGACACTGTGTATGATGTTGGACTAGTTTTGCGACAAAAAATTTTTATTTTTTTAAGCCTATGTCTAGTTTAAAAATCATCTTTATAGATATCGCTTAAGGTAAAATACCCTAGCCCTGTCGTATCTTTCAAATTGCAAATAAGTGATTTATCTATTTTTTTTGAGAACTTCAAAAAAAGTTTAGCTAAGAATTACAAGACGCCTTCATCTTCTTTGGGTGTGAGTTTAACCTCTTCAATATTAAATGAATCTTTACAAATTTTAAATCCAAGCAAACTGTCTGAAGTGTTTAAACTTGTTTGATTTATTTCAATATTTGCCGGACAAGTTATCGCCATACCCGTATCACCCAGCTTTAGTTTAAAATTATTGTTCATCATGACCTGTCTACACGATACTTGTTCATCATAATTTTTAAAACCCTCTTTCTGATAGATTTCAATTGCTGTTACAGGTTTTAAAGCGCAAGCATGTATATTTTGAGGCAATTCTAAGGACTTAACCTCTCTTGGATCAAAATGTCTTTGAATAAATGCTTTTTCATCACCAACACAATGATGTTCTAATTTAAGATTATTGAATCGAACAGGTTCAAGTTTATTTTCAGTCAAAAACTTGTTGTTACAATCTTTAACTACTTGAGGAATCTCCAAAGAGTAATTCATTGTTTTAACAATATTCTTCCAACTTTTGTTGGTGTCACTTTCATTACATAGTTGGCAATCGTTGGCTAATTTATCACGATGCAAAGCTAACCCAATTATTTTCTGACAGGAACGATTACCTACACCTTTTTTCTCAAAGAGCGTTGAAAAAAGCGATAATTGTTGAATCGTTATTTCACCAGTGGGTTCAAGATAGTTAAAAAATGGTGCATATCTGCCATATTTTCCTGGGCTATTAATTTCATCTATAGTTAAGTCATAGAAATTAACGAAGCCACCCTTGCAGATGTTTTTTTCAGAAGTAGGCTCCGGAGTAGCATTTAGATGATTTCCTAATCCTAAAACTAAAATAATTATTCGAAACAAATTTTTTATTAAGTAATTTTTTTTATAATTGTTCATCATTTTATTATTCCCTTTTAAGATTTAGAATAGTTTCGAAGAATTTACCCACAAAAAAGCTAGTATTTGATAAAAACATGAGAGTCATAAATTTTATTTAATAAGACTAACTAAACTAATAGTACAATAGATTTAAAGTGTTTTTTAGCGAAAAAAAGAAAACCTGGACCAAATAAGTTTGAAATCTTAGTCCTCAACAGACGAGCTTTTTATGAATTTGGATCATACTTTAATCAAAAAATAGAAAAACAACCTTTAGCAAAAATCCTAATGAAATTTTTTGGGGATGGTTCAGAGCAAGTTGTCTTGAAAGATAAAACTATGCATATGGCCTGTTATGTTAATCCTTTCGATTTTTTATAGCAGAAAAAATGTTTTTAAAAAATTGCTCACTTATCCGAGAGTAAGAAGTCTCGACTTTTAATTACAAAATTATTTTTTTAACCTGCCGAAGTAGAAAAGCTTTTAACATGACTATTTTTTTTGTTTGATGTTAAAACAATAAAAGATATTTTTCCATCGGTAACTTATCGATTACCACCCCCATTTCAACCATCTTGGGTGGCTCCTGCACCTGGTGCTTGGTACCATTTTACTACCCTTTGGGTCGCCGCAATCAATGAGCGAAGATCGTAGTCTCGCTCAGCGTCTATGTCGGCCGCGATATGATGGGTGATTTGTCCTGTGCAATGACTAAGGCCAGATCCTTTATCAAAAGTGGCTGATCCAAGCCATAAAGGCCTTACGATTCCATAAATACAAATTAATTACAGGGGCATTTCGATCTGGGCGATAAAAAATAACACTTACACCAATACGTATATCATCTCGAATGTTCAAAGCTGAGGCTTGGCTAAAATTTGCTTCTAAATATACATCTATCAGTTCTTGTTCAGTAGCATAAATCGCAAGATTAATGGGATCACCAGGAATTTTGTCAGTCGTGTAAGTGAGGTGTGGCGTGAGGTCTAAAGATGGCGTTTAGACATGTTCATCCTTAGTATTCTAGAACCATCAATTAAACCAAAAATAAGTACTTTGCCTAGGGTTTTTTTGGCTATTAAAGTACAAATGTCTTTATTTATGAACACGTATATTCTAAAGAACAAGAGCCTAATTATTGATTTACCCAATAAGACCTTAAAATTTTTAAATTTTGGGATTTAACAATAAGGTGATATCCCTGATTCGAAGAATAAACCATATCAAGATATTTATTAAGTTTATAAAAACAATTTCATAGCTACATCTGCGCGTTCGTACTCTGAACCAAATTTATCCATAATATCAGCATCGTGCTTAAAACCGTTTTTTAAATATAAGTGAATCGCAGCCTGACAATCAGAATTTGTAAGCAAGTAACAATTTTTAATTTTTTGTTTTTTAATAAATGCAATCACGAACTGAAGCAGAAACTCACCCGCCTTAAGCCCCCTTGCTTTTTCAAAAACGCCCATTTTAGTGAGCTCAAAAAAGTCATATTTTGCTTTTTTTAAAGCTGCAGTCCCTATGATTCCAAGCCTAGAATCTTCGACAAACCAAATTTGTCCCCCCGAATTGATTATAGATTCTTCAGGATAAGATAAAACGTGCTCGTCAATGGGCTCCATTTCAAACATGGAGCTGATCCATTCTTTATTGATATCATAAAAATAACTTTTCAGTTCAGGCCGATAGGGAATAATTGTTAGCATATAGGTGTTCACATTATTCAAGAATCCAAACATAAGCAAGTTGACATAAATCATTTTAAACTAGATATGGTAAAAAATATCCTAAATTGATATCCAATTTTTTAATTTGGGTAAAGATTTGTGAACTATAAAAATCTATATGTAAAAGAAAGTTCTGCATGATTTGTTTGTATATGACGACCATTTTGTAAAATAAATTTAGAATTTAAATTCATTTTTTGGTTTTTGTCAGACCACGCAATGCCTAGACCTTGCATAAAATTGAATTCAAACCCAGTTTCTTTTAAATCATTGTTCTGATTTTGATTATAAAAGTAACCAAAGCCGCCTTTCAAGTCTAAAAAAACGACCATGTTTGGCAAAATTGAATAACCAAATAAGGGACCTAATAAGTTAACAAAAGATAAAGCTTTAAGGCTCTCAATGTTCTCTATGTTGTTTACAAATTCAGGTTTAAATATAATGCTGTTTGGATCTTTAAGTTCAAGGGACCTAACTAAGCATAGACCATTAAACGAAATATTTAACTTTTTTTTAAAGGGTTTGAAAGGTAAGTTCTGGACATATACAGAAAAAAGTTCATCTTCATCCAGTTGATAGTTTACCAAAAATTCATACTTCCTTGACTTTAAATCAGGACTAAAAAATTTTGCAGTTTGATTTGTTCCAACAACACTTACTTTTGAAATTAAACCTTCTAACTCTTGATAATTAAAACTAAGTCTTAAGAATTTTGAAAAATCATAAATTCCATATAAATCAATAGTCGAGGTCTCGATATCATTTTGAATAATATCAAAAGCAAATCCTAGTAAAATTTTTTGAACACTAAAATATAGTCCTAACCTTTCATTATTTACAGGGTCGATTTGATAGACAATTTTTTTATGTCCAGTCAACTCAGCATTAGTGTAATATAATCTATGAATAGTTTCAGGTTTGGATACTATACCCCTTACGAACTGAATTTCTAATCCATAAGCTTTAAAGTTTATAAAAATTATTAATAAAAAAGAAAGAATATTATACACTATTCAAGTGTTTGCTTTTAGGAAAAAAAGTCAATCTGATTCTTTGAGTAAAGTTCATTTTTATGTTTGATTTTTTTTATTAATATCTCTTAGCATAGCGCAAGTCTTAGGCCATTTAAATATATCATTTAAGTTAAATTACATTTTATCTATTCAACTTATTTTCTTATGAATAAAAGTTGAATAGATAAAATTCTATTAAAACTTATGGGTCTGTAAATTATTTTGTGTATGGGTGACATTACCACTTCTTGTTTGAAACAATCTAACAAGGAGAATGCCTTATGCACAAAGACCAAAAAAATAAGTTCCTATTCGATCCCGAAGAAGTAAACTCAGCTTTAAAACA